>DASPIU010000022.1:0-18446 GCA_035629025.1 Stenotrophomonas sp.
GCCAGCGCGGCGGCAAAGGCGCGCCGGTTCGGCAGGCCGGTGAGCACGTCGGTGCGGGTCTGCTCGGCGAGGTCGGCGTTGAGGGTTTCCAGCGATTCGGAATACTGCGAAAGCTGCTGTTCGTACCAGTCGCGCTCGCGCAGCTGGCGTTCGAGCGCGGCGGCCACGCGGCGCAGTTCCAGCAGGTGCGAGGCCTGGCGCGACAGGGCTTCCAGCGCCTGGCGCTGTTCCTCGTTGAGGCTGGCCGGGGTGTCGTCGAATACGCACAGGGTGCCCAGGGCGTGGCCGGACTTGTCCAACAGCGGCGCGCCGGCATAGAAACGCACGTGCGGGTCGCCAGTGACCAGGGGATTGCCGACGAAACGCGGGTCGCGTTCGGCATCCTCGACGCTGAAGACCTGATCCGGGGTCAGGATCGCATGCGCGCAGAACGCGACCTCGCGGGGCGTTTCGGTTGCATCCACGCCCTTGCGCGCCTTGAACCACTGGCGGTCTTGATCGACCAGGGTCACGGCGCCCATCTGCGTGCCGCACAGGGCGGTGGCGATCTGCACCAGATCGTCGAACGCCTGTTCCGGCGGCGTGTCCAGCAGTTGATAACGGCGCAGCGCCTCAAGGCGCGCTGCTTCATCCTTCGGCTTTTCCGGCTTGATCATGCCCCCTCCTCATGCCCCCAGAGTATGCCCACAGCGGCAGCGCAAACGTGAGGGTACGGTGGGCAAAGCGCGACGCCGGTCAGAAGTCCTGGCGCTGCGGCAGCAGCCCGCGCAGTTCGGCGTCGGTCAGGTTGCGCCATTGCCCGGGCTTGAGCGCACCGAGCTTGATGTTGTCGATGCGCACGCGCCGCAGCTGGGTCACGCGGTAGCCGAACGCGGCGGCCATCAAGCGGATCTGCCGGTTCAAGCCCTGCTCCAGAATGATGCGGAAGCCGAACTTGGCGATGCGCGAAGTGCGGCAGGGCAGCGTGGTCTCGCCATGGATGCGCACGCCGCGCGCCATGCCGCGCAGGAATTCGTCGGTGACCGGCTGGTTGACCGCGACCAGGTACTCCTTCTGGTGGCGGTTCTCCGCGCGCAGGATTTCATTGACGATATCGCCGTTGCTGGTCAGCAGGATCAGGCCCTCCGAGTCCTTGTCCAGGCGGCCGATCGGAAAGATGCGCTGCTCGTGGCCGACGAACTCGACGATATTGCCCTTGACCGAGCTTTCGGTGGTGCAGGTGATGCCCACCGGCTTGTTCAGGGCGATGTAGACGTGGCGGCGGGCGCCGGGCTTTCTGGCTTCACGGGTGCGCAGCGGCTGGCCGTCGACCAGGACGCTGTCACCCTCGCCGACCACGGCCCCCGTGCCGGCGACGATGCCATTGACGGTCACGCGACGCTCGCCGATCAGGCGGTCGGCTTCGCGGCGGGAACAGAAGCCGGTCTCGGCGATGTGTTTGTTGAGGCGGGTGGTCATGGCGCCATTATCGGCGAGCCGGCGCTGCTGCGTCGCGCCTTCGTTCCGGCCGCTCAGCCGGCGCTCTTCTTCGCCCGCCGCGCCTCGCGCTTGAGCGGCCCGCCAACCGGGCAGATCTCAAACGCGAACTGGGTCAGGGTGTTGACCAGATTGTCCGGCACCAGCCGGTAGACCACGTACTGGCCGCGGCGTTCGCCGACCACCAGGCCGGCGTTCTCCAGCACCGCCAGGTGCCGCGACACCGCCGGCGCGCTCATCTCGAAGCGCGCGGCGATGTCCCCGGCCGGCAGTTCCTGTTCGGACAGATAGGCCAGGATCTGCCGGCGCGGGCCGGAAGCGAGGGCGTCGAAAATCTTGTCGGTGCTCATTGCGATAGGGCGTCTCAGACTTGCGGGGGCAGCGGCGGCGGTGCCTGGTGGCCATGCGCCCAGGCCGCGACCGTGCGGCCGTAGCGGGCAATCATCGCCATGTTGAAGAAGTGCATGAAGCCCAGCACCAGCACCGACAGGCCGATCTTGGCAGAAATGTACGGGATCATCGCGCTGACCGCGCGCTGCTCGTTCCACGAATCCATGCGCACGGCGATGAAGCCGATGTTGACCAGGTAGAAGCCGACCACCAGCAGGTGGTTGGTGGAGCGGGCGAGCTGCTCGTCGTGGCCGAAGCACTTGACCAGGAAGATTTCGCCGTTGCGTGACAGGGTGCGCGCGACCCAGACGGTCATCGCGATGGAAACGCCGAGGTACAGCAGGTAACCAAGTTCCAGGGTCATGGCATTGCTCCTTTGGGCGGCTTGTTTGATTGCTTACTTAACTAAAATGCTAATTAGCTAAATTGATCAACGCAAGGCCCACCGCGGACTTTCCGACGAACGGTCGTGCGTACCGGCAAGCACGCAAGAAAAACCCCGGCCGGAGCCGGGGTCGGATGGATCAGAAGCTGCGCGGCCCCTTGGGCTTGTGCGGCGGCTTGCGCGGCGCGTCGCCGTGCGGCCGGTCGAAGCCCCTGTTCGGCCCGCCCTTGCGCGGGCCGGCGAAGTCGCGCTCGCCGGGCTTGCGCGCGAACTTGGGCTTGAACGGCTTGGGCGCGGAGGCCTCGTTGCCGTCGACCTTGCGCATCTGCAATTGCTGGCCGGACACCCACACCTTCTTCAAGTGTTGCAGCAGCTCGCGCGGCATGTCCGCCGGCAGGTCCAGCACCGAGTGGTCGTCGTGGATGTCGATGCGGCCGATGTAGCGGCTTTCCAGCCCCGCCTCGTTGGCGATGGCGCCGACGATGTTGGCCGGCTTGACCCCGTGCATGTGGCCGACCTCGATGCGGTAGGTCTCCATGCCGATTTCCGGTTCGCTGCGCGGGGCGACCTTGTCGCGGCGCGGCTTCTCGAAACTGCCGACATCGCGCTGGTAGTCGAAGTCGCCGCCCACGCGCGGCGCATGCTCGCGCGCGCCGGAGTGCTCGCGCGGCTCGCTCGCGGCCTGACGCGGTTCGCGCTCGAAGCGCGGGCGTTCGCCACGGTCCGGGCGCGGGGCGTGCTCATTGCGTTCAAAACGGGCCGGACGCTCGCCGTGGCGCGGCGCGCGATCGTCATGGCGCTCGGCGCGCGGCTCGCGCACCGGCGGGGTCAGCAGGAACGGCGCATCCCCCTGCAGCAGCTTGGCCAGGGCGGCGGCGATGTCGATGGCCGGCACGTTCTGCTCGCCTTCGTAGCGCTGCAGCAGTTCGCGATAGAACTCGATGTCGCCCTCGGCCAGGGTGTCGGCGATGCGGGTCAGGAAGCGCGCCACGCGGGTGTCGTTGACCGCCTGCACGCTGGGCAGCTGCATTTCCTCGATCGGCTGCCGGGTGGCGCGCTCGATCGCGCGCAGCATGCCCTTCTCGCGCGGGGTGACGAACAGGATCGCCTCGCCGCTGCGCCCGGCACGGCCGGTCCGGCCAATGCGGTGCACGTAGCTTTCGGTGTCGTAGGGGATGTCGTAGTTGAGCACGTGGCTGACGCGCTCCACGTCCAGGCCGCGCGCGGCCACGTCGGTGGCGACGAGGATGTCGAGCTTGCCGTCCTTGAGCTGGCCGATGGTGCGCTCGCGCTGGCTCTGCTGCATGTCGCCATTGATCGCCGCGGCGGCCAGGCCGCGGGCCTGCAGCTTCTGCGCCAGCTCCTCGGTGCCGGCCTTGGTGCGGGCGAAGATGATCATGCCGTCGAAGGGCTCGACCTCGAGGATGCGGGTCAGCGCGTCGAGCTTGTGCAGGCCGCTCACCCACCAGTAGCGCTGGCGGATATTGGCCGAGGTGGTGGTCTTGGCCGCGATGGTGACTTCGGCCGGGTCCTGCAGGTAGGTCTGGGCGATGCGCCGGATCTGCGGCGGCATGGTCGCCGAGAACAGGGCGACCTGGCGCGATTCGGGCAGCTTCTTCAGCACGGCCTCGACATCGTCGATGAAGCCCATGCGCAGCATTTCGTCGGCTTCGTCGAGCACCAGGGTCTTGAGCTCGGACAGGTCCAGGGTGCCGCGGTCGAGGTGATCGATCACCCGGCCCGGCGTGCCGACCACGACATGGACGCCGCGCTTGAGCGCCGACAGCTGCTGGCCGTAAGGCTGGCCGCCGTACACCGGCAGCACGCGGAAGCCGGGGATGGAAGAGGCGTAGCGCTGGAACGCCTCGGCGACCTGGATGGCCAGTTCGCGGGTCGGCGCCAGCACCAGCGCCTGCGGCTTGTTCTGCGCCAGGTCGGCATTGGACAGGATCGGCAGGGCGAAGGCCGCGGTCTTGCCGGTGCCGGTCTGCGCCTGGCCAAGGACGTCACGGCCGGAAAGCATGGCCGGGATGGTGGCAGCCTGGATCGGCGAAGGCGACTCGTAGCCGACCTCGGTCACTGCCTGCATGACGGCGCTGGAGAGGCCGAGATCTGCGAACAGCAGCGGCGCGGGGGATTCTTGGGACATGGGGGACTCCGAAGGCGGCACCGCCGCGAACGGGCGGGCGCAAAGGGGGCATATTGTGCGCCTTGGCGGGCCGGCTGTCGAAAAGCGCCCCGGGCTCCCGTTCAGGTGTAAGGATTCGGCTGCCGACGCGAATCATCTTTCACAAGCCCGACGCCCTGCCCGCCCATGCCCTCCGACGCCACTGCCCCCCTTGCCGCCGACCGCGCCGCCGCCTTCACGGCGTTGCTGGAACGCCACCGCGGCATTGTGGTGAAGGTGGCCGCCAGCTATGCCGGCAGCGCCGAGGAACGCGCCGAGCTGATACAGGAGATCGCCGCGCAACTGTGGCGGGCCTATCCGCGCTACGACCCGGCGCGCAGCTTCACCACCTGGATGTACCGCGTTGCCCTCAACGTGGCGATCAGCGACCTGCGCGGGCGTTCACACGAACGCGCGCACCTGGCACCGCTGGACGACGCGCTGCACGTCGCCGACCCGCAGGCACGCGACCCGGCGACGGAGCTGCAGATCGCCGCGCTGCACCGCTTCATCGCCGCCCTGCCGCCGCTGGAACGCGCATTGCTGCTGCTCTACCTGGATGAGCGCAGCTATGCCGAGATCGCCGAGGTACTGGGCATCAGTGAAGGCAACGCGGCGACCAAGGTCAGCCGATTGAAACAACGGATCCAGCGAGAGCTTTGACCCCTGGCCCACTACAGGAGCACGTGATGGACATCAACGAATTGAAACTTGCCTGGCAAGCGCTGGAACAGCGACTGGACCAGCAACAGCAACTGCTGCACCGCGTGGCGACCGATCGCGTGCGCAGCCGCTTGCGTACACAGGGCGCCACTGCCGCGGGCGTGGCGCTCGGTGGCGTGCTGCTCATCAGGTTGGCATCGGCGGTGTTGCCGGATTCCGGCAGCCCCCTGCACCTGCAGATCGCGGCGATCGCCGTGCTGCTGATGGGGGCCGGCATGCTGGTTGCGGCGCTGCTTATGCTCTGGCTGCTGCGCATCGATTACGACCGCCCTATCGCCGAGGTGCAGCAAGGCATTGCCCGGCTGCGCAGGCTGTGCATCCGCGCTGGCTGGTGGGTGGGCGTGCCGTTCTGGGTGATGTGGGTACCGCTGGTGCTGGTCGCGTGCCAGGCCCGAGGCTTTGACCTGTTTGCGGCACGGCCGCAGGTGGTATGGACCTGGCTGCTTTGCGGCGTGCTCGGCATGCTCGCCACGTATGGGTTGGGCTGGTGGTCGCGGCAGCCGGGGCATGGACGGCTGCGGCGCTGGCTGGACCGGATCTTCGCCGGCCCTTACGTGGAGCAGGCGCGCGAGTCGCTGGAGGAAATCGAGCGTTTCCGGCACGAGTAAGCGGATAATCCCGCTCCCTCCCTTGCCGGCGCCGCCTCCCATGCAGATCCTCGAATTTGAACTGGACCGCGAGCACGTCGAACTCAACCAGTTGCTGAAACTGGCCGGGCTCGCCGACAGCGGCGGCCAGGGCAAGGCCATCGTCGCCAGCGGCGCGGTCACGGTGGATGGCGAGGTGGAACTGCGCAAGACCGCGAAGATCCGCGCCGGCCAGGTGGTGCGGATCGAGGATGTGGAAATCCGCGTCGTCGCGGTGGAGTGAGGCACGGCTACCGGCGATCAGTGCACCCAGCCCGGATCGCGTTGGGTCAGGTGCGCGGCGATGACCCGGCGGAACGGCGGCAGGCGCGCGGCCATCCGCAGCGCGGCATCACGCAGCAGGCGCGCCGGCAGGCGCTCGTCGGTATAGAGCGCGGCGATGGCGTTGGTGGCTTCGTACAGGGGCCGGGTGGCGCGGCGATGGCTGCGGTCGTATGCGGACAGCACGGCAGGGCCGGCGAAATCGTGACCTGCGGATAGCGCATCGAGGATGCCGCGCGCCAGTCGCGCCTGGCCTTGCAGCCCGAGGTTGAAGCCATGCGCGGTCACCGGATGCATGCCCACGGCCGCATCGCCGATCAACGCCGCACCCGCCGCGTGGAAGCGGTCGGCATGGACGCTCACCAGCGGATAGGCGTGGCGGCTGCTATCCAGCTGCATCGCACCCAGGCGGTGCTCGAAACACTCAGCCACCGCGCGATTGAACCCGGCCTCGTCCATGGCCAGCAGTTCGTCGGCGCGGGCCGGCGCCAAGGTCAGCACGGCACCGGCACGCGCGCCATTGAGCGGCAGCAGCGCCATGGTGCGGCCATGACCAAACCATTCCCAGGCCACGCCGTGATGCGACTGTTCGTGGCGCATGCGGCAGACCAGCATGGTCTTGCCGAAGTCGCGGCTGCGCGCGGCGATGCCCAGCTGCCGGCGCACGCTGGAAAAGCGGCTGTCGGCAGCCACCAGCAGGCGCGCGCAGAGCGTGCCCTGCCCCTCGCCCTGCAAGGCCAGATGGATATGGCTGCCTTCGCGCTGCACCGCGGTGACGCGGGTGCAATCGATGAGCCGCAGGCCCGGCTGCGCGGCCACCGCTTCCCAGGCCGCGCGACGGATGTGCTGGTTCGGCACCAGCCAGCCCAGTTCGTCCGCTGCAGCTGGCGGCACGAAATCCAGAGCGAAGCGCGAGCCGCCGTTCATCACCTTGGCCTGGCGCAGCGGCGCGATGTCCGCGGCGGGGAAACGCGTCCACAGGCCGAGCCATTCCAGCAGCTGGCGCGAGGCGTGGGTCAGGGCGATCTCGCGCCCGTCGAACGCTGGCTCGGCCAGCGCCTGGCGCGGCTGTTGTTCGATCAATGCCAGCGACAACCCACTGCCGGCGAGCGAGCGCGCGAACGCCAGCCCGACCGGCCCGGCGCCGACAATGGCGATGTCCACCTGCTGCATGTGCCACTCCGCGATGCGAGGAGCGCAGTCTAGGCGGCGGCGTGTAAGCGTTCGTTGATCCAGATCAACGTGCCCGATCCGGCTTCCACGCGCTCAGTGCAGCAACGGCCACAGCACCAGCACGATGCCGATCATGGAAATCGTCCACACCAGGCTGCGCACGTAGGGAATGCCCGCGGCATACAGCGGGATGTAGAGCACGCGCGCCCAGAAATACACCTGCGCGCCGAGCGCCGTATGTGCGTCGGTGCGCTGCGCCAGGACCACGGCCAGCACCGCGGCGGCGAAGAACGCAAAGGTTTCGAGGAAATTGCGGAAGGCGCGGTCCAGGCGCCCGGCGACGCCGACCAGCGGCGGCGGCGTGCCGTCGCGGGCGCTCGCATTCCACTTGGCACCCCGCTGGGCGGTCATCGCGCCCGCGGCCAGCAGCAACTGGACGAAGCCCAGCACGATGGCCCAGGCCAGCATGCGCATCTCGATGCTCATCGTTCCTCCTTGTGCCGCGGCTGCGGATTGAGCTTACTTGGCGTCGGGCAGGCTGTAGCCGGCCAGGCGCCAGACCTGGTCTTCGTCGAGGCGGAAGGACACCAGCTCGCGCACTGGCTGCGGCGCGTTGGCAAAGCGGCTCGGGAAGCTGACGTTGACGTACAGGCCCGCTGGCACGGCGGCGCCCGCGTTGTAGCGCACGCGCGTGACCGCCGCGGTGCCGCGGCCGGCGAGCGCGCCGAGGCGCTTGCGCTGGGCCGCAATCTGCGTGGCGAAGTTGTCGCGGGTGACGGCGCGCTTGGCCACAACCGAGGCACCATCCCACAACTGCGTCAGTTGCCCTGAGTCGACCATCTGCAGCACCTTCTGCGCGGCCTGGATCATCTCCGCGTTCTGCTTGGCGAGCTGTGCCTGTTGCGCGGGGGTCAACGCGGGCTGGGCCGGCTGCGGCGAGCCAGTCGGCGGTGCGGCCGGGCGCGTTACCGGGGCCGGCGTGCGCGCTGGCGTGGCCTGCTGCTGGGCCGCGGCGATGCCGCTCGCGCCGCACAGGCCCAGGGTGATCGCAAACACGAAGGAGGCGTAACGCATGTCGGATCGTTCCTTGAGTGGGTTACGGTGGCGCCCCGGAGTCTACGTCAGGGCCTGCGCGGCCGCATTCACGGTTCCTCACCAATCGCGCTGGGTATGGCGTGGCTGCGCCAGATGCGCCAGCTCACCCACAGCGCGCGCGCCGTGGCCGCCAGCAGGACGAGCAGGCTGAGCCAGGTGGCCAGGGTCGCCAGCCAGTACCACTGCGTGCTTACCGCCAGCCAGCGCAGCAGTTCCGCCAGCAGGAAGCCGCCGAGTACCCATAGCACCGGTGGCAAGTACGCTCGAATGATCCCGCGGGTCTTTCCCTGCATGGCCGCCCTCCTGTCGGCAGCGACTATGGGCAGGGTCCGGTGCGGCCGGCGTGAAGCGCTACAGCCGCGCGGTGGCGTCGGGCGGCGTCGCCGAAACGCTGGGCAGTTCGAGCGTGGCCGGGTCGTTCTCGGCCAGCGGGCTGTCGTCCGGGCAGGTGGCGTCGGGAAAGCCGTAGCGCCGCTTCAGGGCCTGGCCACAGGCGTTGACCGTGTCCAGGTCCGCGCCGTCGGACTTGCAGGACTGGTCGAAGGCGAGCAGGAAGGCGTCCTTGCGCCGCACGAAGTCGTCGCCGCATTCGCGCATCTGGCGGATGCGTTCCAGGTCGTCCTGTACCGCGTTGGTGCCTTCCAGGCCGTACTCGCGCAGCTCGTCGGGCGTGAGCAGGCGCAGGCTGCGGTTCGGTACAGTCATCATCAGGTCGGCGGCGGCCACGGCCACGCCGTTGCGTTCGAGATATTCCTTGACGTTGCCGTAGACCTCGCGCAGTTCGCGGTTGAGCTCGGCGCGCGACGTCGCCCGCGAGCTGATGCGCATCATGCGGTGGATGCCGACCTTGCCGGCAACCAGGCGGTTGTCGCCAGCGGCGAGCACGAACACGCAGGCGCTGTGGCAGATGGAGCCTTCGCGCACCCAGATCGTCCAGTTCGCCTCGCCGATGGCGTCGCCGGCGCGGATCGCCGCCTCGACCTGGCCGCCGCTGGAGTCCAGATCAAGAATGCGCCGGTGCAGGTCGAGTTCGTCGGCCACCGCGGCCAGGCGCCAGGCCAGCTCGGCGAAGCCGGCGTCGATCTTGCCGGTGTAGCGCACGCGCAGCAGGCCGCTGTCGCGGCACGGCCACAGCGTGGTGCGCACGCTGTCGCGGTCCAGGCCGGCGAGCACCACGCCGTCGCCATCCTTGCTGCCGTAGTCGGTGCCGCAACTGACGCGCGCCTGGCCCAGCGCCAGGCGCGCCTGCGGCCATGGCGCGTCGGGCGCGTCGCGCTGCGGGCGCAGCCGGGGCCGCGCGGGCAGCGGCGCTTCGGCGCTGTCGATCGACACCATGTGGTCGCCGTCGTTGGCCATGCGCTGCACCCGGCCGGCATCCGCGCTGGTATCGCCCGGCGCCGCACCGCCACAGGCGCTCAGCAACAGGCAGCAGGCGAACAACCAGGACAGCTTGAGCATGGCGAGTGGGCACACGATGGGAAAGGCAGGCCAGTCTAGGCCGAACGCGGGGGCGATCTTCCACAGCGCATGAACCATCGGCAACCCGGCGGATGCGCCGCACCGGCACCGCCGGGCATAGCTGTCCGAAAACGGCCAGTCGGCCTCGGCGGGCGGGTCTAGACTGGCGCCATGTCACTACACCTCTCCCCGCCCGACCCCGCCATCTGCGAGCGCGCCCGCCTGGCCCGCGATGCGCGTTTCGACGGGGTGTTCTTCACCGCGGTGCGCAGCACCGGGATCTATTGCCGACCGGTTTGCCCGGCGCCGCCACCCAAGCCGCGCAACGTGACCTATTACCCCAGCGCCGCGGCCGCGAGCGCGGCCGGCTACCGGCCGTGCCTGCGCTGCCGCCCGGAGCTGTCACCGCAGGCGCAGCAGCCGCCCGGCGACGAAGCCGTGCAGCGCGCGCTCGCGCTGATTGGCGAAGGCACGCTGCAAGAGGGCAGCGTCGAGGACCTGGCCACGCAGGTCGGGCTCGGCGCGCGCCAGTTGCAGCGCCGCTTCCTGCAGCACCTTGGCGCGACGCCGGCACAGGTGCATGGCACGCGCCGTCTGCTGCTGGCCAAGCAGTTGCTGACCGAGACCGCGTTGCCGGTCACCCAGGTCGCGCTGGCCGCGGGCTTCAACAGCCTGCGCCGCTTCAATGCGGCGTTCCTGGAAGGCTGCGGCATGCCACCGAGTGCGCTGCGCCGGCAACGCGCGGAAGTACCAGGCGGCGAGCTGACGCTGCGCCTGGGTTACCGGCCGCCGCTGGATTTCGCGACGATGCTCGGCTTCCTGCAACGGCGCGCGATCCCCGGCCTGGAGCGCATCGATGCGAGCGGATACACCCGCGTGGTGGGCCCGGCCGATGCGTCCACCCTGGTGCAGGTGCAGGCAGCGCCGCAGCGCGCCGAACTGCTGCTGCGCATCGGCCAGACCGACCCGCGCGCCATCCCCGACATCGTGCGCCGTGTGCGCCGGCTGTTCGACCTGGATGCCGACCTGCAAGCCGTGCACGCCACGCTGGGCGAAGAACCGCTGCTGGCCGCAGCCATCGCGCGGCGCCCGGGCCTGCGCGTGCCCGGCGGCTGGGATGGGTTTGAAACCGCGGTGCGGGCGATCCTCGGCCAGCAGGTCAGCGTCGCCGGCGCGACAACGCTGGCTGCACGCCTGGTCGAACGCCATGGCGGTGATCGCGAAGGCATGCCACCCGGGCTGGACCGCGTATTTCCCACGCCACGCCAACTGTATGACGCACCGCTGGAAACGCTGGGCCTGCCACGCAGCCGCGCCGCGACCTTGCGCGCGCTGGCCGCGGCCTGCCTCGATGGGCGCATCCGCTTCGGCGCTGGCCAGCGCCTGGACGACTTCATCGCCCAGTGCACTGCCCTGCCCGGCATTGGCCCATGGACCGCGCATTACATCGCCATGCGCGCGCTCGGCCTGCCCGATGCCTTTCCCGCCGGTGACCTGATCCTGCAACAGGTGCTGGGCGCGCCCGGGCGCCTGAGCGAACGCCAGACCGAAGCGCGCTCGCAGGCCTGGCGCCCCTGGCGCAGTTACGCCGTGCTGCAGCTGTGGCACCTGGCCGATGATGCAAAGAAGGAGAATGCCGCATGACCCCGATTCGCTACGACCGCTTCGACAGCCCGATCGGCCCGCTCACCGTGGCCGCCGACGATCACGGCCTGCGCCACATCCTGTTTGCGGAGAACCGCCACGACGCGCGCGGCCGCATGCTGTGGCAGCACGACCCGGACTTTGCACTGGTGGCCGAGGCGCGCACCCAGTTGCTCGACTACCTGGCCGGGCGCCGCAATGCCTTCGACCTGCCGCTGCAACCGCAAGGCACGCCGTTCCAGTGCGAGGTCTGGCAAACCCTGGCGCGGATTCCGTTCGGGCAGACCTGGACCTATGCGCAACTCGCCCTGCAGATCGGCAAGCCTACGGCGATGCGCGCGGTGGGCGCGGCCAACGGGCGCAACCCGCTGCCAATCGTCCTGCCCTGCCATCGCGTCATTGGCGCCGACGGCAGCCTGACCGGGTTCGGCGGCGGCCTGCCGACCAAGCTGGCGCTGCTGCGCCTGGAAGGCGCGGCGGCGGTGGCGCGAATGCAGGCGCAGGATCTGTTCGCGGCCTGACCACGCGCCGCGAACCGCCAGACTGTGGCTTCGCCGGGTCATCGGCGCGCCCTAGAATGACCCGATGACCCGCATGTCCTTCGCCCCCACGGTGCTGCTGGCGTTGTTGCTGGCCGCCTGCTCCACCTCTCCCGCTCCGCCTGCTCCCACATCCGCCGCCGCGACACGGCCGCAGTTGCTGCTGATCTCCATCGACGGCCTGCGCGCCGATGCGCTGGACTGGGGCATCACCCCGACCTTGTCACGGCTGGCCGCCGAAGGCGTGCGCGCGCAGTGGATGAATCCTTCCTACCCGGCGCTGACGTTCCCGAACCACTACACCCTGGTGACCGGCTTGCGTCCGGACCACCACGGCATCGTCCACAACAGCATGGCCGACACGCAGTTGGGCAGCTTCATGGTCAGCAAGTCCGAGGCGGTGGGCGAAGCGCGCTGGTGGGGCGGCGAACCGATCTGGGTCGGCGCGGAGAAGGCCAGCCTGCGCGCCGCGACCTGGTCGTGGCCAGGCAGCGAGGCGGCCATTGATGGCGTGCGCCCGACACACTGGCGGCGCTATGACGCACAGGTCTCGGCGCACGCGCGCGCCGTGCAGGTCGGCGACTGGCTGCAGGACCGCGCCACGCCGATCACCCTGGCCGCGCTGTATTTCGACCAGGTCGACAAGGCCGGGCACGATTACGGTCCGCAGTCGCCCGAGTATCGCCAGGCCATTGCCAAGGTTGACGCGGCGATCGGCGAACTGGTCGCGCGCCTGCGCCGCGAGCAGCGGCTGGCGCATACCGACATCGTCATCGTGTCGGACCACGGCATGGCCACGGTGCCGCCGCGCCAGGTGATTGCGGTGGAAGACATGGTGCCGGTGGCAGAGGCCAAGGTCGTATCGATCGGCCAGTCAATCGGCATTGCGCCGGAACCGGGCCATGAGCGCGCCGCCGAAGCGCGACTGCTCGGCGCCCACGCCGCATACGACTGCTGGCGCCGGCAGGAACTGCCGGCCCGCTGGCATTACGGCACGCACCCGCGGGTGCCGCCGATCATCTGCCAGATGCACGAAGGCTGGGACGCCCTGCCCGCCGCGGATGTGCCCGCGCGCCATGCCGGCCACGTACGCGGTTCGCATGGCTACGACCCGGGGCTGCCGTCGATGCGCGCGGTGTTCGTGGCGCGCGGGCCGAGCTTCGTCAGCGGCGCCACGCTGCCGCCATTCGACAACGTGGATGTGTATCCCTTGCTTGCACGCCTGCTCGGCATTGCCGCCGCGCCCAATGACGGCGATGCGCAGGCCCTGCTGCCGGCGCTGCGCAGCCCCGCGCCAGCGCACTGAGCGCGCACAAAAAACGCGGCGCAAGCGCCGCGTTCTTCAAACTGCCGTTGTCGTTCCGCGGCAGGCCGGGCGGACAGGCCGCCCGCGCCGCAGCGCGATCAACCAGCCTTGGCGACCGACTTCTTCGCCACGGCCTTCTTCGCCGGGGCCTTGGCCACGGTCTTCTTGGCGACCGGCGCCGCAGCACCCACGGCCACCTTGCTCACGCTATGACTGCGCGAATTGCCGTAGCTGGCGTTGTAGCGCTTGCCCTTGGCGGTCTTGCGGTCACCCTTACCCATGATCGTCAACTCCTGAATGTGTTTGCATGATGCCCGTGCAGGCACGGATCTGGCGCAGTGCCGGCCACCGGCCCCGCGCGAGGGCGGCAAGCCTACCACGACGCTCCCTAGTGCGCGCAGCTCGCATCGTGAACATGGCCGTGGCTCAGGCGCAGGTTCACCAGATGGGCGATGCCGACCAGGGTGCCGCCCATCGTCATCACCACCGCGTGCGGCACCAGCGAATGATGCAGCGGCCCGTACAACAGGCCGCCCCACAGCAGGCTCAGCCCGGGCAGCAGCAGGCCCAGCGCATGCCAGGCGCGATGCCGGCGATAGCCCAGTACCAGGCTGAACAGCCCGAGCACCGTCACGAAGATCACCACGCCCCACTCCACGCCATCGCCCAGCCAGACAGACAGGCCCAGCGAAGGCGCCAGCGCCAGCAGCATCGGCAAAACCGCGCAATGCACCGCGCACAGCAGCGAGCCAGTGGCGCCGAAACGGTCGAGCAGAGCGCGCAGCGGGGGCGAGGAGGCCATGACTTCCTGCAGGGGACGCAATCGGGAGTGGAATAATATAACATTTCCGCAAGCCGTCCACCCTTCCCCTGAAAACCCTCGTCCCGGTCCCGCGCTCCCGGCTTAGCCGTGTCCGGCCACTGATACAAAATAACAAAGCAGACCCCATGTCCCTGTCGTCCGCCTCCCTTCGCCGTACCCCTCTGTGCGCGGCGCTTGCCGCCCTGCTGCTGACTCCCGCGCTGGCGCTGGCCGCCGATGACGCGCCGCTGGCTGCCGATCCCCCCACCACTGATTCGCGCCACGACGGCGATGCCCATGCCGGCCGCCACGTGAAGGACCTGGACGCGGTCACCGTCACCGCCAGCCCCCTCGGCGGCACGGCGGCCGAACTGAGCCGCCCGGTCGAGGTGCTGGCCGGCGAGCGCCTGGACGAAGTCCGCGCTTCCAGCCTCGGCGAGACCGTGGCCAGCCTGCCCGGCGTGCAGAGCTCGAACTTCGGCCCCGGCGTCGGCCGCCCGATCGTGCGCGGCATGGACGGCCCGCGCGTGGCCATCGTCAGCGGCGGCCTGGCCACCCAGGACGTGTCGACGGTGAGCCAGGACCACTCGCCGGCGATCGAGCCGTTCCTCGCCGACCAGATCGAAGTGCTCAAGGGCCCCTCGACCCTGCTCTATGGTTCCGGCGCCATCGGCGGCGTGGTCAACGTGGTCGATGGCCGCATTGCCGAAACCCCGGTCGATGGCGTCAGCGGCCGCGCCGAGGTGCGTTTCGACGCGGGCGACAAGGACGGCAACACCGACATGTTCCGCCTCGATGCCGGCAACGGTTCGGGCCTGTCGATCCATGCCGACGGCGTGTATCGCAACCTCAACGACTACGACACCCCGCGCGGGCGCCAGCTCAACAGCTTCGTGGACGGCAAGTCCGGCGCGATCGGCGCTTCGCTGGCCGGCGACTGGGGTTTTGTCGGCGCGTCGGTGTCGCGCTTCCGCGACACCTATGGCAATCCCGGCGAGCCGGGTGATCCGGCGGCTGGCGAGCGCGGCGTGTGGCTCAACATGCAGCAGGACCGCTACGAATTGAAGGGCGGCCTCAACGATGTGTTTGGCGATGGCAGCGCTCTGCGCTACAGCTTCGGCCATACCGACTACACCCACACCGAGTGGGAAGGCGACGAGCCGGGCACGGTGTTCGACAAGCGCGCCAACGAGGGCCGCGTCGAGGCGTCGTTCGCTTTCGGCAATGGCTGGGAAACGGCGTTCGGTGTGCAGGGCAGCGATTCGACCTTCGCGGCGGTCGGCGAGGAAGCCTTCGTGCCCAAGACCGACACCCGCGCGCTCGGCGTGTTCGGCGTGGCGCGCAAGCAGTGGGGCCGCCTGCAGGCCGATTTCGGCGCGCGTGTGGACCAGGTCAAGTACGAAACCGACAGCGGCCTGTCGCGCGACTTCCACCCGGGCAGCGTGTCGCTGAGCGGTGGTTGGCGCTTCAACGAACAGTGGCGCCTGACCGCCAACCTCGACCACGCCGAACGCGCGCCGGCCGAGGAGGAACTGTTTGCCGACGGTCCGCACATCGCCACGCTGTCCTACGAAATCGGCAACCCGGACCTGAAGAAGGAAGCGGCCAACCAGGCCGAGCTGGGCCTGAACTACCGCAACGACTGGGTGGATGCGAAGGTGTCGGCTTACTACAACCGCTACAACGACTTCATTTACCTCGCCGACACCGGCGGCCAGTGGTACTTCGACGAAGAAGACGAGTACCTGCCGGTGCGGCAGTGGTCGCAGGCCGACGCGATCTTCCACGGCTTCGAGGGCGAGGCGACGTTCCACTTGGCCAACAACGACACCGGCGCCTGGGACCTGCGCATTTTCGGCGACACCGTGCGCGCGCGCCTGGATCAGGGCGGCAACTTGCCGCGCATCGCGCCGTCGCGCCTGGGCGCGCAGCTGCGCTGGGATGCGCAGCGCTGGCGCGCGTCGCTGGGTGCCACCCGCTACGACAAGCAGGACCGGGTGGCCGCGGGCGAAACCCCGACGGCCGGCTACACCATGGTCGACGCGCATGTGGCCTACCACGTGGACAGTGGCAGCACCGCATGGGAAGTGTTCCTGGATGGCAACAACCTCACCAACCAGGAAGCGCGCGTGCACACCTCGTTCCTCAAGGACGACGTGATGCTGCCGGGCCGCAACGCCTCGTTCGGGGTGCGGCTGTTCTTCTGAACGCAGCGGCGGACTGAAGGCGCAAACGCGGCGGCCGTTCCTCCCGGAGCGGCCGCCGCTTCAGCATGCGCGGTTGCGCAGGTAGCGGCGCCCGCGCTGCTCGCCGCGTTCGCGGCGCAGGGCCAGGCCGGCCCCACCGAGCGCGGCCAGCCCGCCGATGAGCAGGATCGCGGCGGTGCCCTGTTCGCCATACAGCCGGGTCGCCACGGTGGTGCGCGGCAGCAACGCGGCCAGCTCGCAGCCGATTGCCGGCGCGCCGCCCGGCGGCGTCTGCCCCGGGCAGGCATCGCCGACGGCGGCCAGCGCCTGCGGCGGCACCGCCACCACCAGGGCGCCAGCCAGCAGGACGATGCCGGCGGCAAGCAGGGCAAGACCGTGCTTCATGCTCCGCGACTCCATTCGAAGGACGCCGCGGAATCTGCGCGTCGGCTCCCGGCCGTACAAGCCGCTCGCGACGAAAGCCGGCAAAGCGGCGACGGAACCGTGGCCTGGCGCACCGGAAATCCGCCACCGGCCGCTGCCGCGGGCCGGCCTGCGCGGACGTGGCGAGTCAGCGCGCGGTACTGCCAGGCTCGATGTCGCGTTCGGCTTCCAGCAGCAACGTGGCGATGCGCGCGCCCAGCACCAGGTCCGGCACTTGCCCGAAGTACTGCTCGCGCAATCGCCCCTGCGCATCGATCAGCACCAGCGTCGGCGTCCCACGCATGCCGTAGGCCTGCATCGTGCGCGGCAGTGGGCTGCCATCACCGGGCTGGTCAACGGCCACCGGGAAGTCGATGCGGTATTCGTGCAGGAACGCCTGCAGCGCCACCGGCGTCATTGCCGCATGGTGTTCAAACACGCTGTGCAGGCCGACCACGGTCACGCGCCCGGCGGGAAAGCTGGCGCGCACGCGCGCGGCCTGCGGCAGGCCGTGGCTGACGCAGCCCGGACACAGCATCTGGAAGGCTTCCATCACGATGACCTGGCCACGCAGCGCAGCCAGGTCCAGCGGCGAATCGGTATTGAACCAGCGCTCCACCTGCCAGGGTGGCGCCGGGGAAAGTTTGTCCATGCTCGTTTCCCGGTAGGTCCATGCCGCGTGGCGGCCTGCGCCACGCGGCAATCGGCATCAGCCCTTGAGATCGGCCATCGCCGCGCCGAAGTTGATGTGCAGCGGTGGCTGCCCTTCGATCACCAGCGCCGGCACCGACTTCACACCGGCGCGCTCGGCCTCGCTGATGCGGCCTGGGCTGTCGCCGAAATGCACGACCTCGACCTGGTAGCGCTGTGGGTCCAGCGAATACGCCAGCTGCTGTTCGGCATCGACGCAGACCGGGCAACCGGCATGATAGAAAACGGCTTTCTGCAGCATAATCAAATCCTCTTGCTTGCTCTTGAACGGGGTGGGTAAGGGAACCGGGCGGCGTCCGATGACAGTCGGGCGCCGTCCACTTGATCCGCCAGCGGCGGATGACGTTGCCGGAAGCGCTCGAGGCTTGCGGCGGACTGGGTGGCGTCAGCGGGCTCCTGTTCGGCGCAATCCACGCGCAGTTCCAGGTCGCCGAACGGCTGACGGGTGAAGTCGCACAGATGCGGCCGGCGCGCATCGGCACTGGCAAAGGGTTGGAAGAAGCGGCAGCCCAGGCAGGTGCGCAGCCCGGTCGCCAGACCCTGGCGCTGCGCCTGCCGCACCATCAGCTGGCTGGCCCGCAGCAGCGCCGCCAGATCGGACTCGTCCAGTTCGCCCATCAGCGCCGCCATGCCGCGGTCCGGCTGGCTGAGCTGCTGCGCCAGCGCATGCCCGGTCGCGCTCAGGCGCAAGCGCGAGGCGCGGCGATCGAGCGGGTCGGGCTCGCGCTGCAGCCAGCCCTTGCGCTCCAGCGCCTTCAACGAATCACTCAGGCTTGCCGCTGACACCGACAGGCGCTCGGCCAGCTGCGTGGCGCGCATGCCCGATGGCGCGGCGAGCAGCGATTTCAGTACCGCGCCCTGCGTCGGTGGCAGCGGCGGTGTGCCATCGCGGCGCCAGGATTGGGCGCGCACCAGGGCGGCCAGCTGTTCCAGGCCAGCGGCGGCTTGAGCTACGTGGTGCGGGGTGGTGTCCATTGGCAGATAGATTAGGAGTCCTAACTAATCTGCACAAGCCGCAGGGCGGTTGATTTTTTCGATCGGTGCGATGGGTGGTAGTGCG
>DASPIU010000023.1:0-131296 GCA_035629025.1 Stenotrophomonas sp.
TCTACCAGATGGCCGCCAAGGGCGAGCTGCCGTTCCCGGCCATCAACGTCAACGACAGCGTCACCAAGTCCAAGTTCGACAACCTCTACGGCTGCCGTGAAAGCCTCGTGGACGCGATCCGCCGGGGCACCGACGTGATGCTGGCCGGCAAGGTGGCGGTGGTCATGGGCTATGGCGACGTGGGCAAGGGCTCGGCCGCTTCCCTGCGCAACGGCGGCGCCCGCGTGATCGTCACCGAGATCGACCCCATCTGCGCCCTGCAGGCGGCGATGGAAGGTTACGAGGTCCAGACCCTGGAAGACGTTGCGGGCAACGCCGACATCTTCGTCACCGCTACCGGCAACAAGGACGTGCTGACGCTCAAGCACATGCAGTCGATGAAGAACCAGGCCATCGTCTGCAACATCGGCCACTTCGACAACGAGATCCAGGTCGATGCGCTGGTGAACTTCCCCGGCATCCAGCACGTCAACATCAAGCCGCAGGTGGACAAGTACATTTTCCCCGGCGTTGGTAGCAAGCCTGGCAATGCGCTGTTCCTGCTCGCCGAAGGCCGTCTGGTCAACCTCGGCTGCGCCACCGGCCATCCGAGCTTCGTGATGTCCAACTCGTTCGCCAACCAGACCCTGGCGCAGATCGACCTGTGGCAGAACAAGGACGTGTACGAGAAGGCCGTGTATCGCCTGCCCAAGCACCTGGACGAGGAAGTGGCGCGCCTGCACCTGGAGAAGATCGGCGTGGTGCTGACCAAGCTCAGCAACGAACAGGCCGCGTACCTGGGCGTGCCGGTCGAGGGGCCGTACAAGCCGGAGCATTACAGGTACTGAGGAGCTGGGGACCGCGGAGCGGTGGGTTCCGGACTCATCACTCGATCGCAACCCGATGGAGGGCCGCCACTGGCGGCCCTTCTTCGTTTGCGCAAGCCCTCACCGTTTCAGGCTCGCGGCCAGCCCGCCGGTCCAGGGTTCCCGGTCCCCGGTCCCCGCTCTCTCCCCATCCATCGCGATGAAGCGATACAATCCCCTCGCCCCTTCGCTTACCCCAGCGCCATGATCCCGATCAGCTTCGAGTTCTACCCGCCGAAGACCGACGAGCAGCGCGCGCAGCTCGACCGCACCGCCGCACGGCTGGCGAGCCACGCGCCGGAGTACGTGTCGTGCACGTTCGGCGCTGGCGGTTCGACGCTGAGCTATACCTCAGAGACCGTGCGCCACCTCAAGCAGCACCATGGTTTCGAGGCGGCGCCGCACCTGTCCTGCGTGGGCGGCAGCCGCGAGGAAATCCGCGAACTGCTCAAGCTGTACCGCGCGCTGGGTTGCCGGCGCATCGTCGCGCTGCGTGGCGACCTGCCCTCGGGCATGGGCCATCCTGGCGACCTGCGCTATGCCTCGGAGCTGATCGAGTTCATCCGCGCCGAACACGGCAACGCCTTCCACATCGAGGTCGGCGCCTATCCGGAAACCCATCCGCAGGCCGCCGACGCGCTGACCGACCTGCGCCACTTCAAGGCCAAGGTCGAGGCGGGCGCTGACGGCGCGATCACCCAGTACTTCTACAACGCCGACGCCTATTTCCAGTTCGTCGATGCCGTGCGCCGCCTCGGCGTGGAAATCCCGATCGTCCCCGGCATCATGCCGATCTCGAATTTCTCGCAACTGCGGCGCTTCTCCGAACAGTGCGGCGCGGAGATTCCGCGCTGGATCGGCAAGCGCATGCAGGCCTATGGCGACGATGCCGAAGCCGTGCGCGAGTTCGGTGCCGACCTGGTGGCCGGCCTGTGCCGACGCCTTATCGAAGGCGGCGCGCCCTCACTGCACTTCTACACACTCAATCTGGCCAAGCCGACCCAGCAGGTATTGCAGCGCCTGGGCGCGTGACCGCGCGCTTGGCGCGGAGCGGTGTTCATCGCTACGCTGGCCGGATGTGGCCACGACTGTTCCTGCCGACCTTGCTGCTGGCCCTTGCCGGTGTCCCTGCCACGCCGGCGCGCGCGCAGCAGACCGGTGTGAATCGCTGCATCGGCGCCGACGGGCAGACCGTCTTCAGCGACCGGCGCTGCGAAGACCTCAACGCGACCTCACGCATGCCGCCACCGGCCTTGCGCGATGGCGAGACCGGGCTGTATCGCTATGGCTGCCCGCGCCGGCTCAGTGAACTGGTCGGGCTGCTGCGCACGGCGATCGAAGCGCATGACGTCAATCGCCTGTCGAGCCTGTACCTGTGGGGCGAAGTCTCCGACCCGGCCGCCAACCGCGTGCTGTCGCAACTGGAAGCCATTGCCGACCGGCAGCTGGTGGACATCGCGCCGATGTATCCGCAGGCCGACCCTGAGCCGTACCCGACGCCGGTGATGCCGGCCGCCACGCCGGCAGCCGATGCCGCTCCCGCCGCATACGTGCCGCCCGACAACAGCGCGGCCGCCGCCGTGGCCGATGTCAGCGCCGCGCCTGTCGCCCGGCCGCGTCCGTGGGGCCTGCGCCTGGAGCAGGTGCTCGCCAACGGCAGCACGCCTTCGCGCACGGTGCTGCGCCTGCGCCGCCAGTACAACTGCTTCTGGGTAAGCTTCTAGACGGCGGGAATTTCCGCCGGCCACAGCGCGCGGATCGCGGCGATGCCTTGCGCGCCATGACGGCGCGCCAGCGCGATGTGCTCCGGGCCGAGGCCGCCGATCGCATACAACGGCAGGGACACCGCTTCGCGCAGGCGCTCGAAGCCGGTCCAGTCCAGCGTGTCCTCCCCAGGATGCGACGCCGTCGCCAGCACCGGACCCAGCACCGCGAAGTCACAACCCAGGCGCTGCGCGTGCCTCAGGTCATCGGCATGATGGCAGGAAGCGGCCAGCGGCATGCCGGCCGGCAACGGGCGCTCGCTCAGCGTGGCGAGTTGTTCCGAGCCCAGATGCACGCCAAAGCCCAGCGTGGTAGCCAGGGCGATGTCGCGATTGAGCAGCCACTGCACATCGCGTCGGCCGAATTGCTCGCGCACCGCGCCCAGCAGCGCACGCCAGCGCCCCGGCTCACAGTGGCGTGCGCGCAGATGCACGCGGCGCACGCCGTCGTCGAGGGCCTGACCGAGTTGTTGCAGCCATTCCGAGGTGTCGAGCGGTTCGGGGGTCACCAGATAGCGGTCGGGCTGGCGCAGCACTGCCACCACCGGCACATCGGCGGGCGGCATCGAATAGCGCGTCAGGCGCTCGGGCGGGACCCAGGTCAGTGCCTGCCCTTCGCGGCCTCGCGGCTGGCCTTTCCAGCCCACCACCTGCCGCACTTCCAGGCGCAGGCGCTTGTCCGGATAGCGTTGCGGCACTTCCATCAGCCAGTCGCCGACCTCGGCCTCGATGCCAAGTTCCTCGTGCAATTCACGCACCAGCGCTTCGGCCGAGCTTTCCCCCGGCTCGCGCTTGCCGCCGGGAAATTCCCACAGCCCCGGCATGTCCCGGGTTTCGGTACGCCGCGTCAACAGGATGCGGCCGCGCGCGTCACGGATGACGCCGGCCACGACATGGATCGATCGCAAGGAATCAGGCATGCCCAGACTTTGCCGTGACGGAGGGCCGGGCGGCAATAGCCAACGCCCCCTGCAGGAGCGGCTTCAGCCGCGACCGCCGTCCGACAATGCGCGACTCCGCCCGTTCGGGGCTGAAGCCCCTCCCAAAAGACCCCAGCCGGCATTACGGCCCCTGGGGCAAAGCCCCCCCTGGCAAGGGGGCGCGGCGAAGCCGCGGGGGATTGGAAGCAACGAAGCCGGGGCCCGAAATCTGCACCGCAGATTTTGGGGCATCACCCGCGTAGCGGGAGATGCGCTTACCCCCCTTGGCAAGGGGGGCGCGGCGAAGCCGCGGGGGATTGGAAGCAACGCCCGTGGGGCCCGAAATCCGCTACGCGGATTAGGGGCGCGCGACCCGCATCGCGGGCCGCGCCACGGGCAGCTCAGCTCAGCTGAGCTGCCCGTGACAATGCTTGAACTTCTTGCCGCTACCGCACGGGCACGGATCATTGCGGCCGACCTTCGGCGCCTCGCGCACCGACTGCGCCACCGCGGCCTGGCCTGCGCCCGCCAGCTGCGCCACCTCGTCCTCGGTGCCGTAGCCGCCGGCATCCTGATGCTGGAACTGCGACTGGCGCAGCCGCGCTTCGGCCTGCTGCCGCTCCTGCGCCTCCAGCGCCGCAACCTCTTCCTCGCTGCGGATGTGCACCCGCGCGAGCAGGTTGACCACGTCGCGCTTGACGCTCTCCAGCATCTCGGAGAACAACTCGAAGGCTTCCTTCTTGTATTCCTGCTTCGGCTGCTTCTGCGCATAGCCGCGCAGATAGATGCCCTGGCGCAGGTAGTCCATCTTCGCCAGATGCTCCTTCCAGCCCTGGTCGAGCACGGTCAGCATCACGTGCTTCTCCAGCGCGCGCATGGTCTCGGCACCAACGGCCGCTTCCTTGGCACTGAAGTGCTCGTCCACCGCGGTCTGCACCTTGGCGGCGATCTGCTCGGCGTCCAGCTCTTCCTGGCTGCCGGCAAACTCGACCAGACCGACCTTCACCCCCAGCTCGGACTGCAGCGTGGCCTCCAGGCCCGGCAGGTCCCACTGGTCGTCCACCGAGTTCGGCGGCACGAAGCGCGCCACCAGGTCATACACCACGTCGCCGCGGATGCCGTCGACGTTGTCCTTCACCGACTCGGCGTCCAGCAGCTCATCGCGCTGGGCGTAGATCACCTTGCGCTGGTCGTTGTTGACATCGTCGAAGTCGAGCAGGTTCTTGCGGATGTCGAAGTTGTGCGCCTCGACCTTGCGCTGCGCCTTCTCGATCTGGCGGCTGACCAGGCGGTCCTCGATGACGTCGTCTTCCTTCATGCCCATCAGGCGCATGGCCTTCTGCACCCAGTCGGAAGCGAAGATGCGCATCAGGTTGTCTTCGAGCGACAGATAGAAGCGCGAGGAACCCGGGTCACCCTGGCGACCGGAGCGGCCGCGCAGCTGGTTGTCGATGCGGCGCGACTCGTGGCGTTCGGTGCCGACAATGTGCAGGCCACCGGCGGCCTTGACCGCATCGTGGCGGCGCTGCCACTCGGTGCGAGCGCGGAAGCGCTGGTCCTCGGTGGCTTCCTCGCCCAGCGCCTGCAGCTCGGTTTCCAGCGAACCGCCGAGCACGATATCGGTACCGCGGCCGGCCATGTTGGTGGCGATGGTCACCGCACCCGGACGGCCGGCGTTGGCGACGATGGTCGCTTCGCGCTCGTGCTGCTTGGCGTTGAGCACTTCGTGCGGCACGCCGGCCTTGCGCAGATGCTCGGACAGCATCTCCGAGGTCTCGATCGACGTGGTGCCGACCAGCACCGGCTGGCCGCGCTTGTTGCAGTCCTGGATATCGGCCAGCACCGCGTTGAACTTGCCCTTGCGGTTGAGGAACACCTGGTCCGGGTGGTCCTTGCGCACGGTCGGCTTGTTGGTGGGGATCACCACCACTTCCAGGCCGTAGATGCTCTGGAATTCGTAGGCTTCGGTATCGGCCGTGCCGGTCATGCCGGACAGCTTCTTGTACATGCGGAACAGGTTCTGGAAGGTGATGCTCGCCAGCGTCTGGTTCTCGCGCTGCACCGGCACGCCTTCCTTCGCCTCCACCGCCTGGTGCAGGCCGTCGGACCAGCGGCGCCCGGCCAGGGTGCGGCCGGTGAACTCATCGACGATGACCACTTCGCCATCGCGCACGATGTAGTCCACGTCACGCTGGAACAGCGCGTGCGCGCGCAGCGCGGCGTTGAGGTGGTGCACCACGCTCAGGTTCTGCGCCGCGTACAGGCCTTCTTCCTCGGTCAGGATGCCGGCCTGGCGCAGCAGTTCCTCGGCATGCTCCATGCCGGCTTCGGACAGATGGACCTGCTTGCCCTTCTCGTCGACCCAGTAGTCGCCCTCGCCTTCCTCGTTCTCCTGCTTGGTCAGCTGCGGCACGATGCGGTTGACGCGGATGTACAGCTCCGGCGATTCGTCGGCCGGGCCGGAGATGATCAGCGGGGTGCGCGCTTCGTCGATCAGGATCGAGTCGACCTCGTCGACGATGGCGTAGTGCAGGCCGCGCTGATAGCGGTCAGCCTTGGACAGCGCCATGTTGTCGCGCAGGTAGTCAAAGCCGAATTCGTTGTTGGTGCCGTAGGTGATGTCGGCGGCGTAGGCGGCGTGCTTGTCGCTGTGCGGCATGCCCGGGAACACCACGCCGACGCTCAGGCCCAGCCAGTTGTACAGCTTGCCCATCTGCGCGGCGTCGCGGCGGGCCAGGTAGTCGTTGACGGTGACCACGTGCACGCCCTGCCCTTCCAGCGCGTTGAGGTAGACCGGCAGCGTCGCGACCAGGGTCTTGCCCTCGCCGGTGCGCATTTCCGCGATCTTGCCCAGGTGCAGCACCATGCCGCCGATCAGCTGCACGTCGTAATGGCGCATGCCCAGTACGCGGCGCGAGGCTTCGCGGCAGACCGCAAAGGCTTCCGGCAACACCTTGTCCAGGGTCTCGCCAGCGGCGATGCGCTGCTTGAACTCGGGGGTCTTGGCCTGCAATTGCGCATCGGAGAGCTTCTCCATCTCCGGCTCGAGCGCATTGACCTTGGCCACGATGCGGTTGAGCTGGCGCAGGAGGCGTTCGTTACGACTGCCGAAGACGCGGGTAAGCAGACTGTTGATCATTGAAGAAACCGGTTGAATTGCAGCGAAAGATGCGCCGAAAGAAGGATCGCTTTGACCGACGCCGGCTCCCCGACGACCGCCGTAAACGCGACAGGGCGCAAAGCGCCCTGTCGATGGCAATGCCCATTGTAGCTTGGGGCGGGGTCTGGCGAACGCAAGCCCGGGCGCCAGGCGCTCAGCCGCGGCCGGTCCGGCCCACCGGGGTATTGCTGTCACCCAGGAACTTGCGCGGGTTCATCACGCGCCCGTCCTTCCAGACCTCGAAGTGGACGTGGGCGCCGGTGGAACGGCCAGTGGAGCCGGCCTTGGCCACCTGCTCGCCGGCGCGCACCAGGTCGCCGGCCTTCACCGTCAGGCGCGAGTTGTGCGCGTAGCGGGTCACGTAGCCGTTGCCGTGGTCGACTTCGACCACGTTGCCGTAGCCGCCGCGCACGCCGGCATAGCTGACCACGCCGTCGGCCACGGCCATGACCGGATCGCCGACGCTGGCATGGAAGTCGATGCCCTTGTGGTTGGCCGCGCCGCCGTTGAACGGATCAGCCCGGCCGCCGAAGCTGGAGGTGATGTAGGTGTTGCGGATCGGCATCCGCGACGGCACCGCGTTCTGTTCCAGCTGGTGGTCGAACATCAGCGACGCGAGGACGTTGAGCTGCTGGCCGGAGGCGGAGAACTGCTGTTCGAGTTGCCCTAGATCCTCCTTGAACGCACCGATCGGCATGTCCTGCGAGGGCTCGTCGCCGCCACCCACGCCCACCGGCTCGTTGAAGTCGAACTCGCCGTCCTGCAGCTTGCCCATCTGGGTCAGGCGCTCGCCGAGCGCGTTGAGGCGGGTCGCCTGGGCCTGCAGCTCGCCCAGGCGCGCGGCCAGTGCGTTAACCTGCGCCTGCGATTCACGCTGCACCCTGGCCAGCTCGGCCTGCTGGGAATCCAGCTTGGCCTGCAGCCTGGCGTTATTGGCCGTGCCCAGTGCGGCACTGGCGCCGAAGCCGAGCAGCAGGCCGGTGCCCAGCACCACGCCCAACACCGTCAACGGCCGATCCCCGGCAAATCCGCGGATCTGGCGGGCCAGTCGCTGGCCCCGGGTTTCTCGCGATTTGATTACGATCTTCTTGAAAGCCATATGTGAGTCTTCATGTCCAAGTCCTCATCCAGCGCACGCGGCCCTTCCGTCCCGCAGCAGGCCGTGGAGGCCGCGCTGGCGGAAAAAACCGGCAACCCCTTGCGCCGAGCCCTGTGGCTCGATGCGCTGGACAGGCAGTTGCGCCCCCATCTGCCCGCTTCACTTGCCGGCCACTGCCGGCTTGCCAACGTGAAGGAAGAGCAGCTCGTTTTCCTCGTCGATTCGCCGGTCTGGCACGCCAAGTTGCGGCTTGCCGAACAGCAGCTCCTCGTTGCGGCCCGTTCCCTCGGGCTGAAGGTCACGCGGGTGACCCCCAAGACCACCACCACTTCGTTGCATTCCCCAATGCCGAAGAACCCAGGGCAGTCAAAACCGGTGTCAGCCGCCACGCACAGAGGACTGCGCGAAGCGCTGGCTTCCTTGCAGGACATCGAATCCATCAAGCCGCCCAAGCGGCGCTGATGCCCTGGCCGGAACTCCGCCGGCCGCCGCGCGCGTGAAGAACGTGAGAAGAACGTACGCGACCGAACGCATCCTAGCGGCCGGGCGACGGGCGTTAGTTAGGGAAGAATTAAAGAAGCGTTAAATTCAGGAACCGGCTCGGTGTGAGTTCACAGTTCCATGACACGGGGCCGGTCCCGTCCCCACAGCAGGGGCGGAGACGTGGGGATCGCCCTGTCGGGGTGGCTCAGGCGTAAGCCGGGGCGCCGTAAGTGACCGGAGGCTGCGCGCTGCCGGCCGGGAAGCTGACCCATTCCCAGGCTTCCTGCTGTTCCAGCAGGGCCCGCACCAGCTTGTTGTTGAGCGCGTGGCCGGACTTGAAGCCCTCGTAGGCGCCGAGGATCGGGCCGCCGGCCAGGTACAGATCGCCGACCGCGTCGAGGATCTTGTGGCGGACGAATTCGTCGGTGTAGCGCAGGCCGTCGTCGTTGAGCACGCGGAACTCGTCGAGCACGATGGCGTTGTCCATCGAACCGCCCAGGCCCAGGTTGCGCTCGCGCATGTACTCCAGGTCGCGCATGAAGCCGAAGGTGCGCGCGCGGGAGATTTCCTTGATGTACGCGGCTGTGGAGAACTCCAGCTCGGCGCGCGACTGCTTGGCCGGGATCATCGGGTGGTCGAACTCGATGGTGAAGCCCAGCCGGTAGCCGTCATAAGGAGTGAAGCGGGCGATCTTGTCGCCGTCGCGCACTTCCACCGGCGACTTGATGCGGATGAAGCGCTTGGCCGCGTCCTGTTCGAGGATGCCGGCGGATTGCAGCAGGAACACGAATGGGCCGGAAGAACCGTCCATGATCGGCAACTCGGCCGAGGACAGCTCGACGATCGCGTTGTCGATGCCCAGGCCGGCCATGGCCGACATCAGGTGTTCGACGGTCTGAATCTTGGCGCCGTTGCAGGTCAGGCCCGTGCACAGCGTGGTCTCGGTGACCAGGCCGGCGTCGGCCGGCACTTCCACCACCGGTTCCATGTCCACGCGCCGGAACACGATGCCGTGATTGACCGGCGCCGGTCGCAGGGTCATGTAGACCTTGTCGCCACTATGCAGGCCAACGCCAGTGGCGCGGATCGTGTTCTTGAGGGTGCGTTGCTGGGTCATGGGGGTGAAGTCTGAATGACAAACGCAGACGGGAGCTGAACGATATTAACAAAACTGTCGCATGCGACTTTTCACATCGCAGGCGCCAAAACCTGCCGGGTCGGGGCACACCGACCCGGCAGAAAGGACATGGCGCCCGGCGCACGGGGGACAAGCCCGTGGCCGTCTACACAGCGTCGCGTTCCTGGCGGAACGCCGCGCTCAGTCAGCCTGGCGGCGCAGGAACGCCGGGATGTCCAGGTAGTCGCTCGGCAGTTCGGCCGCGGCCGGGGTGGACGCCGCCTCGCTGCTGGCGCGGCGCAGGCCCAGGCCCATCGAACCGCCGACGGCCTTGGACACCGCATCGCTGCCGGCATCGAAGTCGCCGAACTCCGGCTGCCCGGTGGTGGCGTTGCGCACCAGCTTGATCGGGGCGCGCTGTTCCGGACGCTGCGCCGAGCGGGCGACCGCGCGGTTCAGGCCGGTGGCGACCACGGTCACGCGCACTTCGTCCTGCATGTCCGGGTCGAGCACGGTGCCGACGACCACGGTGGCGTCTTCCGAAGCGAAGCCCTCGATGGTGCGGCCGATCTCGTCGAACTCGGACATGGTGAAGTCCGGGCCGGCGGTGATGTTGACGAGGATGCCGTTGGCGCCGGCCAGGTTGACGTCGTCCAGCAGCGGGTTCTGGATCGCCGACTCGGCCGCGGCCTGCGCGCGGTCATCGCCGCGTGCCGAACCGGTGCCCATCATCGCCAGACCCATTTCCGACATCACGGTACGCACGTCGGCGAAGTCGACGTTGATCAGGCCCGGGCGCACGATCAGATCGGCAATGCCCTGCACGGCGCCCTGCAGCACGTCGTTGGCGGCACGGAAGGCCTGGATCATGGTGGCGTTGCGGCCGAGCACGGTGATCAGCTTTTCATTCGGGATGGTGATCAGCGAGTCGCAGTGCTGGCTCAGCTCCTCGATGCCCTTGAGCGCCACCTGCATGCGGCGGCGGCCCTCGAACGGGAACGGCTTGGTGACCACGGCCACGGTCAGGATGCCCATCTCCTTGGCCAGCTGCGCCACCACCGGCGCGGCGCCGGTACCGGTGCCGCCGCCCATGCCCGCGGTGATGAAGACCATGTCCGCGCCCTGCAGCGCGTCCATGATGCGTTCGCGGTCTTCCAGCGCGGCCTGGCGGCCGACTTCCGGGTTGGCGCCGGCGCCCAGGCCCTTGGTGACGTTGGTGCCCAGCTGCAGCTGCAGCTTGGCGCCGCAGTTCTTGATCGCCTGCGAGTCGGTATTGGCGGTGATGAACTCCACCCCGTCCACGCTGCTGTTGACCATGTGCGCCACGGCGTTGCCGCCGCCACCGCCCACGCCGACCACCTTGATCACCGCGTTCGGTGCCATCTTCTCGATCAGTTCAAAATGTGCCATGTCCATGTCCTCGTTGTGGGGCCGTGATTCGGGATTGGTGATTCGTGATTCGTTGAAGCGCGAAACACCCCGACTTCCGGCGTTCTCTTGTTGTGGAACCGCTACTGCCTGTACCTGCTCTACTGCTCTGCTCGTACTCGTGCTCGTGCTTTGGCTCTTACGAATTCCAAATCCCGAATCACGAATCCCGGCTCTCAGAACTCTCCGCGATACCAGTTCTTGAGCTTGTTGAAGAAGCTGCCCGCGCGGCCGGTCGGGATCGACGGGCGGCGCGGGTGTTCGATCTGGCTGCCCATCAGCAGCAGGCCCACGCCAGTGGCGTGCACCGGGTTGCCGACCACTTCGCCCAGGCCGGTGACGTGCTGTGGAATGCCCACGCGCACCGGCATCTGCAGCATTTCCTCGGCCAGTTCGACCACGCCTTCCATCTTCGAGGCGCCGCCGGTCAGGACCATGCCGGCCCGCACCAGTTCCTCAAAGCCGGAACGGCGCAGTTCGGCCTGCACCATCTCGAAGATTTCCTCGTAGCGCCCCTGCACGGCCTGCGCCAGCGAAGCGCGCGGCATGCGCCGCGGCGGGCGGTCGCCCACCGACGGCACCTGGATGCTTTCCTCGGCGGTGGCCAGCTGGGCCAGCGCGCAGGCGTAGCGCACCTTGATCTGCTCGGCTTCCGGGGTCGGCGTGCGCAGCATGTGGGCGATGTCGTTGGTGACGTGGTCGCCGGCGATCGGCAGCGAGGCGGTGTGGCAGATGGCGCCCTGCACGTAGACCGCCAGGTCGGTGGTGCCGGCGCCGATGTCCACCAGCACCACGCCGAGCTCGCGCTCGTCGGCGGTCAGCACCGCCACGCTGGAGGCCAGCGAGGACAGCACCAGATCGTCCACCTGCAGGCCGCACTTCTGCACGCACTTGCTGATGTTGGCGGCGGCCGACTGCGCGCACACCACCAGGTGCGCGTGCACCTCCAGGCGCACGCCGGTCATGCCGACCGGGTTGCGGATGCCTTCCTGCGAATCATCCAGCACGTACTCGCGCGGGATGGCATGCAGGATGCGCTGGTCGGCGGGAATGGCGACTGCCTTGGCCGCGTCGAGCACGCGTTCCAGGTCGCTCCAGGTCACTTCGCCGTCGCGGATCGGCACGATGCCGGGCGAGTTCTTGCACTGCACGTGGTTGCCGGAGATCGAGGCATACACCGAACGGATCTCGCAGCCGGCCATCAGCTCGGCTTCCTCGACCGCGCGCTGGATCGACTGCACCGTCGATTCGATGTCCACCACCACGCCGCGCTTGAGCCCGCGCGATTCATGCGAACCGATGCCGATGACCTCGATCGGATTGCCCGGCGAATACTCGCCCACCAGCGCCACCACCTTGGAGGTGCCGATGTCGAGGCCGACGATGAGAGATTTGTCACCCTTGCGATTCATGTGGTTGTACTGCTGGGAATGGGGAATGGGGAAGTGCGGGGAATCGGGAATGGGGAATGGGGAATGGATAAGGCCGGCTTCGGTGGGGTTGCTGCGATCGGGGCCTGGACGGGTGTCGGTGGCGGAGAGTCGCTTTTCCCCATTCCCGATTCCCCATTCCCCATTCCCCGCTGCACAGTGAATCCGTTGGTATAGCGAAGGTCGGCGCGCGCGATCGGCGGCTGCTGCGGGTCCAGCAGCTGCGGCAGCACGCGGGCGAAGCGCTGCAGGCGGGCGCGGGCGTCGTCGCGGCCGACGATCACCGCCACGCCGTTGCTCAGGCCCAGCGACCAGCTGCCGCGCGCATCCATTTCCAGGCGCTGCACGTCCAGGCCGGTCGGCGCGAACAGCGCGCGCGATTCGTTGTAGAGCGCGACCACTTCGCGGGTCTTGCTGTCCGGCCCGCCCAGCTGCGGCAACTGCAGGTTGCGCAGGCCCGGCGGAGTGGCAAACAACCGGCCCTGCTCGGACAGCATGCGGTCGGCGCCCCAGCGCGCGAATGGCTGGTGTTCGACCACGCGCACTTCCAGCACGTCCGGCCACTGCTTGCGCACCTGCGCGCTTTCCACCCATGGCAGGCGCTCGATGGCGTCCTGCGCGTCCTTGAGCTCGACCGCGAAGAAGCCCGAGCGCGCATACGGCAGCACCACCGCGCGCAGCTGTTCGGCCGGCACGCGCTTGAAGTCGCCACTGACCCGCAAGCGGCTCAGCGGCCAGCGCTCGGCGCCGACCCAGCCGTTGAGCACGGCCACCACCGGCAACGCGACCAGCGCCACCGCGAGCAGCCAGGCCAGGATGCGCAGGGCTGCGTTCATTGGCGGCGTGCCTCTGGCACGGGAATGGAGAATGGAGAATGGGGAATGGGCAAAGCGGGGCCGTCCGCGAACTGCGGGCAGCGCGCGCCGATTCCCCATTCCCTATTCCCGATTCCCGGCTTCACAACGTCTGCTCCAGAATCCGCCAGCACAGTTCGTCGAACTCGATGCCGAGCTGGCGCGCGGCCTTGGGTACCAGGGAATGGCTGGTCATGCCCGGGGCGGTGTTGACCTCCAGCAGATGGAAGGCGCCGCTGGCGCGGTCGCGCATCACGTCCACGCGTCCCCAGCCGCGGCAGCCGGCGGCCTGGAAGGCGGCCAGGGCAATGCGGCGGATCTCGGCTTCGGCCTCGCCTTCCAGGCCCGGGCACAGGTACTGGGTGTCCTCGGCGATGTACTTGGCGTTGTAGTCGTACCACTGGCCCTTGGGCACGATGCGGATCGACGGCAATGCCTGTTCGCCAAGGATGGCCACGGTCAGTTCGTCGCCCTCGATCAGCTGCTCCATCAGCAGCTCGCCCTCGTAACGCGCGGCCAGGGCCACGGCTTGGTCGAGCTGGGCGTCGTCGAACACGCGGCTGACACCGACGCTGGAACCTTCGTTGGCCGGCTTGACGATGATCGGCAGGCCGAGCTCGCGCGCGGCAGCATGCACCTGCGCATCGACAGTGCCGCGCGCCAGGCGCACATAGCGCGGCGTCGGCAGGCCCAGCGACAGCCACACCTGCTTGGTGCGGATCTTGTCCATCGACAACGCCGAGCCGAGCACGTCCGAGCCGGTATACGGCACCCCAAAGGCGTCCATCAGGCCCTGCACGATGCCATCCTCGCCGCCGCCGTTGTGGCCGTGCAGCACGTTGAACACGCGGTCGAATTGCCGCGCGGCCAGCGCCTGCGCCAGCGCCGGAATGCCATCAACCGGCTGGGCGTCGACACCGCGCGACCGCAATGCCTCCAGCACATTGCGGCCGGAATCCAGCGAGACTTCGCGCTCGCTCGAGGTGCCGCCCAGCAGCACCGCGACGCGGCCAAACACGGCGGGGTCTTCATGCCGACGCGCGGCCAGCGTGCTCATGCCCTCTCTCCAGTGCGAAAGCCTTCATTGGCGATGTGCTGGGCGACATAGCCGATGTCGCCGGCGCCCATCATCAGCAGCAGGTCACCGTCCTGCAGCACGTCCGGCAACACTTCGCCAAGCTGCGCGACCTGCCCGACCACCACCGGCTCGCTGCGGCCGCGCGCGCGGATGGCGCGGGCCAGCGAACGCGCATCGGCGCCGGGAATCGGTGCTTCGCCCGCGGGATAGACCTCGCTCAACACCAATGCATCAACAGTGCTCAGCACCGCGGCAAAGGCGTCGAACTGGTCGCGCGTGCGGCTGTAGCGGTGCGGCTGGAACGCCACGACCAGGCGCTTGTCCGGCCAGCCGCCGCGCGCGGCGGCGAAGACCGCTTCCAGTTCGCGTGGATGGTGGCCGTAGTCGTCCACCAGGCGCACGCGTGCACCGCTGGCGGTGGTCACTTCGCCCAGGTCGTTGAAGCGGCGGCCGATGCCGGCGAAGGATTCCAGCGCCTTGGCAATGGTCTGCGGGGCCACGCCCAGCTGCCAGCCGACCGCCGCGGCGGCCAGCGCATTGAGCACGTTGTGCCGGCCCGGCAGGGCCAGGGTCACCGGCGTGGTGCTGCCTTCGGGCAGGCGCAGGGTGAAGCGCATGCGCGCGCCGTCCTGCACCACGTCTTCGGCGCGCACGTCGGCGTGCGCGCTCATGCCGTAGGTCATGACGTGGCGCGGGGTCTTGGCGGCGAGCGCGGCCACTTCCGGGTCGTCGATGCACAGCAGCGCCAGGCCGTAGAACGGCAGGCGTTGCAGGAATTCGGCAAACGCCGCCTGCACGCGGGCAAAGTCGTTGCCGTAGTTTTCCAGGTGGTCGGCGTCGATGTTGGTGATCACCGCCACCAGCGGGTTCAGGCGCAGGAAGCTGCCATCGCTTTCATCGGCTTCGGCGACCAGCCACTGGCCGCCACCGAGCTTGGCATTGGCACCGGCCGCCAGCAGCTGGCCGCCGATGACGAAGGTCGGGTCCAGCCCGCCCTCGCTCAGCACCGCCGCGGTGAGGCTGGTGGTGGTGGTCTTGCCATGCGTGCCGGCCACCGCGATGCCGCGGCGGAAGCGCATCAGCTCGGCGAGCATGGCCGCGCGCGGCATGATCGGGATGCGCTGGCTGCGCGCCTCCATCAGCTCTGGGTTGTCCTCGCGGATCGCGCTGGACACCACCACGCAATCGGTACCCAGCACATTGGCCGCCGAATGCCCGCGCATCACCCGCGCGCCGAGCCCGGCCAGGCGCCGGGTCGCGGCATTGTCGGCGTTGTCCGAGCCGGACACCTCATAGCCGAGCGTCAGCATCACCTCGGCGATACCGCTCATGCCGGTGCCACCAATGCCGACGAAGTGCACGCGCGGAAACGCGCGCACCAAGTCCTGGCTGTCCTGGAGGCGGCGAATCATGGGGCGCCTCCGTTGGAGGCGCCGTGAATGGGGAATGGGGAATGGGGAATGGGTGCGGCTGCGGGGCCGCGCATCTGCGGCCGGCTTTCTTCTTTGGAATTCAACGTGTGGGCCTGCGGTTGATCTTGCGTTTCTCGATTCGCCATTCCCGATTCCCCATTCCCGGCCTCTTCGAGAATGATGTCCGCGATGCGTTCGGCCGCATCCGGCTTGGCCAGGCCGCGGGCGGCCTCGGCCATTGCCAGGCGGCGCTGGGGGGCGGCGAACAGGTCGCGCAGCACCGGCTGCAGGTTCGCGGCCAGGGTGTCGTCCTGCTTGAGCAGGACGGCGGCGCCGGCCTGCACCAGGTATTCGGCGTTGCGGGTCTGGTGGTCGTCGACGGCGGCGGCGAACGGCACCAGCACACTGCCCACGCCGGCGGCGCACAGCTCAGCCAGGGTCGAAGCGCCGGCGCGGCACACGACCAGGTCGGCCCAGGCATAGGCGGCGGCCATGTCGGCAATGAAGGGCTCCACGCTGGCGGCAACGCCGGCCTGCGCATAGGCCGCTTCGGCCTCGGCGCGCAGCTTCTCGCCGCACTGGTGGCGCACTTCCACGGCCGGATGGCCTAGCGCGAGCAGCGCCTGCGGCACGGCATTGTTGAGCACGCGCGCGCCCTGGCTGCCACCAAGCACCAGCAGGCGCACCGCGCCACTGCGCTGGGCGAAGCGTTCGGCCGGCGGCGCCAGCGCGGCGATGTCGGCGCGCACCGGGTTGCCCACCGCTTCCTCGCCGGCAAAGCTGCCGGGAAAGCCTGTCAGCACGCGACGCGCGAAACGCGACAGCACCTTGTTGGTCATGCCCGGCGCGCGGTTCTGTTCGTGCACGAGCAACGGCAGACGCATCAGGCGCGCAGCCAGGCCACCGGGGCCGGCGGCAAAGCCACCAAAGCTCACCACTGCACGCGGCTGCCGCGCACGCAACACGAAGCCGGCGGCGCGCACCGCGCGCATCACCCGCAGCGGCGCGCCAAGCAGGGCCAGCTTGCCCTTGCCGCGCAGGCCGCTGATGGCCAGCGTGTCGATGTCGATGCCGTGCTGCGGCACCAGACGCGTTTCCATCGCGCCATCCGCGCCCAGCCAGGTCACCGGCACGCCGCGCGCGCGCAGCACCTTGGCCACGGCCAGGCCGGGAAAGATGTGGCCGCCGGTGCCGCCGGCCAGGATCATGACCGGGCGGTCGCTGGCGGTGCGCTGGTTGACGCTACGCGGGTCGGCGGCGCTCACGCGATCCTCCCGAAGGTCGGCTCGACGCGCGGCTGCATGCGGCTGGTGCCGCGCAGGCTGGCGGCCGCGGTCACCGCGCTGGCGCTCAGCGGCGTGCTGGCACGCGCGGCAGCCGGCGCGATGTCCTCGCCCGGCGCTTCCGCCACGTCATGCGCAGCGGCACCGGCAACCTGCGCGGCCGGTGCCAGCTTGGTGCGCAGGCGTTCGGCGCGGTCGGTTTCATAGGACACGCGCAGCAGCACGCCCATCGCCACGCAAGTCATCAGGACCGACGAGCCGCCCGAGGAAATCAGCGGCAGGGTCAGGCCCTTGGTTGGCAGGATGCCCAGGTTCACGCCGATGGAGACGAAGCTCTGCATCGCGATCCACAGGCCGATGCCGAAGGCGATGTAACCGGAAAAGTGCCGCTTCATCTCGATGCAGCGCATGCCCAGCCAGAACGCGCGACCGACCAGCAGCGCATACAGCGCCACCACCAGGCACACGCCGACAAAGCCCAGCTCTTCGGCAATGACCGAGAAGATGAAGTCGGTATGCGATTCGGGCAGGTAGTTGAGCTTCTGCACCGAGCCGCCCAGGCCCACGCCGAACCATTCGCCGCGGCCGATGGCCATCAACGCGTTGGACAGCTGGTAGCCGGAGCCGAGCTGGTCCGCCCACGGGTCCATGAACGAGGTCACGCGGCGCATGCGGTAGGGCTCAAGGATGACCAGCGCGACCAGAGCCGGCAGCAGCAGCAGGATCGGCAGGATGATGCGCTTGATCTGCGCGCCACCCAGCACCAGCATGCACGCGGTCACGCTCAGCAGCAGCATCGACGACCCGAAGTCCGGCTGCATCAGCAGCAGGCCGACCAGGAGGCCGACCACGAACACCGGCTTGAGCATCGCCTGCCAGGTGGCGTTGACCTCGTCGCGGAAGCGCACCAGATAGCTCGCCAGCCAGATGATGTAGAGCACCTTGACCGCTTCGACGGTCTGGAACTTGGACACGCCCAGGTTGATCCAGCGCCGCGCGCCGTTGACGCTGCTGCCCAGGCCGGGCACGAACACCACCGCCAGCAAGGCGAAGCAGGCCAGCAGCAGCATCTGGTTGTGCTGCTCGATGTTCTTCAGCTCGGTGCGCATGGCCCAGAACGCCAGGCCCACGCCGACGCCGAGGAACAGCAGATGCCGGGTGAGGTAGTAGAACGGGCTGTCGGCCAGCTCGATGGAACTGGAAGCGACCATCACCACGCCCAGCGACGCCAGCGCCACGGCCGCGCCGAGCAGCCACGGATCGTAGCGGCCTCCGATCGCTTCCAGGCGGGTTGCTTGGCGGGAGAGGTCGTTCATCTCAGCGCACCTTCAACGTGGCCAGGCCAATCAGCACCAGCACCACGGAAATGATCCAGAAGCGCACGATCACGCGCGGCTCCGGCCAGCCCTTCAGTTCAAAGTGGTGGTGGATCGGCGCCATGCGGAACACGCGCTTGCCGGTGAGCTTGAACGAGGCGACCTGGATCATCACCGACAGGGTCTCGACCACGAACACGCCGCCCATCACTACCAGCACCAGTTCCTGGCGCACGATCACCGCGATGGTGCCGAGCACCGCGCCCAGCGCCAGCGCGCCGATGTCGCCCATGAACACCATGGCCGGATAAGTGTTGAACCACAGAAAGCCCAGGCCGGCGCCGGCAATGGCCGCGCAGATGATGATCAGCTCGCCCGCGCCGGGGATGGTGGGAATCTTCAGGTATTCGGAGAACACCACATTGCCCGAGGCATAGGCGAACACGCCCAGCGCGCAGGCCACCAGCACCGTCGGCATGATCGCCAGCCCGTCCAGGCCATCGGTGAGGTTCACCGCGTTGGAGAAGCCGACGATCCAGAAATAGGCGATCACCACGAAGCTGACGCCGGCCAGCGGCAGTGCGATGGCCTTGAACATCGGGATGTAGAAGGTCATCGCTGCCGGCACGTCGGCGGTGTAGTACAGGAACAGGCCGGCGGCCAGGCCAAAGATGGATTGCAGCAGGTACTTCCAGCGCGACTTCAGGCCGTTGGGATCGCGGCGCACGATCTTGATCCAGTCGTCGTACCAGCCGATCGCACCGAAGCACAGCATCACCGCCAGCACCAGCCACACGTAGCGGTTGCGCAGGTCACCCCACAGCAGCGTGGACAGGGTCACCGTCAGCAGGATCAGCGAGCCGCCCATGGTCGGCGTGCCGGCCTTGGAGAAATGCGTCTGCGGGCCGTCCTGGCGGATCGGCTGGCCGCCCTTGAACTGGGCGAGCTTGCGGATCACCGCCGGGCCCAGCCACAGCGACAGGAACAGGGACGTCAGCGCGGCCAGGATGCCGCGGAACGTCAGGTAGCCGAACAGCCCGAACAGGCTCTCCAGTTGCTGTAACCAGCGGGCCAGCTCAAGCAGCATTCGGTGCCTCCTCCCCATGCGCGAGCAGCGCGGTCACGATCTTGTCCATGGCGCTGCCGCGCGAGCCCTTGACGAGCACGCGCAGCGGCGCGGTTGCGTTGGCGATGTCCGCCTGCAATGCGGCGGCCAGTTCGGCGTGGCTGGCAAACACGCGGCCGTGCTCGCCAAACGCACGCGCGGCCTGCGCGCTGAGTTCGCCCAAGGCGTACAGCCGCGTCAGCCGCGCTTCGCGCGCGCGGCGCCCGGCGGCGGCGTGCAGCATCGCGCCGCCCGCGCCCAGCTCGCGCATGTCGCCGAGCACCAGCCAGCCCTCGCCCGGGCCGGCCAGCGCGTCGATGGCGGCGTCCAGCGAACCGGGGTTGGCGTTGTAACTGTCGTCGATCAGCACCGCGCCGCCTGGCAGCACGTGCGCGATCTGCCGCCCGGCCACCGGCCGCGCCTGCGCCAGACCTTCGGCGATGCGCTCCAGGCCGATGCCCGCGCCCAGCGCCAATGCCGCCGCGGCCAGCGCGTTGCGGATGTTGTGGCGGCCGGGCAGGTGCAGACTGACCTGCACCCGGCCCTGCGGCGCGAGCAAGGTGAAACGCGAGGCCTGCGGCTCCAGCACGATGCCCTCGGCGCGCACGTCGGCGCTGGCCTGCAGGCCGAAACGCAGCACGCGCCGGCCGCTGTCGGCCGGGCGCACGATGGCCTGCTCGAACCACAGGCCGAAAGCGTCGTCGGCATTGATCACCGCCACGCCGTCGTCAGGCAGGGCCGCGTAGATCGCGCCCTTGGTGCTGGCCACGCCGAGCAGGCTGCCCATGCGCTCCAGATGCGCCGGGGCGATGTTGTTGACCAGGGCGAAGTCCGGCCGCGCGATATCGGTCAGGTAGGCGATGTCGCCTGGCTTGCCGGCGCCCATCTCGTAGACCGCGAAATCGGCATCATCCGGCGCGGCGATGACCGCCAGCGGCAGGCCGATCTCGTTGTTGCGATTGCCCGGCGTGGCGTACACGCGGCGTCCGTCCATCGCCTGCACATGCTGCAGGATCGCCAGCAGCAGGGTCTTGACGCTGGTCTTGCCATTGCTGCCGGTGATCGCGAACACGTGCGTGCCGCGGCCGCGCTGCATGCCGGCAGCGACGCGGGCCAGCGCCAGCTCGGCATCGGCGACCAGCACCTGCGGCAGTTCGATCTCCGGCAGCAGGCGCTCGACCAGCAGGCCGCTGGCGCCGCGCATCAGCGCGTCGCTGGCGAAATCGTGCCCGTCGAAGCGCTCGCCGCGCAGGGCGACGTACAGGCTGCCGGTGGCCAGGCTGCGGGTGTCATTGCTGACGGCGTCGATCATGGCGTCATCGCCATGCAGTTCGCCGCCGGCCCAGTGCGCGATCAGCGACAGCGGAGTGTGCTTCATGCCTGCACCCCCGCCTGCGCCAGCAGGTTCGCCGCCACCTCGGTGTCGTCGAACGGATACTGGATGCCGGCCACTTCCTGGTAGGGCTCGTGACCCTTGCCGGCGATCAGCACGATGTCGCCCGGGCGCGCCTGGCCGATGGCCAGCGCAATGGCCTTGGCGCGGTCGCGCTGCACGCTGATGCCGGCGCGATCCGGTGCGCTGAAGCCGGCGAGGATATCGGCCACGATGCGGTCGCCGTCCTCGTGGCGCGGGTTGTCATCGGTGACGATGACCACGTCGGCCATGCGCTCGGCAATGGCGGCCATCTGCGGGCGCTTGCCCCGGTCGCGGTCGCCGCCGCAGCCGAACACGCACAGCAGCTGGCCGTGCAGGTGGCCGCGCAGGCTGTCCAGCGCCTGTTCCAGGGCATCGGGGGTGTGCGCGTAGTCGATCACCACCAGCGGCTGGCGGCCATTGCCGCCGAGGCGGTTCATGCGCCCGCGGATCGGTTGCAGCTTCGACAGCACCGCGGCAATCACTTCGGCCGGCTGGCCGAGCGCGGCCAATGCGCCAGCCACGGCCAGCAGATTGTCGACATTGAAGCGGCCCAGCAGCGGCGAGCGCACGGCATGGGCCACATCATCGAGCACCAGATCGAAGGCGATGCCGTGGTCGTCCAGGCGCAGCGCTTCGGCGCGCAGACTCGCGCCGGCCTCGCCGCGCGAGCTCACGCCGATGCGCGCAATGCCCTCGCCGAGTCCGCCCAGCAGTTCGCGGCCAAACGCGTCATCGAGGTTGATCACCGCCGCCTTCAGCCCGGCGCGCGCGAACAGCCGCGCCTTGGCCGCGCCGTAGCTGGCCATGTCGCCGTGGTAGTCGAGGTGGTCGCGGGTGAGGTTGGTGAACACCGCCACGTCATAGTGCACGGCATCCACGCGGCCCTGGTCGAGCGCATGCGAGCTGACTTCCATCGCCACCGCGCGCGCGCCGGCATCGCGCAGCTGCGCCAGCAGTTCATGCATCTGCAATACCAGCGGCGTGGTGAAGCCGGTCGGCACGGCCTGGCCGTACAGGCCCACGCCGAGCGTGCCGATGCTGCCGCTTTCAATGCCCAGCAACTTCCACGCCTGCGCCAGCAGCTGCACGGTCGAAGTCTTGCCGTTGGTCCCGGTGACGCCGACCATGGTCATCGCCTGCGAGGGATGACCATGGAAGCGATCGGCCATCGCGCCCATGCGCGCGCGCAGGCCGGGCACGGCAATGGCGTCGGCCGGTGCCGGCAGATCAGCCGGGGCCGGTGGCTCGAACAGCATCGCCGCGGCGCCGTTGCTGCGCGCCTGTTCGACAAAGCCCAGGCCGTGCGCACCGAAGCCGGCGATGGCGACGAAGGCATCGCCCGGACGCACCGCGCGGCTGTCCAGCACCAGCCCGGTGATCTGCACATCGCGCGCCAGGGCCACGTCGGGCAACAGCTGCGACAGCGGCATGCTGCGGCTCACTGGCGGGCCTCCTGCAGCGGCAGCGCGGCGGCGTTGGCGGTGGGAATGCCAGCATCCACTTCATCGGCGGCATTGGGCAGGAGCACCGACGGGTCCGGCTCGGCGGCCGGCTTGGCCACCGGCTGCCCGGTCTTGCCCGCGGCCTGCGCCGCCAGCCACGACTGGATATCGTCCGGCGGCACGTCCATCAGCCGCAGCGCGCCTTCCATCACGCGGTGATACACCGGCGCCGACACCAGGCCGCCGTAATACTTGCCGGCCTGCGGGTCGTTGATGACGATGACCGTGGCAAAGCGCGGCCGCGTCGCCGGCACCAGGCCAGCGAACAGCGAGTTGTAGTGGTTGCGCACGTAGCCGCCGGGGCCGGTCTTGCGCGCGGTGCCGGTCTTGCCGGCGACGTGGTAGCCCAGGATCGCCGCGTCCTTCGCGCCACCCAGCGTCACCACCGTCTCCATCATGCCGATGACGGTCCTGGCGACCTCCGGGCTGACCACCTGGCGCGACTCGTTGCGCTGGCCCTTGACGAAGGTCGGCTGGATCAGCTTGCCGCCATTGCCCAGCGCCGCATAGGCCTGGGCAATCTGCAGCGGCGTGACATTCAGGCCGTAGCCGTAGGACATCGTGGTCTTGGACGCACCGCTCCAGCGCGCCGGTCGCGGCAGTACGCCGGCGGCCTCGCCGGGGAAGCCGCTGTGCGGGGCACTGCCGTAGCCGAAGTTGTGGATCGACTGATAGAAGGTCTCGTCCGGCAGCTTGGCCGCGATCTTCGCCGCGCCGATGTTCGAGCTGCGCGTGATCACGCCGGTGACATTGAGCACGCCGTTGTTGCGCGGCACGTCCTTGATCGTGTAGCGGCCCACGGCCATGTAGCCGGGGTTGGTGTCGATGGTGGTGTTGGGCGTGACCACGCCGGCCTGCAGCGCGGTCGCAATGGTCAGCGGCTTCATCGTCGAGCCGGGCTCGACCAGGTCAGTGACGGCGCGATTGCGCCGCGCGTCCGGGTTGATGCCGGTCACCGAGTTGGGGTTGTAGGTGGGCAGGTTGACCATGGCCAGCACTTCGCCGGTGGCCACGTCCATGACCACCATCGAGCCGCCGGCGGCCTTGTTCTCGACCAATGCGTTGCGCAGTTCCTTGTAGGCCAGGAACTGGATGCGGCGGTCGATGCTCAGGGTCAGGTCCTGGCCCGGTTCTGCAGGGCGGATCAGGTCCACGCTTTCCACGATCGCGCCGCGCGCATCGCGGACCACGCGCTTGGCCCCGGGCTTGCCGCGCAGCCACTGGTCGAAGGCCAGCTCCAGCCCTTCCTGGCCGCGGTCGTCGATGTTGGTGAAGCCCAGCACGTGGGCCATCGCCTCACCCTGCGGGTAGAAGCGACGGAACTCGCGTTGCGAGAACACGCCGGGAATCTTCAGCGCGAGGATTTCATGCGCGCGGTCGGGGTTGATCCGCCGGCGCAGGTACATGAATTCCTTGTCGGCCTTCTGCGACAGGCGCGAGCTCAGCTCGTCCTGCGGCATCTGCAGGACCTTGGCGAGCTCGGGAATGCGGTCGGGATTGCGCAGCAGTTCCTGCGGATTGACCCAGATCGACTCCACCGGCGTGGACACGGCCAGCGGCTCGCCGTTGCGATCGGTGATCATGCCGCGCGAGGTCGCGATCGGCAGCTCGCGCAGGTAGCGGGCCTCGCCCTGGCGCTGGTAGAAGTCGCTGTTGATCAGCTGCACGTAGGCCGCGCGGCCGATCAGCGTCACCGAGCACAGCGCCAGCGTGGTGCCGACCAGCAGCAGGCGGCCACGCAGGTTGAAGCTGCTGCGGGTACGGTTGCGGGGCGACTTCATGGCGCACCTCCCTGTGCGCCACCCTGCGGGCGGCTTCGCCGTGAAAAACGTACGTCCTGACGTTTTTTCATGGCCGCACCACCACGATGTCGGCGGTCTCGGGGAACTTCATGCCCAGGCGCTCCCGCGCGATCTGGTCGACGCGGTTGCTCTCGGCCCAGGTCGCCTGCTCCAGCTGCAGGCGGCCGAATTCGATGTCCAGGTCATCGCGCGTCTTCTGCAGCCGCGTCAGTTCCTGGAACAGCTGGCGGTGCATGTGGCGCATGTAGACCACGCCAATGCCCGAGGCCACGGTGCAGGCCAGCAGCACGATGAGCAGCAGCCGGCTCATGCGGCCAGCCCCGGCAGTTTTTCGGCCACGCGCAGCACCGCGCTGCGGGCGCGCGGGTTGGCCGCCAGTTCCTCGTCTTCGGCACGGATCGCGCCGCCAATGGCGCGCAGCGAGGCGGTGAAATTGTTGGCCTCGGGCAGCCGGCGGTTGGCCGGCGGCGCCTTGGCGTGGCGGTTGATGAACTGCTTGACGATGCGATCTTCCAGCGAATGGAAGCTGATCACCGCCAGGCGGCCGCCGGGCTTGAGTCGCGCCAGCGCCGCGTCCAGGCCGGCCTCGAGGTCGGCCAGTTCACGATTGATGTGGATGCGGATGGCCTGGAAGCTGCGCGTGGCGGGGTGGATCTTGTCCTTGCCGCGCGGCATCACCGAGGCGATCAGCTCGGCCAGTTGCGCGGTGCGCAGCAGCGGCTGTTCGGCGCGGCGGGCGACGATCGCGCGGGCAATGCGCCGGCTCTGCCGCTCTTCGCCATAGGTCCACAGTACGTCGGCGATTTCGCGCTCGTCGGCGCTGGCCAGCCACTGCGCCGCGCTGAGCCCCGTCTCCGGGTCCATGCGCATGTCCAGGGGGCCGTCCTTGCCGAAGCTGAAACCGCGTTCGGCAACGTCCAGCTGCGGCGAGGAGACGCCCAGGTCGAGCAGCACGCCGTCGAGTTCGCGCGCCGCGTCCCACTGGCCGAGCGAAGCAAAGCTGCCGCGGCGGATCGACACGCGCGCATCGCCACCGAACGACTGTTCGGCCACTGCGATCGCTTCGGGATCCTTGTCCATCACCAGCAGCCGGCCTCCCGGGCCGAGTCGTTGCAGCACTCCGCGCGCGTGCCCACCACGCCCGAAGGTGCCATCCAGATACGTTCCGTCCTCGATCACCTGCAGGCTTTCCAGCACCTGCGTGTACAGCACCGGCAGATGCGCCGCCGGCGGCTGCGACACCGGGAGGTGACCGGGCTGCGCTTCAGGGCGCATCCGGGCACCCCGGCTCACAACCTGAGGTCGAGCAATTCATCGCCCAGATCCCCGTCAGACAGCGTCTGTTGGATCAGCGCGCGATGTGCCTGCTCGCTCCAGAGTTCGAACTTGTCCCCCATGCCCAGCAGGACGGCCTTTTTCTCGATGCCCACCGCGTTGCGGTGACTGGCGGGAATGCTCACGCGGCCATTGCCGTCGAGCTCGAGCACGGCCGAGGAACCGACCAGCTTCTGCTGCAGCATCCGCACCACGCGCTGGGTGTTGGGCTTGGCCATGACGTCGTCACGCACCCGCGCCCATTCCTTTTCCGCGTACAGCCACAGGCAGCCGGACTCGAACGGGTTGTAGGTCAGCACCAGGCGGTTGCCGCTCTCACGCGCGACGAGGTCGCGGTAGGCGGTGGGAACCGCCAAGCGCCCCTTGTCGTCGACTGTGATGGCCGTCTCGCCTTGAAACACGCTGCAAAACCCTCGACACCCACCTGGGCGGACATTGAACCACGAAAAACCACTTAAAACCCGGTTTTCCCTCCGTTGCCCACCTTAGCAGCGCGCGAAACCTTGTCAACAACTTTTGCACCGGCAAATCACCAAGGGGATCAATGGCTTGCAGCAATCTTTAGAGACTTGTTCAAGGCTTATCCACAAGTTGCTGTTTCGTCTCATATTTTGAGATTGAGCCGAAATTCAGCGCTGTGCAGGGCGTGTGAACGGCATGGGCCGTTGCCGCCCGGCGATGGCGCCCGACTGCGCAGAGCCCCCACAATCGTCGGATGTGTCTGGTCGCTCTCGCCTGGAATTCCCACCCCCGCTGGCGCCTAGTACTGGCTGGCAACCGCGATGAATTCCATGGGCGGCCAACCGCTGCCCTGGCCCACTGGCCCGCGCCGCAGCAAGGCGTACTGGCCGGCCGCGACCTGCGTTCGGGCGGCACCTGGGTGGGTCTTGGTCCGGGCGGCCACGCCGCGGTCGTGACCAATGTGCGTGACCCGATGGCCACCACCTCGGGTCCCTCGCGCGGCCATCTGATCGCCAACTACCTGGCCGGCGTTGTGGACGCGGATGCCTTTGCCGGCGACCTGGCCGCCAGCGCCGCCGACTACCCGCCCTTCAACCTGTTGCTGGCCGACCCGGTCCAGTGCCGCTATCTCGGCAACCACCCGGTCGCCACCCGCGCCCTGGCGCCTGGCGTGCACGGCATGTCCAACGGCGCGCTCGATGCCCCGTGGCCGAAGACCCGGCGCCTGACCCAGGTGCTGGGCGAATGGATCGCGCGCGGCGACCAGAGCCTGGACCCGCTATGGGCCGCCCTGGCTGACGAAACCATCGCTCCCGACGCCGAACTCCCCGACACCGGCGTCGGCCTGGAACTGGAGCGCCGCCTCTCCGCCGCCTTCATCCGCGGCCGCGAATATGGCACCCGCGCCAGCACCATCGTCGCCATCGACCACGCAGGCCACGGCTGGATTCACGAGCGCCGCTTCGGTGCCGATGGTCTGTTCCTGGGGCAGACGCGGTTGGAGAGTGCGTAGAGGCACCGGCGAAGCCGTTCCGCCCGCACGCCGCATTTATACGGTCGCGGCTGAAGCCGCTCCTACAGGGCACCCATCAGTGTCCAACGCCCACCGCAGGTCCCACATCCCCCAGCCCAGGAGCCCCCCTTAGTAAGGGGGGCGCGCCGAAGGCGCGGGGGATTGGAAGCAAAGCTTCGCCGCGGCACGCGCTTTGCGCCCCAGCGCAAACGCGTGTTCCCCGCAGGGGGCAAAGCCCCCAAAGGGGAAAGCGGCGGAGCCGGCCGATAAGCCGGGTTCTGTCGTGGACAGTCATTCTTCTAGGCGCCGCGTCACCGCGGCGCTCGAGCAACCTACCCGGACCCGACGCGGGCAGCGTCATGAGGTCCCTATTTGGTCTTGCTCCAGGTGGGGTTTGCCGTGCCGGTCCGTTACCGGACTCGCGGTGCGCTCTTACCGCACCATTTCACCCTTGCCTGATCCCGTCACTCGCAAGAGTTTCGGGCCATCGGCGGTATCTTTCTGTTGCACTTTCCGTCGGCTCGCGCCGCCCAGGCGTTACCTGGCACCTTGCCCTGTGGAGCCCGGACTTTCCTCGGCATCCTCACGGATGACGCGACTGTCTGACCGACTCCGCCAAGCGCATTGTAGCCGACACCTCCGCGCACCGCGCGGTGAACCCATCGCAGCCGACTCGCGAATCACCCGCCATACAGCGCCCTCCGCGGCGCCCCACTCAACTCCGCCGCCAGCTTCGCCGCCGTCGACGGCGGCAGATGCTCGCCCAGCCGCGCGTACAGGCGCCGGCCCTCGGCCAGTTTCGCCTCGGCCTCTGCCTCCTCGCCCGCGCCCTGCACCATCACCACGAACTCGCCCTTGCGCTGGTGCTCATCGCCCTCCACTCGCGCCAGCAGTTCGGCCAGCGTGCCATCGAGCACCGTCTCGAACAGCTTGGTCAGCTCACGCGCAATCACCGCCGGTCGCGTCGGCCCAAACGCCGCGGCCAGGTCCGCCAGCGACTCGGCGATGCGGTGCGAGGACTCATAGAAGACCAGTGTGCGCGCCTCGCCCGCCAGCCGCGCCAGGCGCTCGCGCCGCGCACCGGCCTTGGCCGGCAGGAAACCTTCAAACACGAAGCGGTCGCTCGGCAGGCCCGCCACGCTCAGCGCGGCGATGGCCGCGCACGCGCCCGGCACCGGGCTGACCCGCAGCCCCGCCGCCCGCGCCGCGCGTACCACCCGAAAGCCCGGGTCGCTGACCAGCGGCGTGCCCGCATCGCTGACCAGGGCCAGCGACTCGCCTGCCTGCAACCGCGCCACGATGCGCTGCGACAGCGCTTCCTCGTTGTGGTCGTGCAGCGCCACCAGCGCCTTCTCTATGCCGAAATGCGCCAGCAACTGCCCGGTGCGGCGCGTGTCCTCGGCGCAGATCGCGGCGACCGACCGCAGTACCTCCTGCGCCCTTGGGGTCAGGTCGCCGAGGTTGCCGATCGGCGTGGCCACGACATGAAGGGTTCCTGCGGAAGTCATCGGCGGTTTTTCCAGGCTCAAGGTTAGAATCGTAGCGTTTTTCGCCGGCATGCCTCCGCCCGTCCCGTCGACTGGAATCGAAATGAACAACCGCTTCGCCAGGATTACTGCCCTGTCCCTGCTGCTGGCGCTGGGCGCCGGCTGCGCCACCGGCAGCCTCAGCCCGCAGGCCTCGCCGGCGCAGGCCGCGGCCATTTCCCTGCTCGAACAAGGCAAGCCGCGCGAAGCGGCGCAGCAACTGGAAGCGCAGGCCTTTGCCGCCAGCGGCGCGCAACGCAGCCGCCTGCTCGCCGATGCCGCCTTTGCCTGGAACGAAGCCGGCGACGCCGCGCGCGCGCGCACCCTGCTGGCGCAGGTCACCCCGCGCCAGCTCGCCGGCGCGGAGAAGAGCCGCTACCAGTTGCTCAGCGGCGAACTCGCGCTGGCCGACAAGCAGCCGGCGCAGGCGCTGCAGGCGCTGGGCGAATCGGCACCGGAGCTGGCCCCGGCCTACCAGGGACGCTGGTTCCTGGCGCGGGCCAAGGCACTGGAAGCCACAGGCCACCCGGCCGAGGCCGCCGAAGCCCGCAGCCGCGCCGATGCTGCGCTGAGCGGCAACGCGCGCACCGACAACCAGCGCGAGATCATGCGCCTGCTCGCCGCGCTCGACGACAACACCTTGCGCGCGCGCGCCAGCGCGCTGCCGGCCGGTGACCCGCTGTACAACTTCGCCGGCCGCGCCCTGCTCAATCGCGGTCTGCCGCTGCCGCGCCCGTTCGACCGCGCGCCGACCAGCCTGGACGTCAGCAAGCGCCCGCCGGCTGACCGCGATGGCTATCGCCCGCCGGTCAAGCTGGCCGTGCTGCTGCCGCTGACCGGCAACCTCGCCACCGCCGCCACCCCGGTACGCGATGGCCTGCTCGCCGGCTACTACGCCGAATCGCGGCGCCGCCCGGAAATCACGTTTCTCGACACCGCCGGCACGCCGGGCGGCGCCAACGCCGCCTACGATCGCGCCGTGGCTTCTGGTGCCGACTACGTCGTCGGTCCGCTCGGCCGCGACGAAGTCAGCGCGCTGTTCTCGCGGGCGAGCCTGAGCGTGCCGATCCTGGCGCTGAACCGTCCCGCCGATGTACGCGAACCGCCCAGCGGCAGCGCCGGCTTTTCGCTGGCGCCGGAAGATGACGGCATCATGGCCGCCGAATACCTGCTCGCGCACGGCCAGCGCAACGCATTGGTGATTGCCAGCAGCGACGACAACGGCCGCCGCGCGGCGGCCGCGTTCCGCGAGCGCATGGCGATGCGTGGCGGCCAGGTTGCCGGCAGCGTCAGCGTGGCCGAAGCCCCGGGCGATGTCTCCGCGCAGCTGCGCAACTATGCCGCAGCCGATGCGGTGTTTCTCGCCGTGCGCGGTCCGACCGCGCGCGCACTCACCGCGCAGCTGGCGCTGGCCGGGCTGGCCGGCAAGCCGCGCGTGGGTACGTCGCAACTGGTGCTGGGCACCGGCAAGGCCGAGGAAGACCAGGCCCTGGACGGCATCGCCTTCCCCGGCGAGCGCTGGACCAGCTACGGCGTGCCCGGCCTGCCCAGCGCGGCCACGGTCGCGACCACGCTGCCGACCGCGCGCGGCCCGGCCGCCCGCCTGTTTGCCTTCGGCTATGACGCCTGGCTGATCACCGCCTTCCTCGAACCGCTGACCACCGGCAGCGAAGGCGGCTTGCGCGGCGCCACCGGCACGCTGCACCTGGATGGCTTCGGCAACGTGCTGCGCACGCCGGCGTGGTCCACCTTCAGTGGCGGCCACCCGACCGCCGTCAGCGGCAACCGCTGAGCCTTGGCCTTCGACCGGCGCGCACGCGGGGCGGCGGTCGAGGCAGCGGCGCGCGCGCACCTGCGCGCCGTCGGCCTGGCGGACATCGCCCGCAATGCCCAATACCGCCGTGGCGAGCTGGATCTGGTGATGCGCGACGGCGACAGCGTGGTCTTCGTTGAAGTGCGCTACCGCCGCAACAGCGCCTATGGCGGCGGCGCCGCGTCGGTGGACTGGCGCAAGCGCCGCAAGCTGGTCAGTGCGGCGCAGCTGTTTCTCGCAACCCACCCGGCGCTCGCGCAGAAACCGTGCCGGTTCGACGTGATCGAAGCCGAAGGCGAACCGCCGCGTCTGCGGTGGATCAAGGATGCGTTCCGGGCGGATGAGTGACGCTCTGAAACCCTACAATCCCCTCATGCCGTCCAACTTGCCCGCGAGCTTCACCACCGAGCTGTCCGCATTGCTCGGCCCCGATGCCTTTCGTAGCGACGACGCCACCCGCCGGGCGCATGCGCAGGATGATTCGCGCCGCTTCGCGCTGCCCGATGCGGTGGTCTTTCCGCAGGACGTGGTGCAGGTCGCGGCCATCGTGCGCGCCTGCCGCGCGCACCGCGTGGCCCTGGTGGCGCGCGGTGCCGGCACCGCCACCACCGGCGCGGCGGTGCCTTTCAACGGCGGGCTGGTGCTGTCGTTCGCGCGCATGAACCGCATGGTCGAGATCCGCGCCGCCGACCGCTGCGCGGTGGTGCAACCCGGCCTGCTCAACGGCGACCTGCAACAGGCGCTGGCGCCGCATCGGCTGTTCTGGCCGCCGGACCCGTCCAGCGCGGCGCTGTGCAGCGTCGGCGGCAACCTCGCCACCAATGCCGGCGGACCACGCGCGGTGAAGTACGGCGCCAGCCGCGACAACGTGCTCGGCCTGGTCGCGGTCACCGGGGCTGGCGAAATCATCCGCTGCGGCGGCGCCTACACCAAGGACGCCACCGGCTATGACCTCACCCACCTGATCGTCGGCAGCGAAGGCACACTGGCGCTGATCGTCGAAGCCACGCTCAAGCTCTCGCCCCTGCCGCGTGCGCAGGCCGGGCTGCGTGCGCTGTATCGCGATGCCGCCAGCGCCGCGGCCGCGGTCTCGCGGGTGATGGCGCAGCCAGTGGTGCCGGCCATGCTCGAATTCATGGATGCCCACGCCATCGCGCTGCTGCGCCACAACGGCAGCGACGTGCCCGAAGCCGGGGCGATGCTGCTGATCGAAGCCGATGGTGACGAGGACACCCTGCCCTACGCGCTGCAGGCCTTGGCCGCTGCCGCCGAGGGTGATGGCCTGCTGATGCTGGACGTGGCCGCCGACGGCATCGCCCGCGACCGCCTGTGGGCGGCGCGCAAGGCGCTGTCGCCGGCGCTGCGCACGATCAAGCCGGGCAAGATCAACGAGGACGTGGTGGTGCCGGTGTCGCGCATCCCCGAACTGGTCGCGGCGATGGAGGCATTGTCGCGGCAGGCGGCGCTGCCCATCGTCTGCTTCGGCCATGCCGGCAATGGCAACCTGCACGTCAACATCATGTACGACGATGCCGACACCGCCGAGACCGCGCGCGCGCAGGCCGCCATGCCGCGCATCTTCGACAGCGTGCTGGCCCTGGGCGGCACGCTGTCGGGCGAGCACGGCATCGGCGTGGCCAAGCGCGATTTCATGGCGCAGGCCTTCGATGCGCCGACACTGGCGGCAATGCATGCGTTGAAGGCGGCGCTGGACCCGGACGGCATTCTCAACCCGGGCAAGGTGCTGCCGCCTCAACGCGCCTGACCGATGAACCTCAGGCCCACGCCGGGCTCGGTCACGATGTAGCGCGGCGTGGCCGCATCGTCATGCAGCTTCTGCCGCAGCTTGCCGACCAGGATCCGCAGGTAGTGCGTGTCGTGCTCGTGGGTCGGCCCCCACAATTCGCGCAGCAGCTGCGGCTGGGTCACCACGCGCCCGGCGTGGCGCAGCAACAGTGCAAGCAAGGAATATTCCTTGCGGCTGAGCGCCGCGGGCTGCCCGCCCACGGTGACCTCGCGCAGGCCCAGGTGGACGTGCAGATGGCCGTCATCGAAGACCAGTTCCTCGGCCGTCGTACCGCCGGACTGGCGCAGCAGCACGCGGATACGCGCCATCAGTTCCTGCACGCCGAATGGCTTGGTCACGTAGTCGTTGGCGCCGCCATCGAGCGCGGCCACCTTCTCGTCCTCGCCGGCGCGCACGGTCAGCATGATCACCGGCACCGCCGACCATTGCCGCAACTCGCGCAGCACTTCGTGTCCATCGCGGTCGGGCAGGCCGAGGTCGAGCACCACCAGTTCGGCGCCCTGCGTCGCCAGCAGGGACAGGCCTTCGGCGCCGTCCTGCGCCTGCAGCACGCGGTAACCCTGCGCGCGCAGGCTGATGTCGAGGAAGCGCCGGATCTGCGGCTCGTCATCGATGATGAGCACGCGCGGCGGCGGGGCGGTGGCAGATTCGGTGGACACGGTCAGTCGGAAGGCGCCCGGGTGCTGCGCGAAGGAGGAGGTTCCAGCAGCGGCAGGGTAATGCGGATGGTGGTGCCGCGGCCATCGGGCCCGGCCAGGGCTTCGACGCTGCCCCCATGCGCGCCGATCATGCCCTGGCAGATGGTCAGGCCCAGCCCGGTCCCGTGGCGGCCGCGGTCGCCGCGCTCGACGCTGTAGAACATGTCGAAGATGCGCGCGCGCTCGTCTTCGGGAATGCCCGGGCCGCGATCGCTGATATCGATGCGCAGCGCACCCTGCTCCAAGCTCGCCGAGACGCTGACCGCCTCGCCTGGCGGCGAGAACTTGGCGGCGTTTTCGAGCACGTTGAAGATCGCCTGCTCGACCAGCGCCGGATGCACCCAGATCGGCGCCAGCCCCGGCGCGATGCGCAGTTGCAACGCGACCTCCGGGCGGTAGCGCTGCAGCCGCCGCGCCGCCGAGCCGATCAGTTCATCCACGCCGATCCAGTCGCGATTGAGGCTGAGGCCGGCATGGCCCAGCCGGGTCATGTCGAGCAGGTTCTGGATGTAGCGATCCAGGCGCTCGCCTTCCAGCTGGATCGTGTCGAGCAGGCTGCGCCGGTCCTGCGCATCCATCGCTTCGCCGTAGCTGGCGAGGCTGGACGCCGAGCCGATCATCGACGCCAGCGGCGAACGCAGGTCATGCGATACCGACGACAGCAAGGCCGAACGCAGGCGCTCGGTCTCGCCGCTGACGCGGGCGCTTTCCAGGTCGGCCACCAGTCGCGTGCGCAGCGCGGCCTGGCCGATGTCCTCGACCATGGCTTCGGCCAGCCGGCGCTGTTCCTGCCCCGGCCGCTGCAGGCGGGCATCGAAGTGCAGCGCCACCACACCGAGCGTGCCGCGCTCGTCGCGCACCGGCAGGCACCACCACTGCGCGCCGGCCAGCGTATCGGTGAAGCGGCCGGCGGGCTGACCATGGCGTTGCGCCCAATCGGCGGCGCTGCGGTCCAGTGCGGACAGCGCCGCACCATTGGCGCTTTCGCGCTGCTCCAGGCGCAACCACACCTCCACGCCCAGTGCCTGCGCCAGCGCGCGGCGGCCCGCTTCCAGCACTTCGCCCAGGTCGGCCGCGGTGCTCAGCTGCCGGCCCAGCGCCTGCAAAGCGTTGGCATGGGTATTGGCCGCGCGCAGCGCCAGCACCTGCATGCGCAGGCGCGCCGCCAGGCGGCCGGCAACCAGGGCGGCGATCAGGAACAGACAGACGGTGACCACACCCTGCCGCGCGTCGATCGCAAACGTGAAACGCGGCTCGATGAAGAAGAAGTTGTAGCCAAGGAAACTGAGCAGCGCCGCCAGCACCGCGGCCAGCATGCGCGCACGCGAGGCCACCAGTACCACGGCGACGATGAACACCATCGACAGGTCATCGATGTCGGTCCAGCGCTGCAGCAACCACGCCACCCCCACCGCGCCGGCGGCGCTGAGCACCGCATAAGCCAGGTCGTAGCGGCGCAGCCAGCGTATCGGCTGGCGCGAGCGCCGGCGCGAACGCGCGCGGGCATCGGCGGAACTGACGATCACCAGTTCGTAGTGCGCGCCGTGCTGGAGCAGGCGCTGGGTCAGGGTGAGATTGAACATGCGCGCCAGCGGGCGCTCGCGGGTGCGCCCGAGCACCAGCGTGGAGGCGCCATTGCCGGCGGCAAAATCCAGCAGCGTGTCGGCAATGCTGGTGCCGTGCAGCAGCGCGGTCTGCGCGCCCAGGCGCCGCGCCAGGGCAAAGGCGCGGTCGATTTCCAGTTGCCAGGCGGCGTCCATCACCGTGCGCGGCTGCACGGTCACCACGGTCCACGGCGCATCGCGGCGCTCGGACAGGCGCCGCGCCACCCGCACCAGGTATTCGGAACTGCCGCGCCCGTCGATCGCCACCACCACGCGGCGGCGCAACGCGGCGGTGCCGGGCAGGCCGCGCGCGGCCTGGGCGTCGCGCAGGTCGCTGTCGACGCGGTCGGCGGCGGTCTGCATCGCCAGCTCGCGCAGCGCGGCCAGGTTGGACGGCGAGAAGAATGCCTGCAGCGCCTGCGAGGCCTGCTCGGGCAGGTAGACCTTGCCCTGCTGCAAGCGCTCGATCAGCTCGCGCGGCGGCAGGTCGACCAGCACGATGTCGCGCAGCCGGTCGAACACCGCGTCGGGCACGGTCTCGGACACGCGCACGCCGGTGATGCGGTGGACGACATCGTTGAGGCTTTCCAGATGCTGGATGTTGACCGTGGTGTAGACGTCGATGCCGGCATCGAGCAGTTCGATCACATCCTGCCAGCGCCGCTCGTGGCGGCTGCCCGGCGCATTGCGATGGGCGAGCTCGTCGATCAGCGCCAGCTGCGGGCGCCGCGTCAGCAGCGCGTCCAGGTCCAGTTCCTCGATCGCGCGGCCGCGGTAGTCGCTGCGCCGGCGCGGCAGCAGCGGCAGGCCGTCGAGCAGCGCAGCGGTCTCGCTGCGGCCGTGAGTCTCGACAATGCCCGCCACCACATCCACGCCCTGGCGCAGGCGCTCGCGCGCCCGCGACAGCATCGCGTAGGTCTTGCCCACCCCGGGCGCGGCGCCGAGGAACACGGTGAGCCGCCCACCGTGCTCGCGTTGCAGTTCGCCGATCAGTGCGTCGGCTTGCCGGGTGCGGGTATCGCTCATGGTGGCGATTGTGGCGCAGCGCGGGCCGCGCGGGCCAATCGGCTGCTCATTGCGGCGCGCCTTGCTGGCGGTCCAGAGCGAGGTTGAGCATCAGCACATTGACCCGCGGCTGGCCGAACACGCCGAACTGGCGCGGTTGCACATGCTCGCGCAGCAGCGCGGCCACCCGCGCCTGCGGCAGGCCGCGCGCGGCGGCCACGCGTGGCACCTGCAACGCGGCCGCCGCCGGGCTGATGTCCGGGTCCAGCCCGCTGCCGGACTGGGTAAGCAGGTCGGCTGGCACCTGTGCCGGGTCGATGCCCTCGCGCGCGGCCACCGCGGCGCGGGCCTGGGCGATGCGCTGCGCGAGTTCGGGATTGGAGCGCGCCAGGTTGCTGCCGGCCGCCGCCATCGGGTCGTACTTCGCCGCCGATGGACGTGGCTGGAAATAGCGCGCATCGGCAAACGGCTGCGCCAGCAACGCCGAGCCGAGCACACGTTGGCCGTCGCGCAGCAGCGAGCCCTGCGCCTGCGCGGGGAACAATGCCGCGGCCAGCCACGTGCCGGCCGCCGCATAGGCCAGGCCGAAGCCCAGCAAGGTGACCAGGGCCAGGCCGCAGGCGGCGCGCCACACGCCGCCATCGCCGGGGCCGGGCTGCGCAACGGAGATCGAAGTGTTCATGCGGATTCCTCAGGAAGCCGACACGGCGGCGATCGCCATGTCGATGAGCTTGATGGCGGCAAACGGCAGCAGCACACCACCGACGCCGTAGACGAGCATGTTCCGCCGCAGCAGCGCGGTGGCTCCAGCCGGCCGGAAGCGCACGCCGCGCAGCGCCAGCGGAATCAGCGCCGGGATGATCAGCGCGTTGAACACCAGCGCCGCCAGCACCGCGTTGCGCGGGCTGGACAGCTGCATGACGTTGAGCGCGGCCATCGACGGCAGCGCCGCGGCGAACAGCGCCGGCAGAATCGCGAAGTACTTGGACACGTCATTGGCCAGCGAGAACGTGGTCAGGGCGCCGCGAGTGATCAGCTGCTGCTTGCCCACCTCCACCACCGCCAGCAGCTTGGCCGGGTCACTGTCCAGGTCCACCATGTTGCCGGCCTCCTTGGCCGCCTGTGTGCCGGAGTTCATCGCCAGGCCCACGTCGGCCTGGGCCAGCGCCGGCGCATCGTTGGTGCCGTCGCCGACCATCGCCACCAAGCGGCCGCCAGCCTGCTCGCTGCGGATGCGCGCCAGCTTGTCCTCCGGCCGCGCCTGGGCGATGTAGTCGTCAACGCCGGCTTCGGCGGCGATGGCCGCGGCGGTGAGCGGGTTGTCGCCGGTGATCATCACCGTGCGAATGCCCATCGCGCGCAGCCGCGCGAACTTCTCCTTGATGCCGTGCTTGACCACGTCCGACAGCTCGACCACGCCCAGCGCATGCCGCCCTTCGGCGACGACCAGCGGCGTGGCGCCGCCGCGCGCGACTTCCTCGATGCGCCCGGCCAGCTCCGGACTCACCGCGCCGCCCTGCTGCTGTACCCAGGCGCTGATTGAATCGCCGGCGCCCTTGCGGATCTGCCGATCGTGCAAGTCCACGCCGGACATGCGCGTCTGCGCGCTGAAGGCGATGAAGTGCGCCTGTTCCGGCTCGGTCGCCACCGCGCCCTGCTCGCGCGCCAGGCGCACGATGGACTTGCCTTCCGGCGTCGGGTCGGCCAGCGACGCCAGCATCGCCGCATCACGCAGCTGGCTGCGGTCAATGCCGGCCAGTGCATGGAAGGCGGTGGCCTGGCGGTCGCCGTGGGTGATGGTGCCGGTCTTGTCCAGCAGCAGCACGTCCACGTCGCCGGCCACTTCCACGGCCTTGCCCGACTTGGCCAGCACATTGGCGGCCAGCGCGCGGTTCATGCCGGCAATGCCGATCGCCGGCAGCAGGCCGCCGATGGTGGTCGGGATCAGGCACACCAGCAGCGCGATCAGCAACAACGGATCGAGCGACACGCCGACGAAGCCGGCAATCGCCGGCAAGGTGGCGACCACGATCAGGAAGGTCAGCGTCATCGCCGCCAGCAACAAGGTGAGCGCGATCTCGTTCGGCGTCTTCTGCCGGTTGGCGCCCTCGACCAGCGCAATCATGCGGTCGAGAAAGCTGTGGCCGGGCTCGGCGGTGACGCGGAACACGATCTCGTCGGAAAGCACGCGGGTGCCACCGATCACGCCGCTGCGGTCGGTGCCGGCCTCGCGCAGCACCGGCGCGGACTCACCGGTGACCGCCGCTTCGTTGATGGTTGCCAGGCCGCGCACGATCTCGCCGTCGGCGGGAATGAACTCACCTTCGGAGACGATGACGTGGTCGCCGGGGCGCAGTTCGGCCGCGGCCACGCGCACTTCGCGCGCGGCGTCCAGCGCGCCGTCCAGGCGACGCGCGACCAGGTCCTTGCGCGCGCGCCGCAGCGAGGCGGCCTGGCCGCGGCCGCGCGCTTCGGCGATGGCTTCGGCGAAGTTGCCGAACAACACGGTGAGCAGCAGGATCGCCGTCACCCCCCAGCCAAAGCCGGGCTGCGCGTTGCCGCTGGCAGTGATCAGCGCGGCCAGCACGGTGCCGGCCATCACCACCGCCATTACCGGGCTGCGCCACAGATGGCGCGGCGAGAGTTTGACGAAGGCTTCGCGCAGGGCGGCGACCAGGATGGCCGCGTCGAACAGCGTGGCCTCGGCGCGATGGCGCTTTTCGATTTCGGGAACAGTGCTCATGGGTTTCTCGCTCAGGCGGGCTGCAACAGCGCCGCACTCGACAGATGCTCGGCCACCGGTCCCAGCACCAGTGCCGGCATGAACTGCAGCACGGTGAGGACCAGCACGACCGCGACCAGGGTCAGGGCAAAGGTGGGGGTTTCGATGCGCAGGCTGCCGGACGATTCCGGTGCCTGGCGCTTGCCGGCCATGCGCGCGGCCACCAGCAGCGGGATGATCAGCGCCGGGTAGCGGCCGAGCGCGAGCACCAGCGTGCAGCTCAGGTTCCACCAGTACGTGGCGTCGCCCAGGCCTTCAAACCCCGACCCATTGTTGGCGAACGCCGAGGTGTACTCGTAGAACACCTGGCTGATGCCGTGGAAGCCGGGATTGGAATTGCCGGTGATCTGCGGCACGGCCAGGGTCAGCGCGGTGAAACCCAGCAGCACCAGCGGTTGCAGCAGGATCAGCAGGGCCAGCAGGCGCACTTCGCCGGCTTCGATCTTGCGGCCGAACAGCTCCGGCGTGCGCCCGGTCATCAGCCCGGCCAGGAACACGCTCAGGAACAGGTAGACGAGGAACTGCTGCAGGCCGCAGCCGACACCGCCCCAGATCGCGTTGACCAGCATGTTGACCATCGCCACCCCGCCGGTCAGCGGCGCCAGCGAGTCATGCATGGCATTGACCGAGCCGTTGTTGACCTGCGTGGTGATTCCCGACCACAGCGCCGAGGCGTCCACGCCCAGCCGCACCTCCTTGCCCTCCATCACCGCGGCGGTCGCGGCGCTGGCCGTATGCGCTTCGGACCACAGCGACAGGCTGGTGGACAGCAGCGACATCAGCAGCATGCTGCCGAACACCAGCGCGGTGAAGCGGCGGCGGCCGGTGAAGCGGCCGACCATGAACACCACACTCATCGGGATGAGAATGATGCCGAGCATCTCGATGAAGTTCGACAGCGGCGTCGGATTTTCCAGCGGCATGCTGCTGTTCGGTCCATACCAGCCACCGCCATTGGAGCCGAGCTGCTTGACCGCGACCATCGCCGCGACCGGCCCCAGCGGAATCTTCTGTTCGGCCATGCCGGCGCTGGCATCGACCGGCATGGCCGTCGGCCCGGCGGCAAACGTCGAAGGCACGCCCTGCCCGGCCAGCAGCAAGGTCCACAGCAGGCACAGCGGCAACAGGAAGCGCACCGTAGGCCGCACCACATCGGCCCAATAATTGCCCACGTCAACGACGTGGCCAATGACTGCAGGAGCGGCCGTAGGAGCGGCCGTACGAGCGGCTTCAGCCGCGAAACCCTTCCCCTCCCCCCGCGCAGACCCACCCAGGAGCCCACCCAACCTCCCCCCCATCAACCCCCGCAAGGTAGCCACCACCAACGCCAACCCCATCATCGGCGTAATCACCTGCAGCCCCACAATCCCGGTCACCTGCGCCAGATACGACAACTGCGCCTGTCCCGAATAATGTTGCTGGTTGGTATTGGTAAGAAACGACATCGCCGTATGCAGCGCCGTATCCCAGCGCAGGTTCGGCACGTGATCAGGGTTGAGCGGCAACCCGCCCTGGGTCATCAACACGATCCAGACCAGCCCCCCAACCACCAGATTGCTGACCAGAAACGCCAGCACATACCCGCGCCAGCTCATCCCCTGCTCGGGGCGCGTGCCCAGCAAGGCATACACAGGTCTTTCCAGCAGCCCAAACAGCGCATCGCCCCGCATCGGCGCACCGCGCATCACCTTGGCCAGATACACGCCCAGCGGCCAGGCCAGCGCAATGGCGGCGAGAAAAAGCAGAAGAGTCTCAGTCATGGCATCGCCCTCAGAAATCTTCCGGCCGCAACACGACGTAGAGCAGATACGCAGCAGTGGCGATCACCGCCAGTCCACAGACAAAGCAAAGCCAGGCAGGCATGGGTGGGCTCCTCAGAAAGACGCTTGCAGCGCGGCTTCAACGCGCGAACCGGCCAGGCCGGGGAACAGCCGCTCGGCGGCGTGGTCGGTGTCATGCACGGTCACGCGAAGCTCCAGCGGCGCGCGTACGGCCCAGACCAGGCCGAGCTGACCGTGGCTGTAGCTGTCGCCATAGGCATCGTCGAGCCAGTAGTGGCCGAGCGCGGCTTCCGCGCGCAGGCGCGCGCCCAGCGGCAGGCGCGCGCCCAGCTGCGCGTAAGTGCCATGGGCATCGCTGGCCAGCGCATCATTGGACCAGCCCAGCTGCAGCCAGTAGTTCTGTTTCCAGGTCAGGGTGCCGTTGAGCTCGGTCCAGTCCAGCTCGGCGTGGCTGCCCGGGTAGCGGTAATGGGTGAGGTTGGCATCAACGGCCCAGTCGCTGGACAGCGCACCGCTCCAGCCCAGCACCAGGTCCAGTTCGCTGCTGGCGCCAGCTTGCGCGCCGAAGTCGACATTCGAGCCCCAGGCCGAGGCATACAGGCCGTTGTCGGCGGCCCACTTGAGCCCGGCTTGCGCGGCGAAGTCACCCTGGGTCTGGGTGGTGCCGCGCCAGACGTAGTCACTGCTGAGCGTGGCATTGCCGGACAAGGTGCTGGCCGCGGCCAGTGGCGCGAACGCCGGCAGGCACAGCAGCAACGCCGCACGCGCAAGCTGCCGGCGACAGGCGGAAGGGAAACAAGCATGCATGGGGGGTGACCTGTGGTGAGCGGGCGGAGTCATTCCGCCGATCAGCAAAGTCTGGTCGTCACCCGCGTAAAGTTGCCATGCCACGCGCGGCCGCCGCGCGTAAATTCCGCGTAACGGCCTCAGCCGAAGTGCTGGTACCCACTGCGTGGCGGCTGCCAGGCAGCGCCTGCTTCATCGAGCACGCGCACGCCGCTGCCCGCCTCGATCAGGCCGATGCAGTGCCCCTCGACACCGGCAAAGGCCAGCGCATCGCGTACCGCGTCGTGATGTTGGCGCGGCGCGGTGAAGCACAACTCGTAATCGTCGCCGCCGCTCATCTGCCACTGGCGGATGCGGCTGTCGCCAGTGCCGCGCAACGCGGCCGATACCGGCACCTGCGCCAGCGCCAGTTGCGCACCGACGCCGCTGGCCCCGCAGACATGCCCCAGGTCGGACAGCAGCCCATCGGAGACATCCACGCAGGCATGGGCCAGGCCGCGCAGGCGCAGCCCGGCCTCGATGCGCGGCGTGGGTCGCAGCAGGCGCTGGCGCAGCTGTTCCTGCCATGGCTCGCTCGCGGCGATGGCCACGTCCAGCCCGCCCTCCTGCCACAGCGCCAGCGCCGCGGCCGCTTCACCTGGCATGCCCGTGATCCAGACCTCGTCGCCCACTTGTGCCGCGTCGCGACGCAAGGCCACGCCCGCGGGCAGCGTGCCCAACGCGGTCACCGACAGCGACAACGGTCCGCGCGTGGTATCGCCACCCACCAGCGCCACGCCATGCGCGTCGGCCAGCGCGAAGAAGCCGTCGGCAAAAGCCTCCAGCCATGCCGGGTCATCTTCGGGCAGCGACAGCGACAGCGTGCACCAGCGCGGCTGCGCGCCCATCGCGGCCAGATCGGAAAGATTCACCGCCAGAGTCTTCCAGCCGATGTCGGCCGCAGCGGTTTCCACCGGAAAATGCACACCGGCATTGAGCGTGTCACTGGTGATGGCCAGCTGCTCGCCAGGCCCTGGCTGCAGCAGCGCGGCGTCATCGCCGATGCCCAGCGCCACGTCGGCGCGGCCGCTCACGCGGCGGCGCAGGCGATCGATCAGCGCGAATTCGGGCATGAAGGCCGGGAATTGGGAATGGGGAATGGGGAATGGGAAAGGCGGGAGCCGGGGCTCTGACGATTCCCTATTCCCTGGTCCCCATTCCCTCCACCTTGCGCCATTCCACGGCGGCACGGTCCAGCACGCCATTGACATAGGTGTGGCCGTGCTCGGAGCCGAAACGCTTGGCGGTTTCGATGGCCTCGTTGATGACGACGCGGTACGGGATGTCCTGGCGATACAGCAGCTCGAAGGCGGCCAGGCGCAGCACCGCGCGCTCGATGGCATCCACTTCCTCCACGCTGCGGTCGAGGTAGCCAACCAGGGCCTGGTCGAGTTCGGCGCGGTGCGCGAGCACGCCCTCGACCAGCGCCTCGAAATAGGCCAGGTCGGCCACTTCATGCGCCTGCTCGTGGGCGAACTGGGCAATCACCTGCTTGGCGTTGCCGCCGGAAATCTGCCAGGCATAGATCGCCTGCAAGGCACGGCGGCGCGCGCGCGAGCGCAGGACCGGGTCGATGCCGTCGCGGCGCGGCGCACGCGCACCATGGGCACCCTTGTGACCGGTGGGCTTGTTCATGGCAGTTGCTCCACCAGGTTGACCATCTCCAAGGCCGACAACGCGGCCTCCTCGCCCTTGTTGCCGTGGCTGCCGCCAGCGCGGGCTTCGGCATCTTCCACGCGCTCGACCGCGAGCACGCCGTTGAGCACCGGCACGCGGTGCTGCAGCTGCACCTGCATCAGGCCTTCGGCGCAGCCGTCGGCAACGTGTTCGTAATGGCGGGTGTCGCCACGGATCACGCAGCCCAGGGCGATGATCGCGGCATGCCGGCCACTGGCGGCCAGGCGCGCGGCGACCAGCGGCAGTTCCCAGGCGCCGGGCACGCGCACCACGTCGATGGCGTCTTCGCCGACGCCGTTGCCGGCCAGGCTCTGCCGCGCGCCGGCCACCAGCACGTCGGTGATGCGGGCATTCCAGCGGCTGGCGATGATCGCAAAGCGCGCGTTGTCGGGAGCGCGGAGGTCGCCTTCGTAGTGGCTCATGTGCTGCGGGGGATCCGAAAGGTGGGCCAGTTTAGCGCGAGGCGGCCATCGCGGCCGCCATGCGGGTGAACGCCGGGCTCAGGGCTCGACGGTTTCGACAATTTCCAGGCCATAGCCGGCCAGGCCGATCTGCCGCCGCGGCGTGCCGAGCACGCGCAGCTTGCCCAGGCCAAGGTCGGCCAGGATCTGCGCGCCGGCGCCATTGCGCCGCCATTGCCCGACATCCTTGTCCTTGCCCGCCGGGCGCACCACCGGCTGCTGGCGCAGCCGTGCCAGCAGTGCGGCCTCGTCGCGTGGCGCCGACAGCACCACCATCACCCCGCGGCCTTCGGCGGCGATGGCGCGCAGCGCGTCGGTCGGTGCGATGCCGAAATCGTCGCGGCGCCAGTGCAGCAGGTCAGCCAAGGGATTTTCGACCTGTACCCGCACCAGGGTCGGCGTGGCCGCGTCCGGAGTGCCGCGGACCAGGGCGAAATGCAGGTCATGGGCAATGCGGTCGCGATAGGTGACCAGCCGGAACGGGCCGAACTCGGTGTCGATGTCGCGCTCGTCCACGCGTTCGACGGTGTGCTCGGTAGCCAGGCGGTGGGCGATCAGGTCGGCGATCGAGCCGATCTTCAAGCCGTGCTCGCGCGCGAACACTTCCAGCTCCGGGCGCCGCGCCATCGAGCCGTCGGGGTTGAGGATTTCCACCAGCACCGCCGCCGGCTCCAGCCCGGCCAGCAGGGCCAGGTCCACGCCCGCCTCGGTATGGCCGGCGCGGGTGAGCACGCCGCCGGGCTGGGCGATCAGCGGGAAGATGTGGCCCGGTTGGCTCAGGTCGCTGGGCCTGGCGTCCGGGCGCACCGCGGTACGGATGGTGTGCGCGCGGTCGTAAGCGGAAATGCCGGTGGTCACGCCTTCGGCCGCCTCGATGGAGACGGTGAAGTTGGTCTGGAACTGCGCGGTATTGGTCTGCACCATCGGCGCCAGGCCCAGCTGCGCGCAGCGCTCGCGGGTCAGCGGCAGGCACACCAGCCCGCGCGCATGGGTGACCATGAAATTGATGTCCGACGGCTTGACCAGCTCGGCGGCCATGATCAGGTCGCCTTCGTTCTCGCGGTCCTCGTCATCGACGATGACCACCATGCGGCCGGCGCGGATTTCTTCCAGCAGTTCGGGGACGGGCGCGAAGTTCATGCGGCCTCCCCTTCTTGGCCGCGGCTGGCGCCGAGCAGGCGTTCGACATAGCGCGCGACCAGATCGATCTCCAGGTTCACCGCATCGCCCACCGCGGTCTGCGCGAAGCGCGTGTGCGCCACGGTGTGCGGAATCAGCGCGACCTCGAAGCCTGCGTCATCGACTTCGTTGACGGTCAGGCTGACGCCATCGACGCAGATCGAGCCCTTCTTGGCGATGTACTTGCGCAGTGCGGCCGGCGCGGCGAAGCGCCAGCGCTGCGCGCGGGCATCGTCGTGGATCGACAGCACCTGGCCGAGCCCGTCCACATGGCCGCTGACCAGGTGGCCGCCGAGGCGGTCGCTGGGGCGCATGGCGCGCTCCAGGTTCAGCGCGGCGCCTTCGGGCAGCTGGCCGAGCGTGGTGAGGCCGAGGGTTTCGGTGGAAGCATCGGCCTGGAAGCTGTGCGCGTCGAAGGCGATCACGGTCAGGCAGACGCCATTGACCGCGATGCTTTCGCCGAGCTGGACCTGCTCGAACGGCAGCCCGCCGACTTCAAAGGTGAAACGCACATCGCCGCCGCGCGGCTCGCGCGTGGCCAGACGGCCGACGCCTTCGATGATTCCGGTAAACATCAGCACACCTCCGGCAGGAGGGCGTGGTGGGTGGCAGCAATGGCTTGGTGCATGTCGTTTCCCGCATGGAGTGAGCGAAAAACGCCACAAGGCAAACAGGCGCACGCACGACCGGCGAGGGTCGCGCGCTGGCCGTCTTCTTTCATCCGGACTATTACCGTCGGCTCCGGCATCGGACCGGATCTGCTGACCTTCCGGCGTCACCGGAAGCGCTCGCGGGCTCATGCCAGGCCAAGGCCAGGCACCTACCGCCGGTGGGGAATCGCACCCCGCCCTGAAGACGTTCATTGGAAGCCGGCGAACCGGCGCGCGCATTGTAGCAGGGGCTTTGGAGGGGACCGAAGGGCGCCGGGGCGATACGCTGCGTTGCGGGGATCCGGGACCGGGGAACGGGGACCGGGAAAAGCAGGCGCTGCGGCTAGCTTCGGTTGGCGCCTTGCGGGCGGAGCAGCAGGCGCAGGTCCGGGCCGACCTGGCGCACGTCTACCGTATGCAAGCGCAGGGCGGCGGCCATGTGTTCGATGCCGAGCCCGGCGAACAGCGGACGCGCGGTTTCGCCCAGCAGCAGCGGCGCCTGGTACAGCAGCAGTTCGTCAACCAGCCCGGCGCGCAGCAGTGCGCCACCGAGTTCGGCGCCGGCTTCGACCTGGACCTCGTTGATGCCGCGCTCGGCGAGCAGGCGCAGCGCGGCGCTCAGGTCGAGCTTGCCGTCATCGGCCGAGGCAATTGCGGCGAATTCGGCGCCGGCCAGCACCGGCGCCGACACGTCGGGGGCGTGCAGGTACAGCGTCGTTGCGTCGCCCTCGCGCACCTTGCCGCGTGCCAGCGTGCGCAGCCGTGCATCCAGCACCACGCGCAGCGGCGGCAGAAACGGCTGGTCCGGCGCGCCGGCCTGCGACTCCAGGCGCACCGTCAGCGAGGGGTCGTCCGCCAGCACCGTGCCCGCGCCAGTGACAATCGCCCCGGCGCGCGCGCGCCAGCGCTGCACGTCGGCGCGCGCGGCGGCGCTGGTGATCCACTTCGATTCGCCATCGGCCATCGCGGTGCGGCCATCCAGGCTCATGCCGTACTTGAGCCGCAGCCACGGCCGCCCACGCTCCACGCGCGACAGGAAGCCGTGGTTCAAGGCACGCGCCTGCGCATCCATCAGCCCGCACTGCACCTCGATGCCTGCCGCGCGCAGCAGCTCGAAGCCGCTGCCGTTGACCTGCGGGAACGGATCGGGCATTGCCGCGACCACGCGCGCCACGCCGGCCTCGATCAAGGCCAGCGCGCACGGCGGCGTGCGGCCATGATGGGCGCAGGGCTCCAGGGTGACGTAGGCGGTGGCGCCGCGGGCGCGTTCGCCCGCCTCGCGCAAGGCGAAGACTTCCGCATGCGGGCCACCGGCGCGCTGGTGCCAGCCCTGCCCGACCACAACCTCGCCGTCAGCAATGACGCAGCCGACCATCGGATTGGGTCGCGTGGTCCACGCACCGCGTTCGGCCAGGCGCAGCGCCTGCGCCATGTGGCGGTGATCGGTGGCGGTGAATTCACTCATGCGGGCATGGTGGCCAGGCGCACCCTGCGCTCAGCGCTTGCCGTTCTTCTCGACCGCGCGCGCGGCGCGCTCCAGGTCCAGCAGCGGCAACTGCTCGCTGCCGACCGGCAATTCGCGCTCCAGCTTCTCGATTTCCTCGCGGAAATCGGCAACGTCCTCGAAGCTGCGATAGACCGAGGCAAAGCGCACATAGCCGACATGGTCGAGCTTGCGCAACTCGGCCATGACGAACTCACCGATGCGGATCGACGGCACTTCGCGCTCGCCGCACATGCGCAGCTGGTGGACCACCGCGCGCACCGCCGTTTCGATCTGCTCCTCGGACACCGGGCGCTTCTGCAGCGCGCGGTCGAAGCTGGTGCGCAGCTTGCGCGCGTCGAAGCCTTCGCGGTTGCCGGTGCTCTTGATCACCACCGGCATCTTCAGCTCGATTGTCTCCAGCGTACTGAAACGCTCCCCGCACGCCTCGCACTCACGGCGCCGCCGGATGGTGGCGCCGTCCTCGGACACGCGCGAATCAATCACGCGGGTATCGTGGTGCTGGCAGAACGGGCAGTGCATCAGCTTGGAGACCGCACCTCAGCCATACACCGGGAACTTGCGGCACTGCGCGGTCACCGCCTCGCGCACGCGGGCAATGACGGCCTCGTCGGCCGGCGCGTCGAGCACATCGGCAATCCAGCCGGCCAGTTCAACGGCGTCCGCTTCCAGGTAGCCGCGCGTGGTGATCGCCGGGGTGCCCAGGCGCAGGCCCGAGGTCACGAACGGCGAACGCGGGTCGTTCGGTACCGAGTTCTTGTTGACGGTGATGTGCGCCTTGCCGAGCGCGGCTTCGGCGTCCTTGCCCGAGACGTCCTTGCCGATCATGTCAACCAGCATCAGGTGGTTCTCGGTGCCGCCGGAAACAATCTTGTAGCCACGCGCGATCAGGGTCTTGGCCATCGCCTGCGCGTTCTTCACCACCTGCTGCTGGTAGGTCTTGAATTCCGGCTCCAGCGCTTCCTTGAAGGCCACGGCCTTGGCGGCGATGACGTGCATCAGCGGGCCGCCCTGGATGCCCGGGAACACGACCGACTGCAGCTTCTTGACCATGTCCTCGCTGGCGCCCTTGGCCAGGATGATGCCGCCGCGCGGGCCGCGCAGGGTCTTGTGGGTGGTCGAGGTGACCACGTGCGCGTGCGGCAGCGGGTTCGGATACACGCCAGCGGCGACCAGGCCGGCCACGTGCGCCATGTCCACGAAGAAGATCGCGCCGACCTTGTCGGCGATCGCGCGGAAGCGCGCCCAGTCGATCTTCTGCGAATAGGCCGAGAAACCGGCCACGACCATCTTCGGCTTGTGCTCCACGGCCAGGCGCTCGACTTCGTCGTAGTCGATCAGGCCCTGGTCGTTGACGCCGTACTGCACGGCGTGGAACAGCTTGCCCGAGGCATTGACCTTGGCGCCGTGGGTCAGGTGGCCGCCGTGCGCCAGGGACATGCCCAGGATGGTGTCGCCGGGGTTGAGCAGGGCGAAGTACACCGCCTGGTTGGCCTGCGAGCCGCTATGCGGCTGCACGTTGGCGTACATGTCTTCGGTTGAGCCTTCGCCGAACAGCTGCTTGAGGCGGTCGATGGCCAGCTGCTCGGCAATGTCGACGAATTCGCAGCCGCCGTAGTAGCGCTTGCCCGGGTAGCCTTCGGCGTACTTGTTGGTCAGCACGCTGCCCTGGGCTTCCATTACCCGCGGGCTGGCGTAGTTTTCGCTGGCGATCAGTTCGACGTGATCTTCCTGGCGGCCCGCCTCGGCGGCCATGGCCTTGGCCAGTTCGGGGTCGTAGTTTTCGATTCGGGCATCGCGCGGGAACATCGGGTCTCCGGGGCAGCGGAAGGGGGAAAGTCGCCCGCAAGTTTAAGCCCCACGCGGGTTTGCCGCCATGCGACGGCCACGCCGGGCTCCGGGCCGCACAGCAGACCGGCCGCATGTAGCGGCCGGTCGTTGGCTTGCGTGGGAAGTCCGCGACTCAGTGGTGCAGCACCAGGTCGGCGATGATGCCGCTGGCGATGGCGACCATCAGCAGGTTGCCGGTGTCGTCGCGCACCCAGTGGTAGCCATGCGGCGGGCGGCGCACGTGGTAGCGATCGTAGTCGTTCACCACGTAGATCGGGCCGCTGTAGTAATCGCGGTAGCGGTGGCCCGGTGCCCAGCCGTAGTAGCGCGGACGCGGCGCCGGGCGGTAGTACGGGCGCGGCTCCGGCCGATACACGACGACGGGGCGGCGATCGTAGCGGCGGTCGTCACGGCGGCCATCGTGGTAGCCGTCGCGATAGGCCTCGCGGCGCTCTCGGTAGTCGTGGCGGTCGTCACGGCGATCGTCGCGGTGACCATTGCCGTGGCCGTTGCCGTGCCCACGGCCGTGATCGTCGGCCATGGCGGGGGCGGCGGCGCCCAGCGCAAGCAGGGACGTCAGCGCCAGAGCAGTAAGACGTGTCGCATTCATGGCAACTCCATGGCTGTTTGTGGTGTCAACGACATATTGGCGAATCAAGATGAACAGGCATTGGCTGGAATCGGTTCCGTCCGCCCCCATTTAACTTTCGGTCGGCCAGTCCTGTCCAGGAACCGTTTCCGGGGGCCGCCGGGGCGTTCCCGGTATACTGGCGCCATCCCTTTCCTGCCCCGCCTGTCCGCACAGCGGCCGGGCCCGGCGCGTGCTACGAGCAATACGGAGACTCCATGTCCTCAGGGCAATACATCTACACCATGAACGGCGTCAGCAAGGTCGTGCCGCCGAAGCGCCAGATCATCAAGGACATCTCGCTGTCGTTCTTCCCCGGGGCCAAGATCGGCCTGCTCGGCCTCAACGGCGCCGGCAAGTCCACCGTGCTCAAGATCATGGCCGGCGTGGACAAGGACTTTGAAGGCGAAGCGCGTCCGCAGCCGGGCATCAAGGTCGGCTATTTGGCGCAGGAACCGGAGCTGGACCCGACCAAGACCGTGCGCGAGGCGGTGGAGGAAGGCGTGGGCGACGTGCTGCAGGCGCAGGCCGCGCTGGAAAAGGTCTACGCCGCCTACGCCGAGGAAGGCGCCGACTTCGACGCGCTGGCCAAGGAGCAGGAGCGGCTTGAGGCCATCCTCGCCGCCGGCGACGCGCACACCCTGGAAAACCAGCTCGACGTGGCCGCCGACGCACTGCGTCTGCCGCCGTGGGACGCGGTGATCGGCCAGCTGTCCGGCGGCGAGAAGCGCCGCGTGGCGCTGTGCCGCCTGCTGCTGCAGAAGCCGGACATGCTGCTGCTCGACGAACCGACCAACCACCTCGACGCCGAATCGGTGGAATGGCTGGAGCAGTTCCTGGCCCGCTACAGCGGCACCGTGGTGGCCGTCACCCATGACCGCTACTTCCTCGACAACGCCGCCGAGTGGATCCTCGAACTGGACCGCGGCCGCGGCATTCCGTGGAAGGGCAACTACACGCAGTGGCTGATGCAGAAGGACGAGCGCCTGAAGCAGGAAGACAACCAGGAAAAGGCGCGGCAGAAGGCAATCCAGAAGGAACTGGAATGGTCGCGGCAGAACGCAAAGGGCGGCCGCACCAAGGGCAAGGCGCGCCTGGCCCGCCTGGAAGAGCTGCAGTCGGTGGATTACCAGCGCCGCAACGAGACCAACGAAATCTTCATCCCGCCGGGCGAGCGCCTGGGCAATTCGGTGATGGAGTTCAAGAACGTCTCCAAGAAGTTCGGCGACCGCCTGCTCATCGACAACCTGTCGATGATCGTGCCGCCTGGCGCCATCGTCGGCATCATCGGCCCCAACGGCGCCGGCAAGTCCACGCTGTTCAAGATGATCACCGGGCAGGAAAAGCCCGACTCGGGCGAGATCGTCATTGGCCCGACCGTGCAGTTGTCCTACGTGGACCAGAGCCGCGACAAGCTGGAAGGCAACCACAACGTCTTCCAGGAAATTTCCGGCGGCCTGGACATCCTCAACATCAACGGCGTGGAGATCCAGTCGCGCGCCTACATTGGCCGCTTCAACTTCAAGGGCCAGGACCAGCAGAAGATGGTCGGTTCGCTGTCCGGTGGTGAGCGTGGCCGCCTGCACATGGCCAAGACCCTGCTGCAGGGCGGCAATGTGCTGCTGCTCGACGAACCGTCCAACGACCTGGACATCGAAACCCTGCGCGCGCTGGAAGACGCGTTGCTGGAGTTCCCCGGCAACACCTTCGTGATTTCCCATGACCGCTGGTTCCTGGACCGCATCGCCACCCACATCCTCGCCTTCGAGGGCGATTCGCACGTGGAGTTCTTCCAGGGCAACTACCGCGAGTATGAGGAAGACAAGAAGCGCCGCCTGGGCGACGATGCCGGGCCGCACCGCTTGCGCTTCAAGGCGCTGAAATAAGGTGAATCGCAGAGGGCGCCTTCGGGCGCCCTTCGCTTATCCTCTCGCATGTCCCGTTGGCGCCTGTGCACGCATCACCCCGCCGATTACCATGACCGCCTTCCTCGACAAGCTGTTCAAGCTCCACCAGCACGGCAGCAACGTGCGCACCGAAGTCCTGGCCGGGGTCACGACCTTCCTGACGATGTCCTACATCGTCTTCGTCAACCCGGACATCCTCGGCACCACCGGCATGGACCCGGGCGCGGTGTTCGTCGCCACCTGCCTGGCCGCGGCGCTGGGCTCGGCGGTGATGGCGCTGGCGGCCAACTTCCCGGTCGGCATGGCGCCAGGCATGGGCTTGAACGCGTTCTTCGCCTTCAGCGTGGTCGGTGCCTCGGGCCTGCCCTGGCAGCAGGCGCTGGCCGCGGTGCTGATCTCCGGCGTGGTGTTCATGGCGCTGTCGCTGACCGGCGTGCGTGCCTGGCTGGTCGCGGGCATTCCGCCCTCTCTGCGCGCGGCGATCGTCGCCGGCATCGGCCTGTTCCTGGCGATCATCGCGCTGCAGAAGTCCGAGGTGATCGTCGGCAACGCCGATACCCTGGTCGCGCTCGGGCCGCTGCACAGCGCGCCGCCGCTGCTGGCGCTGTCCGGCTTCCTGCTGATTGCCGTGCTTGAAGCGCGCGGCGTGCGCGGCGCGATCCTGATCGGCATTCTCGCAGTCACCGCGGCCGGCTGGCTGCTGGGCGACGTGCAGTACCACGGCCTGGTGTCGTGGCCGCCGAGCCTGGCGCCCACCTTCCTGCAACTGGACCTGCCCGGCCTGCTGCACCATGACGGCGGCGCGCCGCTGGCCGTGCTGCTGCAGGTGGTGCTGGTGTTCGTGCTGGTGGAGGTGTTCGACGCCACCGGCACGCTGTACGGCGTGGTCGGGCGTGCCGGGCTGCTGCGGCTTGCCGATGGCCAGCGTCGTTTCGGCCGCGCCCTGCTGGCCGACAGCACCGCCATCGTGGCCGGCTCGCTGCTGGGCACGAGCAGCACCACGGCCTACGCCGAAAGCGCATCCGGCGTGCAGGTCGGCGGCCGCACCGGGCTGACCGCGCTGGTGGTGGCCGCGTTGTTCCTGGCCGCGCTGCTGTTCTCGCCACTGGCGGCGATGGTGCCGGGCTATGCCACGGCGCCGGCGCTGCTGTTCGTGGCCGGGCTGATGCTGCGCGAGCTGGTGGACGTGCACTGGGCCGACCTCACCGAATCGGTGCCGGCCGCGCTGTGCGCGCTGGCAATGCCGTTCACTTACTCCATTGCCAACGGCCTGGCCTTCGGCTTCATCGCCTATGCGGTGCTGAAGGCCGGCACCGGCCGCTGGCGCGAAGTGCACGCCGCCGTGTGGCTGGTCGCGGGGCTGTTCGTGCTGAGGTATGCGTTGGGCTGAGGCCCTCGTCGGCGCGTGCCCCCGGATGGCGCTTTTGAAGGTTAACGGGCCGCCTGCGCGGCCCGCCCCTCAATACTCGTTCGCGTAAGGCGAGGTCAGCACCTGCGGCGACTTGCCCAGCGCGGCGCCGAGGCGGTCCAGCACGAAGCGCAGGTAGAGGTTGCTGCTGAACTGGTTGTAGTCGCGCGCGTTGTTGAAGGTCATGCGCCCGCCCAGGAACAGCTGCGGGGCGACCTGCCACTCCGCCGCGCCGCTGACGTTGTAGGACACGCCGGTCTTGCTCTCGCCCGCATACACCGGCGCCACGTAGCGGTCGGTCAGCCCGAGCATGGAGGCCAGCGACGCAGCGTCGTAGGCGGCCTGCTGCAGGCCCGGATCGGTCGGGAAGTACGGCGAATCGTCGGTGCTGAAATGCTGCACGCCGACGCTGGCGTCCAGCCGCCAATTGACCTTCTGGCTGGCCGAGCGGCCGGACCAGTGCACCGGGAAGCCCAGGTCGAAGTAGTCCTGCGGGCTGAAATAACCACCCTGCCCGTAGGTGAAGCCGCTGAGGTTGCGGTCGTACTGCATCGCCGTCAGGTTGATGCCGGCGGTCAGCGACTGGTTGTCGGTTTCCAGCGCATGCACGTAGAAGCCGAGGTCAACCTGGCGATGGTCGTTGTCGGCCACGTTGCGGCCGCTCAGGCGATGCGCGGCCAGGTTGGCGTAGCCGCCGAGCAGGCCATTGTCGAGGGTGGCCGACAAGGCCAGGCCGGTGCTGGTGACCCCGCCCCATTGGTGGCCGGTGCGCACGTCCTCGGTGCCGGCGAAGGACAGCACGCTGTCGTTGACGGCACGGCGAGAGGCCTGCGCCGAATACGTCAACGAATCGCCGGCCTCGCCGCGCCAGCCCACGCCGCCGACGATGTTCTGCTGCTGGAAACCCAGCGGCGTGCTGCCGATGTCAGCGGAGAAGCCGCCATTGCGGTAGCTCACCGCGACGCCAACGCCGCTGTCGTCCTGGTCGAGCCGGCGCGAAGCCGTGCCCGTGGCCGCCATCGAATACAACGCATCGCGGAACTGCACCGGCGTTTGCGAGGCGGCGCTGCTCTGCGACAAGGCCAGCAGCTGCGCGGCCCCTGCGGCGTCCAGGCCGGCACGCAGCGCGGGGTCGTTGAGCACCTGGGTGGCGATGCTGCCGATAGGCAGGGCCGAGACGTCGTTGGACAGCAGGTATTGCGACAGCGGCAGCGCATACAGCGCAGCCAGCGCGTTCTGCCGGCGTTCGGCGGCGGTGTCGCCTTCGGCCTCGTTGTACAGGGTCTGGAAGTTGCCCGTCGCCACGGCCGCTTCGTACAGATAGTTGCGCGTGGCGGTGTTGTCGCCGCTGGTCAGCAGGCCCTGATACAGCGTGGTGCCGACGAGGTTGCCGATCCTGGTCGGGTCGGTGGCCAGCGCATCGGCCACGGTCGCGGCCGGTCCGCCGCCAAAGCGGCTGGCGGTGGTGTAGTCCGCCGGTACCGCGCCCGCGTCGATCAGGGTCGGGGTGATGTTGACGCCGAGCTTGCCATCGCCCACGGCGAAGTCGGCCTGCACCGGCATTTCGATGTCGTCGATCCGGCCGAGGCCGGACTCGCCGTCGCGGCCGCGGTAGATCGCGCCGCCGCTGATCTGGCTGCTGTTGTCTGCCTGCACTTCGCGCAGTTCGTCCAGCAGCGGGTTGCCGCTGCGCCGCGCCGGCAGCGGCTGGCTGCGGGCATCGGTCGCCAATGCCGAAGGTGCCACGCCCGCATAAACCGGTGCCGGCACCCGTGCGCCCTGCCCGGGTACCGGCAATGGCGCCAGCGCGACACTGGAAGCACTGACCGGCGGCGGCAGGCCGCTGCTGTCGACCGCATAGGCATTGCCCTGCGCGGGCGGCGGCACGTAGGCCGGCGCGGGCACGGTCGCGTAGGCGGGGCCTGCGGCATAGGCAGGCGCGGCTGCCGGATACGCCGCCGCAGGCGGTGGCAGCGCCGCATAGCCGGCCGGCGCGGCATCGGACAGCACCGCGGCCGAACCACGCATTGGCCCGGTCATGCCGGCGAACGGATTGAGCGGACGTCCCGCCGAGGCATACGCGGCCGGTCCGCGCGCGCCCGGCAAGCCGTTGTCGAGCTGGCCGGCATCGCGCTGCTGCGCGGCCAGCGCGGCGCGGAAATACTGTTCGGCCTTGCGTTTCTTGCCGGCCGCGCGATACACGCGGCCCGCGGCGGCGAGCACGTCGGGCGACTCCGGCGCCTGGGTCAACGCGCGCTGCAGGTAGGCTTCGGCGCTGTCCAGGTCCGATTGCGCAGCGGCGCTGTTGGCGGCGGCCACCAGCGCATCGAGGTCGTTGGGCTGGCGCTGCAATACCTGCTGGTACACCACCAGGGCCTGGCGCTGGTCGCCAGCGGTGGCGTACAGCCGGGCCAGCGCGCCGAGTGCGTCCGGGTCCTGCGGTTGCTGGGCGAGGATCGGCGCCAGCGCCTCATAGGCGCCTTCGAGGTTGCCGAGCTCGCGCAGCGCGTCCACCTGGCGCAGCACGTAGCCGCTGCGCAGCGACTGGTAGCGGCGCAGCTGTTCGGGGGTCATCGTGGTGTCGTGCAACTGACGCAGCACCGCCGACAGTTCGGCATCCTGGTGCGCGCGCAACAGCACGCCGGCATATTGCAGGCGCTGTTCGGTCCCGGGCGTGCCGGTGGTGACCAGGCGCTGCGCGAGCGTCAGCGCGCGCGAGGAGTTGCCGCTGTCGGCCCAGGCACCAGCCAATGCGGCGAGCAGTTGCGGATCGTCCATCTGATCGCCGAGTGCAGCCTCGGTACGCGACAGCAGCATCTGCGCTTCACCGCCGCGCCCCTGCTGCTGCAGGTTGCGCGCCTGCCTGGCCTGCTGTTCGACCCAGGCGATATTGCGCAGCCGGGTCATCTCCGGCGTGCGCGAAGCGGGCGGGATGCGTTCCAGGCTGGCATAGGCACCGGCCCAGTCGCCGGCTTCCTGCGCATAGAGCGCGTTGGCGTATTGAGCTTCGGGCTGCTCGCCATGCACGGCGAGCAGCCCGTCCATGACGCTGCGCGCCTGGTCGGGACGCCCCGCCTGCAGATAAAGACGGGCCAGATCCAGGCGAATCCACGGATCGCCCGGGCGCTCGACCATCGCCGCTTCGAGTTCACCCTGCGCGGTGATCGCATCACCGGCTTCCAGCGCCTGGCGCGCCTTGGCGCGCTGCACATTGGAACGCAGCATGGCCTGGCCGCCAGCCTGTTCGCGCTGCGCGGCAGGCAGGCGGTTGAACAGATCGGTGGCCTCCTGCATGCGACCCTGACGGCTGTACAAACCAACCAGGCCCTGCAACGCGGCCACGTTGTCCGGCGCCAGTGCCAGCGCCTTGCGATAGCTGGCCTCGGCGGCCTGCATGTCGCTGCCGGCCTGCAGCGCGCCGAGCGCGGCGTGTCCGGCCGGCTCGTTCGGCACGAGCTTGATCGCGGCCTCGACCAGATCCGTGGCCTGGGCAATGTCGCCGCGCTTGCGCGCGGCTTCGGCCTGTTGCAACTGCAGCCAGTAGCGTGCGCTGTTGTAGGCGCTGTTCCACTTGGCATTGGTTGCCGCCGCTGGACGCAGCAGTTCCTGCGCCTCGGAGAAACGCTGCTGGCGCAGGCGCACCGAGCCCAGGCCGCCCATCGCTTCGGCATCGCGCGGACGTGCGCGCAGCACCTGGGTGAAGCGCTGTTCGGCGCTGGCCAGGTTGCCGGCATTGAGCGCCTTGAAACCTTCGCCCAAGGCCACGCCTTCCACATCCTGCGCGGCGGGCGCGCTGCGCCGCTCGCGCAGCTGCGCCAGCTTGGCACTGACTTCAGCGTCGTTGGGATTGGCTGACAGCCATGCCTGATAAAGGTCCGCATCGGCGGTGCCGGCATTGAGCCACAGCAGCGCCTGGCGCCAGCTGTTGCGCGCCGGGCCGCCCACGTCGGCGCGCGTGCTCAGCGCGCGCAACTGGGCGATGCCTTCGCGGCGGGTCGGCTCGCGGTAGGTCAGCACCTGCGCGTAGGCCAGCGCGGCTCCGACGTTGGCCGGTTCACTGGCCTTGAGCTGGCGCAGGCCATCACGCGCCTTCTCCCAGCCCTGCGGGGTGCCAGCCAGTGACTGGTAGTACTCCAGCGCGGTACCCGGCGGCGGCGCCTTGCCGTTGAAGCTGGCTTCGTATTCGCGCACGGCTTCGACATAGCGCCCGGCTGCCGCGGCACGGCGCGCGTTGACCAGGTGCGGGTCGGTGGCGGTCTTGCCACCGCCGCCTAGCACCAGTTGCAGGCGCTGCGCCTGCGGCGATTTCGGATGCGCGGCCTGCAACTGCTGCAAACGCTTGCGCGCCTCGGCGGCCTTGCCCTGGGCAAATTCGATCTGACCCAGGCCGAGCAAGGCGTCGGGCTGGTTCGGGTCGATGCTCAGCAGCTTGTGCCAGGTGTCGGCGGCCAGGTCGTCACGGCCCTGGTCGTGCCAGTAGTTGCCCTGGTTGACCAGTTGCTGGGTGGCATTCTGTGCGTGTGCCGGCGTGGACAGCAGGCACAGTTCGATCATGCCGGCCAGGTATAGCGGCTTCAGGTGGTTGCGGAGCATGGTCTGGATCTCCAGGCAGGCAGCAGGCGCCCGTCTGCGGAAAAACGGTAACGGTTCTCGAGCCAGCCCTGGCCGAACAACACCAGGTTGCGCTCGTAGTAAGGCAGCGCATCGGCCGCCGGCGTGGTCGCCGCGGGAATGCGCTGTTGTTGGGTCTTGAGCGGCTCGCCTTCGCCCAGCGCGGCCAGATACGGCAGCAGCGCGGCGGCGAAGCCGACCGGCGCGGCACCGGTGCCCACGCCATGCACCACGTCGATCTTCTCGGCGAACTTGCCCTGCGCGCGCAGCATCTGCGCCGGGCCGGAAAGATCACGCAGCAGCGCGGCGCGCAGCGGCTCCTTCGCATCGAGCATGCCGGCCCACAGATACACGCGGATCGCGTCGTAGCTGCCGGTGCTGCCCTTGGCCGGATCGATGCCGAAAGCGCGGCCATCCCAGGCAATCCAGTCAGCGGCAAAGCCGACCGGCGCGCTGCCGGAAATCATGCGCGCGCTGCTGGCGGCCAGCGCGCGCCACGGGCCTTTGGAGTCCACGGCGGCGAAGCGCCGCAGCAGTTGCAGCGGCACGTAGGAAGGGTTGAACGTCCAGCGCTTGCCATCATGGAAACCGGTGCGGCCTGGCAGCAGCATCGGCCCCAGTCCAGGCACCTCGGCGATCAAGCTTTGCCGCGCCAGCTGCAACTTGCGCAGGCCAGCACTGGTGTAGCCGCGTCGCTCCCACAGGCGGCCGGCTTCCAGCAGCGTGTAGGCGATCCACAGGTCGGCGTCGGTGGCGTTGTTCTGGTCGAGCACGCGCCATTGGCCATCACCGGCGCGCCCCCACAGCCAGGCTGGCAGGGAATCGTAGGCGTTGCCGCCCATCAGGTTGTGGCGGGTCCAGCCAAGCACGCGCTCGAACAGCAGCGGGTCGTTGTCGACCAGGGCGAAGAACAGCGCGTAGGACTGACCTTCCGAAGTGCTGCGCAGGTCAGGCGTGGCGAAATCCACCACGCGGCCATCGTCCTGCACGTGCCTGGCAACGAAAGCCTGCCAGGCCGGCCATGCCGCGGCTGCGGCGCACGGTGGCAGACTCACCGCGCCAGCGCGCCGCGCCATGGCGGCAGCGGCCAGCGCGAGCGCGCCGCCGAGCCAGCGGCGGCGTGCGGGATCGCGTGGTGCAACGCCTGCACTCACTTGCCGCGGCCCTCGCGCAGGCGAATGGCCGAATGCATGCGCAGCAGCACACGCGCGGCCAGCGCCAGCAACAGGCACAGCACGACCACGCCCAGGGCCAGCCAGATCGGATGGTTGGAGAAGTACCAGCGCAGCCAGGTCGGCAGTGGCAGGTGGCCGATGTAATAGGTCTGGTTGCCGGCCAGACTGGTGACCTTGCCCTGTTGCAGCAACACCACGCTGCCCTGGAACTGCGCCAGCCGCGCCGGATCGGCCCAGGCTTCAAACAGCTGTGTGAGGTTGGACGGATCATCGGCCTGCAGGACCACCACGCTGCGCCCGCGCGACAACGGCGATTGCAGGCCCATCATCAACACGTCATCGGGCTGCGGGCGCACCGTCACTTCGGCGGTGGTCGGCAGGTCGGTGCGGCGCGCGTCGAAGGACAGGAAGCCCGGCAGCTTGTCCAGCAGCCAGTCGCTCAGGCGCAGGCGGCGGCCTTCGGCGCCCTCGCCCACCGGCAGATCCTGTGCCCAGTCACGCAGCAGCGGCTGGGTGCTCGGCGAACCCAGCACGATCAGGTCACGGTCGGCATATTGTTCGCGCGCCTGCGCCGGCGTGGCCAGGCTCACCCGCAACGTCGGATAGCCGGTGGCCGCGCCGAGCTTGCCGAGCAAGGTCAGCACGTTGCCCAGGTCCGTTTCGCCGGGGTTGTCCGGCAGCACGATCGCCGATTCGGACAGGTCAGCCATGCGCGTGAACGGGAAACCGGCATTGCCGAACGCAGCCAGGTTCGGCATCGCCATGTAATGCGGGAACTTGCGCAGGTCGATGCTCGAATCCGGGTCGATGGCGGCCGACACATCCGGGAACGAGTTCTTGCACGCGTCGGCCTGTGGGCGGTCAAAGAAGAAGTGGAAGCGCAGCTGGTTGTTGGCCGAGAACAGGCCGGTCGGCAGGCTCAGCTGCTGCTTGATCGGCATCTGCCCGCGCTCGCCCAGCCCGCGCCACCAGCGCATCGGCAGCGACTGCGCATAAGCGTGGCCGTTGAGCGGCAAGGTGGTGACGAAGGCGTCGTTGATGCTGATGTTCAGCGCCGACTGGTTGTTGCGCTCGGGCACCGTGTAGCGATATTTCAGCGTCATCGGAATGCCTTCGCTGCGCCATACGAACAGGTCAGGCGGCAGCTGCAGGCCCACGCGGATCAGGTCCGGATGGTAGCCGGTGACGTTGAGGCGCTCGGGGCGGTCCACCAGCTCACGGAAATACACCGGCCGCTCGCTGCTGACCCAGCGCGGCGCATCATGCGGCTGGCGCGGCGCCGGCAAGGCGACATCACCGAGCGTGGCCACCGCACCGGACAGCGGCGTGCGCAGCGCCAGCGCGGTGGCGGCCTTGGCCAGTTCTCCGGCATTGCGGCCGAGCACCAGCAGCAGCTTGGCGTTGGGATCGGAAGGGTTGGCCATCACCGCCAGGGTCGGGCCGTGGATGTCCGGCAACGGCCCGCCGACCGCGCCAAGCAGGGTCGGCAAGGTATCGGGCGTGGCGAAGAGCACCGCATTGCCGCTGCCCGGCAGCGTATTGGTCGACACCGGGAAGCTCGCGCCGCGGTAGCCAGCCAGCGAACCAAACCACGAGGACACAATGCCCGCCGCCTGCAGCGTGGGCATGTCGGGGTGCTGCGCGAACACGAACGGCAGCACCAGCGGGCGCACATCGTGCGCGTCGAAGAACGGCACCGGCAGCAGCGCCAGATTGTCGGCCAGCGGCACCGGCGTGGTGGTGAGGGTCAGCGTGCTGTTGGCCGCGTCGATGTTGGCCCACAGGCTGCTGTGGTCGGGGTCTTCGCAATCGCGCGTGTAGTGGCCGATCAGTTCCAGGTTGATCTGGTTGTAGTCCGACACCACGCGCGGGTCGATGTTGATGTCGGCGCTCAGTGCCTTGCCGGCGTCGGCCGGTGGCGTCGGCAGCGTGGCGACGGTGACACCATTGACCGTCACCTTCAGGTGCGACAGCTCCGGCAGCAGCGCCGGCGAATAGCTGTAGCGCAGGTGCAGTTGGGCCTGGTTGACCAGCTCGTCGGTACGCACGCCGAACGGCACGCCGGCATTGCCATGGATGCCGCGCAGGGTGATTTCATAGTCGATGCCAAGCTCGCGCAGGGTCTGCGTGCGGGTGCTGGCGGTCGCCGGCACGGCCGCGGCGGCCGATGCAGCGTCGGCGCTGCCGGCGGTGGCCGTCGCGTCGGCCGGTGGCGTTTGCGCCGCTTCCGGCGCGCTGGTGTCCTGCGTGGCCGCCGGCACGGTTGCAGGCTGCGCGCAGGCCAGGCCGGCCATCACGGTGAGCAGGCAGGCGGCAGTAGCAGTGGCAAGTCGCATCGGGATCATCTTGTGCAATGTAGGGAATACCGCGCGTTCGGAGGAGCTCATGCGCCTTCCTCGTGGCCAACGGGGCGGAAACCGCGGCGCAGACTGCTGGCGGTGTGCTCGCCAAGGCGGCGGAAGCCGCGCATGCTCGCGCCCAGCACCTGCAATACCGACTTGAAGAACGAATCGCGATCATGCTGGCCCCACTGGCCCAGCCACAGGTCCGCGCGGGCAAAGGTACAGGCCACCAGCCAGCGCTCCTGCTCCAGGCTCATGTCGGCGAACTCCACGCTGATCTGCCCGTCGCGATCATGCCGCACGATCGCCGGCAGCGGCTGTTCGACGCCGCGGTGGCGGAGGCCGACCTGCACCTGCAGGCCCGGCTCGACCGGCTGCGCCTGGTCCAGGCGGATCGCCATGCCGCCGGTGGAGAAGTTGATGGTGCGGCCTTCGACCAGGTTGCCGTCGGGCAGGCGCACGCTCACTGGCACGTCGAGCGGCACGCGGTGCGAGCGCCGCACCTGGCGGGTTTCGCTGGCGGTGGCGATCGTGGCTGCCAGCAGCAGCATGTTGTAGATCGTCCAGCCGACATTGAACCAGATGGTGTGCACCTCGCCGGCATCCTGCGCGGTGGCCAGGCGCAGCACGCCGGCGGCGATGCCGGCCAGGTTGAGCACCAGCAGGAACAGGTAGGGCTTGGCGATCTGCGAATCGAAATAGCCGCGCTTGACCAGGCCGCCCTTGGGCGTGACGTTGAACTTGCCGAGCTTGGGGTTGATCAGCGCCACCAGCGTCGGGCGCAGGATGTACCAGGCCAGCGTGGTCTCGTAGACCTCGTTCCACAGCAGGTGGCGGAACTTGCCCTGCACGCGGATGTTGGTGAGGTTGGCCTGCAGGATATGCGGCAGTGCGTAGGCCAGGATCATCAGCGCCGAGGCGTGAATCACGTGCGCGCCGAAGAACAGGAAGGCCAGCGGCGCGGTGAGGTAGATGATGCGCGGCAGGCCGTAGAAGAAGTGCAGCATCGCATTGGCGTAGCACAGGCGCTGGGAGATGCGCAGGCCCTTGCCGAACAGCGGGTTGTCCACGCGCGCGATCTGGGCCATGCCGCGCGCCCAGCGGATGCGCTGCGCCACGTGGCCCGACAGGCTTTCAGTGGCCAGGCCGGCGGCCTGCGGAATCGCCAGATAGGAACTGCGGTAGCCGCGGCGGTGCAGCTTCAGCGCGGTGTGCGCGTCCTCGGTCACCGTTTCCACCGCCACGCCGCCGATCTCGTCCAGCGGCTTGCGCTTGATCACCGTGCACGAGCCGCAGAAGAACGTGGCGTCCCACTGGTCGTTGCCGTCCTGCAGCAGCCCGTAGAACAGCTCGCCCTCGTTGGGCACCTTGCCGTGGGTGCCGAGGTTGCGCTCGAACGGGTCGGCCGAGAAGAAGTAGTGCGGGGTCTGCACCACCGCCAGCTTGGGATCACGCAGGAACCAGCCCATCGCCACCTGCAGGAACGAGCGCGTGGGAATGTGGTCGCAGTCGAAGATCGCCACATATTCGCCAGTGGCCTTCTTCAGCGCCGCGTTGATGTTGCCGGCCTTGGCGTGGGCGTTGTTGGTGCGGGTGACGTAATGCACGCCGACCGCCTCGCAGAATTCGCGGAACTCCGGGCGGCGGCCATCGTCGAGCACGTGGACGTTGATCTTGTCGGCCGGCCAGTCGAGCACGGTGGCGGCCAGCACGGTGGTGCGCACCACCGACAGCGGCTCGTTGTAGGTGGGGATGAACACGTCCACGGTCGGCCAGTCACGCTGGTCGTCGGGCAGCGGCACCGGCTTGCGGTTGAGCGGCCACAGCACCTGGAAATAGCCCAGCACCAGGATCACGAAGGCATAGAGCTCGGCACCGAGCAGGCCCAGGCCAAGCACCAGGTCGGTCACCCCGCCCACGCCCATGGTCTGGGTCAGGCGCCACCAGATGTAGCGCGAGGACACCGCCATCGACATGCCCATCATCATCAGCACGATGACCCGCCCGCCACGGCGGCGCAGGAACAGCGCGACGACGAACAGCACCGCCGAGAACAGCATCTGCTGGACCACGTCCATCGGAACCGCCACCACGAACACCAGCAGCAGCGAACCGAGCAGCCACAAGGTCCAGGTGGCAAGCCGTGGCAGCAGTGAGCCGGGGCGCGGCGCGGTGGCGATACTCATCAATGCTTCCTTTTGACAGCGGCCTGGGCGCGCGGGCGCGCCGATCCTTGGAGCCTGGCCGGAAGCGCGTCCGGCCTGGCGCTCAGCGGTTGAACATGCGCCGCAGCGGGCCGGCCGGCGACGGCGCTGCCTCGGCCTGCAACAGGCGCTTGAACAATTCGGTCAACGGCGTGGCGGCGGCCGCGGCGGGCGGCACCGGCTGGCACGGCGACGCTTCGCTGCGCAGCGGGCGAATCGCGGCGAGGATCGGCGGGCTCGGCGGCGGCAGCGGATCGGGCGCGGCCTTGATCGCGGCCGGGGTCGGGGCCGGGATCACGGCCGCGGGCGGCGCGGCAACAGGCGCGGTCACCGGGGCCGGTACAACGGGCGCCGGTGGCGTCACCGGGGTGGCCGCAGCCTCGGCCACGGGCAGCTTGCCGGGGGAGAAGTCCCGGTACTGATCCGCGCCCTTGCTGCCGAGGCGTGCGAACAGCCGATCGACATCGTCCAGTGGCGGGTTCGGTGCTTGCTTGTGCTTGTCGCTCATCGTTGATCCCCAAAAACGTGTTGCGGCTATGCGGCGCGCGCCAGGCGCAGCCGGCGCAGGTCGGGCGCGGCCGGCGGCTGCGGGCTGACCGCCAGGCCCGCCAGCATCCCCAGTTGCTGGAACCACCCCTCGTAGACCCCCGCCAGGAAACCGTCGGCCCAGTCGCGTCCGGGCAGGGCCACCGTCAACGGAGCGGCGGCGTGGCTGATCTCCACGCTGCCGGGCTGCTCCTGCAGCCGGCACTGGCCCCAGTCGCTGTCCGCCCAGATCCGGTTGGCGGCTGCCTCCACCTCATCCAGCGCGGCGCAGCCGCCAATCGGATGACCCTGGGCGAAGCGGCGCCCGATGCGGGCCATCAGCGTGGCCAGCTCGTGGTCGGGCAGCTCGGCGGCGAACTCCTCGGCCATGGCGCGGACAAAGCCCAGCCATTGCCGCGAACACCCGCGACTGCGAAACAGCGTGGAAGGGTCGAACGAAGTCATGCGTGAACCATGCTGCGTGGGGTGCCCCGGGCATCATGCCCCCGGTGCAAGTGAAGCCTATGCAAGCGCGATGCCAAACATGACGTGACGCAATGCACAACTGCGAAGTGGATCGCACTTTACCCGAACACCGCCTGCATTTTCACCTTGACTCGCCGCTCAGCGGCAGAACGCGCCGCAGCGCGTCATGCCGGATCGGGGACCTCGGCCTGGAATACCTGGCGCAGGTAGCGCAGGTAATCGGGGTCGTCGCACATGCTCTTGCCGGGTGAATCGCTCAGCTTGGCCACCGGTTGGCCGTTGCAGCGGACCATCTTGATGACGATCTGCAGCGGCTCGGGCCCCAGGTCGTTGGTGAGATGGGTGCCGACCCCGAACGAGACCCGGCAGCGGCCCTTGAAGTGGTCGTACAGCTCCATGACCTTGGCGATGTTCAGGCCGTCGCTGAAGACCAGCACCTTGGTGCGCGGGTCGATGCGGTGCTGCTCCAGATGGTCAAGCACGCGCTCGCCCCAGACGATCGGGTCGCCCGAGTCGTGGCGTATGCCGTCGAAGAGCTTGCAGAAGTACAGGTCGAAGTCGCGCAGGAAGGCATCCAGGCCCACCACATCGGACAGGGCGATGCCCAGGTCGCCGCGGTACTCGCGCGCCCACGACTCCAGCGCCGCCACCTGCGAATCGCGCAGGCGCGGGCCCAGGGCCTGGAACGCCTGCAGGTATTCGTGGGCCATCGTGCCCAGCGGAGTCATGCCGTAGCGGCGGGCGAAGTAGACGTTGCTGGTGCCGACGAAGCGCTCGCCCCAGCCTTCGCGCAGCAGCGGCAGCAATTCGCCCTGCCATTGCCGCGAATAGCGCCGGCGCGTGCCGTAGTCGGCGATGCGGCAGCCCTCGTAGCCCGGATGCGCGGTGAGCAGCGCGACCTTGGCGTGCAGCCGGCGTCGCCCTTCCTCGAAATCCGGCTGGCTGGTGTTGCGGAACCACACCTCGTTGATGATCGCCAGCAGCGGCACCTCGAACAGGATGGTGTGCAGCCACGGGCCGCGGATGATCAGCTCGATCTCGCCAGGCACCTGTGCCGAGGGGCGCAGGGTCAGGTACTTGCGGTCGAGGTGGAACAGGCCGAGGAAATCGACGAAGTCCGGCTTCACGAAACGCATCGCGCGCAGGTATTCGAGCTCGTCGGGCTGGAAGCGCAGTTCGCACAGCAGGTCAATCTCGGTGGAGATCTCGTCGATGAAGCGCGCCAGGTCGATGCCCGGCGTGCGGCACTTGAAGCGGTATTCCACCTGCGCGCCGGGATGCTGGTGCAGCACCGCCTGCATCATGGTGAATTTGTACAGGTCGGTATCAAGCAGCGAAGTGATGATCATGGGATCAGCGCCCAGGGGGAAAGGGGGTTGCGCGCATTGTGCGCCCGCGCGTCAGCGAGCCTGGCGCCACAGGCGCGGCAACTGCGCGGCCGCATGCGCCCAGATCGCGAGCCAGACGCCGGCACGCACGGCCCAGTCGCGTCGCGGCCACTCGAACTTGCGGAAGTAGCGCCACAGGCCGCGGTGCTTGTGCCACTCCACAAAGTACGGCCGCGAGCGGCTGGACACGCCACGCAGGTGCAGTACCTGCAGGTCGTTTGCGACCGCCACCACCGCGCCGGCCAGGCGCGCGCGGCGGCACAGATCCAGGTCTTCGGCGTGCAGACGGTAGCCTGCGTCCCAGCCGCCAATGCGGTCGAACAGCTCGCGCGGCAACAGCATCAGTGCGCCGGAGATCGCGTCCACCTGCTGTAGCGGTTGCGACGGGTCAGCGGCCACGGCCAGCTGCGCACCGCGCCGTGGCGAGCGCAGCATCGCGGCAAAGTCCGGGTCGCGGCGGCGCACCGCGCCATCGGGCTGGCCGTGTTCGTCCACCTGCTCCACGCCCAGCAATCCCGACACGCACAGCTTGCGCGCACGTTCGCGCAGCTGGGCCAGGGTGTCCGGCGCAACCATCAGGTCCGGGTTGATGAACACCAGCCACGGCGATTGCGAATCGGCCGCGCCCTGGTTGCAGGCGGTGGCAAAGCCCGGGTTGTCGGGATTGGCGATGAAGTGCACGCGCGGATCTTCGATCGCATGCCGCTGCACCACGCTGAGCGTGTCATCGTCGGAGTCGTTGTCGACCACGCGGATCTCGGCGACATCGGTGGCCGCGCGCAGCCGCGTCAGACACTCGTCGATGGTGGCCGCGCTGCGGTAGGTGACCACCACCGCGGCGATGGCTGTGTTCATTGCCCTGCCCCTTCTGTTTCGCCGAACAGGTCGCGCTGCGGCGCGGCCACCGGCGTGTGTGCATACAGCTGCTGCAACTGCTCGCGCAGCGCGGCCAGTGGATCGTCCATCAGAAAGCCCGCCAGGCGCGAGTGCCAGGCGGGCCAGCGCGTGGCCAGCGCGTCCATGTCGCCATCGGCGGGCACGCCTTCGGCCAGGCGCGCGACGAAGGTCGTTTCGCACAGCACGTTGCGCCAGCCGAGCCCGGCCATGCGCAGGCTCAGGTCGATCAACGCCGCATACCACGAGCCGTAGCTGCTGGCGTCCAGCCCGCCAGCGCGGCGTCGCGCGCTGCCGCGCAGGGCCACCGCGTGGCAGATGGCGGCTGGCAATTCCGGATGCAACGGCGGCATCGCCGCGCAGGCGCTGGCCAGGCGTTCGTCGTCGTCTGGCAGCGGGTTGATTTCGCCCAGGCGCGGCCACGCCGCCGCTTCACCGGCATTGCTCCATGGCGTGGCGCTGGCAATGGCGGCGTCGCGCGCAAAGCAGGCCGAGAGCTGGCGCAACCAGCCCGGCAGCGGCCGCGCCTGCGCCGACAGCACGACCACATCGGTCTCGCCACAGGCGCGCAGCATTTCGTCCAGATGCGCGACCTCTCCGATCGGCCGCTCGCGCCGCGTGTAGTGGGCCTGCAGGCGCGTGCGCGCCAGCCAGCTGTCGATCACCGCCACGCCGCGCGGGCCAGCCTGGGCGTCGTCGGCCAGCCACACCGGCGTGGCAGCGGGCGTGCCCGCTTCGAGCGCGCCCAGGCAGGCGTCCAGCGCGCGGTCATCGGGACCGACCGGCAGCAGGATGATGGGCTGCGCCGCGCTCATCGCGCCGGCGGCAGGTAAAGCGGCTCCAGCGCCTTGAACTTGCGCCCGTACTCGTCGTTGAAGCGGCGCGCTTCGCCGGCGTCCTTCACGATGGTCGGGGTGATCAGCACGATCACTTCCTGGCGGTTTTCCTTCTGTACTTTGCTGCCGAACAGCGCGCCGACCACCGGCAGGCGGCTGAGGAAGGGCACGCCGGACGAACCCTGCTCACCGCGGTCGCTGATCAGGCCAGCCAGCATGATGGTGTCGCCGCTCTGCACCGCTGCTTCGGTATGCACGCGACGGGTATCGATGGGCGGGTTGCAGGCGCTGGTGGTCGGATCGCAATTGGCGGGCGCTGCGCCGGGCGAGCTGACCTCCTGCACGATGTCCAGGAACACCGTGCCCTCGCGGGTGATGCGCGGTCGCACCTTGAGGATCACACCGGTTTCCAGGTACTGCACCTGGCTGTAGGTGCCGGTGGTGCCGATGCTGGTATTCACCGACACCGAGTTGATCGGCACCTTGGTGCCGACATTCAACGTGGCTTCGGCGTTGTTGCGCACGAACACCGAAGGCGTCTGCAGCAGGCGCACATCGGTGACCTTGTCCAGTGCCGAGATCACTGCTGCGGCGTTCTTGCCGAGAAAGGTCCAGCCGAGACCAGCGCTGCCAGTGATCGAGCCGGAGATATCGCCCCAGATGCTGCGGCCCGCCGCCGAAGGCAGGCCCGGCCCTGCGGGCGTAGGCACGGTTACGGCATTCTCGAAATACCAGTTCACGCCATAGGTCAGCTCACCATCCAGCTTCACCTCGGCCACCTGCGCCTCGATGTGCACCTGCATCGGCATGGTGTCGAGCTTTTCGATCACTTCGCGGATCGAATGCCAGGCCTGCGGCGCGGCGCGCACCAGCAAGGTGTTGGTTTCCTCCACTGCCGAGACGCCAACGCGGTCGCCCTCCACCTCCAGGGTGACGCTGCCGTTGCCATCGCGGTGCTGCGACAGGCTGAAGTCGCGGCTGTTGCCGCCGATGCCGCTGCCATCCTGGCCGCTGCCAGTCCCGCTGGAAATGCCGCCCAGGTTGCTGCTGCCCAGCGATCCACTGGAACCATCGCGGCCCTGCCCGGACTCGCTGTCCAGCGACATCTCGCTCGCACCCGGCGCCAGCGACGCATTGTCACTGCCACGGCCACCGCCGCCAAACACTTCGGCCAGGCGATCGGCCAGCTCGCGTGCCTTGATGTATTTCAGTTCGTAGGAGAACAGCCGCGGCGCACCGCCGGCACTGTCGATGCGGTCCAGCCACTGCTGGATCTGGTCGAGATAGCGCGCCTGCGGGGTGATCACCAGCACCGCGTTGGCGTTCTCCAGCGGCATGAAGCGGAACATGCCGGCGCTCGGCGTGTTGCTTTTTTCGCCGAACACCTTTTCCAGATCACCGGCCACATCCTGGGCCTTGCCGGACTGGATCGGAAACACGCCCACCGACATGCCCGACAGCCAGTCCACGTCGAAGATGTCCACCGTGCGCTGGAAGTTCTCCAGTTCGGCGCGGGTGCCGCCGAGGGTGATCAGGTTGCGCGCCGGGTCGATGCCGACGATGGCGTTGGGCCGCGCATACGGCTCCAGCACCTTCTTCATTTCGCTGGCGGAGATGTAGCGCAGCGGAATCACCCGCACCTCGAAGCCGCGCGCGCTGGACGCCGGCGCGGTGCTCGGCGCGACGGTGCCGGCCAGCGCCTGATCGGCCGGCACGATGTTGTAGCGGCCGCCGCTGTAGACCATGCGCGCGTTGTTCCAGCCCAGCACCATTTCCAGCAGGTTGAGCGCCTGCGCCGGCGACACCGGCTTGGGCGTGGCCAGGGTCACGGTGCCCTGCACGCCCGGCGCGATGACGTAGTTCTGCCCGAGCATGTCGCCGAGGATCGCCTTGACCATGGCCTGCACCGACTCACCCTCGAAATTGAACGTGGCCTCGCCAGTGGACGCACCGGCCAGCGCCGGCGCCGGGCGCGCGGCAGCCGCACGGTTGATGACCTCGCCGCTGCCGCGCCGGATCACCGGCTGCGGGCCGGCATCGGTGCCGGCGTCGTCGGTGTGCTGCGGCACGCTGCGCGGCGGCGGCTGCGCCGGAGCGCGGCGGATGTCCGGTGTCGGCGTGCTGGCGCAGCCGGCCAATAGGCCCAGCAGAAGGGAAACGAGGACAACGCGTGACGTCATGTCTGCACTCTACGGGGTCGGTCGCACGGCGCCATCGCCGTTGCGTTGTGGGTTCTGTTGCTGCTGCAGGGCGCGGCGGCGCGCCTCGATGCGTTCGCGGATGGCATTGAGCTGCGCTTCGCTGGGCGCCGGCGGCGCTGCATTGGTGGCGGGCGTCGCGGCAGGTGCAGGCGTCGGCGCGGCACTGGCGGTGGGTGTCGCCGGCCGCGGCGCAGGCGGTGCCGGCGCCGACGGCGGCACCGTCACGGCAACGGGCGCACCTGCCGGTGGCGGCGCTGCATTGGCGCCATTGCCACCACGCAGCACGGTGGGCGGTTCGCCACCGCGGCCGTCAAAGGTCTGCATGTCCAGCGTGCGCGCGCCGCCCGGGCCTTCGACCGTGGCGCTGCGCGCGCCCAGGCTCAGCAGGCGCCAGCCATCCACGGCATCGCCTTGCAGGCGCAGGCGCAACGAGCGGCCCTGGTCGGTGGTCAGCGTCGCCATCTGCAACTGCGGGGTCATCAAGACGCCGGTCAGGCGCAGGCCGGTGCTCTGCTCACCCTCGGTGCGGCCAATCACGAAGGGATGCGGGCGGCGGTCTTCGGCGAATACCGGGCGCTGCGCGATCACCGCGTAGTCGGACAACTCGCCCAGACGCGGCGGTGCCAGCGCGGGTATCGCCGGCAGTGGCCGCTCGCCCACCGCTGCGGCGATCGGCGGCAAGCGCCCGCCCATGCCCAGCCCGGCCAGCAGGCACAGCAGCAGCGCCCAGCCAGCGAAGACCGCCAGCCACCATGTGCGCAGGCCGATCGCGTCAGCGCGCATCGCCCGCCTCCGTGGTCACCGCGCCCGGGCGCACGTAGCCGGACAGGTCGAAGGTCACATCCAGGCCGTTGCCGCTGTCGCCCGGCGACGACGGCACGCGCTGCGCGAGCACGTTCAAGTTGTCGATGAACAATCCCGGCGCACCGGATTCGAGCGAATGCAGCACGGTCGACAGTTCCAGCGTGCCGCAGCGCAGGCGCACCTGCACTGCGACGCGGGCAAAGCGCCCTTGCATGTCGGCCGGCAGGGTGGAGCGGTTGCTGATCGCGCAACTGCGATGGCCCGGGCTGGCCTGCGAGACGACCGTTTCCAGGCGCTGCACCAGCCCGGCCACGGCCAGCTCGGCCGACGCCTCGGGCAGGAAGCCCGAGCGCGCCGCCAACTGCGTGCGCGCACGTTGCAGCTGGCTGGCCACGCGCGGCGCTTCCTGCAACTCGGCGCGCACGCGCTGGCTGCGCTCGGCCAGCGCCTGTACGCGCGCTTCGGTGGCGAGCAGCGGCTGGACGAAGAACGGATGCACGATCAGCAAGTACAGCAGCGCCAGCACGACGAGCAGCAGAACCAGGGCCCAGATGCGCTCGCGCCGGCTCGGCAGGGCGTTCACGGGGATGGCATCGATCGCGGACGTGCTCATTGCGGACGTGCTCATCGCGAGCCGCCCGGCGTCGGCGCCGGGGTGGCGGGCGCGGGATTCGGTGCGGCCGCATTCGCCAGGGTCGCGGTAATGGTGAAGCGGTCACGGCCTCGTCCGGCATCGCTCTGCAGCACGCCGGTCAGCGCGGGCTTGCGCCAGGTCGGCGCACCATCCAGCCGTTCGACCAGGGACGCGGCTTCATCGCTGAGGCCGATCAATTGCAGTTCGTTGCCTTCGATGGAGAATTTTTCCAGGTAGGTGCCGTCGGGCAGGCGCTGGCTCAGTTCCTTCCATACCTCGATCGCGGCCGGGCGCGCGGCGCGCTGCTGTTCAAAGAAGCCGACGCCGTCGATCAGCGCGACCAGCTCGGCACGCTGCGTGGCGACCTGCCGCGCACGCTGCGCCTCGGCGCGAACCTGCGCTTCCAGTGCATCGGCCGCACGGTTGCGGTTTTCCAGCAACCATTGCGAACCCAGCGCCAGGCAGGCAAGGCCCGCGGCAAACAGGGCCAGGTTCCAGCCGGCCATCGGGTCGCGCCGCGCATGGCGCTCGTTGGGCGGCAGCAGGTTGATGCGCAGCGGCATGCCCGCGGCATCGCGCACGTCCACACCGGCCAGGGCTTCGCGCCAGGTGGCGGGCACTCCGCCAGCGCCTTCGACCACACGGCGCGGCACCACCACCAGCTCGGCGTCGATCTGCGCGTCGGCGCGCTCGCCGAGCAGGCGCGCATCGAACCAGACCTGGTCAGCGCTGAACGGGGTTTGCCGATCGATCTCGAAACGCGCCACGTCCTGCAGGCGCGCGGCGGCGCTGGCCGGCAGGCGCAAGGGACGGCGCAGCGCCAGCGCCGCCGGCAGCAGCCAGTGCCGCGGCAACGGACGCAGGCGCGGTGGCAGCAAAGTGTCCCAGTCGGCGGGGGGCACGCTGGCGGGCAGCGTGGCCAGCGGCTCGATGCCGTGCTCGCGCTGCCAGGCCACGGCAATCTCGTCACCCTCGCGCCACAGCAGCAGCCGCGCCGGTGAGAAACCCAGTCGCCACTGCCAGCGGACCGGCAGCCAGGCCAGCAGTGCACCCTGCCACCAACGCCAGAAGCCGCCCGCCCCCGGCGGAATCCGCAGGCCAACACGTTCGAGACTTTGCCGCCACGCGGTCATTGCATTGCCGCTCCCTCTTCCCATTGCAACACGGTATAGGCCGAATCGCGGGAAGCCGGGGCACCGGCGCGCACTACCGCACGCAGCACCACCTCGCGTCCCTCGCCCAGGCGTGCCCGGCTCTCAATACTATAAGTGCCACTCGCCATTGCCGCTGCGGCCGGATCGCTCGCGACCGCACCGGGACCGGGCGCGGCCTGGCGCGACGCCATCCAGGTGGCTGCGTCCAGGCCCAGCGCTGTCAGCACCGGGGCCGGCGCAAAGGCCGGCAGCGGGTCGGCGCGCTGGGCATGGATCGTGACATTGGGCAGCAAACGGCGGTAGAGGTCGGCGTCGATGCCCTGCACCAGGCGCAGCTCGCCGAGGCTTTCAAACGGCGCGTCCTTGGCGCCATAGGCCAGTCCAGCCGAAGCGTAATCGGGGTCTTCGGCACCTGCAGGCGCCTGCAGGCTGTCGCGGTCGCGCCAGTCGACGATGGCGGCGGCCACGGCCTGGGCGCGCCCGGGCTCGGCATCCACCGCGCGCAGCAGAGCGGTGAGCAGCGCGGGACTGGCATTATTGAGGTCGACCTTGCCGCCTTCGTCGGTGATGCGGACGGTCACGGGCACGGCATCGAAGTTCCACTCGTAAGCGCGGCCATCGGGCTTCCAGCGCGCTGCCGGCGGTCCGCGCAGACGCCACACCGCATATTCGAGCCCGGCACGCGCCACTGCCTGAGCGCGCGCGTTGCCGCGCAGCACGCTGTCCTGCCCGGCTTCCACCCGCGCAGTGAGCGCAAAGGCGCCGACCAGCGCTGTCAGCAGCGCGATCAACCACAGCACCAGCACCAGGGCCACGCCGCGCGCACGCCGGCTCATAGCGACAACCGCCCGCGCGGCGCCTGCGGCAAGGCCACTAGCAACGGCGGCCAGGCACCGCGTGCGTCGCGCACTTCGATGCGCACGAAACCGGGCAGGCGATCGCTGTCCGGCCAGCTGTCCTGCCAGGGACCCAATTCGCCGCGCTGGGCGTCGATGCCGCGATAGGCAAAGCGCACTTCCCTCAGGCCATCGGCGAGCAGTTCCGGCGCCACCGCCTGCGCGGGCGCGAGCACCTCGCCTGCCTGCACCTGGGTCAGCTGCAATTGCAGCTGCTGCGCGGGCGCCTGCCCTGTCACGCCAAGGTCGTGCAGATAGGGACCGCCCAGGCCGAGGTAATCAGGCACGTCGGCGACGAAGCGCAGGCGTTGTGCTTCGCCGATGAAACGCTGCGGCCGCTGGCTCTGCGCGTCGCGGCCCAACGCCACCGGCAGGGCCGCGGTCAGGCGCTGGCGCAGGAAGCCTTCGACGCTGCGCATGCGCTCGCTGCGCGTGGCCAGGGCTTCGCCGCGCTGGCTGATGGCGCCGGCCGAACGCAGCGTGGCAAAGGCCAGGGTCAGGCCGGCGGCCAGCAGCACGGTGGCAAGCAGCACTTCGATCAGGGTGAAGCCGCCCGCCCGACGCGCGCTCACGGCGGCGCCCCTGCCAGTGCCGCCGGCACCAGGCGCAGGCTGCGCCAGTGCAGTTGCTCATTGGCACCGGCGCCCCAGCGCACAACCAGTTCCAGTTCCAGCAACTGCGCATCGGCCGGCGCAACAGGCTGCGGCGAGGCCGGGGGCCTTGGATCGGTCCACGCTCGCAGGTCCAGCTGCCAGCGGTAGCGGCCCTGCTCGAACTGGCCTTCGCGATGCCCCGGCGCCAGCGGCGCTTCCATCTCCAACGCCGCCAGCAGCGACTGGGCGTGCAGAGTGGCGCGCGTGGCCGCATCGGCGGCGCGCACCTGGCGCACACCGCCAGACAAGGTTCCCAATAGCAAGGCCAGCGCCATCGCCAACAGGGCGAAGGCGACGATCACTTCGAGCAGTGTGTAGCCACGCTGGTGTTTCATGGCGGCGCCTCGATACGCCCACTGCGCACCTCGCCGGTGATCCAGGCCACATCGATGCGCCAGTGCGCTTCACGCGCGGCCAGGTCGATACGGCCGCCGCTGGAGGCACCATCGGCAAAGAAGCGGATGGCACCCTGCCCCGGGCGCGGCTGCACTTCGCGTGCGCCGGTGAAGACCACACGCAGTTGCCGCGGCACTTCGCCGTGGTGGCCCAGGCTGCTGGACCAACGCCCGTTGCGTGGATCGATCTCGAACTGCTGCGGCACGCCGCTGGCGATTGCCCGCGTGCGCGTCTGCCGCAGCTCCGCGGCGATCTGCTTGCCGGCCGACCGCAGGCGCAGGCCGTCGATGCCGCCACCGAGCACGCTGGCCGCAAGCACGCCGGCCACGGCAATCAGCGCGATCACCAGCAGCATCTCCAGCAAGCTGACGCCACGCATGCGTGCGCGGCATGGGGCCGCGCGCTTCAGCGTCGTGGCCAGAGCCATCGGCGCTTACTCGTAGACGATGTCCGCGTCATAGCTGCTGCCACCGGGCTCGCCGTCCTTGCCCGGGCTGACCAGGTCGAAGGGCCGGCCCTGGCCGGGCACGCGGTACTCGATGGGATGGCCCCACGGGTCGTTGAGCTCGGCCGGCTTGGCGTACGGACCCAACCAGCCGGCGGCGCCGCTGGGCTGGGTGACCAGGTCGTCGAGCTTGGCCGGCAGCTTGCCGGTATCGAGCTGGTAGTTCTCGACCTTGCCGGCCAGGGTCTGGATCTGCGAGCGGGCCAGGTTGGCCTTGCCGCGGTCGGCGCCGCCGAGCACGCGGCTGCCGACCAGGGTCAGCACCGCGCCAATCAGCACGATGACGATGATGATTTCGAGCAGGCTCATGCCGGACTGGCGTTGCGGGGAAACAAGGGAAACGCGGCGGGAACGGGTCATGCGGTTTTCCTGTGGCGGTTCAACGGGAACAGGGGACAGCAATCAGGTGCTGCACTCACCGCGGGGGAGCGGCCCTCAACCAATCGCATTGGTCAAGTCATAGAGCGGCACCAGCACGGCAATGATGACACCGCCGACCACCGAGGCCAGCAGCAGCGTCAGCACCGGCACGAGGGCGGCGAGCAGGCGGTCGATGGCCTGCGCCGATTCCTGCTCGAAAGTATCGGCCACGCGCAGCAGCATGCTGTCCAGCGCGCCGGATTCCTCGCCCACCTGAATCATCTGCAGGGCCAGCCGGGGGAATTGCTTGCCGCGACCCAAAGCCTGGGCCAGCCCGTGGCCATTGCGCACTTCCTCGGTGGCGCGCTCGACTTCGGCCATCAGCACGCGGTTGTCGAGCACGCCACGGCCGATGCCCAGCGCCTGCAACAGCGGCACGCCATTGCGCAGCAAGGTGCCAAGCGTGCGGGCCAGGCGCGCGGTATCCAGCCGCGCAACCAGCCCGCCGATCAGACGCCGCCGCAGCAGCCAGCCATCCAAGGCCAGGCGGAACGCGGGATCGCGGCGCCGCCGTTCCAGCCACAACAGGGCCAGGCCCGGCACCACGACGAACACCAGCCACGCATCGCGCACGAACAGGCCCACCGCCAGCACGCCGCGGGTGAACCACGGCAGCACCACGTCCAGGCTTTCGTACATCTGCGCGAATTGCGGCACCACGTAGCCGAGCAGGAACAACAACGCCAGGCCGACCACCAGCAGCAGAATGGCCGGATAGACCAGCGCATTGATCACGCGCCCGCGCAAGGCCTGATTGCGTTCGAGGAAATCGGCCAGGCGCTGCAGGGTTTCCTGCAGGCTGCCGCCCGCTTCGCCGGCGCGCACCATGTTGACGTACAGCCGCGAGAACACGCCATGCTGTCGCTCCAGCGCCGACGACAGCGGCGCGCCACCACGTACGGCATCGCGGATGGCAGTGAGCGTGCGGCGCTCGCGCGCGTCCTCCGGCAACTCCATCAGGATCGACAACGCGCGGTCCAGCGGCTGCCCGGCGCCGAGCAGGCTCGCCAGCTGATGGGTGAACTGCACAAGGCTGGGGCCCGCCAGCACGCGCTGCCGCCACAGTGCACGCAGACCGGGGCCGGCGTCATCGGCTTGCGCGGCACGCGCCTCCACCGGCAGGTGGCCCTGCTCCTGCAAGCGGGCGACGACTTCGGCCTCGCTGGCCGCCTCCATCTGCCCGTCGAGCATTTCGCCCTCGCCGGTGAGCGCCTTGTAGCGATACAAGGTCATGCGCCCACCACCACGAACCGTCGCGGCGCACGCGGTGCTGGCAATCGACGGTACGGAGGGCGGCGCATCAGCCTTCCTCCGTGACCCGCAGTACTTCTTCCAGCGTGGTCTCGCCGCGCAGGGCCTTGGACACGCCGTCCTCGTACATGGTGCGCATGCCGGCGCGGCGCGCGAGCTGCTCGATCTCGCCCATGCCGGCACGGCGCATCACCGCGCGCCGCAGTTCGTCGTCCATCACCAGGAACTCCATGATGGTGGTGCGGCCGAGATAGCCAGTGGGCGCGACCGCCGACGGGCGCGGGCGATACAGGTATATCTGCCCTTCCGGCTGCCAGCGCCGCAACTCGAAGCGCTCCACTTCCTCCGGCGAGGCGGCATAGCGTTCGGCATGCGTGGGCTCCAGCCGCCGCACCAGGCGCTGGGCAAGGATGCCGTTGACGGTGGACGTGAGCAGATAGTCTTCCACGCCCATGTCGAGCAGGCGGGTAATGCCGCCGGCGGCGTTGTTGGTATGCAGCGTGGACAGCACCAGGTGGCCGGTCAGCGCGGACTGGATCGCGATGCGCGCGGTTTCCAGGTCGCGCATTTCGCCGATCATGATGATGTCCGGGTCCTGGCGCACGATGCTGCGCAGCGCATTGGCGAAGTCCAGGCCGATCTGCGGCTTGGCCTGAATCTGGTTGATGCCCTCGATCTGGTATTCGACCGGGTCCTCGACGGTGATGATCTTCACGTCGGCGGTGTTGAGTTGGCTCAGCGCGGTATACAGCGTGGTGGTCTTGCCCGAACCGGTCGGTCCGGTCACCAGCAGGATGCCATGCGGCTGCTCCAGCACGCGGCGAAACTGCGGCAGGAAGGCGTCGGTGAAGCCCAGGCGCTGGAAATCGAAGACCACCGTCTCGCGGTCGAGCAGGCGCATCACCACGCTTTCGCCATGGGCGGTGGGTACGGTGCTCACGCGCAGGTCCAGTTCCTTGCCCTGTACGCGCAGCTGGATGCGCCCGTCCTGCGGCAGGCGGCGCTCGGCGATATTGAGCCGGGCCATGATCTTGACGCGGCTGATGACTGCGGCGGTGAGCTTGGCTGGCGGGCTCTCGCCATCGATCAGCACGCCATCGACGCGATAGCGCACCTTCAGCCGGCTCTCGAACGGCTCGATGTGGATGTCCGAGGCGCGCAGTTCCACGGCGCGCTGGATCAGCAGGTTGACCAGGCGGATGACCGGCGCTTCGGAAGCCAGATCGCGCAGGTGCTCGATGTCATCGCCGGCACTGGCCTCGCCATCGGCGGTCTCGACAATCGCGCCCATCGCGCTGCGGCCCTGGCCGTACCAGCGTTCGATAACGTCGTCGATTTCCGAGCGCAGGCCCACGCGCGGGCGCACCGGCAGCCCGGTCGCCAGCGCCACCGCGCCGGCGGCGTAGTCGTCGTAGGGATCGGCCATCCACAATTCCAGTGCACCGCCCTGCTCGCCAATCGGGCAGACGTGGAATTGCTTGAGGAAGCGCGGCGACAACGCGCGGATTTCCGGCAGCGATTCGGGCGGCGCATCCGGCAGCTCGCGCCCTTCCAGCAAGGCCAGGCCCAGAACCTGCGCGCAGGCTTCGGCATGGTCGCGCTCGGACACCAGGCCCAGGCGCCCGAGTAGCGCCAACAGGTCCAGCCCGGCGGCGTCCTGCAATTGCCGGGCGCGCGCCAGATCGGCCTCTTTGAGCCGGCGCTGCTCCAGCAGGACACCGACGATACGCGTCGGCACGTCCTGGTTGTCGATCGATGCGGCGGCGATCGCGTTCACGCCCGTCTCCGTTGCCTGGCCGAACTTTAGCAGTTCGGCCGCCGGTTCCGGGCGCCCGCTACTGGCGCACGACCACCGTCACACCTTCAAACACGGCATCACCGGCCAGCCACACGTGGTACACATCGGCGGCGGGGCGGGCAATTATCGCGGCCTCGTGGGTGCCGGCGCGCGCCGAACGTGCATCGAAGCGGTCGGTCTGCGGCGGCGTGCCGCGACGGACGTAGAGCGTGAGCCCGCCGGTACCACCGTAGGTCAACACCCGCAGGGGCTTTCCGGCCTGAGCAAAAAAGGTGTAGCGCTTGCCTGCCTGTTCGCCGTTCTGGCCACCAACGGGCGTCCTCGGCAGCAACCGCAGCGGCGTGCATTCCTCGCGGGCCACGTCGCAATCGGTGTTCAGCGCCATGCGCAGCGCCGCGGCGGCATCGAGAATGCCAACGCCGATGGGCCGGGTGACCGGTGGCGGCACCGGGAAGGGCCGCGCACTGGCCTGCAGCAACGCCTTCATCCGTGCCGGGGCCAGGGGCTGGCGGCCGGCGGCCACGCGGGCCGATTGCACCAGTGCGGCGGTGGCGGACACATGCGGCGTGGCCATCGAGGTGCCGACCTTGCCGATGTAGTCATAGTCGCCGGAGGTCGGCGTGGTCTTGCCGTCGTACGCGGCCTGCCAGATGTAGCCGCGGGGCTCGCCGTCGCGCTCCTCGCCTCCCGGCGCGGCGAGATCAACACCGCCACCAAAGTTCGAATAACTCGTGATCGCACCGCTGGCACTCGTAGCGCCCACGTTGATGATGTTGCGGCAGTTGCCCGGCGGGCTCGAGGATGCGTCGACAGCATTGTTGCCGGCCGCCACGACCAGTACGGCACCACGCGCGACCGCAGCGTCGATAGCTTCCTGGTACACGCGCGGGCAGGCACCCCCACCCTGGATGCTGAGGTTGAGGATATCGGCGGGATTGGGGTTGTCCGGCACCCCCTGCACACTGCCGCCCGAAGCCCAGGTGATGCCATCGACGATGTCGGAGATCCATCCGCCGCAGCGGCCCAGCACGCGTACCGGCAGCAGCGTGCTGTCCGGCGCCAGTCCGGCCATGCCGATGCTGTTGTTGGTCGCCTCGATGATCGTGGCGGCTACATGCGCGCCATGCCACGAGCTCGACTGCACCTTTGAGCCCGCGTAGCACTCGCCGTCGGCCTCGGTCCAGTCGCCCATGTCCAGAGCACCAGGCGCCGGTCCCGCCTGAGCCCGGCGTGACTTGGAAGCATCGTTGATGAAGTCGTAGCCCTGCAGCAGGCGCGCAGGATCAAGGTCCGGGTGCTCCGGGAGGAGGCCGGTGTCGAGCACCGCCACGACCACGCCGGCGCCACGCGACATCGTCCAGGCCTCCGGTGCGTTCACGCCGCCGACCGGATCGTGGAGATTCCACTGATACTCGGCGTAGTACTCGTCGTTCGGCTGGAACTTTGCCGGCGCCGGCGTCGGTGCCTGCGCCGCGTACTGCATCCTGTCCGGCTCGACGTAGCGCACGGCCGGATCGGCGGCGATCTCGCTGAGCAGCCGCTGCATCTGCACGGGGTCCAGCGGCTTGGGCAGGCGCAGCAGTTGCGCGCCCGTGCCCAGGCGGCGTATCGGTTGCACGCCGCTGCTCAGCTGCCGGCTGCTGCGCAGGCTGGGGGTGGCGATGCCGGCGCGCGCCATTGCCGCGCCGACTGTCTGCCTGATTTCCTGGTTCGCGGCGGCTGGCGGCACCTCGTCATGGAAGTGGACGATCAGGCGCTGGTTGCTGGGGTTCTGCGCGCCAGCCGGCACGCTGGCCGCCAGCGCTGTGGAAAGCGCCAGAGCAACAAGTGCCCGACGTGGGAGGCCGTGGTTGGGAGTCATGGAGTGTCCTGTCGTTGCTATGTGTGCGCGGCCGTGCATCACGGCCGCCGATGCCTACCAGCCAAAGCCGGCGCCGAATCCCACTGCACTGGCGCTGCGCCCGAAGGCACCGCCGAGGGTGACGGTGGCGCGCTCACTGATTGCGCGCTGGTAGCCCACCGACAACGCTGATTCACCGCCCTGGAAGCCCACGCCAACGCCGACGCGGTTCTGCGTGCGGATGCCGGCGGCACTGGTGGCCATGTTCAACATCGCCGCGTTCATCGCGCCCTGTTGGTCGATGCGGCGATCCTGGCGGCGGAAGCGGTCGTCGACTTCGCCCTGATAGCTCTTCAAGGTGTCGGCCATGCCGGCGTAGCGCTGGTCGGTATAGGCATTGGCACGGGCCACGCCATTGTCGAGCTGGGCCTTGTTGACCGCGTCGGTGTCCTGCGTGCCCGCGGCGACGTTGGTGACCTGCCGCTCGCGGCCGGCACGGCCCACCGATACGGTGTTGGCGCGGTCGGCCACCGAGCCCTGGCCCAGCGCGACGGCGCTGGCTGCACCGGCATCCACGCGCGAATCGGCGCCTAACGCAGTGCTTCCGGCCCCGTCGGCCGCGGCTTGCCGGCCTACCGCCACTGCATCGGCCGTGGCCGCGCGCGCGCCCTCGCCCAACACGTTCTGCGGTCCTTGCGAGCGCGCACTGAGTTCGCCGACGCGGCGATCAAGCGTGCCCAGTGCGTCACCGACATTGGTGAAACTCTGCCCTTGCACCCAGTACGTCGGCGCCAGCACGGCGCCCTGCGGACCGAGCGCGGCGCCGCCACCCAGCACCGAAATGGCCTGGTTCATCGCCGTATACAACTGCCCGCCATTGACCGCATCGCGGCTGCCGGCCTGTACCTGGCCTTCGGCGACATTGACCAGTTGCCGCACAGCCGGACCGCCGACGCCGTCACCGCTGCCGAAGGACACGACACCATCGCGTTCGGCGCGCGAGCCCGCGCCCACCGCGACCGCATCGGCAGCGCTGGCCACCGCGTCGCGCCCCAGCGCGGTGGCGCGGGTGGTGTCGGCACGCGCACCGGCGCCGATGCTGGTGCTGCCCTCGCCCAAGGCCTGGCTCGCGTTGCCGGCGGCGGTGCTCGCCGGCGCCGAGGCGACCGCCACCTCGCTCCCGCCGGCGCGGAAGGCCACCGTGGCGGCATCCAGCTGCGCGCCAAGCTGCGCGACGTTGACCGCATCGGTGGCCTGGGTACCGGCAGCCACATTGGTGATCTGGCGTTCGGACCCTGTGTTGCCCACTGACACCGTGGACTCGCGATCGGCCACCGCGCCGGCGCCGAGGGCAACGCTGCGCGTGGCGTTCGCCTGTGCCACGGGACCCAGCGCCAGGGCTGCATCGGCGAAGGACTGCGCACCGTAGCCAAACGCCGTGGAGAACAGGTTGGTGGCCCGACTGAAGGTGCCGGCCGCGGTAGCGCCCACGCCCGCGACCGTGCTGCGATATCCCAATGCCGTGCCCCACCTGGCCGTCGCATCGGCCTGGGCCTGCGCGCCCAGCGCCGTGGCAAAGCCGGCATTGCTTGCGGCCTCGACACCGACAGCAACGCCGCGCTCCTGGGTCACCAGCGTATTGCGACCCACAGCCAAGGCGTTGTCGGCGGTCGCGTTCGATCCCGCGCCCAGCGCGATCGCGCCCAGGCCGGTGGCGCTGCTCGCTTCGCCGGCGGCAACGGCCTCGTCGCCCTCGGCATAGGCACCGGCCTGGCTGGCGGTGCTGCCATTAGCAACGAAGAACGGGACTGCCGGATCGGGTGCGGTCTGCGCCAACGCGCAGATCGGCGCGGCGATCAGCAGGCAGCAGGTGATGCCGGCGCGGCTTGCCCACGCCGCGCGTGGCAGGCGCAAGGAGGAAGATGCCTGGTCGCGGGTGACGCCCGCCGGCAGATTCGGATGCATTTGGTCGCTCCTGGGGGGAACGCCCGGCTGCTGCCGGGCAGACCACCAAGCTTCAAGGCCGGGCAATCAGCGGGCAACGCGCATCCAGCACAATCGATCAACTCATAAGAATCTTCGCATCACTCTTCTGTACTGCTCGCGCTCGTGCATTGCGCGCACCGCATCCTCACACACGCACCACGCCAAAAAGAAAGACCCCGGCACCTGGCCGGGGTCTGTCTGCCTTGCCGGTCGCGCTTACTGCCGCGCGACAATGGTCACATTGGTGTAGCTCGGCTCGCCCACCAGGCGGATGTAGTACGTGCCGGCCTGCGGCGCGGTGATGCGTACCGTCTCGCTGTTGCCCGCGCGGGTGGACTTGGCGTCGAACGAGGTGCTGGTGGGCGCCTGCTCGAAGCTGACGTACACCGACACGTTGCCGCTGCCGCCATAGGTCATCAGCGTCAGCGTCTTGCCGGCATCGGCCTCGAAGCTGTACAGGGCGTCGCCACCACTCTGGCCGCCAATGGCGACCTTGTTGGTCAACGCCGTGGCGTCGGGCACGCAGCCCGGATCGGCCGGATCGCATGGCGGCGTCAGCGCGCGGTCAATGGCCGCGTTGGCGTCGACGATGCCAGCACCGATCGGCTTGTTCGCCGGCGGCGCCACCGGGAACGGACGCGCGGTCTGCTTGAGCAGGGCCTCCACTTCAGCCGGGCTCAGCGGCGCGCTGCCGGCCCCAGCCAGTGCGCTCTGCACCAGCGCAACGGTGGCGGCCACGTGCGGCGAGGCCATCGAGGTGCCGGCCATGCCGAAGTAGCTGTAGCTGCCGGAAGTGGGCGTGGTCAGGCCGGTGTAGCCGAGCTGCCACACGTAGCCGCCCGGGTTGCCGTCGGCGCCGCCGCCACCGCCCGGCGCCGACAGGTCGACGTTGCTGCCGTAGTTGGAGTACGAAGCGATGCCGCCGTTGATGCGCGTTGCGCCGACCGAGATGACGTTGTTGCACGAGGCCGGGCTGTAGTTGCCGGCATCGTCGGCGTCGTTGCCGGCGGCCACCACCACCGTGGTGCCGCGCGACACCGCGCCGTCGATGGCAACCTGGGTTTCATCGTCGCAGCTGCCTTCGCCGCCCAGGCTCATGTTGATCACTTCGGCTGGATTGGCATTGTCCGGCACGCCGTCCACGTGTCCGCCCGAAGCCCAGATGATGGCGTCGGCGATGTCCGAGGTGTAGCCGCCGCAGCGGCCGAGCACGCGCACCGGCAACACCGTGGCGTCATAGGCCAGGCCGGCCATGCCGACGGCGTTGTTGGTCTTCTCGGCCACCGTGCCGGACACGTGGCTGCCGTGCCAGCTGCTGTCGCGCACCGGCGAGCCGGCGTAGCACTCGCCGGCTACCGGGTTCCAGTCGCCGTAGTCCAGCGCACCGGGGACGCGCGCATCGGTGGGGCGGCGCGAGACGAAGGTGTCGGTGATGAAGTCATAGCCCTCCAGCAGGTTGGTAGCGATGTCCGGATGGCCCGGCAGGATGCCGGTATCGAGAATCGCGACCACAACGCCGTCACCCTGGCTCTTGTCCCAGGCCGGCTGCGCGTTGACGCCGCCGGTGGCATTGTTGAGATGCCACTGGTAGGTGGCGTAGTAGGGATCGTTCGGCACCAGCAGCGGCTGCTTGAGGCGGTCGATGCTGGCCGACTTCACTGCCGGGTCCGCGGCGATCTCCGCGCGCACGCGCTCGATCTGCGCCGGCGTCAGCTTGCCGCTGACGCGCAGCACGTCGGCACCGGTGCCCATGCGGCGCACGTAGCTGACCTGCGCGGCGGCATTGCCGCCACGCGCGGTCGCGGCGGTGGCCAGGCCGGCACGGCCAAGCGCGGCATTGGCGGCGGCGAGCTTGGCATCGCGGTTGCTGGCCGCGGCGGTGCCGTCCTTGTAGCGCACGATGAGGCGCGTGACGGCGCCCTGCGCGTCGGCTGGCGCGGCGTGCATTGGCTCGCGCACCGGCAGAGGGTTGGCCGCCTGCGCCGCTTGCGCGGCACTCAGGCCGAGGGTGGCGGCCAGTACGACAGCCAAGGGATTGCGGCGGAAATCATGCTTGTCCATCACGTTGAAGTCCTCTTCGTTCGTGTTTCCGGCAAAGGATGTACGGCCTTCGAATGCACGGATCCGCTGCTGGCCTGGCCGCGTTCCGTCCCGCCCCCTCGGGCTTGTGTTGCGGCGGCGGCGCACGCGGCGCCACCGCCTTGATGCATGCCTGCTACCAGCCGAAGCCGGCACCGACGCCGACGGAGCTGTCATCACTGCTGAAGGCACCGCCCACGGTCACCGTGGCGCGGTCGCTGATCGCGCGCTGGTAGCCGATCGACAACGCCGACTCGCCGCTCTGGAAGCCGACGCCCACGCCCACCCGGTTCGGCGTGCGGATGCCCGCCGCGCTGGTGGCCATGTTCAACATCGCCGCGTTCATCGCGCCCTGCTGGTCGATGCGCTTGTCCTGCCGGCGGAAGCGGTCGTCCACCTCGCCCTGGTAGGCCTCGAAGCTGTCGGCCATCGCCGAGTAGCGCTGATCGGTATAGGCGTTGGCACGGGTCAGCCCGGTATCGAGCTGGGCCTTGTTCACCGCATCGGTGTCCTGCGTGCCGGCGGCGACGTTGGCGATCTGCCGCTCCGCGCCCGCGCTGCCCACCGACACGGTATTGGCGCGGTCGGCCACCGACCCCTGGCCCAGTGCCACCGATCCCTGCGCCGTGGCGCTGGCGCCCTGGCCGACCGCGGTGGCCGATGCCGCCGCCACCGAAGCGCCCTCGCCCACCGCCACCGCGTTGGTCGCCACTGCCGCCACGTGCGCATTGGCGCCGATGGCGGTGCTGCCGTCGGCATCAACGCGGGTGTTGCTGCCGATGGCGGTGTCGTTGGGACCATGCGCGTAGGCGTTGCCGCCGATGGCGGTGCCGGTGACGTCATTGGCGCGCGCGGCGTTGCCGAGCGCGGTCGGCGTGGCCGCCGCTGTCGTCGCGGTAGCCGTCGCAGCGGTTGGCGTGCCTTCTACGCTGGCGGTGGAAGCGGTGGCGGCGGCCTGGGTGGTCGCTACCTCCTCGGCGGCCGTGGCGTCCAGCGTCTGCACGCTGGCGGCACTACGCATCGTCCGCGCTCCACTGCTGGCCGGCGCGGTACCGGCGGTGCGTGCATCGAGCTCGCTGACCTTGCCGTCCAGCGCACTCAGTGCATCGCCCACGGTGTGGTAGCTCGCGCCCTGGATCACATAGGTGGGCGCGACATACACGCCCTGCGCGCCGAGCGCCGCGCCGCCGCCCAGGAAGCTGATGCTGTTGCTCAACGCCTGGAACAACTGCCCGCCGTTGATCGCGTCGTAGCTGCCGCTGGCCAGGCTGCCGGCGCCGACATTGGTGAGCTTGCGCGTGGCCGGGCCGCCCACGCCATTGCCGCTGCCGAAGGAGACCACGTTGGCCTCGTTGGTCCGCGACCCGGAACCAATCGCGACCGAGTCAGCGCCGCTGGCACCGGCGTTGGCACCGAGGGCGACGCCATTCTTGCCGCTCTGCTGCACGAAGCTGTTGTAGCCCAGGGCGACGCCGTTCTCGCCAATGGTGGTGGTCTGCCGGCCCACGGCGGTGCTGTTGGTACCGGTGGCCAGGCTGTTGACGCCGACGGCACTGCCGCCAGTGCCCGACGCCGTGCTGCCCGCACCATAGGCGGCGCTGCGCGCGCCGCTGGCGCGTGCGCCGGAACCGACCGCCGTGCTGTCCACGCCGCTGGCGGTCGCCACGCCGTCGCCGTTGGCCTGGAACGCGGCGGTGGCCGCGTCCGCACCTGCCGCCACCGCATCGAGCTGGCTCTTGTTGACGGCATCGCTGCCGTCCACGGCATCGGAGACGTTGACGATGCGGCGCGTGGCCGGGCCACCCTCACCTGTGCCGTTGCCGACCGAGACCACGTTATCCGCATCGGCACGCGAACCGCCGCCAAGGGCGACGGAGTTCGCGCCGGTGACTCCGGCGTTGGCACCGATCGCCACGCCATCGACCGCGCTCTCGCGAACGAAGCTGTTGTAGCCGACGGCCACGCCGTTCTCGCCCACCACATCGGCCTGGCGGCCGACACCGGTGCTGTTGATGCCGGTGGTGCTGCCGTCCGCGCCGACCACGGTGGAGCCGACAGCTTCCGCTGCAGCGCCGCTGCCTACGGCCACGGTGTTGTCGGCCAGGGCGTACGCGCTCTGACCGAGTGCGGTTGCGTTGACGCCATCGGCGTAGGCGTTCCAGCCAATCGCCGTGGCGTAGTCCGCCGTCGCCCACGCACCGGCGCCGAATGCCGCGGCACCGGTGCCCGTCGCCTGCGCCGGAATGAAGCCGAAGAACGTGGTGCCACCGACCGCAACGCTCTCATCGCCGCTGGCGATGGAGTATTCGCCAACCGATACCGCGCTGACGCCCGATGCGGTGGAGGCCACGCCGACTGCGGTGGTGTAGTCACCCGAGGCCACTGCACCGTAGCCCAGTGCAGAACCCAGATAGCCGCTGGCTTCGCTGTAACCGCCCAATGCAGTCGCGCCGATATTGCTGGCGCTGCTGCGGAAGCCCGTGGCCGTGGCCTGGTTCTCCGAGGCGATGGCTTCGCTGCCGGTGGCAGTGGTGTAGGTCGAAGTCGCCTGCGCACCCGCGCCGGTGGCGGTAGCGTCGATGTCGGCGGCGACGGCACCATCACCCAGGGCAATACTGCTTGCACCGAGCGCCTGGGCGTTGTTGCCCAGCGCCGAAGCATTGGCGCCGCTGGACAGCGCGTTGAAGCCGATCGCGGTGGCGTTTTCCGCCAGCGCGTTCGCGCCGCTGCCCAATGCGCTGGCGCCATTGCCAATCGCGTTGCTGGCTTCGCCGGCTGCCAGCGCGTTATCGCCTTCGATGTAGGCGCCGGCATCGCTGTCGGCGCTGCCGCTGGCCTGGAAGTACTTGCTGGTGGTTGCAGCCGTGTCGGCCACTTCATCCAGCTGCGCCTTGTTCACCGCGTCGGTGTCCTCGGTGCCGGCGGCCACGTTGGTGATCTGGCGCTCGCTACCGACATCGCCGACGGAGACCGTGTTGTCGCGCGAGGCGGTGGAGTTCGCACCCAGGGCCACGCTGTTGTCGCCCAGCGCGGTGCTGTAGTAGCCGACGGCGGTGCTCTGCTCGCCGCTGGCCCAGGATTCCGGGCCTACCGCGGTGGCGTAGTCACCCGGTGCGTAGGCGAAGTAGCCCAGCGCGGTCGCTTCCAGTCCGCTGGCTTCGGCCAGGGTGCCGGTGGCCGAAGCGTAGTCGCCCGAGGCGATCGCACCGGCGCCCAGCGCGGTCGAGGCTTCGCCGGTCGCCTGCGTGTCGACGAAGAAGCCCAGACCCGGAATCAGATCGACCGGGCCGCCGAGGGCGACGCTGCTGGTGCCCGCGGCTACGCTCTGGGTGCCGATCGCGGTGCTGTAGTCGCCGACGGCATTGGCCACTGCACCGAAGGCCGAGGACTGCGCGCCGCCCGCATAGGCACCCACGCCGACCGCCGAGGCCGCGAAACCGTCGGCATTGGCGCTGGCGCCGAGCGCGGTACCACCGACGCCGGCGCTGGTGGCACCAGTATCGACCGGCACGCCGCCGTTGGTGATGAGCGGATCGCCGTTCTCGTCCACGGCCACGCCGCCCACTGCGACCGCCGCCGGGCCCAGGGCCTGTGCGTTGTAGCCGATGGCGGCGCTGTTCTGCCCGCTGGCCAGTGCGTTGGAGCCGATGGCCGTGGCGTTTTCGGCCAGAGCATTGGCGCCGCTGCCGAGTGCGCTGGTGCCGTTGCCGATGGCGTTGCTGGCTTCGCCTGCTGCGAGGGCGTTGTCGCCTTCGGCATAGGCGCCCGCATCGCTGTCGTCGCTGCCGCTGGCCTGGAAGTACTTGCTGGTGGTTTCGGCAACTTCGGCCACTTCGTCGAGCTGGCCCTTGTTGACGGCATCGTTCTCGTCCACACCATCGGAGACGTTGACGATGCGGCGCGTGGCCGGCCCGCCGATACCGTTGCCGCTGCCCACGGAGACGGTGTTGTCTTCGTAGGTGCGCGAGCCGGAGCCCAAGGCGACCGAATCGGCGCCGGTTGCGCCGGCGTTGGCACCGATCGCCACGCCGTTGACCGCACTCTGCCGCACGAAGGTGTTGTAGCCGACTGCAACGCCGTTCTCGCCGATGACGTTGGTCTGGCGGCCGATGCCGGTGCTGTTGATCCCGGTCGTACTGCCGTCCACGCCAACGAGGGTGGAGCCAACGGCCTCGGCCGACGCCCCGCTGCCCACGGCTACCGTGTTGTCCGCCAGCGCAAAGGCGCTTTGGCCAAGCGCGGTGGCGTTGACGCCATCGGCGTAGGAGTTCCAGCCAATTGCCGTGGTGTAGTCGCCCGTCGCCCACGCACCTGCACCAAAGGCCGAAGCACCGGTGCCGGTGGCCTGCGCCGGGATGAAGCCGAAGAACGTGGTGCCGCCGACCGCAACGCTTTCGTCGCCGCTGGCGATGCTGTATTCGCCGACGGATACCGCGCTGACGCCGGATGCGGTAGAGGCCACACCTACGGCCGTGGTGTAGTCACCGGAAGCCACTGCGCCATAGCCGAGCGCGGAGCCCAGATAGCCGCTGGCCTCGCTATAACCACCAAGCGCGGTCGCACCGATGTTGCTGGCGCTGCTGCGGAAGCCAGTGGCGGTAGCTTGATTCTCGGAGGCCACTGCTTCGCTGCCGGTGGCCGTGGTGTAGGTCGAAGTAGCCTGTGCGCCGGCACCGGTGGCGGTAGCGGCGATGTCGGCTGCGGTCGCGCCATCACCCAAAGCAATGCTGCTTGCGCCGAGTGCCTGGGCGTTGTTGCCGAGCGCCGAAGCATTGGCGCCGCTGGACAGCGCGTTGAAGCCAACCGCCGTGGCGTTCTCCGCCAGTGCGTTCGCGCCGCTGCCAAGTGCACTGGCACCGTTGCCGATCGCGTTGCTCGCCTCGCCCGCTGCCAGCGCGTTGTCACCTTCGACATAGGCGCCGGCATCGCTGTCGTCGCTGCCGCTGGCCTGGAAGTACTTGCTGGTGGTCTCTGCAACTTCGGCCACTGCGTCGAGTTGGCCCTTGTTGACGGCATCGTTCTCGTCCACGCCATCGGAGACGTTGACGATGCGGCGCGTGGCCGGGCCACCGATACCGTTGCCGCTGCCCACAGAGACGGTGTTGTCTTCGTAGGTGCGCGAGCCGGAGCCCAAGGCGACCGAGTCGGCGCCGGTTGCACCGGCGTTGGCACCGATCGCCACGCCGTTGACCGCGCTCTGCCGCACGAAGGTGTTGTAACCGACGGCCACGCCGTTTTCGCCAATGACGTTGGTCTGGCGGCCAACGCCGGTGCTGTTCACACCGGTGGTGCTGCCGTCCACGCCGACGAGGGTGGAGCCAACGGCCTCGGCCGACGCCCCGCTGCCCACGGCTACCGTGTTGTCGGCCAGCGCAAAGGCGCTTTGGCCCAGCGCGGTTGCGTTGACGCCATCGGCGTAGGAGTTCCAGCCAATTGCCGTGGTGTAGTCGCCAGTAGCCCACGCACCTGCACCGAAGGCCGAAGCACCGGTGCCGGTGGCCTGCGCCGGGATGAAGCCGAAGAACGTGGTGCCACCGACCGCAACGCTCTCATCGCCGCTGGCGATGCTGTATTCGCCGACCGATACCGCGCTGACGCCGGATGCGGTGGAGGCCACGCCGACAGCGGTCGTGTAGTCACCGGAAGCCACTGCGCCATAGCCGAGCGCGGAGCCCAGATAGCCGCTGGCTTCGCTATAGCCGCCCAATGCGGTCGCACCAATGTTGCTGGCGTTGCTGCGGAAGCCGGTGGCGGTAGCTTGATTCTCGGAGGCCACTGCTTCGCTGCCGGTGGCCGTGGTGTACGTCGAAGTAGCCTGTGCGCCGGCACCGGTTGCGGTGGCGGCAATGTCGGCTGCGGTCGCACCATCACCCAAAGCAACACTGCTTGCACCCAGCGCTTGGGCGTTGTTGCCGAGCGCGGCCGCGTTGGTGCCGGTGGACAACGCGTTGAAGCCAACCGCCGTAGCGCTTTCGGCTAGCGCATTGGCGCCGCTGCCGAGCGCGCTCGCACCGTTGCCAATGGCGTTGCTCGCCTCGCCTGCTGCGAGCGCATTGTCGCCTTCGACATAGGCGCCAGCATCGCTGTCGTCGCTGCCGCTGGCCTGGAAGTACTTGCTGGTGGTCTCTGCGACTTCGGCCACTGCGTCGAGCTGGCCCTTGTTGACGGCATCGTTCTCGTCCACACCATCGGAGACGTTGACGATGCGGCGCGTGGCCGGCCCGCCGATACCGTTGCCGCTGCCCACAGAGACGGTGTTGTCTTCGTAGGTGCGCGAACCGGAGCCCAAGGCGACCGAGTCGGCGCCGGTTGCACCGGCGTTGGCACCGATCGCCACGCCGTTCACCGCGCTCTGGCGGACGAAGGTGTTGTAGCCCACGGCTACGCCGTTCTCGCCAATGACGTTCGTCTGGCGGCCAACGCCGGTGCTGTTGATGCCGGTGGCACTGCCATCCACGCCAAGCACGGCAGCGCCGGTGGCCGTGGCGCTGGCGCCAGTACCCAGTGCAAGGGAATTGGCGCCGCTGGCGAGCGTGCGCGTGCCGATGGCGACTGCATTGGCGCCGCTGGCGTTGGCACTGCCATCGACCACGCAGCTGTCGAGGATGCTCCCGCCGAGCACGATGCAGTTCTGGTTGCCACCGATCTCCACCGACTGCGCTGCCAATGGCGGCGCTGCGGCGATCAGGAGCAATGCGCCCATTGCGATCGCACCACGAGGCGCCAGGCGCGTGCGGCGGTCGACCACCGTACCGGGGCTGTCGCTGGTGGCCAGTTCCGAGGCCACGGTCCACATGCCCAACGACTTGTTCCAGACCTTGCGATAAATCCTATTCATCGACATCCGCTCCTCGAATGGACTGGGTTTTCTGATTGGAAAGACCAACAGCGAAAACGGCCCCATCGCACGGCTATCCAGCCGCCCGATCCCCCTGAGGTTTTGTTCCCAGGCCCCGCGAAGCGGACAGCGAAACGGCTCACGCCGACCGCTTGGTCGCGATGCATCGCGACGAACTGAGGAATGCGTCAAGTGTTAACAGCGACGAAATCGAGCGTCAAGTTTTTGACTTTTCCAATTGCAATTTGCTGAGAACGTCACGTAACCAGAGCAATTCGTTAAGTCCAGATGAAGTAGCTGGAAAAACATGGTGATACGCGCGCCAACGCGATGACGCGACGAGCCGCCTTCACGCATGGCAAACAAAAAAAACCGCCGGCGCGAGCGCCGACGGCTTATCAATGAACAAGTTTAAAAAAATGTTTTGCGCGTCAGCCGCACCATACTCGTGCGTTGCGGAAGATTCGCAGCCATGCAGAATCCGCCTGCCATTCACGCGGATGCCAGCTCAGGTTGACCGCGCGCGGCGTGCGCTCCGGATGCGGCATCACGATGGTGGCGCGGCCATCCTCGCTGGTCAGGCCGGTGATGCCATCGGGCGAGCCGTTCGGATTGAGCGGATAGGCCGAAGCCACGTTGCCATCGCCATCGACATAGCGCAGCGCGACACGCGCCGCGGCCTGGTCCACCGCACTGGCAAATTCGGCGCGGCCTTCGCCATGCGCCACCGCCACCGGAATGCGCGAACCGGCCATGCCACGCAGCAGGATCGATGGCGACTCCACCACCTCCAGCAATGCGGTGCGGCCTTCAAACTGTTCGCTGCGGTTGCGCAGGAAGCGCGGCCAATGCTCGGCACCGGGGATGATGTCCTTGAGCTGGCTGAGCATCTGGCAGCCATTGCAGACACCGAGGGAGAAGGTGTCCTGGCGGGCAAAGAATTCGGCAAAGGCATCGCGCAGGGCCGAGCGCTCAAGGATCGAGGTGGCCCAGCCGCGGCCGGCACCAAGCACGTCGCCATAGCTGAAGCCGCCACAGGCGGCCAGGCCGGCGAAGTCACGCAACTGCATGCGCCCGGCGATCAGGTCGCTCATGTGCACGTCGTAAGCGTCGAAGCCGGCACGCTCGAAGGCATTGGCCATTTCGATCTGACCGTTGACGCCCTGCTCGCGCAGGATCGCGACCTTCGGCCGGGCGCCGGTGGCGATGAACGGCGCGGCCACGTCCTCGGCCGGATCGAACACCAGCCTGGGCTTCAGGCCGGGGGCGTTGAAGTCACGCGCAACGGCGCGCTCCTCGTCGGCGCACTCCGGGTTGTCGCGCAGCTTCTGCATCGCATGGGTCACCGACCACCATGCGTCGAACAATTCCTCCCAGCGCCACTGCACCAGGGTCTTGCCTTCGTGCGACACGCGCACCTTCGGTGTGCTGGTCGGGCGGGCAATGCGCTGCGCGCATTCGGTCAGGGCATGACGCTCGACCAGATCGGCAAACGCAGCGCGGTCTTCACTGGCGACCTGCACGACGGCGCCGAGTTCCTCGTTGAACAGGCTGCGGAACGGATCATCGCCCCAGGCATCGAGGTTGATCTCCAGGCCCTGGCGCGAGGCAAAGGCCATTTCGCACAGCGCGGCAAACGCGCCGCCGTCGCTGCGGTCGTGGTAGGCGAGCAGCAGGCCGGCCTCGCGCGCGTCGGCGATCAGTTCAAAAAACGCGCGCAGGCGCTGCGGCTCGTCCAGATCGGGCACCTCGCCAGCAAACGCCGGCAGCGCTTCATCGCCCGCCTGCACTTGCGCCAGCACCGAGCCACCCAGGCGCTGCTTGCCACCGCCCAGACCGATCAGCCACAGCTCGCTGTCTTCCTCACGGGCAAGCAGGGGGGTCAGCTGCGGGCGCACGTCGGCGACCGGGGCGAAGGCGGTGATGATCAGCGACACCGGCGACACCGACTTGTGAGCCACGCCATCGGCGTGCCACTGCGCCTGCATCGACAACGAGTCCTTGCCCACCGGAATGCTCAGGTCCAGCTGCGGGCACAGCTCCATGCCCACCGCGCGGACCGCGTCGTACAGCAGCGCGTCCTCGCCAGGATGATTGGCCGCGGCCATCCAGTTGGCCGAGAGCTTGATCGTGTCCAGCCTGGACACCGGCGCGGCGCACAGGTTGGTGATCGCTTCGCCCACGGCCATGCGCGCGGCGGCGGCCGAGTCGAGCAGGGCCAGCGGCGTGCGTTCGCCCACGGACATCGCTTCGCCGGCGTAGCCTTCAAAACCCGCCAGGGTGATGGCGCAGTCGGCCAGCGGCAGCTGCCAGGGGCCGATCATCTGCTCGCGCGCAGTCAGGCCACCGACGCTGCGATCGCCAATGGTGACCAGGAAGTTTTTTGCCGCCACGGTCGGATGCGCGAGCACGCGCAGGCCAGCCTCGTGCAGGTCGAGCGCGGCAGTGGACAGCGCCGGCCAGCGAGGCGCCGGCGGATGCACGGTGTCGCGGTGCATCTTCGGCGGCTTGCCGAACAGCACGTCCATCGGCAGGTCGATCGGTGCATCGGCCGGGATATTTCCCGGCGTGGCGCCATAGGCCACGACCAAGCGCTCTTCGGCGGTCGCCACGCCCACGGCCGCGAACGGGCAGCGCTCGCGTTCGCAGATCGCGGCGAACTCGGCCAGGCGCGCCTGCGGCACGCCGAGCACGTAGCGCTCCTGCGATTCGTTGCACCACAGCTGCATCGGTGACAGCGACGGGTCGTCGCTGGGCACCTTGTCCAGGTCGATCACGCCGCCAACGCCGGAGTCGTGCAGCAGTTCGGGAATGGCGTTGGACAGGCCGCCGGCACCGACGTCGTGGAACCAGCGGATCGGGTTGTCCATGCCGAGCGCGACGCAGCGGTCGATCACTTCCTGGCAGCGCCGCTCCATCTCCGGGTTGTCGCGCTGCACGCTGGCAAAATCCAGTTCCTCGGCGCTGTCGCCGGAGGCCACCGAACTGGCGGCGCCGCCGCCCAGGCCGATCAGCATGGCCGGGCCGCCGAGCACGATGACCGCATCGCCCGGTTGCAGGCGCAGCTTTTCCACCTGCACCTGGTCGATCGCACCGAGGCCGCCGGCGAGCATGATCGGCTTGTCGTAGGCGCGGCTCAGGCCTTCGCCTTCGGCGAGCTCGAAGCTGCGGAAATAGCCAAGCAGGTTCGGACGACCGAACTCGTTGTTGAAGGCGGCACCGCCGAGCGGGCCATCGAGCATGATTTCCAGCGCCGGCGCCATGCGCGGGTTCAGCGCGCGCGGCGCCTCCCACGGTTGCGGCAGGGTCGGGATGCGCAGGTGCGAGACCGTGAAGCCAGTGAGGCCGGCCTTGGGCTTGCCACCTCGGCCGGTGGCGCCTTCGTCGCGGATTTCGCCACCGGCGCCGGTGGAGGCGCCGGGGAACGGCGCGATGGCGGTCGGGTGGTTGTGGGTTTCGACCTTGATCTGGAACGCACTCGGCGTCACCGCTTCGCTGCGGTAGCGGCCGGTGGCCGGGTCCGGGCGATAGCGGGCGGCAGGCTCGCCTGCGATGACGGCGGCGTTGTCGCTGTACGCGCTGAGGGTGTGCTGCGGCGTCTGCTGGTGGGTGTGCTTGATCATGCGGAACAGGGAGCGGTCCTGTTCCTTGCCGTCGATGGTCCAGCTGGCGTTGAAGATCTTGTGCCGGCAGTGTTCGGAGTTGGCCTGGGCGAACATCATCAGTTCGACATCGGCGGGATCGCGGCCGAGCTCGGCGTAACGTTCGCGCAGGTAGTCGATTTCATCCGCTGCCAGGGCCAGGCCGAGGCGCGCGTTGGCGGCTTCCAGCCCTGCCAGGGGAATGCGTTCGACGCCACCGCGTGCCGGGGCGGTAAACAGGGCCTGGGCGGCTTGCGCCGAATCCAGCAGGGACTGGGTCATCGGGTCGTGCAGGAGCTTGGCGACCGCGGCCTGGGTGGCGGAATCCTGCGGCCAGCCACTCAGGTCGATGCGGGTGCCGCGTTCGACACGGGCGATGGCCTGGCCGGCGCCACGCACCAGCTCGGTGGCCTTGCTGGACCAGGGCGAAAGGGTGCCAAGGCGGGGCACGACGAAGCGCGAGGCGCTGCCCTGCTCTGCCGGCACAGGCTCGATCCCGGCTTGCAGGATGCGGCGCAGGGTGTCGAGGTCGGGGGCGTTGCCGGGCTCGGTCTGGAGGAAGTAGACATGCCAGGCGCCAGTGATGCGCAGCGCGGGAGCAACGGTTTGCAGGCGGGATTGCAGCCGAGCTTGACGGAACGGCGACAGGGCGGGCGCGCCCTCGAGGACGATCATCCGGGGGACCGTGAGCGGAAACGGGGGCCGATATTGTACCTGCCTGGGGTCGGGGTTACCGAAAGCCCGGGGTTGGCGTTGGTGCGGGTTTCCTGCCTTGCGATGTGGATCGGCTCGCGTGGGTCGGCGCGCGGCAGCCGGAGGCAGGCCTGTTCAGGACACGCCGTGAACCCATCCATGGGGGCTCGTAGGCAACATCCATGTTGCCTACGGTCCTGGCCAGGCCTGCCCCCAACTGCCCGACAGATGGCTGCGGCGGATGGGAAGGCGTGGCCGGACGGTCACTCTAGCGGGGCTGGCTTAGCGGCTGCCGCCGGCGGTGGCCGAGGCTGCGCTGGCGCGCTTGTCGAGGGCGGCGCGCAGTTGGGCCGGCGGCAGGTAGCCGCCGAGTTGCATGCCGTCGGGGCCGAAGATGGCGGGGGTGCCGTTGACGCCCAGGCGCTGGCCCAGGTCGTATTCCATGTTGACGGGGCTGCTGGCGCAGGTCTTCGGGGTGATCGGCTTGCCGGACTTGGCGGCGGTCAGGGCCTGCTTGCGGTCGCTGGCGCACCACACCGAGACCATGTCCTTGTAGTCCTGGCTGCCCAGGCCCATGCGCGGGAAGGCCAGGTATTCCACCGCGATGCCCTGGCGGTTGAGTTCGTCGATCTGGCTGTGCAGCTTGCGGCAGTAGCCGCATTCGATGTCGGTGAACACGGTGATGGTGTACTTGGGGTTCGGCGGCGCGAACACGATGCGCTCGCTGCGCGGCACCTTGGCCAGTTGGTCGCGACGGTAGGCGAGCAGGCCTTCACTGGCGGCGAATTGGCGGGCCTGGATGTCGAACGGCTGGGCCTGGATCAGATAGCGGCCGTCGTCGCTGATATACAGCACCTGGCCACCGACGATGGCTTCGCGGAAGCCGGCGAAAGGTGCGGCGCCGATGTAGTCCGGCTTGAAATCGGAGTCCAGCTCGGCCAGGGCGGCGCGCACGCGCTGGTCGACGCCGGCGGGGGCCGGAGCGGCAGCGGCGGGCTTGGTGGCGCTGGCCTTGCCAGGAGAAGCGGGCTGCGCACAGGCGGACAGGCTGGCCGCGCACAGCAGCGCGGAGAGAACGTAGCGGAGCATCGGCACATACCGTAGACGGACTGGCCCGGATTCTCGCACACACGATCTGAAGGCGGCCGCGATGGCCAGGCCGCGGCGCGCCTCAGCCGCGCGGATGATGGCGCTGATGCAGCTGCTGCAAGTGTTCGCGCGCCACCAGGGTGTAGATCTGCGTGGTCGACAAGGAGCTGTGGCCGAGCAGCATCTGCAACGCGCGCAGGTCGGCGCCGCGGTTGAGCAGGTGGGTGGCGAAGCTGTGGCGCAGTCCATGCGGGCTGACCAGGGCCGGGTCGATCCCGGCGACGGCGGCATAGCGCTTCACCAGCGCCCAGAAATGCTGGCGCGTGAGGGGCTTGCGCGCGGCGTCGATGAACATCGGAACCTGTCCGTCGCTGCTGGCCGGCACGGCCTTGCCGCCGGCGAGCGCGGCGCGTGCACTGTCCAGGTAGCGCTGCAGCCAGTGCTGGGACTCTTCGCCCAGCGGCACCAGGCGCTCCTTGCTGCCCTTGCCCGTGACCCGCAACACGCCCTGGCGCAGGTTCACCGCATTGGCCGGCAGGCCCACCAGTTCGCTCACGCGCAGGCCGGCGGCGTACATGAGTTCGAGCATCGCGCGGTCGCGCAGGCCGGTCGGGTCGTCCAACGCGGGCGCGGCCAGCAGTGCGTCCACCTGGCTTTCCGCCAGCGCCTTGGGTAACAGCCGTGGCAGGCGCGGCGGGTCGATCAGCGCGGTGGGGTCGTCGCCGCGCTCGCCACGGGACACCGCATCGCCATAGAACGCGCGCAGGCTGGAAAGCAGGCGCGCATTGCTGCGTGGGGAATAACGCTGGGCGGTTCGCCAGGCCAGGTAGTCGAACAGGCCGGCGCGATCGATGCGGGCAAGGCCGCCACCGCGGCCGTCAAGCCAGCGCGCCAGACCGCTGAGGTCACGGCGGTAACCGTCGAGGGTCTGCCGGGCCAGGCCCTGTTCGGCCCAGATGCGGTCCAGAAAGCGCTGGATGTGTTGTTCGTCGGCCGCCTGCAGGGGCGGCAATTCGCCGACGCGCTGGCGGCGCTCGGCAGGAGAATGCGCGGACATGCGCGCAGCTTACCGGATCGACGAGCCTGGACCGGCAAAGCGCTCGTGCCTTCGCTCCGCTCCATCGCACCGCTATGCTGCGCCGATGGAACAGACCGCCGAACCCAGCACCGTCACCGACTCGCCCGCCCCTGCGCGCAGCCTCGTGGTTTGGCGCCTGCTGGCCATGTTCTACGACTTCTGGCCCGTGCTGGCGTTGTGGATGCTGGTGTCAGCCGCCTTCACCCTGGGCTTCTATCTCGATGGTCACGGCCGCCGCGAGAACATCGCACCCTTCAGTGGCCTGCAGTGGCTGCTGTGGTTGTGCTGCTGGCTGGTGGCCGGCGTCTACGCCACGGTGAGCTGGCGGCGAGGCGGCCAGACGCTGGGCATGCGCCCGTGGCGGCTGCGGCTGCAAGGCAGTGCTGGCCAGGCGCCAGGATGGGCGGCACTGTGGCGGCGCTATGCCGTGGGCACCTTGTCGCTGCTGGCTGGCGGACTGGGGTTCTGGTGGGCGTTGTTCGACCGCGACCGCCTGGCCTGGCACGACCGCCTCAGCGGCACACGGCTGGTGCGTTTGCCGAAGCGTGGGTAGCAGGCCGTCGCTGTCGCGGGTAAAGCCGCTCCTACACAGCGCGTGTCAGCAGGCAAGGACGACCTGCATCTATTCATTGCTAACTGCTGCGGCGCCGGAACAACCAGTGCGACACCAGCATCATCACTATCGGTGGCAACGCATAGGCGACGCGATAGTCGAACCTCAGCGCACCGGCCATGCGACCGAAGAACAACTGCAACAGCCAGAAGCCGAGCGCGAACAGGATGCCCAGGAACAATCGCTTGCCCATGCCGCCGCTGCGCAATGAGCCGAAGGCGAACGGAATGGCGGCCAGGCACAACGCCAGCACGTTGATCGGATAGAACCAGCGGCTCCAGTACTGATCTTCGTAGTCGCGGGCATCGAGGTTGTTGCGGCGGCGGTACTCGATACTGGTATGCAGGTCGGCGGCCGAGAGGTTGCGCGGCTTGGCCAGGCCAGCCGCCAGCGCCTTCGGGTCGAGCGCCGACTGCCACGGCATTTCCGCCATCTTTTCCCGGGTCACCGAGCGTTCGGCAAAATGATCTTCGGTCACGTCGCGCAGGATCCAGCCAGCATCGCGATGTTCGGCGGACGCCGCGTGGGTCAGGGTCTGCAGGCGCCCGTTCTCGCCGATCTGGTACAGACGCACGTCATGCAGCGCCAGCGCCGTGCCGCCGCCCTCGAGCAGCTTCTCCTCGCCGCTCTGTGCATTGAGGAAGGTATTGCCTTCGCGCGCCCACAGGCCGGCGTAGCGCGCCATGGCCATGTTGCTTTCGTAGCGCGCGCTGGCCTTGAGCACGTCGGCCTGGCTCTGCGCCCATGGGCCCAGGGTTTCGCCGGTGATCACCATCAGGCCGGTCAGCAGCGCCATGGCCGCGGCGACCGACAGGCTCAGCCGGCGCCGCGACAGCCCCAGCGCGCGCAGCGCGGTCAGCTCCGAAGTCGCGGCAAGCTGGCCCAGGCCCATCAGCGCACCAATCACCGCGGCGGTCGGGAACAAGGTGTAGGCGCGGCGTGGCACCGAATAGGCCACGTAGGCAATGGCATGGCCGAAGCTGTAGCTGCCCTCGCCGATGTCCTTGGCCTCGCTGGAAAAAGCGTTGACCACATCGAGGCCGAGCAGCACCGCCCAGGTCAGCAGCACCGTGCCGATCACGGCGCGGCCGATGTACAGATCATGGATACGCGGAGTAAACCTCATGCCGCCGCCCTCCGCGGCCGCGACAAGCGGCCGTCGCGCACGTACACCCACACCGCCACCAGCAGCAGCGGCACCAGCAACCACCACAGACCCAGTGCCGCCGGAGTGCGCCCGGCCGAGATCCACTGCGTGCCGACAATCATCAGGTTGGTACCCACCAGGTAGCCAAGGAAGGCCAGCATGATGCGGCCGTAGCGCTGCTGCCGCGGCGAGCTGCGCGACAGCGGCAAGGCCAGCAGCGCGAAGGCCAGGGCCAGCAACGGCGGGGCGATGCGCCAGTGCAGCTGCGCGCGGGCGGCCAGGCGATCGTCGCCGAGCAGGCGCGAGGTGGACATCACTTCCGGGTCATTCTCGTCATGCACCTGCGCGCGGTCCGGCAGAGCGACTTCGTTGCGCCCAAAGCGCAGCAACCGGTAGTCCAGGCCTTCGCCCTTGGCCGGGCCCTCCACGCGGTAGCCATTCTCCAGGCGCAGGAAGCGATCCTTCTTGCCCTCGAAGAACACCGAGCCGGTGTTGGCCGTGGCCACGTCAACGCGCTCGTCGGTCTGCCGCTGCATGAATATCTGGCCGAAGCGGGTGCCATCGGCGGAGACACTGGACAGGTAGACCACGCCACCGCCGGACAGCGGGGTGAAGCGCCCGGCCTCCAGACCGGCGATGACCACGCTGCGGTTGGCTTCTTCCAGCATCTTGTCGGCGGTGCGGGTGGCCAGGGGCCCCAGCCACAGGGAGCAGGCACCGATCAGGATCACCACCGGCGCGGCCAGCAGCATGATCGGCCGCAGCAGGCGCCCCGGGCCCACGCCGATGGCGGTGATGACGGCCATTTCCGAATCCCGGTACAGCCGGCCCAGGGCCAGCAGCAGGCCCAGCATCAACGCCAGGGGCAGGATCAGCGGCAGGTAGGCGACGAATTGCAGGGCCAGCTGCGGCAGCAGCAGGCGGGCCGGAACACGGCCGTCGGCGATATTCCCGAGCACATCCACCAGCACCGCGCCGACGCTGACCACCAGCAGCACGATCAGGGTCGCCAGGAAGCTCTGGGTGAAGTCCCGCAGCAGATAACGGTCGAGCTTCGGCATAGGTGTGGGGCTTGCTAAACTCTCGGATTCGTTCGCGGCGCCGCCAGCCTAACCCGGGCCGGCGTAAACAGTCCGCGATTGTACGGACTTGCCCACGGAATCTGCTCAATGGCCTTGCAATTCACCCTGAACCCCGACGCCCCGGCCTCCGCCGCGGTTGACTGCGTGGTCGTCGGCGCCTTCGCCGACCAGTCCCTGTCCCCGTCCGCGCAGGCGCTGGACACGGCCAGCGGCGGCCGCATCGCCGCCCTGCTCGGCCGCGGCGATGTCAGCGGCAAGACCGGTGCCAGCACCCTGCTGCACGACCTGCCCGGCGTCACTGCGCCGCGCGTGCTGGTGGTGGGCCTGGGCGAGGCGGGCAAGTTCGGGGTGCCGCAATACCTCAAGGCCATCGGTGACACCGTCCGCGCGCTGCGCAGCGGGCCGGTGACGCAGGCGCTGCTGACCTTGTCCGAGCTGCCGGTGAAGGGCCGCGACGCGGCCTGGGCGATCCGTCAGGCGGTCATCGCCAGCGATCATGCCGCCTACCGCTACAGCGCCACGCTGGGCAAGAAGAAGGCCGAGGACAAAGGCTTGGCCGCGGTGGCGATCCGCGGCGAGGACCGCCGCGCGCTGGACCAGGGCCAGGCCATCGCCGCCGGTGTCGAATACGCGCGCGAGCTCGGCAACCTGCCGCCGAATCTGTGCAACCCGGCTTACCTGGCGGAAACCTCCGTGGCCTTCGCCGCCGCCCACGAGGGCGCCGAGGCCGAGGTGCTGGACGAACAGCAGATGGAAGCGCTGGGCATGGGCTCGCTGCTGGCGGTGGCGCGCGGCTCGGCCAACCGCCCGCGGCTGGTCGTGCTGAAGTGGAACGGCGGCGGCGACGCGCGTCCCTATGTGCTGGTCGGCAAGGGCATCACCTTCGATACCGGCGGCGTCAACCTCAAGACGCAGGGCGGCATCGAGGAAATGAAGTACGACATGTGCGGTGGCGCCAACGTCATCGGCACCTTCGTGGCCACGGTCAAGGCGCAGCTGCCGGTGAACCTGGTGGTGGTGGTGCCGGCGGTGGAAAACGCCATCGACGGCAACGCCTACCGTCCGTCGGACGTGATCACCAGCATGTCCGGCAAGACCATCGAGGTCGGCAACACCGACGCCGAGGGCCGCCTGATCCTGTGCGACGCGCTGACCTATGCCGAGCGCTTCAACCCCGAAGCGCTGGTGGACGTGGCCACCCTCACCGGCGCCTGCATGGTCGCCCTCGGCCACCAGACCGCGGGCCTGATGAGCAAGCACGACGACCTGGCCAACGAGCTGCTGGCCGCCGGCGAGCACGTGTTCGACCGCGCCTGGCGCCTGCCGCTGTGGGACGAGTACCAGGGCATGCTCGACTCCACCTTCGCCGACGTCTACAACATCGGCGGCCGCTGGGCCGGCGCCATCACCGCTGGCTGCTTCCTGTCGCGTTTCACCGAGAACCAGCGCTGGGCGCACCTGGACATTGCCGGCGTCGCCAGCGACGAAGGCAAGCGCGGCATGGCCACCGGCCGCCCCGTTGGCCTGCTGACGCAGTGGCTGCTTGACCGCGCCGCGGGCGCGGCCGGGAATTGAGAATCGGGACTGGGGAATGGTGAAAGCCTTCCCCAGTCCGGTACCTGGCGCTCTTTCCATTCCCCACTCCCCATTCCCGATTCCCTCCCAATGCCTCGCGCCGACTTCTATCTGATCGCCAAGCCGCGGTTCCTCAACGAGCCGTTGAAGCTGGTCTGCGAGCTGGCGCGCAAGGCCAACGACGCCAACATGACGCTGCTGATCCTGGCCCGCGACCAGGCGCAGGCCGAGGAGCTGGATGACCTGCTGTGGTCGTTCGATCCCGACGCCTATGTGCCGCACCAGATCGCCGGCGGCGACGAGGACGAGGACGAGGCGCCGGTACTGATCGCCACGCCCGACATGGACGTGCCCGCGCGGCCACTGGTGCTCAACCTGCGCGACGAATGCTTCCTCGGCGCCTGCGAACGCATCCTGGAAGTCGTGCCCGCCGACCCGGCCGCGCGCGAACCCCTGCGCGAACGCTGGAAGCAGTACAAGGCCCTGGGCCTGGAACTGACCAAGCACGATATGTAGGGGCCGGGAATGGGGAATCGGGAATGGGGAATCGGAAAAGCCGCCCCCACTCCTCCCCTTCCCGTGCCAGCGATGCCGCTCTGCCCATTCCCTATTCCCCATTCCCGATTCCCAGCTCCCAATGACCTCCCTCGTCTCCAGCTACGATCCCAAGTCCTTTGAAGCACGCCTGTACGACGGGTGGGAGAAGGCCGGCCATTTCAAGCCGTCCGGCCAGGGCGAGCCGTACACCATCCTGTTGCCGCCACCGAACGTGACCGGTACGCTGCACATGGGCCATGCGTTCCAGCAGACGCTGATGGATGCGTTGGTGCGCTATCACCGCATGCGCGGCTACGACACGCTGTGGCAGGTCGGCACCGACCACGCCGGCATCGCCACCGAGATGGTGGTCAGCCGCAACCTCGCCCAGGAAGGCAAGGGCGAGAGCCGGGATTCACTGGGCCGCGAGGGATTCATCGCCAAGGTGTGGGAGTGGAAGCAGCAGTCCGGCGACACCATCGAGCGGCAGATGCGCCGCCTGGGCACTTCGGCGGACTGGTCGCGCAGCACCTTCACCATGGACCCGCAGCCCTCGGCCGCGGTGACCGAAGCGTTCGTGCGCTGGCATGAGCAGGGCCTGATCTATCGCGGCCAGCGCCTGGTCAACTGGGACCCGGTGCTGAAGACGGCGATCTCCGACCTGGAAGTGGAGAACGTCGAGGAAGACGGCTTCCTCTGGTCCATCCGCTATGCGCTGGACGAGGGCGCCACCTACGAGCACAGCGAACGCGACGCCGACGGCAACGAAGTGCTGCGCGAGACCCGCAACTATCTCGTCGTGGCTACCACCCGCCCGGAAACGCTGCTGGGCGATACCGCGGTGATGGTGCACCCGGAAGACGAGCGCTACGCGCACCTGATCGGCAAGACCGTGACCCTGCCGCTGACCGGGCGCCGCGTGCCGGTGATCGGCGATGCCTACGTGGACCGCGAGTTCGGTACCGGCGTGGTCAAGGTCACCCCGGCGCACGACTTCAACGACTACCAGGTCGGCCTGCGCCACAGCCTGCCGCTGATCAACCTGTTCACCGCCACCGCCGCGCTCAACGACAATGCGCCGGAGCGTTACCGCGGGCTGGATCGCTACGAAGCGCGCAAGCAGGTGCTGGCCGAGCTGGAGGAACAGGGTCTGCTGGTCGAGGCCCGGCCGCACAAGCTGCAGGTGCCGCGCGGCGACCGCACCGGCCAGGTGGTCGAGCCCTATCTCACCGACCAGTGGTTCGTGAAGATGGACGAGCTGGCCCGTCGTGGGCTGGAACTCGTTGAATCCGGCCAGATCCAGTTCGTTCCGCCGAACTGGATCAACACCTACCGCCACTGGATGGAGAACATCCAGGACTGGTGCATCAGCCGCCAGCTGTGGTGGGGACATCGCATCCCGGCCTGGTTCGACGCGCAGGGCAACTGCTACGTCGGCCGCGACGAGGCCGAGGCGCGGGCCAAGGCTGGCCTGGGCGCGGACGTTGCGCTCACCCAGGACAACGACGTGCTGGAGACCTGGTTCTCCTCGCAGCTGTGGCCGTTCTCCACGCTGGGCTGGCCGGATGCCGCGGCGATGGCCGAACGCGGCTTCGAGCGCTACCTGCCGTCCTCGGTGCTGGTCACCGGCTTTGACATCATCTTCTTCTGGGTGGCGCGGATGATCATGGCCACCGACAGCTTCACCGGCAAGGTGCCGTTCCGCGACGTGTACATCACCGGCCTGATCCGCGACAAGGACGGGCAGAAGATGTCCAAGTCCAAGGGCAACGTGCTCGACCCGCTCGACATCATCGACGGCATCAGCATGGAAGACCTGGTCAGCAAGCGCACCAGCGGGCTGATGCAGCCGCGCATGGCCGAGAAGATCGAGAAGGCCACGCGCAAGGAGTTTCCGGACGGCATCATCGCGCACGGCGCCGACGCACTGCGCTTCACCATCGCAGCACTCGCCAACCACGGCCGCGACATCAAGTTCGACCTGGGCCGCGCCGAAGGCTACAAGAACTTCTGCAACAAGCTCTGGAACGCCAGCCGCTTCGTGCTGATGAACACCGAAGGCGCGCAGTTCCAGGGCGTGCCGCAGCCGGTCACCGATGCCGAGCGCTGGATTCTGTCGCGCCTGGCCAGCGTCAGCGCGCAGGCGCAGACCCACTTCGCCGACTACCGCTTCGACCTGCTGGCGCAGGCCTTGTACGAATTTGTCTGGAACGAGTTCTGCGACTGGTTCGTGGAGCTCGCCAAGCCGGCGCTCAATGGCGAGGATGCGGCGGCTGCCGACAGCACCCGCCACACCCTGTTGTACGTGCTGGAGCAGCTGCTGCGCCTGCTGCACCCGTTGACGCCGTTCGTCACCGAGGAGCTGTGGCAGCAGGTCGCGCCGCGCCTGGGCATCGCCGCGGGCACGCTGTCGTTGCAGCCCTACCCGGTGCCGGCGGACTTCGCCGCCCGGGATTTCGCCGCCGCCGAGGCGGACGTTGAATGGCTCAAGGCCATGGTCTCGGCGCTGCGCCGCGTGCGCAGCGAGCTCAACGTGCCGCCATCCAGGCACGTGCGCCTGCTGTTGCAGGGCGGCCAGCCCGCGGACCGTGCACGCGTGGAGCGCTTTGCCGCGCCCCTGGCCTTCCTGCTGCGCCTGGAGGCCATCGAATGGCTGCAGGCCGACCAGGAGCCGCCGGCTGCCGCCGCGGCCATCGTCGGTGAACTGCGCCTGCTGGTGCCCTTGCAGGGCCTGGTCGACCTCGACGCCGAACGCGCGCGGCTGGACAAGGAAATCGCCCGCGTCAGCGCCGAGAAGGACAAGAGCGAAGCCAAGCTAGCCAAGTTCACCGACAAGGTGCCGGCCGCGGTGGTCGAGCAGGAGCGTGCGCGACTGGTCGACTGGAGCGCGCAGCTCGACGGCCTGCGCAGCCAGCGCAACAAGCTCTGACTGACCCGGGGCGCCGCTGGCAACAGCGGCGCCTCATTGATTTGCCTGCCGCGCGATGTCGCCAACGATCTTCCTGCTGGTGTTGCTGGCCGCGCTGTTGCATGCGGGCTGGAATGCCATCGTCAAACGCGGCGCCGACAAGTTCCTCGGCACGGTCCTGGTCACCGGCAGCGCCGCGCTGGTCTCTGCATTGGTGTTGCCCTGGCTCCCGGTTCCGGCCGCGCAGAGCTGGCCCTGGCTGGCGGCGTCGGTACTGCTTCAGTCCGGTTATTACGCGCTGATCGCGCACTGCTATCGCACCACCGACATGAGCCTGGCGTATCCACTGATGCGCGGCTGCGCGCCCATCCTGGTGGCGGTGGCGGGGCTTGCCTTCGGCGAACACCTGCCCGCCGCGGCCTGGCTCGGTGTGGCGCTGGTGAGCGCAGGCATTCTGTGCATGACCCGGGGCGCGCGCCTGCGCCAGATGCGGTTGCCCTCGCTGATCGCTGCCACCATCGCCGTGTACACGCTGGTGGACGCGCACGGTGCGCGTGCGTCAGGCAGCCCGGTGGCCTACACCTTGTGGCTGTTCCTGCTGTCCGGCCTGCCACTGCCCTGCTGGGCACTGTGGCAGCGCCGCGCGCAGACCCTGGCCTACGCACGCGCGCACTGGCGCCTGGGTCTGGTGGGCGGGCTGGGCACCACCGCGTCCTATGCGATCGCACTGTGGGCGATGACGCGGGCGCCGGTGGCGATGATCGCGGCCCTGCGCGAAACCTCGATCCTGTTCGCCCTGTTGATTTCCGCACTGCTGCTGCGCGAGCACGTGCCACGCGTGCGCTGGTTCGCCGCGGCCCTGATCGTGGCCGGTGCAGTGGCATTGCGACTTGCCTGAGTGACGTGACCACTGATGTGGACACACACATGCGCCACGCGCAGCTTCCGTATGACTTTTCTAATCCATAGTGCGAAAGCTGTTGACTGATCCCGCAATTGCATTGCGCCCGCGCCTGCAGAATTGAGAATCGCTCTCATCCATAGTGCAAGGGTGGGATCACAGATGAGGACAGCAAAGACAGTTGCATGCCTGTTTGCATTGGCCTGGGCGGCGCCCGCATTCGCCGACGAAGCGCTGCTGGGTTACCTGCGCGGCGCCGAGGTGTTGCCCAAGGGCACTTCCGAGCTCTACACCAAGTGGACCTCGCTGCGGGACAAGGGCATGGGCAGCTATCAGGCCTACGACGGCACCCTCGATTACGAGTACGGCGTCACCGACAAGTTCAGTGCGGTGGCCGGACTGGAAATGCTCAGCATCGACAGCAAGGGCTTGCTGATCGAGGCTTACGTGCCAAAGGACCGCAACCTCAGCCTGCGCCCCTCCGGCTTCACTGTCGCCGGCAAGTACAACTTCCTGCAGCCGGCGCTGGCGCCGATCGGCCTGGCCGCGCGCGTGGAGATGGGCTACGGCTGGATCGACAAGTTCTCCGGCCAGCGCAAGGACACGCTGTGGACGCGCCTGGACCTGCTGGCACAGAAGTATTTCCTGGACGGGCGGGTGTCGTGGATCAGCAACCTCGGGATGGAAGCGGCCTATGCCTACCGCGCGGCGGTCAAGGGCATACCCGAGGGGTTCGACTGGCCGGTCAACGCGGAGATGGAAATCGAACTGCTGCTCGGCACCGGCGTGTCCTACCGCTTCGCGCCGAACTGGTCGGCGGGCGTGGAAGCGTTGTACGAAACCGAGTTTGAAACCCAGGTCAACCAGGAGCGCTGGTCGTTCATGGCCGGTCCGACGCTGCACTACGGCGGCAAGAAATGGTGGGCCACCTTTACCTACCTGCCGCAGTGGCGTGGCGGTGGCCTGAAGTATGCCGGCCAGACCAACACCCGCTTGCACCTGATCGAGAAGACCAAGCACGAAGCCCGCCTGTGGGTGGGCCTCAACTTCTGAGGGCCGTGTCGTGGACCCACGTCATCTGAGCTGGTTCACCGGAGCTGTCGCGTGCATTGCCGCGCCAGCGTTCGCAACCACGTACTTCAGCGTCGAGGAGGCGCAGCAGGTGTTGTTCCCGCAACAGGTGCTGATCGCCGCCAACGCCACCCTGGCCGATGCGCAGGCACGCAGCGTGGAGGCCGCCAGTGGGGTGCGGGTGCGCGAGCGCAACGTGCAACGCTGGCGCGCCGCCGACGGCGGCTGGTTCTATCTGGACCAGGTGATCGGCAAGCACGAGTACATCACCTACGCGCTGGCGCTGGATGCCACCGGCGCGGTCCGCGGCCTGGAGATACTGCGCTACAACGAGAGCTACGGGCAGCAGGTACGCAATCCGCAGTGGCGCGCGCAGTTCACCGCCAAGCGCAATGGCGACACGGTGCGGCTGGCCAAGGACATCGTCAATCTGTCCGGGGCAACGCTGTCGTGCCGCAATCTGACCGACGGCGTTCGCCGCCTGCTCGCCACCCACGCCGTGCTTGCTGCCGGTGGCTGAGCCAATACGCTGGCTGCAACGCGCGCGTCCGTTGCTGGGCACCGTGGTCAGCATCCGCGTCCCCGACGCTGATGGTGCGGAAGCCGCCATAGTCGCCGCGTTCGCCGAAATCGCGCGGCTGCAGGATGAGCTCAGTGCGCACGCCGCCGACTCGGCACTGGCCCACCTCAACGCCCACGCACACCTGCGGGCACAGCCGCTGCACGGTGCGCTGGGACGGGTGCTGCGTGCGTCACTGGCGCTGGCGCGAGCCAGCGATGGGCAATTCGATCCGTCGGTAGGCGGCAGGCTGGTCGCCAAGGGGATGCGACCACGTCCCGCCGGCATCCGCGCCGACCCGCGCGCCAGCTGGCGCGATATCCGCGTGCACGCCGGCTGCGTGCAGTTCCAGCGCCCGCTGTGGCTGGACTTCGGCGGCATCGCCAAGGGGTATGCCGTGGACCGTGCGCTGCGGGTGCTACGGATGCGGGGCGTACGCATTGCCTGCATCTCTGCCGGCGGCGACCTGCGCCTGGCCGGAACCCGCGAAGTGCTGAGCGTGCGCGATCCGCGCGATCCAGGCCGCTCGTGGCCCGTCGCGCAACTGGCCGATGCGGCTGCCGCCACCAGCGCCGGCAGTTTCAGCCGCCGCGCCCGCGACGGCGAACTGTTCGATCCACGCAGCGGCCGCGTGCTCGGCCGGCATTGTTCGGCCACCGTCATTGCGCGCCGCGCGATCTGGGCAGACGCGCTGACCAAGGTGGTGCTGGCCGCGCCGCGCGGAAGCGTGCCGCTGCTGCGGCGCCTGGGTGCCGAGGCGCTGCTGCTGGATGGGCGCGGCGGCCGGCACTACCTGTCCTGAGCGGGCCGCATGCCACGCTGGATGCGACGCCTGGTCTACGCGGTCTTTGGTGTGTGCGCGGGCAGCGGCGTGCTCTGGCTGGTGTATCGCTACGCGGTGCCCTATCGCGATGCATTCGGACCGGCGCCGCATCCGCTGCTGCGGCACTGGCTGGCCCTGCATGGCGCCAGTGCCCTGGGCATGGCGGCGATTCTCGGCCTGCTGTGGCTTCCGCATGTGCGGCCGGGTTGGCGCAACCGCCGCAATCACCGCAGCGGCAGCGTCCTGCTCGCCAGCTTGCTGGTGCTGGCAGCCAGTGGCTGGGGCCTGTACTACCTGGGCAATGAAGGCGTCCGCGCCTGGCTGGCCAGCGCGCATTGGATACTGGGCCTGGGCGTGATCATCGCCCTGCCCTGGCATGTATGGCGCGGGCGTCGGCGCGCGCGCCTCAACCCATCCCCTCGAACGCCAGCTCCATCGCCATCACCAGCGCATCCTCGCGGCCGTTCTGCGCCGGGTAATAACGCGGACGCCGGCCAATCTCGTTGAAGCCTTCGGAGTGATACAGCGCCACGGCCGCGGCGTTGGAAGGACGCACTTCCAGGAACACGCGCCGTGCGCCGCGCTCGCAGGCCAGCCGCACCAGCGCACGCAGCAACAGGCGGCCGTGCCCGCGCGACTGCAGCGCCGGGTCCACGCAGACATTGAGGATATGCGCCTCGTCGGTGGCGAGGCTGAGCATGCCGTAGCCCACCAGGACGCCGTCCTGCTCCAGCACCCGCCCTGGGTAGCCGGCCTGCAGGCAGTCACGGAAGATGCCGCGCGTCCACGGGAACGGATAGGCGCGGCGCTCGACTTCCATCACCGTGTCGATATCTTCTTCGCGCATCGGCCGCAGGCTGGCCGGCGCCGGCGCACTCAGCGCGCTCATGGCCGTGACTTGCCCTGCTTGCGCAATGCGCGCAGCTGCGGCCACAGCGCGCGCTTGGCCCGCGGGTTGGCGCGCAGTTCGGCCAGTGGCCAGGTGCCCATCAGTGTCTGCGTGGCCGGATCATTGGGGTTCAGACCGGAGGCGCGCAGCAGCGCGATCTGCAACCGGTCCGGCATGCCGGGACGGCCACGGCGCGGCGGCGCGCTTGTGGCCTCGGCGGCTTGCACATGATCGCTGCCCGCTGGCATGCGCGTATCCGGCGCCGCGGGCGCCTGGCGCCGGACGGGTGCGCTGTCGACCGCTGCGCGTGGCGCCTCGGCGAGTGCAGCGGCTTGCGGCACGACCGCTTCCACTTCCAGGGTGCGGTCCACGTACACGACATGGCCCAGCGCCTGCAGCCACGACAGCTGTTCGCTCGACCACGGCATGCCGGCCGCATCGCTCATGCCGGCGACTCCGGTGCCTTGCGCCAGCGCCGCCACAGCCACATCACCGGACCGGACAGCGCATAGACCACGCCGATGACGAACAAGGTCCGCGGCGGGTCGATGAACACCACCGCCAGCACGATCGCCATCACCGCCAGTGAGATGAACCGCACGCGGTCCGCGCGCGGCCCCTTGTCGCCGCCCTTGAAGCTCCAGAAACGGATGCGGCTGACCATCAGCAGGGCCGCCAGCAGGGTTACCGCCAGCGCGACGTAGCGCAGTTCGTCGCCGCTCCAGCCGAGGTTGCCATCGGCGAACGCCCAGACGAACGACATCATCAGCCCCGCCGCCGCCGGGCTGGCCAGGCCGATGAACCAGCGCTTGTCGACCACCCCGACCTGGGTATTGAAGCGCGCCAGGCGCAAGGCCGCGCAGGCCGCATACAGGAAGGCCACCGCCCAGCCGACCCGGCCCATGACGTTGCCGTCGAACTTCAGTGCCGACAGCGACCAGTGGTACATCACCAGGGCCGGCGCCATGCCGAAGCTGACCAGGTCAGCCAGCGAGTCGTACTGCACGCCAAAGGCACTGCTCGTGCCGGTCAGGCGCGCCACCCGGCCGTCCAGGCCATCCATCACCGCGGCCACGAACACCGCGATGCTGGCCTGCACGAACTGCCCGTTGGCCGCGGCAATGATCGCGTAGAAGCCGGAAAACAGCCCGGCGGTGGTGAACAGGTTCGGCAGCAGGTAGATGGTGCGCGAACGCGGCGGGGGTCGGGTTTCTTCCATCCGTGCAGTTTAGAGGGAGTCGGCAGCCAGGGCGAACTGGCCGCGTCATGCGTGCGGCCGGGCCCGGCCTGGAGCGAGGCGACTTGTCAGTGACGCCCGCCAGTGCTGCAATCGGCCCCGGGGATTCACCCTGGGGAAAGACCATCATGCGATTGACCACCGGCCTGTGGGGCCTGCTACTGCTGGCCGGGACCGCCGGCGCCGCGGACCTTTACAAGTGGAAGGACGCCAACGGCGTCACCCATTATTCCGAGCGCCCGCCCAGCGGCCAGAAGTACGAAGCCCGGCGCATCGACAACCGCGGCGACCTGGCCGTGGAGGAAACCGACGCGGCCACGCCGGCCGAGCCGCCGCGCTGCACCCAGGCCCGGCAGAACCTGCAGGCGCTGAGCAGCGACCGCCCGGTCATGCAGGACACCGACGGCGACGGCAAGCCCGACGCCAAGCTCGACGACAGCCAGCGCGAGGTACAGCGCAACCTCGCCGATGCGGCGGTGAAGGCGTACTGCCCGGCCGCCGGCAACTGAGGCAATACCGACGCCAAGGGGGGCCTGCGCCACGGCGCAGTCCCTTTCGGCGGCGCGGGCAGGCAAAATAGCGCCTTTCCGCTCCTGCGAACCCGCCGATGCGCCTGTCCCAGTTCCACCTGCACACCACCAAGGAAACCCCGGCCGACGCCGAGCTGGTCAGCCACCAGCTGATGCTGCGCGCCGGCATGATCCGCAAGCTGGCCGCGGGCCTGTACACCTGGTCGCCGCTGGGCCTGCGGGTGTTGCGCAAGGTCGAGAACGTGGTGCGCGAGGAAATGAACCGCGCCGGTGCGGTGGAACTGCTGCTGCCGACCATCCAGCCGCGCGAGCTGTGGGAAGAAAGCGGGCGCTGGGAGAAGTTCGGTGCCCAGCTGCTGAAGATCAAGGACCGCAAGCAGGCCGACTACTGCTATTCGCCGACCGCCGAAGAGGCGATCACCGACTATGCGCGCCAGGAACTGAGCAGCTACAAGCAGCTGCCGGTGAACTTCTATCAGATCCAGACCAAGTTCCGCGACGAGATCCGCCCGCGCTTCGGCGTGATGCGCGCGCGCGAATTCCTGATGAAGGACGCCTACTCCTTCCATCTCACGGACGCCGACCTGGTGCGCGAGTACGAGAACATGAAGGCGGCCTACGTGCGCGTGTTCACCCGGCTGGGCCTGGAATTCCGTGCGGTACAGGCCGACTCCGGCGCCATTGGCGGCGACGCCTCGCAGGAATTCCACGTGATTGCCGAGTCCGGCGAGGATGCATTGGCCTTCTCCACCGGTTCGGACTACGCCGCCAACGTCGAGGCCGCCGTGGCCGCCGAACCGGCGCCGCGCCCGGCCGCCAGCGAAACGCTGCGCAAGATCGACACGCCCACGCAGAAGACCTGCGAGGACGTGGCCGCACTGATGGGCATCGCGCTGCAGCGCACGGTCAAGTCGGTGGCGGTGGTGAGCGAGGATGGCGCCTTCGTGCTGGTGCTGGTGCGCGGCGACCACGCGGTCAACGAGATCAAACTGGGCAAGGTCGCCGGCCTGGCCGGTTATCGCATGGCCAACGAGGGCGAGATTGCCGAACACCTGGGCAGCGAGCCCGGCTTCCTCGGCCCGCTCAATCCGCGCAAGCCGATCCGTGTGGTCGCCGACCGCGAGGTAGCGGCGATGGCGGACTTCGTCGTCGGCGCCAATGAGGCTGGCTTCCATCTCGCCGGCGTGAACTGGGGTCGCGACCTGGCCGAGCCGGAAACCGTCGCCGATATCCGCAACGTGGTCGACGGCGACCGTGCCGCTGACGGCGGACAGATCCGCATTGGCCGCGGCATCGAAGTGGGCCATGTGTTCCAGCTGGGCTCCAAGTATGCGCAGGCCCTGGGCGCCACCGTGCTCGACGAAAACGGCAAGGCCGCCACGCTGAGCATGGGCTGCTACGGCATTGGCGTTTCGCGCATCGTCGCCGCGGCCATCGAGCAGAACCACGACGCGGCCGGCATTATCTGGCCGGCGCCGATGGCGCCGTGGCAGGTCGCGGTGTGCGTGATCAACCCGAAGAATGATGCCGGCGTGGCGCAAGCGGCGCAGGCACTGCTCGACGAGCTCCTGGCCGCGGGCCTGGATGCGGTGCTCGATGACCGTGGCCTGCGCCCGGGCGCAATGTTCGCCGACATCGAGCTGATCGGCATTCCGCACCGGGTCGTCGTCTCCGAGCGCGGCCTGGCGGCCGGCACGTTTGAATATCGCGCACGCAATGCGGACGCGGCGGAAAACCTTGACCGCGCCACGCTGCTTTCGCGTCTGCAAGGCTGATTCCGGTTCAATCCGAACCCAACGGTAATCCCCGGAAATATGTCAGGAAAATCCGCCCGATATTCGGGCGGATTTGTAAACCGACATATTCAGACTTTATGATCGGCCCAGGGCCACGGATCGGCTACTTTCCCTTCCCAGCTCTGGAGTCGCGATGTCCATCGATCTCACCGGCCTGTCGGCCAAACAGCTTGACGCACTGATCAAGAACGCGAAGAAGCGGCAGAGCATCGTCGCCAAGCGCACGCCCATCGCCAAGGTTCGCGCGCAGCTGACGCGCCTGGCCAAGGCCGAGGGCTATACCGTCGAAGAACTGTTTGGCGGCGCGGCAGCGCCGGCCGCCGGCCGCGGCAAGGCCGCCAAGACTTCCTCCCGCGCCGGGCGCAAGCTGGGCAAGGTGCCGCCCAAGTACCGCAATCCGGCCAACGCCAAGGAAACCTGGACCGGCCGCGGCAAGCAGCCACGCTGGATGGCCGAGCTGACCAGCAAGGGCAAGAAGGTCGAGGATTTCCTGATCAAGAAGAAGTAAGCGCGCCGGACCCACCGGCGGCAAACACGAAAACGCCGGCCTTGGCCGGCGTTTTCATTTCACGCCACCGCGCTCACAGATTCTTGCGCGCCGGCACCAGCAGGTTGCCGAACAGCAGGCCCGCCACCAGCGCCATCACGATATTGGTCACCGCCAGCAGCGCGGCCTGGCCCACGTCCACGTTCTGCTGCTGCACCAGGTTGAGAAAGCCGCGCAGGCTGGTGCTGCCGGGCACCAGCATGATGATGCCCGGCAGGCGGATCAGCGCGCCGGGCTTCTGGATCGTGCGGCCGAACAGGTTGCCCGCCGCGGTCAGCGTCATCGCCGAAGCAAAGACGCCCGCTGGGCTCCCCCACTCCTGGCCCGCATAACGCGCGATCACATAGCCGGCAATGGCCGCGGCCATCACCCAGCCATAGTCGCGCCGGTGCGCCTTGAACAGCACTGCAAACGCATACGCCGCCACCAGCAGCGAGGCCCATTCCACCCACGAAGCCTGCGGCCGCGCCGCGCGCACCTGCGGTTCCAGGCCCAGGTACTGGGTCAGCGTCACCGCGATCACCGCGCCCACGGTCAGCTTGAGCACGGTGGTCACCGCGCCGGCCAGCCGTGCCGTGCCCGACACCCAATGCTGGCTGGCCAGTTCATTGACCGCATTGGTCAGCGCCATGCCGGGCAGCAGCACCACCAGCGAGGCGATGATGACCGTATTGAGATTGAGCGAACCGACCAGCGAGGCCACCACCGTGGCGACGAATCCGGCCAGCAGCGCGGCCAGCGCGTCGCCGGCTTCCTTGGTCGCCGCGCGGCGGTCGGTGTACTGGGTCAGCACGCCGATCAGCAGGCCGATTACGCCGGCGGTGGCGATGTCCAGCCAAGGCAGTTTCCACAGGCCGGCCACGCTGGCCGCGGCCAGGCCGAAGGCAAACACCTGCATCGCCCTGCCGCGCCCGTCCACCTCGCGGTCGAGCCGGCGCAGGGCGGTATGGCCCTGGGCGATGCTCATGCGGCCGCTGGCCACGCTGTCGGCGATGTAGTCGGCCACGCTGAGCTTGTACAGGTCGTTCTCGCCCGGCGCCAGGCGGATCACGCGGGTGATGTCGCTGGAGCCGATGGCCTTGCTCGGGTCGCTGAAACTGAGGATCACCCCGGTCGGGTTGGACCAAGGTTCGCAGTCCAGGTCCAGCTGCTGCGAAAGCGCGATCAACGCCGCCTCCAGTCTTTGCGCGGTCGTACCGTAGCTGTGCAGGCGGCTGGCGATTTCCGCAACGAAGGCCACGCGCTGCGCGTAGCTGGCACTGGTGGCGGGTGGTGCAGGCGAGGCAACGGACATTCGGCGGTGTCGGAAAGGCGGGAGGCCGCGCGGGAATGCCGGCAGGTGCTGCAAGTGTATGTCCAGGCCGTTGCCGGCTGTAAACCGGCAACCGGCGCGCACACGTCGCCCGATGCCGATACGCGCCCGACACGTGCCCATGTATGCTGGCGCACGGATGCGCGACCAAAACCCCCTCCAGCCGCCGACATTCGCCCGGGACGACCACGACCCCGGTCGCATCCGGCTGGGCGGCAGCTGGGTGCTGGACACCGCGGTGCGCGCCGCCGAACTGCTGCAGGCCTTGCCCAAGGAGCCGTGCCGCATCGACGCCAGCGGCATCGCGCAGCTGGATTCGGCCGGCGTGCTGCAGCTGCTGCGCTTCGCCCGCCGCGCCGGCCTGGCCGATGACGCCATCGACTTTCGCGAGGACCACCGCGCCCTGGTCTGCACCATCGAGGAACTCGAGGATGACCGCCCGCGCCCGCGCCGCGACTACGGCTTTGCCGCCGCGCTGGAGCGCCTGGGCCGGGCCGTGCACACCACCGGCAAGGACATCGTGCAGCTCGCCAGTTTCCTCGGCGAGAACCTGGTCAAGCTCGCGCGCCTGATCCGCGAGCCGCGCCGCTTCCGCCTGACCGCCACGGTCAGCCACATGGAACAGGTCGGCCTGGACGCGGTACCGCTGGTGGTGCTGCTGTCCTATCTGGTCGGCGCGGTGATCGCCTTCCTCGGTTCGACGATCCTGCGCGACTTCGGCGCCGAGATCTACGTGGTCGAACTGGTGAGCATCGCCTTCCTGCGCGAGTTCGCGGTGCTGCTGACCGCCATCGTGCTGGCCGGGCGCACCGCCAGCGCGTTCACCGCGCAGATCGGCGCGATGAAGTCGCGCGAGGAAGTCGACGCGATTCAGACCCTGGGCCTGGACCCGATCGACCTGCTGGTGATCCCGCGGCTGATCGCGCTGCTGCTGATGCTGCCGCTGCTCACCTTCATCGCGATGATCGCCGGCCTGGCCGGCGGCGTCACCGTCGGCGCCTTCGACCTGGGCATCCCGCCGCAGATGTATCTGGCGCGCATGCACGAGACCATCCAGGTGCGGCACTTCCTGGTGGGCCTGTCCAAGGCGCCGGTGTTCGCGCTGGTGATCGCGCTGATCGGCTGCCTGGAGGGCCTGAAGGTAACCGGCACCGCGCAGTCGGTCGGCGAGCGCACCACCTCCAGCGTGGTGCAGACGATCTCGCTGGTGATCATCCTCGACGCAGTGGCCGCGCTGTGGTTCATGAAGGTGGGCTGGTGATGGCGCTCGCGCAGGCTGGCAATGGCACGACGGACGCGGCCTCGCCGGAGATCGCCATTTCCGTGCGCGGGCTGGTCAATCGTTTCGGCAGCCAGGTGGTCCATGAGGACCTGGACCTGGACGTGCGCCGAGGCGAAATTCTCGGCGTGGTCGGCGGCTCGGGCACGGGCAAGTCGGTATTGATGCGCAGCATCCTCGGCCTGCGCCGGCCCGATGCCGGGCAGATCGAGGTGCTCGGCGCCGACCCGACTTCGGACGATGCCGCCGACCGCGACCACATCACCCGCAACACCGGCGTGCTGTTCCAGGATGGCGCGCTGTTTTCCTCGCTGACCGTGGGCGAGAACGTGCAGGTGCCGCTCAAGGAGCGCCACCGCGAATTCCCCGAGCGCTGGTACTACGAACTGGCGCTGCTGAAGATCAAGCTGGCCGGGTTGCCCGCCGACGCGCTGGACAAGCTGCCGTCGCAATTGTCCGGCGGCATGCGCAAGCGCGCTGGCCTGGCCCGCGCGCTGGCGCTGGACCCGCCGCTACTGTTCCTGGACGAACCCACGGCCGGCCTGGACCCGATCGGCGCGGCAGCGTTCGACCGGCTGATCCGGACCCTGCAACAGGCGCTGGGCCTGACCGTGTTCCTGATCACCCATGACCTGGACACGCTGTACGCCATCTGCGACCGCGTTGCGGTGGTGGCTGACCGCAAGATCATCGCCAACGCACCACTGGCCGAGATCGAGCGCATCGACCACCCCTGGGTGCAGGAATATTTCCACGGCCCTCGCGCGCGCGCCGCGCGTGAGGCAAAGAACGTATCGAGCGAGACCGCCTGATGGAAACCAAAGCCAACTACGTACTGATCGGCGCGTTCACCATCGTCGCCGGGCTCGCCCTGCTGCTGTTCGGCCTGTGGGCGGCCAAGTATTCCTCCGACCGCACCTGGACGTACTACCGCGTGGTCTTCCGCGAGGCGGTCACCGGCCTGTCGGTGGGCAGCCCGGTGCAGTACAACGGCATCGCGGTCGGCTCGATCACCGAACTCACGCTGGCTCCGGACGACCCGCGGCAGGTGGTGGCGCGCGTGCGCCTGAACTCGACCACGCCGATCAAGGTCGATACCCGCGCCAAGCTGGCCATCACCAGCCTGACCGGTCCGTCGATCATCCAGCTCAGTGGCGGCACGCCCGAATCGCCGGCACTGACCTCGGTGGACAAGAGCGACGCGCCGGTGATCCAGACCACGCCGTCGGCCCTGCAGAACATCACCGACACCGCCAACCGCATCGTCGAACGTCTGGACCAGGTGCTCAGCGACCGCAACGTCGCCAGTATCTCGACCACGCTGCAGAACCTGGAAAAACTCAGCAACTCGATCAGCAACCGCGACGAAGGCGTACAGGCACTGTTGATCAGCGCGCGCGATGCCGCGCGCAAGCTCGACACCACCCTGACCACCACCAACAACACCGTGCACCGCCTGGACCAGAACCTGGTGCAGCAGCTGCCGCCGATCCTGGACAAGCTCGATTCGACCCTGAGCCAGCTCGACTCCGCCGCGACCAACGCCAACGGCATCCTTGGCGACAACCGTGCGGCCATCAACAGCTTCGCCAACGACGGACTCGCGCAGCTCGGCCCGACCCTGTCGGAACTGCGCAGCCTGACCCGCGACCTGCGCCGGATCAGTGACCGGCTGGAGAACAACCCCGCGCGCTACCTGCTCGGCCGCGACGCACCCAAGGAGTACCAACCCAAATGAAGCGCCTTGCCACCGCCTGGCTGTGCCTGTCCCTGGTCGCGCTCAGTGGCTGCTCGATCCTGTCCAGCGGCTCGCGCGAACCGGTCACGATCTTTGCTCCCGACGTGCGTGTGACGCCCGACCCGGCCTGGCCCGAGGCTACCTGGCAGCTGACCATCGTCAAGCCGACCGCCTCGCGCCTGGTCGACAGCCCGCGCATCAACGTGCGCCCGACGCCGGGCGAATTGCAGGTATACCAGGGCGCGAGCTGGGCGCAGCCGGCGACCGACATGGTCGAGGGCACCGTGGTGCGCGCCTTCGAGGACAGCGGCCGCATCACCGGCGTGGGCCGCGCCAGCGACGGCATTCGCGCCGATTACCGGCTGGTGCTGGACCTGCGCCGCTTTGAATCCGACTACGCCGGGCAGGCGCTGCCAGCGGCCACGGTCGAGCTCAATGCCAAGCTGCTGCACAGCGCCGACCAGCGCGTGGTCGCCTCGCGCACCTTCCTGGTGGCCCAGCGCGCCACCGCCACCGACGTGGGCACGGTCGCCCTGGCCTTCGAGCAGGCGTTGCAGAAGGCCACGCATGAGCTGGTCGGCTGGACCCTGGCAACGGGGCGGCAGGATGCGGCGCAGCTGGATCATGGGGTGCATTGACGGCCGGTGCGCCTTTCGAGCGTTCGTCGCCCTATCGCGTTTGCCATCGGGCAATCTCCACGCGTTATGTGATTGATCGAATAGACGCCGCGCTGCGGTGCTGCGAGCCTCGCTTTTGATGAACAGTCGTCCGGTCTCGCCCACAACAGTCGACGCATGAGATTCAAGAATCCATCGATTGTGCTTTGGGCATTTTCCAGGATGGGGATAGACGTCTCCGCCGCTGCGTTGGCGCGCTCGTTTCCCCTGCGCTGGTTCGTCAACGCGCTGTACTTCCTGCTGGCCTGGGGAGTCCTGGTTGTGGTCGCGTGGACCCTGATCGGTGGGCGCGACACATTGGCAACGAACGCCGTCAGTGCGGTCATCGGTTCGGTCCTTTACGGCCTGCTGGTTGCCACTGACAAGTCGCGCGGGACGCAGCCACTGTAGGAGGGGCTTCAGCCCCGACGGGCGAAGAGGCGGTTTATCAGATCAAGGTCGCGGCTGAAGCCTCTCCTACAGTGCACCTTCTGGTGCATCGCCAATGCGCCGCAGTGCGCCTATCGGGCATTCGCTGCCGCTAGGCGCCAATTCGCCGGAATGTCAGGTTGATCCGCTCCCCCACCGGCTTCGCCGTGCGCGGCAACCCATGGTGGTACAGGCGCTGGGTGTCGCCGGCCATCAGCAGCAGGTCGCCATGGCCGAGCAGCAATTCCCGCTTCAACGCCTTGTCCTGCCGGTGACGGAATACGAAGCGGCGCGGCGCACCGAGGCTCAATGAGGCAATCAGCGGCCGCGGCCCCAGCTCCGGTTCGTCATCGCTGTGCCAGCCCATGGCGTCGCGGCCATCGCGATAGCGGTTCACCAGCACGCTGTTGAATTCCGCGCCGCACTCGTCGGCCAGCCTCGCGCGCAGCGCCATCAGCGGCGCCGGCCAGGGATGCGGGCGGAATTCAGTGCCGGAATAGCGGTAGCGGGCCTCCGGATCGCCGATCCAGCAGCTCAACCGCGGCGAATCCACCTCGCGCCCGAACACCCGGATCCGATGCACTTCCCAGGGAATATCGGCCAACAGGTCCTGGCGCAGCTGCTCGGCCTGCGGCGCGGCCAGCCAGCCGCGAACCCAGGTGACCTCGGCGCCCGGCAGATCGATTTGCATGCCGGCACGCTAACACGCCGTGCCGCGGACCCGTACGGTTCCGTCTGGAATTTGCCCGGCCTCGCCCAAACCCTGAAAATAGCGTCAGCCATCGAGCCACGGGAGCGCAGCAGCATGTCGGAAACCGGAGTCGGCGCAGTCGCGTCCGAAGCAGTAGAGCGTGACGTGATGGAGTACGACGTCGTCACCGTGGGCGCCGGCCCGTCCGGGCTGGCCTTTGCCATCCGCCTCAAGCAGCTCAATCCCGAACTATCGGTCTGCGTGATCGAGAAGGCCAGCACCATCGGCGCGCACATCCTTTCCGGCGCGGTCATCGAACCGGAACCACTGGATCGGCTGCTGCCGGGCTGGCGCGACAACCCGCCGTCGATCTGCGTGCCGGCCGGCGAAGACGAGTTCTGGTACCTCACCCGCGAGGGCGGCCACAAGTTTCCGATCGTGCCGCCGGGCATGCGCAACCACGGCAACTTCATCGTCAGCCTGGGCGCAATGTGCGCCTGGCTGGCGCCGCAGGCCGAAGCGCTCGGCGTGGAGATCTACCCCGGCTTTGCCGCCGCCGAGACGCTGCACGACGAGGACGGCAAGGTCGTCGGCGTGCGCATCGGCGACATGGGCGTGGCCAAGGATGGTTCGCACAAGCCCGGCTACACGGCCGGCATCGACATCCGCGCCAAGGTCACCGTACTGGCCGAAGGCGCGCGCGGACACCTGACCAAGCGCCTGATCAAGCGTTTCGGTCTGGCCGCCGACAGCGACCCGCAGAGCTATTCGATCGGCATCAAGGAGCTGTGGCAGGTGCCCGAAGGCCGCGTCACCCCGGGCAAGATCGTGCACACGCTGGGCTGGCCGGCCGACCCCAAGACCTACGGCGGCAGCTTCCTGTATCACCTGGAGAACAACCAGATCGCGCTGGGCTATGTCAGCGGGCTCGACTACCAGGACCCGGAGTACAGGCCATGGGAGGCGTTCCAGCAGTGGAAGAACCACCCCACGGTCAAGCCGCTGCTGGAAGGCGGCAACATCCTGTCGGCCGGCGCGCGGGCCATCGTGACCGGTGGCTGGCAGTCGCTGCCCAAGGTCGAGATGCCCGGCGCGCTGCTGATCGGCGACACCGCCGGCCTGCTCAACGTGCCCAAGATCAAGGGCACGCACCAGGCAATCCGCAGCGGCATGCTCGCGGCCGAGCACCTGGCCGCGTCGCAGCTGGCGCCGGAAGGCTTCGACGCCAGGCTGCGCGGCTCGGAAGTGATGGCCGAGCTGAAGCAGGTGCGCAACATCAAGCCCGGCTTCAAGAAGGGCCTGTGGTGGGGCCTGGCCAACGCCGCCTGGGAAACCGCGCTGGGCGGGCATTCGCCATGGACGCTGAAGAACAAGCCGGACTGGTGCGCGCTGGACAAGGTGGGCGAACACGAACAGCCGCGCCGCGACTACCTGCAACGCGAACTGGCACCGCGTGACCGCCTGCAGGGCGTGTACTACGCGGCCACCGAACACGACGAGGACCAGCCGGTGCATCTGCACGTGCTGGATCCGGATATCTGCGTCACCCGTTGCGTGCAGGAATACGACAACCCGTGCACGCGGTTCTGCCCGGCCGGTGTGTACGAGATGGTGGAGGATGCGGCAACGCCCACGGGCAAGCGCCTGCAGATCAATGCTGCCAACTGCGTGCACTGCAAGACCTGCGATATCAAGGACCCGTACGAAATCATCAACTGGGTGACGCCGGAGGGTGGTTCGGGGCCGAATTACCAGAATTTGTGAGCCCGCATTCGTGAGCGCAGCTGCACCATGACTGGGCGCCTACGCAGGTACGTGGGCGCCGCGCAGCGCGCCATCGAACGCCACGGCGGAGGATGGCGCGGGTTGCTCGCGGTAGTGCTGCGCAGCTTGCGCGTGCTGCGCGCGATGGGCCTCAAGGGCTTCCTCGGCCGCCTGCAAAGCGCCGGTAGCGCACCGCCATTGCCGCCCGCCAGCGAGCATGCGTTTCCGCCGCCGGCGGCCCTGGCGCAGGTCGACCTGCGCATAGCGGTCATGGCGCACGTGTTCTATCCAGATCTCGCCGCCGAACTGGCGAAGGACCTTGCGCATATGCCGCTGGGCTATGAGCTGCTGGTGTCCGTCGTCAATGCGGAAGCTGCGGAAACGGTGCAGCGCGCGCTCTCGGGTCTGCCGCATCAGACGCGCCTGCAGGTGCGTGTGGTGCCCAATCGCGGCCGCGATATCGCGCCGCTACTCGTCGCTTTCCGCGAGGAGGTATTGCAGTGCGACCTGATTTGCCACGTGCACACCAAGAAGTCGCTGTACACCGGCCATGAGCAGGTGTCCTGGCGCCGCTACCTGCTGTCGTCGCTGTTCGGCAGCCATGAGCGGCTGGCATGGATTTTCGGCATGTTCCAGGCCGAACCGCGCCTGGGCATGGTGTACCCGGAAAGCTTTCCCGGGATGCCGCTGTGGGCCCACACCTTGCTGAGCAACGCGCAGGTATGCGCGCAGCTGGCGGCGCGGCTCGGCTTTTCCATCGATTCATCGCGTTATTTGGACTTTCCGGCCGGCTCGATGTTCTGGGCGCGGGTGGATGCCCTGCGTCCACTGTACGAGCTTGGACTAACACTGGAAGACTTTCCCGAAGAGCACGGCCAGGTGGACGGCACGCTGCAGCACGCCGTCGAGCGATTGCTGGCCTGCACTACGCAGCAGCAAGGCCGGCTGCTTGGAATCCTGCCGCAAACCGGTGAGCTATCCCTGGCCACCGAGGGCGAGCGCAACTGGGCGAGCGCATTTGAACTGGACCTAGCCAATCGCATCCGCTTGTCCGCGGTGGAAGCCGATCTGGTCAGCTTCGATGTGTTCGATACGTTGGTGACCCGACCCTTCCTCACCGCACACGGCGCTCGTGCCCACCTCGCGTTCCTGGCAGCGCGGCAGGCCGGCGTGGAAAACTTCGCCCCTTTGCGCGCACGCGCCGAAGACCGGGCACGGATCGCGATGGGCCGGGATCCCACCCTGGACGAGATTTACGCCGCGATGGCCGAGCTCAGTCCGCAAGCGCCGAGCGCTGCCCTGCAGGCCATGGAGATCGCCCACGAGGCGGCCATGCTGAAACCACGCGATGGCGTGCTGGCCGCACTGGCAGGTCTGCGCGGGAAGCGCCTGGCTGCCCTCTCCGACATGTACCTGCCTGCTGCCAGGTTGAAGCAGGTGCTTCCCGCCGCGGTCGTGCAGGCTTTCGAGCACTGGTGGATTTCCTGCGAAAGCGGCTGGCGCAAGGATGCCGCCGCGACCTGGCCGCGCCTTGGGGCACGCGAGGGAGTCGCGCCTGCGCGGTGGTTGCATGTGGGTGACAACGAACATGCCGACATCCAGATTCCACAACTGCAGGGTTTGCTGACGCCCGTGCATGTGCTGCGACCTGCCGCCCTGCTGGATGTAGTACCCGCACTGCGCCCGCTGCGGCACCGCGACGGACAGGATGCGGCGTGGCCGGAACAACTCTGGCGCGGCCTAGTCGCCAACCGGCTGGCAAATCTCGCCGACCGCACGCCCGACAGGATCTTGCCCAGGACGCGGCTGGACGCAGAAAGTGCCGGTTACACCATGCTTGGACCACTGGTGCTCGACTACCTCGCGTGGCTGCATGGCATCGCGCGCAGCGAACAGATGCAGCACGTCCTGTTCCTCAGCCGCGAAGGCCACTTGCTCGCCCGCGCGTACGAAATCATTTCCGCGCAATTGCCCGAAGCCCAGCGGGTGCCCTCCCACTACTTCCTGGCCTCGCGCCGCGCGACAGGTTTTCCGACACTGCGCTCGGCAGACGACCTGCCGCGGTTGCTGGCGGGGTCTTACAACGGTCGACTGGATGCGCTGCTCCTCGCGCGATTTGGCGAGCCGGCATTGGCTGCGGCGGCCGGCCTGGGAGAGAGCCTGAAGCGCGAGGTGTATCTGCCGGAAATGAAACAGGAGGTTGTTGCCTGGCTCCAACCGGCCCTGCCTCGCCTGCTACGTGCGGCTGAAGAGGAGCGCGAAGCCTACCTCCGGTACTGGCAGACCGAGATCGGGGACTTGAGCGCAACCGTGCTGGTGGCCGATGTGGGATACGCGGGCAGCATCCAGATGCATTTGAGCCGGATGGTCGGGCATCCCCTGGGTGGGGCCTATCTCGCCTTGCGTCACGGTGCCCGGCAACTGGACGCGCACGGCTGGGCGCAGGCACGGCACCACGACGGACGCACGCGTGATGACGAAGACTCTGTGATCCTGCGTCACGATCTGTTGCTTGAGGCCATGTTGACCGCGCCCCACGGTCAGTTCAGCCGTTTTCGCAGCGAAGGGGGGAAGCTGTTGCCGGAGTTCACACCCGCGGAACTGGGCGCCAGCGGCGTGGAAACCCTCGAACGCCTGCATGCGGGTGCGATTGGCTTCGTGCGCGACGCATGCGCGACCGTCGGGCCCCACATCGACCACCTTCAACTGGAGCCCGAGGGGGTGGTGCAACCGCTGCGCTGCCTGGCCGAGGGTCGCTGGCAAGACGATGGCTGGCTGGCGCATCTGGTGACTGAAGACGCCTTTACCGGTCGCGGCCGGATCGTCCCCGGCCGCTGACTTCGCTCAACGCGAAAACCCCACCCCGGTCTTCTGCTTCAATTCCTCATCGCCTACGCCATCGGCGGACTCGATCAGCTTCAGCCCCTGCGGGGTCACATCGAACACCGCCAGGTCGGTGATGATGCGGTCCACCACGCCGACGCCGGTGAGCGGCAGATCGCACTGCGGCAGAATCTTGTGGCTGCCGTCCTTGGCAACGTGCTCCATCAGCACGACCACGCGCTTGACCCCGGCCACCAGGTCCATCGCCCCGCCCATGCCCTTGACCATCTTGCCGGGCACCATCCAGTTGGCGATGTCGCCCTTGTCGGTGACCTGCATCGCGCCGAGGATGGCAAGGTCGATGTGGCCGCCGCGGATCATCGCGAACGAATCGTGGCTGCCGAAATAGCTGGCACCGGCGCGGGCGGTCACGGTCTGCTTGCCGGCGTTGATCAGGTCGGCATCGACCTCTTCATCGGTCGGGAATGGGCCAATGCCGAGCAGGCCGTTTTCCGATTGCAGCCACACGTCCACGCCTTCCGGAATATGGTTGGCCACCAGGGTCGGCAGGCCGATGCCGAGGTTGACGTAGGCGCCATCGCTGAGCTGGCGCGCGGCGCGCGCGGCCATTTCATCGCGGGTCCAGGCCATTACTTGCTCTCCTTGGCGCGCACGGTGCGCTGCTCGATGCGCTTCTCGGGATGGGCGTTGACCACGATGCGGTCGACATAGATGCCCGGCAGGTGCACCTGGTCCGGGTCGATCTGCCCGACCTCGACCAGTTCCTCCACCTCGACGACGCACAGCTTGCCGGCCATGGCGCAGGCGGGATTGAAGTTGCGCGCGGTCTTGCGGAACACCAGGTTGCCCGAGGGATCCGCCTTCCACGCCTTGACCAGTGCGACATCGGCGCGAAGTGCGGTTTCCATCACATACTGCTTGCCGTCGAACTCGCGCGTCTCCTTGCCCTCGGCTACCACCGTGCCGTAGCCGGTGGCAGTGTAGAAAGCCGGGATGCCCGCGCCGCCGGCGCGCAGGCGTTCTGCCAACGTGCCCTGTGGATTGAATTCCAGTTCCAATTCGCCTGACAGGAACTGCCGTTCAAATTCCTTGTTCTCGCCGACGTAGGACGAAATCATCTTGCGGATCTGCCGGGTTTCCAGCAGCAGGCCCAGGCCGAAGCCGTCAACGCCCGCGTTGTTGGAAATCACGGTCAAACCTTTCACGCCGCTGTCACGCAGCGCCGCGATCAATGCCTCGGGAATGCCGCACAGGCCAAACCCGCCTACCGCCAGGGTCTGTCCGTCGGCCACCACGCCTTGCAGGGCCTGCATTGCGTCGGCAAACAACTTGCCGCGCGCGCCAGCCGCTCCGGTATTGCTCATCACCGCCCTCACCTCGTTGATGTAGAGGGACATTCTAATGGCTGACTGCGGCCTGTCCCGGCGGGGTTGGGCACTCGTGCTCGACACCCAAGCGCCGGAGCTCCGGCTAAACTCCACAATCCCCCGCAGCGAGGACTCCCCCGCCATGACGCTACCCGCCTTCAAGGCCTACGACATCCGCGGCCGTGTGCCGGACGAACTGAACGAGGACATGGCCCGCCGCATCGGCGTGGCATTGGCGGCGCAGCTGAGCGAACCGGGCCCGGTGGTGGTGGGATATGACGTGCGCCTGGCCAGCCCGAGCCTGAGTGCCGCCGTGGCGGCAGGCCTGCGTGGCGCCGGGCGCGAAGTGATCGACATCGGCCTGTGTGGCACCGAAGAGGTGTACTTCCAGACCGATCACCGCGGCGCCGCCGGCGGGGTGATGGTCACCGCCAGCCATAACCCGATGGACTACAACGGCATGAAGCTGGTGCGCCAGGGCGCGCGGCCGATCAGTTCGGACACCGGCCTGTTCGCCATTGCCGATGCTGTGGAATCCGACAAGTCGCCCGCCGCCGAGCCCCGCGCCGGGTTGCGCGCCGAGCCGGACAAGAGCGCCTACATCGAGCATCTGCTCAGTTACGTGGACCGCGCCGCGCTCAAGCCGCTGAAGCTGGTGGTCAACGCCGGCAACGGCGGCGCCGGTGCCATTGTCGACCTGCTCGCGCCACACCTGCCCTTCGAGTTCGTGCGTGTGTTCCACGAACCGGACGGCAACTTCCCCAACGGCATCCCCAACCCGTTGCTGCCGGACAACCGCGCCGCCACCGCCGAAGCGGTGCGCGAGCACGGCGCCGACTTCGGCATTGCCTGGGACGGCGACTTCGACCGCTGCTTCTTCTTCGACGAGAACGGCCGTTTCATCGAGGGTTATTACCTGGTTGGCCTGCTGGCCCAGGCGATCCTGCGCAAGCAGCCCGGCGGCAAGATCGTGCACGACCCGCGCCTGACCTGGAACACCGTGGAAATGGTGGAGGCCGCCGGTGGCGTGCCGGTGCTGTGCAAGAGCGGCCATGCCTTCATCAAGGAGAAGATGCGCTCGGAGAACGCTGTCTATGGCGGCGAAATGAGCGCACACCATTATTTCCGCGAGTTCGCCTACGCCGACTCCGGGATGATTCCGTGGCTGCTGCTGGCCGAGCTGGTTTCGCAGTCCGGGCAGTCCCTGGCGGCATTGGTCGAGGACCGCATGGCGGCCTTCCCTTGCAGCGGCGAAATCAACTTCAAGGTGGCCGATGCACAGGCCTCGGTGGCACGTGTGCTGGCGCATTTTGCGCCACTGCAGCCGGCGCTGGATCATACCGATGGTGTCAGCGCCGATTTCGGCAGCTGGCGCTTCAATCTGCGCAGCTCCAATACCGAGCCGCTGCTGCGGTTGAATGTTGAAACCCGTGGTGATGCGGCGTTGTTGCAGTCGCGTACCGAAGAAATCTCGCAACTGCTGAAGGCTTGACCCTCCTCCCCCTCCCCCCAGTCGAGGAAGTGCATCCAATGACCGATATTCAGCCCGTCATTCTCTCCGGCGGTTCCGGTACGCGCCTGTGGCCGCTGTCGCGTGAGTCCTATCCCAAGCAGTTCCTGCCGCTGACCGGTGACTTGAGCATGCTGCAAGCCACCTGGCGCCGGGTGGCGCCGCTTGCCGGCCGCGCCCCCTTGATCGTGGCCAACGAGGAACACCGGTTCGTGGCGGCCGAGCAACTGCAGCAGGTCGGCGCACAGCCGCAAGCGATCCTGCTCGAACCCGTTGGGCGCAACACTGCACCGGCGATCGCCGTGGCCGCGCTGGAGGCCACCCGAGACGGCGGCGACGCCTTGTTGCTGGTGCTGCCTTCGGACCATGTCATTGCTGACGAGGCCACGTTCCAGCGCGTGGTGCGAGAGGCTGTACCCGCGGCGGAAGCAGGCAAGCTTGTCACCTTTGGCATCGTCCCGACTGGCCCGGAAACAGGCTATGGCTACATCAAGGCGGGCCATGGCGAAGGCGCGCGCGCGGTCGAGCGTTTCGTGGAAAAGCCCGATCTGACTACAGCCCAGAGCTATGTCGCTTCCGGTGACTACCTCTGGAACAGTGGCATGTTCCTGTTCAAGGCCTCGCGCTACCTCGCCGAATTGGGCAAGCTCAATCCTGTCATGCTCGAAGCAGTGGGGCTGGCCTGGAATGCCGCCAAGCGCGACAGCGATTTCACCCGCCTGCACAAGGAAGCCTTCGCCGCAGTCCCCTCGGATTCCATCGACTACGCGGTGATGGAGAAGACGGCTGACGCAGCAGTGATTCCGCTGGACGCTGGCTGGAGCGATGTGGGTTCCTGGGCCGCCCTTCGCGAGGTATCGGCGCAGGATGCCGACGGCAATGCGCATCATGGCGATGTCATCGCGATCGACTGCCGCAACACCTACGCTTATGGCGAACGCCTGATCGCCCTGATCGGACTCGACGATGTGGTGGTGGTCGAAACGGTTGACGCCGTGCTGGTGGGCAAAAGCGAACGGATGCAGGAGGTCAAGGAAGTGGTGGCGCAGATCAAGCGCGACCAGCGCTCGGAAGCAACCTGGCATCGCAAGGTCTACCGCCCATGGGGTGCCTACGATTCAATCGACAACGGTCAGCGCTTCCAGGTCAAGCGCATCACCGTCAAGCCTGGCGCCACGCTCAGCCTGCAGATGCATCACCACCGCGCCGAGCACTGGATCGTGGTCAGCGGCACGGCCGAAGTCACGCGTGGGGAGGAAGTGCTGCTGCTCACCGAGAATCAGAGCACCTATATCCCGCTGGGTGTGACCCACCGCCTGCGCAATCCGGGCAAGCTGCCGCTGGAGCTGATCGAGGTGCAGTCAGGCAGCTACCTCGGCGAGGATGACATCGTGAGGTTTGAGGACACCTACGGGCGGGCTTGAACCAGACTGCCCTGAGAAAGCGGCGACGGTTCCCGTCGCCGTTTTCGTTTGTCGATTCGCTCAGCGGCTGCTGGCGAGGTCCGCCAGGACCCGCGACACACCTTCCTGCCAGGAAGGAAGATCGACGCCAAAGTCACGCACCAGCGCGCTGGTATCCAGTCGGGAGTAAGCCGGGCGACGCACCGGAGTTGGGTACTCAGACGAGGCAATCGCCGTCACCTTGGGCGCCTTTTCGATCAGCCCCATTGCGCGCGCCTGCCTGAAGATTTCCTCGGCAAAGCCATGCCAGCTCGTCTCGCCGTCGGCGGTCAGGTGCCAGGTACCGGAACGCTGGCCATTGTCCCCGGCGATCGCCGTGGCGGTAATGTCCGCAATCAGCGCCGCCGGCGTGGGTGTTCCGATCTGGTCGGCAACCACCTTCAATTCATCGCGCTCAGCCCCGACCCGCAACATCGTGCGCAAAAAATTGTGACCATGCGCCGCATATACCCACGCGGTGCGGAAGATGAGGTGACGTCCACCTGCCTGGCGTATTGCCTGCTCACCGGCCAGCTTGCTTTCGCCATAGACGCCCAGCGGTTCGGTCGCGGCATCAACCGGATACGGCCTGCTCCCTTGTCCATCGAACACATAGTCGGTGGAGTAATGCACCAGCGGCACTTGATTGGCCGCGCACCAGCGCGCGATCAGGCCGGGCGCTTCAGCATTCGCACGGAATGCCGCATCACGTTCCTGCTCAGCCCGGTCAACGGCGGTGTACGCGGCGGCATTGATGACCCAGGCGGGACGCAGGCGCTGCAGCAACGGAGCCAGCGTCTGCGGCTGGTCGAAATCCGCGACGTCGCAATCACGCCCGTCGGGAAGCTGGCCGCTGCGCGTGGTAGCTATCACCGGCCCAAGCGGCGCCAGCGCGCGCTGCAGTTCCTGACCCACCTGGCCATTGGCGCCAAACACCAACAAGGTCATGGCGTGTAGACCGGCAGACGTTCAGCAGCAATATCTTCCAGGAAGGGAGCAGTCGCGTCCTTCGCCGACAGCACCGGATCGCTGATTGGCCAGTCCACGCCGATGGCGGCATCGTCCCAGCGCACGCCGGCATCGGCTTCTTTCACGTACACATCGGTGCACAGATAGCTGAACACCGCGCGTTCGGAAAGCACCGCAAAACCATGTGCAAAGCCTTCCGGAATCCAGAACTGCCGGCGGTTCTCGGCGCTCAACACGACCGCGGCCCACTTGCCGAAATGCGGCGAGCCGCGGCGGATATCCACCGCAACGTCGTAGACCTCGCCTTCGAGCACGCTGACGAGCTTGCCTTGCGGCCGCGGCCACTGGTAATGAAGCCCGCGCAGCACGCCCTTGGCGGAGGACGATACGTTGCTCTGGACAAAACGGGTGGGAAGACCGCGCTCACCGAAACGCTCGGCATTCCAGGTCTCGAAGAAGTAGCCCCGCTCGTCACCGAAGACGGCCGGTTCGATGACGACACAGCCCGGCAACGCGGTTTCGATGATCTTCAAAGTACTTTTCCTCGCTGGACGATCTCGTGCAGGTATCGGCCGTAGCCATTCTTCAGCAGCGGCGCGGCCAGCTTCTCGAGCTGTTCTGCGTTGATCCAACCGTGACCAAAGGCGATCTCTTCAGGGCAGCACACCTGCAGCCCCTGCCGTGCCTGAATCGTCTCGATGAAGTTCGCCGCTTCATGCAGTGACTGGTGGGTACCGGTATCCAACCAGGCATAGCCACGCCCCAGCGGTTCGAGGTGCAGTGAACCATCCTCCAGGTAGCAACGGTTTAGGTCGGTGATTTCCAGCTCGCCGCGCGGTGAGGGCTTCAGTGCCGCCGCATAGTCGCTGGCGCGGCAGTCGTAGAAGTACAAACCGGTCACCGCATAATGCGAGCGCGGTTGCGCCGGCTTTTCCTCGATGCCGATTACCTTGCCCGTGGCGTCGAATTCGGCCACGCCGTAGCGCTCGGGGTCGTTGACGTAGTAGCCAAACACCGTCGCCCCGTGCTCGCGGGCGTCTGCGCGGCGCAGCGTATCGGTCAAGCCGTGCCCATGGAAAATGTTGTCGCCCAGCACCAGGCAGCTCGGATGCCCCTCGACAAAATCACGGCCGATCAGATAAGCCTGCGCCAGCCCGTCGGGGCTGGGCTGCACGGCGTACCGGATGTTTATGCCCCACTGCGAGCCATCGCCGAGCAGGTTCTGGAACAGCGCCTGTTCGTGTGGCGTGTTGATGATCAGCACATCGCGGATGCCGGCCAGCATCAGCACGCTGAGCGGGTAGTAGATCATCGGCTTGTCGTACACCGGCAGCAGCTGCTTGCTGACGCCCTTGGTGATCGGATACAGCCGCGTGCCGGAACCGCCGGCGAGGATGATGCCCTTGCGGCTACTGTCGTGAGTCGTGCTCATGGTTCGATCGCTCCGTGATCAGGCGGCGGTGCCGATGCGTTCGAGACGGTAGCTGCCATCGAGCACACCCTGCACCCAGTCCTGGTTGTCCAGGTACCAGTCCACCGTATAGGCGATGCCCTGCTCGAAGGTGTGCTTCGGCTCCCAGCCCAGTTCGTTCTTCAACTTGGATGCATCGATCGCATAGCGGCGGTCATGGCCCGGGCGATCGGCGACATAAGTGATCTGCGTAGCGCGCGACTGGCCGTCGGCACGTGGGCGGCGCTCGTCGAGCAGCGCGCAAATGGCACGCACCACTTCAATATTCTGCTTCTCGGCGTCGCCACCGACGTTATAGGTCTCGCCGACGCGCCCCTTGGCCAGCACGGTGCGGATCGCCTCGCAGTGATCGCTGACGAAGAGCCAGTCGCGCACCTGCTTGCCGTCGCCGTAGACCGGCAGCGGCTCGCTGGCCAGCGCCTTGGCAATCACCAGCGGGATGAGTTTTTCGGGAAAGTGGTACGGGCCGTAGTTGTTCGAGCAGTTCGTGGTCAGCACCGGCAGGCCGTAGGTGTGATGGAACGCTCGCACCAGGTGGTCGGACGCAGCCTTGGAGGCCGAATACGGTGAGTTCGGCGCGTAGGCCGTGGTTTCGGTGAACTTGCCGGTCTCGCCGAGCGTGCCGTAGACCTCGTCGGTGGAGACGTGGAGGAAGCGGAACGCGTCACGGCGGCTGTCCGGCAGCGCCTTCCAGTAGTCGCGCGTGGACTCCAGCAGGCCCAGGGTGCCGACGACATTGGTCTGAATGAAGGCACCAGGCCCGTCAATGGAACGGTCGACATGGCTTTCGGCGGCAAAGTTCAGCACGGCGTCGGGCTGGTGCTCGGCCAGAAGCCGGGAGACCAGTGCGCGGTCGCCGATGTCGCCGCGAAGGAAGACGTGGTTCGGATTGTCATCCAGTGAGGCCAACGTGTTCAGGTTGCCGGCGTAGGTCAACAGATCGAGATTGACCACTTTCACGCCGCGGGCCACCGCCTCGCGGACGAAGTTGCCGCCAATGAAGCCGGCGCCGCCGGTTACTAGCCAAGTTGCCACCCACGTCTCCTCGGGCACTCAGGCCGCGCAAGTAAAGACTGCGAAGAATAGCCGTTTTGTGCGGGATCTCGCAGCGGCGAAGTCAAACTCCGTGATGCAGCGCATCAAACCATACGCCATCGCACGGACGGCCTTTGCCGGCTAAAATCACCCCACTGCCCCGCGCCTGCCGCCGCGGCCGGGCCTCTCCGCTTCATTGAAGGATTCCGCACAAGATGAAAATCCTCGTCGCCTACAAGCGCGTGGTGG
>DASPIU010000024.1:0-40004 GCA_035629025.1 Stenotrophomonas sp.
ACGATCACCGGCCCGACCTACACGGTCGGCGGTACGACGGTAAACAACGTCGGCGATGCCATCAGCAACGTCGATGGCCGGGTCACCAACAACGCCACCGCCATCACCAACCTGGGCGACCAGCTCAACAACGGCACCATCGGCTTGGTGCAGCAGGACGCCACCAGCCGCAGCATCACCGTCGCCAAGGACACCGATGGCACACAGGTCTCGTTTGCCGGCACGGCGGGTGATCGCGTGCTGACCAGTGTTGCCGAGGGTGCGATCAACGCAACTTCAACCGAAGCGGTAAACGGTTCCCAGCTCTACGGCACCAACAAGTCGGTGGCCGACTCGCTCGGCGGCGGCTCGCAGGTAAACCCGGATGGCACGATCACCGGCCCCAGCTACAGCGTCGGCGGGACTACGGTAAACAACGTCGGCGATGCCATCAGTAATGTCGATGGCCGGGTCACCAACAACACCACCGCCATCACCAACCTGGGCGACCAACTCAACAACGGCACCATCGGCTTGGTGCAGCAAGATGCGACCAGCCGGGATATCACCGTGGCCAATGCGACCGATGGCAACCGGGTGAACTTTGCCGGCACGGCCGGCGATCGCGTCCTGGCTGGTGTAGCCCGCGGCATGGCCGACAATGACGGCGTCAACGTCTCTCAGCTCAAGGGCGCCGTGGACGGCCTGGGTGGCGGCGCCACAATCAATCCCGACGGTACCGTGACTGGTCCGACCTACGTGGTGGGCGGTAGCACGGTGAACAATGTGGGTGATGCGCTGACCAACCTTGATGGCCGGGTCACCAATACGTCGACGGCGATCACCAACCTCGGCGATCAGCTCAACAACGGCAGCATCGGCCTGGTGCAGCAGGATGCGATCACCCGCGATATCACCGTCGCCAAGGACACCGATGGCACGCAGGTCTCGTTTGCCGGCACGGCCGGTGATCGCGTACTGACCAGTGTTGCAAAAGGTGCTGTCAATGAGACTTCAACCGAAGCGGTAAACGGTTCCCAGCTCTACGGCACCAACAAGTCGGTAGCCGATTCGCTCGGCGGCGGCTCGCAGGTCAACCCGGATGGGACGATCACCGGCCCGACCTACACGGTCGGCGGCGCCGCCGTGAACAACGTCGGCGATGCGATCAGCAATATTGATGGCCGGGTCATCAGTAACACCACGGCGATCCAGAACCTGGCCAATGGTGGGGGGGTGAAATACCTGAGCGTGAAGTCTGCCGCGGCGGCTGCCAGTGCCACGGGTGCCGAAGCGGTCGCCGTCGGTCCGCAGTCCAGCGCAACGGGAGATGGCGCAGTGGCTATCGGCAATGGCGCCAGGGCCGACGCCTCCAACAGCGTGGCACTCGGCGCCGGCTCGGTGGCTTCCCGGGACATCCTTGCCGGTACTGCCGATCGACACTGTATTGACCTACAGCGTAGGCGGCACCACCGTCAGGAACGTCGGCGACGCCCTGACAAATATTGACGGCCGCGTCGCCACCAACAGCACCCGCATCACCGAACTGGGCGACCAGATCAACAATGGCGGCTTGGGGCTGGTGCGGCAGGACACCGCCACGCGTGACATCAATATCGCCACCGCCACCGACGGCAGCCGCGTCAACATCAGCGGCAGCGCCGGCAACCGCGTCCTGACCGGCGTGGCCAACGGCGCAGTCACGCCAACCTCCACCGAAGCCATCAATGGCTCGCAGCTTTACGGCACCAACAAATCCGTAGCCGATGCCCTGGGCGGCGGCTCGCAGGTCAACCCGGATGGCACCGTCACCGGCCCGACCTACACCGTCAACGGCAAGACCATCAACAACGTCGGCGATGCCCTGACCGAAGTGGACGGCCGTATCACCCAGGTCGACCAGCGCGTCACCAACCTCGGCGACCAGATCAATGGTGGCGCCGGGATCAAGTACTTCCGCGCCAACTCCAGCCTGGCCGATGCCACCGCCAGTGGCACCAACAGCGTCGCCGTCGGCCCGCAGGCCCTGGCCTCGGCTGCCAATGCCGTGGCCCTGGGTAACGGCGCCATCGCCGACCGTGCCAGTACCGTGTCGGTGGGCTCGGCCAGCGCGCAGCGGCAACTGGTCAACCTGGCCAGGGGCACGGCCAACACCGATGCGGTCAATGTCTCCCAGCTCAAGGGCGCGGTGGATGCGCTGGGCGGCGGCTCGAAGGTGAACCCCGATGGCACCGTCACCGGGCCGACCTACGTCGTCAATGGCAAGTCGGTGAGCAACGTCGGCGATGCCATCGCCAACCTGGAGCAGAAGATTGGCGATACCACGACGGGCCTGGTGCAGCAGGATGCCACCACGCGCGAAATCACGGTGGCCAAGGGCAACGACGGCACCCGCGTGAACTTCACCGGCACAGCGGGGGAGCGCACACTCACCGGCGTGGCCCAAGGCGCGGTCAACCAGACCTCGACGGAAGCGGTGAACGGCTCGCAACTGTATGACGCCACCAAGTCCATCGCCGATGCACTGGGTGGCGGCTCGCAGGTCAACCCGGATGGAACGGTGAGCGGCCCGACCTACGTGGTCAACGGCGCCCCGGTGACCAACGTCGGCGACGCGCTGAACAACATCGATGGACGCGTCAGCACCAACACTGCGGCGATCCAGAACCTGGCAGCTGGTGGCGGGGTGAAATACCTGAGCGTGAAGTCCACGGCCGCGGCCGCCAACGCCACGGGTGCCGAAGCGGTCGCCGTCGGTCCGCAGTCCACCGCCAGCGGCGCGGGCGGAGTTGCCATTGGCAGCGCCGCACAAGCCAATGCCGACAACAGCATCGCGCTGGGCGCAGGCTCGGTCGCATCCAAAGCCAACAGCGTATCGGTAGGCAGCGCAGGCAAGACGCGCAGCATCACCCATGTTGCCGCGGGCACCGACGACACGGATGCAGTCAATGTCTCGCAGCTGCGTAGCGCGCAGGCAGCCACCGTGCAGTACGACCGGCCTTCGCCGGGCGCCGCACCGGATACCCGCAGCCTGACCCTGGGCGGCGCCAACGGCAGCGGCACCACGGTGCGCAATGTCAGTAACGGCGTGGCGCCGATGGATGCGGTTAACGTGCGTCAGTTGCAATCTGGCATGGCCGACGCCGTGGGCCAATCGCGCGCCTACACCGACCAGCGTGTCGAGGCTTTGAGCAACGACGTCTGGAATCTGCGCCGCGAGAGCCGCGCTGGCACCGCTTCGGCCATTGCCATGGCTGGCCTGGTGCAGGCCTACGAAGCAGGCGACAGCCTGATGTCTGTAGGCATGGGCAGCTTCCAGGGCGAATACAGCATGGCGGTGGGCCTGTCGGGGGTTACCGACAACGGCCGTTACCTGTACAAGGCGCAGGCGAGTACGAACTCGCGACGTGACCTGGGCTTCTCTGTCTCCGCCGGCTGGCGCTGGTAAACCCAAGCACCCCCGGCGCGGCCGGGGGTTTCAGTTTGCGGCTGCTCCGTGCCGGATGCCTGAGATGCTCAGGCTTGCGGCACGCGCCTTTCATCGCTACGTCGCAGGCCGCCTGCGCGCTTTGTCGGATGTGTCTTATTGAGACAATCCGTGAATAACACTCGATCTGTCCAACATTCCGTCGCCCGTTGTCAAACGGCTGGAGATCATGCCGCCACTTCCCCCAGAGGTGATAGATATGAACAGAGTTTTGCAACTGGCCTGCAACCGCGACGCTACTGCGCTTGTCCTCGCACCAGTGGCTGGACGCAGCCAACGGAGCTGCGCCCAATCTAGCCGGGAACAGCTGCCTGCGACGGCAACTGCACGCCCTGATCTGGCCGCACTGCGCATCATGCCCGCGGTGATCGCCCTGCTGTTTTTGCCGGACGTCGCGTTCGCAGGAACGCTGGATAAAGGAAAGATCAACAACACCACTTCAGACTATTCCGTTGCGATAGGGTATGGGGCAGTAGTGAACGGGGAATGGTCGGTGCCAGGATGGGGTGCCAGCGAGGCAACCGCTGTCGGTTCGTACGCGACCACGAGCGGAAACTTCGCCAACGCGTTCGGCACAAGAGCCCAGGCTCTGGCGAAGAAGTCCACCGCCTTGGGCCACGGAACCAAGGCCGCGGGCATATCCTCGCTCAGCGTGGGCAGTGATGTGGCCTCTTCTGCCGATGGGGTCGTCGCGGTCGGCAGCGACACGACCGCGTCAGGTATCCGGGCCATTGCCGTCGGTGCCTACGTGGAAGCCTCCGCCGAGCGCGCAATCGCCATGGGCAGCGGTGCGGCGGCAAGACAGGCTGGGTCGGTCGCGCTGGGCGCCGGCGCAGTGACTTCCGCGGTCACGGCGACTCAGAGTGCGCTCATTGCAGGGCAGCTCTACCAGTTCGCAGGCGCCGCTCCGACCAGCACCGTCAGCGTCGGCGCAGCGGGAACCGAGCGCACGATCACCAATGTGGCGGCGGGCCGGCTCTCCGCCGAAAGCACGGATGCGGTCAACGGAAGCCAGCTGCATGCCGCAAATCAGGCCATCGCTGCCCTCGGTAGCAGCGTGGCGAGCAATACCACCCGCATTACGCAGATGGTTGACCAGATTGGCAGCGGCACCGTTGGCTCCGTGCAACAGGACGCAGCGACCAGCAATGTCAGCGTCGCCAAGGACAAGGGTGGCACGCAGGTGTCGTTTGCAGGCACCGCAGGCAATCGCGGTTTGACCGGCGTGGCGAACAGTGCAGTGGGCGCCGGCTCAAGTGAAGGCATCAATGGCGCGCAGCTGTATGGCACCAACAAGTCAGTGGCCGATGCGCTGGGCGGCAGCGCCACGCTCAATGCGGACGGCACCATCACCGGCCCTGCCTATACCGTTGCCAACAAAACGGTGAGCAGCGTCGGCGCCGCGATTTCCAACCTCGATGGCCGGGTCGCCAACCTGGGCGACAGGCTCGCCAGCAGCGTCACCTATGTTCCCGGTTCCATCGACGCCGGTGCGCCGCGCGTCGAACTGGCCCCGGGCACTGGCGACAGCCGCTACTTTGCCGACACCAATGGCGACGGCGTCGGCGAACGCGACGCCCCATTGCCCAAGGGCACGCGCATCAGCAACGTGGCGGACGGCATACGGGACACCGATGCCGTCAACCTCGGCCAGCTGCGCGATCGGGCGAACGCCACCTTCGATTCACGCTCGCGCACATATGGTCCGCCGACTCCTGCGCCGTTGCGGGCCACGCCGCGCATGTTTGCCGCGGAAGTGGTCGAGTTGAGGTCGGGCGGCAGAGCCGTGGACTCGCGCGCCCGACAACGGACCACGGCGATGAGGGATCGCAACTATTATCTGAAGGTCAACGGCCGTAGCGATGCGAGCGGCAGCACGGGTCCCACGGATGAAGCCATCGGCAATGGCATTGGTGGTATCGCTATCGGCTCGGACAGCGGCATCACTGCAGACAACGCCATCGCCATCGGCGCGCTTGCCCGCACCACCGCCAGGGACGCGGTGGCGTTGGGCACCGGCTCGGTGGCCGATCAGGACAACACGGTGTCCGTCGGCAGCGCCATGGCCAGCAGCTTCGAGGCTTATGCCAACGACGGCCTTTCCAGGACCCGCCTCACCAGCGCCGCCAATACCCGCCGTATCGTCAACATGGCCGCCGGCCTCGGCGATACCGACGCGGTCAATGTCGGCCAGCTCAAGCAGGTAACGCAGGCTCTGGGCGGCGGTGCCGGGGTCAACTCGGATGGTTCGATCACCGGGCCCAGTTACGTCTTCAACGGCAAGAGCATCAACAGCGTCGGTGATGCGCTGACTGAGGTGGACGGCCGTATCAGCCAGGTCGATCAGCGCGTCACCCAGCTGGGCGACCAGCTGAGTAGCCGCGCTGGCGTCGCCTACGCCAGCGTCAAGTCCGACAAGCCTGGTGCGAGTGCCACGGGTAAAGACTCCATTGCAGTAGGCCCCGGCGCAATGGCCAGTGGTGAATTTGCAGTGGCTTCCGGCCCGGCTGCACAGGCGACCGGTGCTTTTGCGGTGGCCATGGGTGAAAAGGCCGTGGCTTCGACCTGGGGTGGGGTCGCGCTCGGTGCGCAATCGGTGGCTGATCGCGGCAACGCCGTTTCGGTGGGCTCGGCCAGCGTCAAGCGTCAGATCATCAACGTGGCCAAGGGCTCGGCCGAATCCGACGCGGCCACCGTCGGCCAGCTCAACAATGCGACGCAGTTCTTCCGCGCCAGGTCCGACAAGCTCCATGCCCACGCCACTGGCGCCGACTCCATCGGCATTGGGCCCGAGGCCATCGCCAGCAGCGACTTCTCGATCTCGGTCGGCTCCGCTTCCCAGGCGACGGCCAGGTACGCGGTTGCGCTGGGCGAAAAGGCCACCGCCGCGACATGGGGGGCGGTTGCCCTGGGCGCGCAGTCCATCGCCGACCGCGACAATGCTGTGTCACTGGGCTCAAACACCTTGAAGCGCCAGATCACCAACATGCGTGCCGGGACCGCCGCAACCGATGCGGTCAACGTGTCTCAGCTGCAAGGCGCGGTGGATGCTTTTGGCGGTGGCGCCCGGATCAACCCGGACGGCACCCTCACCGGGCCCAGCTACGACTTCGGCGACAAGCGCGTGAGCAGTGTCGGTGACGCGCTCTCCGACATCGCCAGCCGCGTTGCCAAACTGGGCGACGCGGTCAACAGCATTTCCAATGCCGGCAATGCCGGCAATCCCGGTAGCGCCGCAGGCGTGCCGCCGATGAGCGCCTCGATGCACAATCCAGTGACGCTTCGCGCCAGTGTCTCCAGCACGGAACCGCAAACCGCCCTGAGCAGCTCTACCTATACCGCCAATGGCGAGCAGGTCGGCAACGTCGGCGATGCCCTCAGCAATATCGATGGCCGCGTGATCAGCAACACCGCGGCGATTGCCAACCTGACCAGTGGCGGCGGGGTCAAATACCTGAGCGTCAAGTCCAGCGGCGCCGCGGCCAGCGCAATGGGCACCGACGCGGTGGCAGCGGGGCCGCAGTCCAGCGCGACGGGCGCCGCAGCCGTGGCGATTGGCAACGGCGCACAAGCCAGCGCGGACAATAGCGTGGCGCTTGGCGCGGGGTCGGTTGCCACGAAGTCCAACAGCGTCTCGGTGGGCAGCGCCGGCAAGGAACGCAGCATCAGCCACGTGGCTGCGGGCAATGACGACACTGACGCCGTCAACCTCAGCCAGCTGCGCAAGGCACAAGCGGGCACCGTGAAGTACGACCGGCCTTCGCCCGGCGCGGCGCCTGACATGCGCAGCCTGAGCCTGGGCGGACCAAACGGCAGCGGTACCACCGTTCGCAATGTGAGCGACGGCGTCGCACCCATGGATGCGGTCAACGTGCGCCAGCTGCAATCGGGCATGGCTGACGCGGTCGGCCAATCGCGCGCGTACACCGACCAGCGCGTCCAGTCGCTGAGCAATGATGTGTGGGATCTGCGCCGCGAAAGCCGCGCCGGCACCGCTTCGGCCATTGCCATGGCCGGCCTGGTGCAGGCCTACGAAGCAGGCGACAGCCTGATGTCGGTGGGCATGGGCAGCTTCCAGGGCGAATACAGCATGGCCGTCGGCCTGTCAGGCGTCAGCGGAAGCGGACGCCATCTGTACAAGGCGCAGGCCAGCACCAATACGCGCAAGGACCTGGGCTTCTCGGTGGCGGCCGGCTGGCGCTGGTAAAGCAAAGGCCCCGGCGCGAACCGGGGCCTTCGCGGGTCAGTGCACGCCTTGCAGGTCGTGCAACTGGCTGCCGCGCGAACCGAAGTAGGCGGCCAGGTCGGCAATGTCCTGGTCGCTGAGGTTGGCCGCCTGCGGGGTCATCAACGGGTGCTGGCGGTCGCCGCTGCGGTAGGCCTGCAGTGCGTGGGCGAGGTAATCGCCGTACTGGCCGCCGAGCTTGGGGTAGGTCGCATCAATCGGCGTATTGCCATCAGGCCCGTGGCAGTCCACGCAGCTCTGCCCGGTAGCCTTGCCCTTGGCATGGGCCAGCTGGTCTCCCGCCTGCGGGCGACCGGTGGGCAGGCCGGCCGACGAGCCCGAGCCATGTTCGCCGCTGGCGTGGCCCGGATCAGCGGCGGAAGTTTCCTGGGACTCGACCTGCGACTGACTGCACGCCGCCATGGCCAGGGCAGCAAACAGGGCGATGGCGAAACGCTGGGCGTTCTTTGCTTTCGACATGATTGCGCTTACTTGAGGGTGGAAAGGAAGGCGGAGATGTCGGCGATGTCCTGGTCCGAGAAGCTCTGCGCCTGGGCCTGCATCGTCGGGTGCTTGCGCTTGCCCGTGCGGTATTCGACCAGGGCCTGGGTCAGGTATTGCGACGACTGCCCGCCGATTTTCGGCACCCGGAAACTGGGATAGGCGTTCTTGTAGCCGGGGATGCCGTGGCAGCCCTGGCAGGTGTAGGTCAGGATCTTGCCCTTGTCCGGATTGCCAGTGGGCGTGGACGGGGCAGGCGCCGGAGCCGGGGAGGCGGTGGGCGCGGGAGACGGCGTGGCGGGTTCTGACTGCGGATTGGCTCGGGCGACCCAGAACTGCATTAGAACGACCAGAGCGAGACAAGCGGCGAGCGGCTGCGGGCGCATTGGTTTCGTTGTCCGGAAGGCTGATTTGGTGTCGTTCCGGAGTGGGGGTGGCACGGAACACCCCGAGTATGCCTGCGAAAGCCCGCCGCGGGAACGGGGGTGAATAGGCACTGTGACCACCATGACCTTTGGGCCATTGGCGTTCTGGTCAGGTGGTGATTTACTTGCCTACAACACCTGTTCACCGCATCCACCAGGGACACGACGATGTCGCGATTCTCCTCCACGCTCGGCCGCACCGGAGTCTGTGCCGCCGCGCTGCTGTTCTCCACCTCACTGCTGCTGGCCGGCTGCAAGTCCGGCGACGCCAGCAACGAACAGGCCGCCGAGGATGGCGACAAGAAGGAGGAAAAGGCCGCTGACGCGGTCCCGGTCGAGGTGGCCAAGGCCGCCCGCCGTCCGGTCGCGGCCAGCTATACCGGCACCTCGGCGCTGGAGCCCCGGGCCGAGGCGCAGGTCGTGGCCAAGACTTCTGGCGTGGCCTTGCAGGTGCTGGTCGAGGAAGGGCAGAAGGTGCGTGCCGGGCAGCCGCTGGTGCGCCTGGATCCGGACCGCGCGCGTCTTGCCGTGGCGCAGAGCGAAGCGGCCATGCGCAAGCTCGAGAACAGCTACCAGCGCGCCACGCGACTGGTGTCGCAGCAGCTGGTCAGCGCCGCCGAGGTGGACCAGCTCAAGTACGACCTGGAAAACGCACGCGCGCAGTACCGCATGGCCGCGCTGGAACTGAGCTACACGACGGTGGTGGCGCCGATCAGCGGCGTGATCGCCTCGCGCTCGATCAAGGACGGCAACTTCGTGCAGATCAATACGCCGATCTTCCGCATCGTTGACGACTCGCGCCTGGAAGCCACGCTCAACGTGCCCGAGCGCGAACTGGCCACGCTCAAGGCCGGCCAGCCAGTCAGCCTGATTGCCGACGCACTGCCGGGCAAGCAGTTCACCGGCGTGGTCGACCGCGTGGCTCCGGTGGTCGATTCGGGTAGCGGCACCTTCCGTGTGATCTGCGCCTTCTCCGACGCGGCCAGTACCTTGCAGCCGGGCATGTTCGGGCGCATCCGCATCGATTACGACCAGCGCGCCGACGCGCTCGTGGTGCCGCGTCTGGCGCTGCTCGAAGACGGCGACCCGGCGGTATTCCGCGTGCGCCAGGGCAAGGTGTCGCGCGTGCCGGTCAAGCTCGGCTATGCCGAAGGCCAGTGGGTCGAGATCCGTGATGGCCTGAAGGAAGGCGACCAGGTGGTCACCGCCGGCAAGGTCGCGCTGCGCGATGGCACGCAAGTGCAGGTCATCGGTGAGCCGCAGGCCAAGGTCGAAGCAGCGCAGGCGATCGCCAAGGGCGACGAAGGCAAGCGTTCATGAGCAGCGGCGGCACCGATCACGGCCGCGCCCCGGCCACGCACGCGCCACCGGGCGCGATGGGCGGCGGGCTGGTGGAGTTCGCCACGCGCCGCCGCGTCACCATCGCCATGATCACGGTGACCATGCTGCTGTTCGGCGTCATTGCGCTGAACAGCCTCAAGGTCAACCTGCTGCCTGACCTGAGCTATCCCACGCTCACCGTGCGCACCGAGTACACCGGTGCGGCACCGGCCGAGATCGAGACGCTGGTGACCGAGCCGGTGGAAGAAGCCGTCGGCGTGGTCAAGAACCTGCGCAAGCTCAAGTCGGTCTCGCGTACCGGCCAGAGCGACGTGGTGCTGGAGTTCGCCTGGGGTACCAATATGGACCAGGCGACGTTGGAGGTGCGCGACAAGATGGAAGCGCTGAACCTGCCGCTGGAGGCCAAGGCCCCGGTGCTGCTGCGCTTCAATCCGTCGACCGAGCCGATCATGCGCCTGGTGTTGTCGCCCAAGGCCGAGCCGGGCGATGACGCCGAGTCGATCCGCCAGCTGACGATGCTGCGCCGCTATGCCGACGAGGATCTGAAAAAGAAGCTCGAACCAGTCTCCGGCGTGGCCGCGGTCAAGGTCGGCGGCGGCCTGGAAGACGAGATCCAGGTCGATATCGACCAGCAGAAGCTGGCTCAGCTCAATCTGCCGATCGACAACGTCATCACCCGCCTCAAGGAAGAGAACATCAACATCTCCGGCGGGCGCCTGGAGGAAGGTTCGCAGCGCTACCTGGTGCGCACCGTCAACCAGTTCGTCAACCTGGAAGAAATCCGCAACCTGCTGGTCACCACTACCAGCACCAACAGCAGCGGCGCCGACGCGGCGATGCAGCAGATGTTCGCCATCGCCGCGGCGAGCGGTTCGCAGGCGACGATGGCCGCGGCGGCCGAAGTGCAGAACGCCTCGGCCGGCAGCAGCAGCTCCATCGCCGGTGGCATGCCGGTGCGCCTGAAGGATGTGGCCGAGGTCCGCCAGGGCTACAAGGAACGCGAGGCGATCATCCGCCTGGGCGGCAAGGAAGCGGTGGAGCTGGCGATCTACAAGGAAGGCGATGCCAACACCGTGTCCACGGCCGCGGCGCTGCGCAAGCGCCTGGAGCAGATCAAGTCCACGGTGCCGGGCGATGTGCAGATCACCACCATCGAGGACCAGTCGCACTTCATCGAAGAGGCGATCACCTCGGTCAAGCATGACGGCCTGATCGGCGGCGTGCTGGCGATCCTGATCATCTTCCTGTTCCTGCGCGATGGCTGGAGCACCTTCGTCATCAGCCTGTCGCTGCCGGTGTCGATCATCACCACGTTCTTCTTCATGGGCCAGCTCGGCCTGAGCTTGAACGTGATGTCGCTGGGCGGCCTGGCGCTGGCCACCGGCCTGGTGGTGGACGATTCCATCGTGGTGCTCGAAAGCATTGCCAAGGCGCGCGAGCGCGGCCTGGGCGTGCTGGAAGCAGCCATCGTCGGCACCCGCGAGGTGAGCATGGCGGTGATGGCCTCGACTCTGACCACCATCGCGGTGTTCCTGCCGCTGGTGTTCGTCGAAGGCATTGCCGGGCAGCTGTTCCGCGATCAGGCACTGACCGTGGCCATTGCCATTGCGATCTCGCTGGTCGTGTCGATGACCCTGATCCCGATGCTGAGCTCTCTCAAGGGCCGCCCGCCGCTGGCGTTTCCGGAAGAACCGGCACATCCGCAGTGGCAGCCGACCCAGCGCTGGCTCAAACCAGTGGCCGCGGCCCGCCGCGGGCTGGCGGTGGTGTTCCGCTACGGCTTCTTCGGCATCGCCTGGCTGGTGGTGCGCGCCTGGCGCGGCATGACCCGCGTGGTCGGTCCGGTAATGCGCCGCCTCAGCGACTGGTCGATGAAGCCCTACGAGTACGCCGAACGCGGCTATCTGCGGCTGCTGCCCGGTGCGCTGGCCCATCCCGGCCGCGTCCTCGGCATGGCGGCGGCGATCTTCGTCGCCACCGTGTTCGCAGTGCCGATGCTCGGTGCCGACCTGATCCCGCAGCTGGCCCAGGACCGCTTCGAGATGACCGTCAAGCTGCCAGCCGGCACGCCGCTGGCGCAGACCGACGGCCTGGTGCGCGAACTGCAGCGCAAGCACGACAAGGACGAGGGCATCTCCGCGCTGTACGGTGTATCGGGCAGTGGCACGCGCCTGGACGCCAACCCCACCGAGAGCGGCGAGAACATCGGCAAGCTGACCGTGGTGATGGCCAACGGCGGCAGCCAGAAGCTGGAAGCAGCCGAAACCGAGAAGCTGCGTGCGAGCATGGCCGGGCACCCGGGCGTGCAGGTCGACTTCGCGCGGCCGGCACTGTTCTCCTTCTCCACGCCGCTGGAAGTGGAACTGCGCGGGCAGGACCTGGCCGAGCTGGAACACGTCGGGCAGAAGCTGGCGGCGATGCTGCGCGCCAACCGCCACTACGCCGACGTGAAGTCGACGGTGGAAGAGGGCTTTCCCGAGATCCAGATCCGCTTCGACCAGGAGCGGGCCGGCGCGCTGGGCCTGACCACGCGGCAGATCGCCGATGTGGTGGTGAAGAAGGTGCGCGGCGATGTTGCAACCCGCTACAGCTTCCGCGACCGCAAGATCGACGTGCTGGTGCGGGCGCAGCACAGCGACCGCGCCAGCGTCGAGGATATCCGCCGCCTGATCGTCAACCCCGGCAGCAGCCGGCCGGTGACCCTGGCCTCGGTGGCCGAAGTCGTCGCCACCACTGGCCCCAGCGAAATCCATCGCGCGGACCAGACCCGCGTGGCGATCGTGTCGGCGAACCTGCGTGACATCGACCTGGGCGGCGCGGTGCGCGAAGTCGAGCAGATGGTCAAGCGCGACCCGCTGGCCGCCGGCGTCGGCATGCACATCGGCGGGCAGGGCGAGGAACTGGCCGAGTCGGTGAGGGCGCTGCTGTTTGCCTTCGGCCTGGCGATCTTTCTGGTCTACCTGGTGATGGCCTCGCAGTTCGAGTCGCTGCTGCACCCGTTCGTGATCCTGTTCACCATCCCGCTGGCCCTGGTCGGCGCGGTGCTGGCGCTGCTGCTGACCGGCAAGCCGATCTCGGTAGTGGTGTTCATCGGCCTGATCCTGCTGGTCGGCCTGGTGACCAAGAACGCGATCATCCTGATCGACAAGGTCAACCAGTTGCGCGAAGAGGGCGTGGCCAAGCGCGCGGCGCTGGTCGAGGGGGCACGCTCGCGCCTGCGCCCGATCGTGATGACCACGCTGTGCACGCTGTTCGGCTTCGCGCCGCTGGCCCTGGCCTTGGGCGAAGGTGCCGAGGTGCGCGCGCCGATGGCGATCACGGTGATCGGCGGCCTGCTGGTCTCCACGCTGCTGACGCTGCTGGTGATCCCGGTGGTGTACGACCTGCTCGACCGTCGCGCCGATGCCTACTACCTGGAGCGTGGCCGCCGCATGCGCGCGCGCCACGGCCATGTGGCTGAGGGCGGCGAGGGCAAGGACAGCCACGGCGCCGGCGGCGCACTGGAGTCGGCATGAGCATCGCCGAGTTCTCCATCCGCCGGCCAGTCACCACGATCATGTGCTTCGTGTCACTGGTCGTGGTCGGCCTGATTGCCGCGTTCCGCCTGCCGCTGGAGGCGTTGCCGGATATCTCCGCGCCGTTCCTGTTCGTGGAGCTGCCGTACACCGGCTCCACGCCGGACGAGGTCGAGCGCAACCTGGTGCGCCCGGCCGAGGAAGCGCTGGCGACGATGACGGGGATCAAGCGCATGCGCTCGGTCGCCACGGCCGACGGCGCCAACATCTTCATTGAGTTCTCAGACTGGGACCGTGACATCGCCATTGCCGCTTCCGATGCGCGCCAGCGCATCGATGCGATCCGCGACGATCTGCCCGAGGACCTGCAGCGCTACCACGTCTACAAGTGGTCCAGCAGCGACGAGGCGATCCTCAAGGTGCGCCTGGCCAGCCAGAGCGACCTGACCGGCGCCTACGACATGCTCGACCGCGAGTTCAAGCGCCGGATCGAGCGCATCGCCGGCGTGGCCCGGGTGGAGATTTCCGGCGCGCCGCCCAACGAGGTCGAGATCGCGATCAAGCCGGACCGCCTGACCGCGCACGACCTGAGCCTGAATGACCTCAGCGAGAAACTCGGCAAGCTCAACTTCTCGGTATCGGCCGGGCAGATCGACGACAACGGCCAGCGCATCCGTGTGCAGCCGGTCGGCGAGCTGCGCGACCTGCAGGAACTGCGCGACCTGGTACTCAACAACAAGGGCCTACGCCTGGGCGACATTGCCGACGTGCGCCTCAAGCCCACGCGCATGGCCTATGGCCGCCGCCTGGACGGGCGCCCGGCCATCGGTCTGGACATCTTCAAGGAGCGCAACGCCAACCTGGTGGAAGTCTCGCGCGCCGCGCTCAAGGAAGTCGAGGCGATCCGCAAGCAGCCGTCCATGAGCGACGTGCAGATCAAGGTCATCGCCAACCAGGGCGATGCGGTGACCTCTTCGCTGGCCGAACTGGCCGAAGCCGGCGCGGTCGGCCTGCTGTTGTCGGTCACCGTGCTGTTCTTCTTCCTGCGGCACTGGCCTTCGACGCTGATGGTGACGCTGGCGATCCCGATCTGTTTCGCCATCACCCTGGGCTTCATGTACTTCGTCGGCGTCACCCTCAACATCCTGACGATGATGGGCCTGCTGCTGGCGGTGGGCATGCTGGTCGACAACGCCGTGGTGGTGGTGGAAAGCATCTATCAGGAACGCGAGCGCTACCCTGACCAGCCGGCGCTGGCGTCACTGGTCGGCACCCGCAACGTCTCCATTGCGTTGAGTGCCGGCACGCTGTGCCACTGCATCGTGTTCCTGCCCAACCTGTTTGGCGAAACCAACAACATCAGCATCTTCATGGCGCAGATCGCGATCACCATCTCGGTGTCGCTGCTGGCCTCGTGGCTGGTCGCCATCAGCCTGATCCCGATGCTGTCGGCACGGATGAAGACCCCGGCGCTGGTGAAGTCCAACAAGGGCGTCATCGCCCGGCTGCAGGTCCGCTACGCCCGCCTGCTGCGCTGGACCCTCGAACACCGTGGCTGGAGCGTGTTCGGCATCATCATGGTGGTGCTGGCGAGCCTGGTGCCGATGAAGCTGACCAAGATCGACATGTTTGGCGGCGAGGGCGGCAAGGAGGCCTTCATCGGGTACCAGTGGAAGGGCTCCTACACCCGCGAACAGCTCGGCGAGGAAGTGGGGCGCGTGGAGGCCTACCTCGACAAGAACCGCGAGCGCTTCCACATCAGCCAGGTCTATTCCTGGTTCAGTGAGCAGGAAGGCAGCAGCACCATTGTCACCTTCGACGAGAGCAAGGTGGAGCCCAAGGACACCGCCGCGATCCTGGAGACCATCCGCAAGGAGATGCCGCGCTCGGCGCGTGCCGACTACAGCATCGGCAACCAGGGCAACGACAACAACGGCGGCAGCAACGGCGTGCAGGTGCAGCTGGTCGGCGATTCGACTCAGGCGCTGCAGGAAATCGGCGAGGAAGTGCTGCCGCTGCTGGCCCAGCGCAAGGAGCTGCGCGACGTGCACATCGACAATGGCGACCGCACCAGCGAGCTGGCGATCCGCGTGGACCGCGAGCGCGCCGCCGCGTTCGGCTTCAGTGCCGACGAGGTCGCGCGCTTTGTCGGCCTGGCCTTGCGCGGTTCGCCGATCCGCGAGTTCCGCCGTGGCGACAACGAGGTGCCGGTGTGGGTGCGCTTTGCCGGTGCCGAAACCACGCGGCCCGAAGACCTGGACAGCTTCACCGTGCGCACCAAGGACGGCCGCAGCGTGCCGCTGCTGAGCCTGGTGGAAGTGCAGATGCGGCCGTCCGCCACGCAGATCGGCCGTACCAATCGCCAGACCACGCTGACCATCAAGGCCAACCTCGGCGAGAAGGTCACCCAGCCCGAGGGCCGCAAGGCGATGGAGGCCGTGCTCAAGAACATGAGCTTCCCGGCGGGCTACAGCTTCACCTTCGACGGCGCCGACTACCAGGACGACGGCGAGGCGATGAAGCAGATGCTGTTCAACCTGGTCCTGGCCCTGGCGATGATCTACGTGGTGATGGCGGCGGTGTTCGAGTCGCTGCTGTTCCCGGCGGCGATCATGAGCGGCGTGCTGTTCTCGATCTTCGGTGTGTTCTGGCTGTTCGCGCTGACCGGCACCAGCTTCGGCATCATGTCCTTCATCGGCATTCTGGTGCTGATGGGCGTGGTGGTGAACAACGGCATCGTGATGATCGAGCACATCAACAACCTGCGACGGCGCGGGCTCAGCCGCACCGATGCGCTGGTGGAAGGCTCGCGCGAGCGTCTGCGCCCGATCATGATGACGATGGGCACCGCGATCCTGGCGATGGTGCCGATTTCGCTGACCACCACCACGATGTTTGGCGACGGCCCGCCGTACTACCCGATGGCCCGCGCGATTGCCGGTGGCCTGGCGTTCTCCACCGTGGTCAGCCTGCTGTTCCTGCCGACGATCTACGCCATGCTCGACGATCTGAGCACCGGTGTGGCGCGGCTGGTGCGCCGGGCCCGCGGGGGCAGGGCAGATGTGCCCGCGGCCGACGTAGTCGCGGGCTGAGGTAAAGGTGCTGCGATGACGACGGCCGCCCCGGACAGGGCGGCCGTTGTCGTTACTGCTGCAAGATCACGACCAGTTTGCGGCAATCACCGTGTCCAGCTGCTGGCGCTGCTCGGTGCTCAGGCTGGACGAGCCCGCCGGCTTGCCGAAGGCAGCCATGGCGCTGACCAGGCCATCGACCTTGCCCTTGTCCAGCGTGTGGCCGTCGGAGTCGCGGAACATATCCACACGTGCGTCCGCCGAACCGAACCAGTTGCTGACCGTCAGGCGGTCCTCGCTGCCCGGAATCGGCGTTTCGCTGCGCTTGCCGTTGACGTAGGAGATGTTCTTGCTGCCCGAATCGAGCACATCGATCACCAGGTCGTTGCCCTCGCGGCTGAACCACAGGCGTTCGGCCGTCGCCTTTGAGCCTTCGGTGAACACGACCTTGTCGGTGGTGGCGCTGGAAGCATCGCCATTCACCAGCACGTCGCGGCCGAAGTTCTTCTCGAACACATAGGTGTCGTTGCCGGCGCCGCCTTCCAGGCGGTCGTTGCCCATGCCGCCCTCTAGCACGTCGTCGCCAGCGCCGCCCACCAAGCGGTCATTGCCCATGCCGCCGTACAGGCGATCGTTACCCGCTTCGCCGTAGATGACATCGTCGCCCATGCCGCCATTGACACTGTCGTTGCCCTTGCCTGCGTAGACCACGTCATTGCCCATACCGGCATCGATGCGGTCATCGCCGGCACCGCCGTAGAGCTGGTCGTTGCCCATGCCGCCATCGAGCAGGTCGTTGCCGTCGCCGCCGTTGAGGTAGTCATCGCCCATGCCGCCGAACAGGCGGTCATCGCCTGCGCCGCCGACCAGGCGGTCGTTGCCCATGCCGCCGTCGAGGGTGTCGCTGCCAGCACCGCCGGTCACCACATCGCGGCCCATGCCGCCGCTCTGCGTTCTGCCATTGCGGTAGTTGCTGGTCCAGTCGCTGCCGCCGTAGTTGGCGGTGACATCACCTTCGCTGCTGTTTGACTCGTAGGTGTTGCCGACGTTGCCGGTGACGTAGCCGGTGTTGATGTTGCTACCTGCGCCGGAGTCCTGGCCCTGGTCGCCACCCGAGTAGGTGGTGCCCAGGTTGCCAAAGACGTAGCCGGTGTTGGTGTTGCTGTTCGCACCGGTGTCGGTCTGGGGGCTGGTCGGCGCGACGATGACCGGCGCGCTGACCTGCGGGATCGCCGGGGCTACTGGCGCGGCGACTTCCGGAATGGCCGGGGGCGCCGGAATGACCGGCGCCGCCACCGGCGCGTCCGCGAATCGGGACGGGAACAGCGAACGGAAGTAGGCGGCGATTCGCGCGGCATAGTCGCTGTAAGGGCTGCTGTAAGAACTGGGGTTGTACATCTGGGTTTTCCTTTGAGACCGCCCGGGCGCGCCGAGGCGGGGAGTGGTGGCGACATGCGAGCCAGCAGCGCGTGCCCGAGGGCGCGGGCCGCGACGGCTGCATGTCCTGAAGGCCGCAATCGGCCAAGGGGAGGGATCGGGCGTCAGATCTGTCGGATGGCAATCTCCTGGTCGGTGGCGTTCCTGTCAGTCAGCGCTCGATGAGGCTCTCGTTGACACGGCGTTGCAGCGGCGAGAGGAAATAGCTGATCAACCGGCGCCGGCCGGTCTGCACCTCGGTACGCACCGACATGCCCGGCACCAGCGGGAATTCGCGACCGTTGGCGCGGATGACGTTGCTGTCCAGGCGCACGCGCACGCTGTAGACCGGACCGCGCTGCGGGTCCTGGATCGCGTCGGAAGAGACCGAGGCGACCTTGCCCTGCAACATTCCGTAGCGGGTGAAGTCGAAGGCATCGACCTTGACCTGCACGGACTGGCCGGTGTGGACCGCGCCGACATCGCGATTGGCCAGCGTGGCTTCGATCTCCATCGGCTGGTCATCCGGCACGATGACCAGCAACGGCTGCGCCGGCATCACCACCGCGCCGGGTGCGGACACGGCCAGTTGCTGCACGGTGCCGGCGACCGGCGCCAGCAATCGGGTCTGACGATCGCGTTGCCGGGCCTTGCGCAGTTCCTGGGTCAGCGTGCTGAGGCGCTGGTTGGCGTCCTGTTGCAGCTCGATGAGACCGCGGCTGGCCTCGGCCGCGACGTTCGCTCGCAGTTCCACCGCCTGCTGGCGCGCGGCCTGTGCCTGCGCCAGCCGTGCCTGTTCTGCCGCCAGTTGCTGGCGTTGCCGCACCACGGCCTGTTCGCGTTCCAGCCAGGCGTGCTTGGCCACGAACTTGCCGGCCTGCAGCTGGCGGTAGTCGGCGGCCATCTGCTCGCTGATCGGCAGTGTCTGGCGCAAGCCGGCGATGGCGGCCTGCGATGCGCCGATCTCCGATTCGCGTTGCGCCTGCGCGCTGCCTGTCTGCGCCAGGCGCGACTGCAGCTCCTGGTACTGCACGGCGACGCGAGCGCGCAGCTGGGCCATCGCATCGGCGGGCACACCGGCCAGGTCAGCCAACCGTGGCGGGCCGCCTGCCTGCAATGCGGCGAGCAGGGCGTCGGCGCGGGCGCGGTCAAGGTGGGCGGCAAGCAATTGATCCTGCAACTTCTGCAGCTCGGCATCGGTGAGGCTGGGGTCCAGTTCCACCAGCAACTGGCCGGCCGCCACGTGCGTGCCATCCTCGACCAGGATCGCCTTGACCACGGCCAGGCTGTCGGACTGGATCGGCTTGCTGCGGCCACTGGCCAGCACCTTGCCCTGGGCCACCGAGACCACATCGATGCGCCCGAACCAGCCCCACAACACCGCCAGGACCGCCACCAGCAGAATCAGGCCCAGCACCACGCGTGGTGCGGGATGGCTGGGCGTGTCGCGCAGGGCTTCGACCGCGGGAAGGAACTCCAGTTCGTGCGGCAGACGCTCGGGTGCGTCCATCTCGCGGCGGCGGCGCCAGCCTTCGCGGCCGACTTCGACCACGCGTTGCAGCAGGACCGGCAGGGCGCGCATCGCTCAGCCCTGCTGCAGCAAATGAAGGCGGGCATAGGCCCCGCCCGGGACGGACAGCAGTGAGGTGTGCGTGCCGCTTTCGACGATCCGCCCTTGGTCCATGACCACGATGCGATCGGCCTCGCGCACGGCGCTGAGGCGATGCGCGATGACGATCACCGTGCGGCCCTGGCGGATGGCGCGCATGTTGTCGTGGACGATGCGCTCGGACTCGTAGTCCAGTGCGCTGGTTGCTTCGTCCAGGATCAGGATGCGTGGGTTGCCGATCAGCGCCCGGGCAATGGCGATGCGCTGGCGCTGACCGCCCGAAAGCGAGCTGCCATGTTCCTCGACCAGGGTGTCGTAGCCCTGCGGCAGGGCGACGATGAAGTCGTGCGCGCCAGCGGTCCGGGCAGCCTGCATCACCCGTTCGAGCGGGGCGTTGGGCGAGGACAGGGCGATGTTGTCGCGAATGCTGCGGCGGAACAGCAGGTTCTCCTGCAGCACCACCCCGATCTGGCTGCGCAACGAGGCGACATCGACCGTGGACAGGTCCACCTCGTCCACCAGGATGCGGCCCTGCTCAGGGCTGTGCAGTCGCTGCAGCAGCCGGGTCAAGGTGCTCTTGCCGGAGCCGGAATGGCCGACGATGCCGACCATCTCGCCCGCGGCCACGCTCAGGTCCACGCCGCGCAGCACCTCGGCGCCTTCGGCGTGGTAACGGAAGCGCACCTGCTGGAACTCGACGCGCCCCTGCAGCGGCGGCAACTGCGTGCGCGATGCCTGTTCGTTTTCCGGCCGCGTGTTGAGGATGTCGCCGAGCCGCTGCATCGACACGCCAGTCTGCTGGAAATTGGTCCACGACTGCGCCAGCCGCATGATCGGTGTGCCCACGCGCCCGGCCAGCATGTTGAAGGCGATCAGCTGGCCGACGCTGAGCTGGCCGTCGATCACCAGCCGCGCACCCAGCCACAGCGTGCCGACCGTGACCAGCTTGCCGACCAATCCCGCCGCCTCGCCGGCCACGTTGGCCAGGTTCTGAGTGCGGAAGCTGGCACCGACGTACTCGGCCAGGCGCTCGTCCCAGCGGCGCGCGAACTGCGGTTCAACTGACATCGCCTTGACCGTGTCGATGCCGCTGACCGTTTCGACCAGCATGGACTGGGTTTCGGCGCTGCGTTCAAAACTGTATTCGAGCCGCCGCCGCAGCATTGGCGTGACCACTATTGAGATCAGCCCGTACAGCGGCAGCGAGCCGAGCACCAGCAGGGTCAGCCAGCCGCTGTAGAACAGCATCACCACGATGAAGCTGACCGAGAACAGCACGTCCAGGATCAGGGTGATCGCGTTGCCGGTGAGGAAGCTGCGGATGTTCTCCAGCTCGCGCGCGCGGGCGACCGAATCGCCCACCCGGCGTACCTGGAAATACGCCAGCGGCAGGTGGATCAGGTGGCGGAACAGGCGCGAGCCCAGCTCCACGTCGATGCGGCTGGCCGTGTGGGTCATCAGGTAGCCGCGCACGACCGACAGCACGCTTTCAAACAGCATCACCGCCAGCAGGCCGACGGCCACCACGTCGAGCGTGCTCAGCCCGCGGTTGACCAGCACCTTGTCCATCACCACCTGGAAGAACAGCGGTGTCACCAGGGCAAACAGCTGGATCGCCAGCGAGGCCAGCACCACTTCGCCGAGCACGCGGCGGTGGCGGATGATGGAAGGAATGAACCAGGACAGGTCGAAACGTGCCAGCTGCCCGGTCAACGATGCCTGCGATTGCACCAGCAGCAGGCGTCCGTCCCATTGCGCAGCCAGTGCGTCGAAGTCGACTGTCAGCGTTTGCGCACGCAGCGGGTCATGCACCAGCACGCGATTGCCCGCGGCCTTGGCCAGCACGAAATAGCGCCCGCCGCGGTCGATGCCGATTGCCGGCAACGGTGTTTGCAGCAGGCGCGCCAGGGTGGTGGTCACCGCCTTGCACTTCAGGCCGATGCGCCGCGCCGCCAGCACCAGTTCGCCCGCGCCCAGCGGCGCACCGGTGTCGAGCGCGTGGCGGAGCTGTTGTGGCGAGGTCGACACGCCGTGCAGCTGCGCCAGCATCGCCAGGCAAGCGACGCCGGAGGTCAGGACCGGATCGAAATCAGCAGGTGCGGGAGCAAGTGAGGCGGACACGGGAACGGCATGACAGAGGAGGACGGCCAGCGCGGTGAAGCGCTTGGCTTGAAGGTCATCCTAGGAACATGCGCCCCGGGTCGATATCCGATTTTTCGTAGCAGAACCGGGTGGAGCATAAGAACTATCGCATTCCGTTTGCGTGCCGCAGGCGAGCAGCGGCTGTCTGTCCATCGCATCGGCAAGCACGCCAGAAATGAAAAGGCCCGCGATCCTTCGATCGCGGGCCATGGTTGGCGCGGAAACGCGAGACTCAGCCGCCTTGCAGACGATGCAGGATCTGCACCCCAGCCAGCCACAGGCCCAGGGCACTGCCTGCGCTGGTCAGCAGGAAGGTCAATACGACGCGCGTCACGCGGTTGCGGTACCAGCCGCGCAGCGTCTGCGCGTCGTCGCGCAGGGTCAGGAAGTCGTTGTACGCGGGACGACGCATGTTGACTTCGACCAGCGCGGAGAAGGTGCCGGCCGGCACGCTCAACCGGAACGGCTTGAGCGGCGCCACCACCGCGGCGGTCAGGATGCTCAGCGGGTGGCTGCCAGCCAGCAGCGCGCCCAGCGCGGCCAGGCCACCGGTGTAGAGCACCCATTGCAGCAACAGGTCGGCGCCCATCGCCATGCCGCCGCGCCAGAAGCCGAGCACGATGCCTGCCACCACGACCACCATGATGCCGAGCGTGATCCAAGGAATACGCCGGCGCTGCTGCACGTAGTCCAGCTGTTCGCGCAACTGCGCGGGCGCCTCGGTGTCCTCGGCCAGGTGCCGGGCCAGGCCGGCCAGATGGCCGGCACCGACCACGGCAAGCACTTCGCGCGGGTGCTGCGCGTTGGCATCGGTCAGCGCCAAGCCGGCTTCCTCGCGCAGGCGCGTGGCCATGTAGCGGTCGCGCTCGGCGATGATGGTGTCGTACAGCTCGGGGCTCTCGCTGGCGAAATCACCGAAGCTGGCTTCGAGCATGTCACCCTGCTTGAGTTTCTCGATTTCTTCCTCGCCCACCGCTTCGCTGGCGAACAGGCCGGTAAGCAGGCCTCCGGCCAGCTTGATCTTGCCGAGCAGGCCCAGTCGCGCCGATGCGCGCTTGAAGGTTGTGCCGACTTCGCGGTCGATCAGGTAGACGGGCAGGTGCTGCGCCTTGGCCAGGCCCACGGCCTGCTTGAGTTCGGCGCCCGGCTCGATGCCCAGCTGCTGCGCCAGGCGCCGCTGGTAGGCGGCCAGGGCCAGGTTGGCGGCGAACAACGCAACGCGGCCCTTGCGGATCACCTGGACCAGATCGAGCTTGGCCAGCGCGTCTGGATCGGTCAGTGCCTGCAGGCGCTGGCTGTCCAGTTCCACCGCCACCGCGTCGAAGCGACCGCTGTCAATGGCCTTCTCTACGGCCGCCACACTGGCCTGGGACACGTGCGCGGTGCCGAGCAGGGTGTAGCGCACGCCATCGCGCTGGACGATGCGGTGCGGCTGGCCGGAGAGCAGGTCGTCGCCGGCCAGGGTGTCGGTAGGTTCCATTACTTCACTCGTCGAAAGGAGGTTGGTCGGCGCCGGGGCCGAGCGCACGCTGCATCTGCACGGTGTCCAGCCAGCGGCCGTGCTTGCGGCCCAGGCCCTTGAACACGCCGACCATCTCGAAGCCGAAGCGTTCATGCAGGCGGATCGAGGCGACGTTGTCTGGCTCGCCGATCACCGCGACCATCTGCCGGTAGCCACGCGCCTCGCATTCCTCGATCAACCGCTGCATCAACGCCGCGCCCACGCCGCGGCCCTGCGCCTGCGCGGAGACATACACCGAGTTCTCTACCGTCCAGCGGTAGGCAATGCGCGTGCGGTAGCTGCCCGCGTAGGCGTAGCCGACCACGCGCCCATCGAGCTCGGCGACCAGGTACGGGTAACCGGCCGCCAGCAGGTTGCGCCGGCGCTGCGCCATTTCCGCCTCGTCGGGTACGTCGTACTCGTAGGTGTTGACGAAGTCGGTGACCTCGACCGCATAGATCGCGGCAATCTCCGGGATATCTGCTTCGGTGGCGTCGCGCAGCAGCAGGGTCATGGACGGGCTCAGTCGATGTAGCGCTTCAGCAGGTCGCCGTAGGCGTCGATGCGGCGGTCGCGCAGGAACGGCCAGATGCGCCGCACGTGTTCACTGCGCTGCAGGTCCACTTCGCACAGCAGCACGGTCGGCTCAGCACCGGCTTCGGCCAGGAATTCGCCCTGCGGGCCGAGCACGTGGCTGTTGCCCCAGAACTGGATACCCGAAGCGCCGAGCGGCGAGGGCTCATGGCCGACGCGGTTGCACGACAGCACCGGCAGGCCGTTGGCGACCGCGTGGCCGCGATGGCTCAGTATCCAGGCGTCGCGCTGGCGGTTCTTCTCGTCCTGTGCGTCTTCCGGGTCCCAGCCGATGGCGGTGGGATAGAGCAGCAGTTCGGCGCCGGCCAGCGCCATCAGGCGCGCCGCTTCCGGATACCACTGGTCCCAGCACACCAGCACGCCGAGGCGGCCGACCGACGTGTCGATCGGCTTGAAGCCGATATCGCCCGGGGTGAAGTAGAACTTCTCGTAGAAGCCCGGGTCATCCGGGATGTGCATCTTGCGGTACTTGCCGAGCAGGGTGCCGTCCTTTTCCAGTACCACCGCGGTGTTGTGGTACAGACCGGCGGCGCGGCGCTCGAACAGCGAGGCGACGATCACCACGCCATGCTTTTTCGCCAGCGCACCCAGGCGCTCGGTGCTGGGGCCGGGGATGGGCTCGGCCAGGTCGAACTCGCCTACCGATTCGTGCTGGCAGAAATACGGACCGTTGTGCAGTTCCTGCAGCAGGATCAGCCGCGCGCCCTGGGCCGCGGCTTCGGCCACGCGTGCTTCGATGACGGCCAGGTTGGCCTGGGCATCGCCGTGGTTACGCTCCTGGATGAGCGCGACAGGGAGGGTTGAACGGGTCATGGAAGCGGATCCGCTGTTGGGCGCACAAGGGTAGCGCGCGGGGAGCGAAACCGGCCGCAACGCGGCCGGACGGTTCAGGCGGCGGGCAGGCCGGCCGGCAGTTGCATGGTGATGCAATGCAGGCTGCCGTTCTGCCAGATCAGCGGCCGGCACGGCACCGGCACGATTTCCCGGTCCGGGAAGGCCTCGGCCAGCACGGCCTGCGCGCGCGCATCGGCATCGTCGCCATAGGCCGGCATCAGCACCGCGCCGTTGACGATGAGAAAGTTGGCGTAGGAAGCGGCCAGGCGCCGGCCCTGGTCAACGATGGGCTGGGCCCACGGCAGCGGGAACAGGCGATAGGGCTGGCCGTCGCGCGTGCGCAGCGCGGCCAGTTCGGCGCCCATGGCCTGCAGTTCGGTGTAATGCGAATCGGCCGGATCGTCGCAACTCTGGAAGACGATGGCGTCGGTGGCGGCAAACCGGGCGAGGGTGTCGACGTGGGCGTCGGTGTCGTCGCCTTCCAGATAACCGTGGTCCAGCCACAGCACGCGGTCCTGCGCCAGCCAGCGCGCCAGATCGGCGCTCAGCGATTCGCGCGTGCGTTGCGGGTGGCGTTCGTGCAGGCACTGCCAGGTGGTCAGCAAGGTGCCGGCGCCGTCGGTGTCGATGGCACCGCCTTCCAGGGCGAAGTCGATGCTCTGCACCTGGCTGTCGGCGAACACGCCGGCGGCGTTCAGGGCGCCGACCAGCAGGTCGTCGCGGCTGGCTTCAAACTTGCCGCCCCAGCCGGTGAAGCGGAAATCCAGCAGGCGGAAGCCGCCCTCGGCGCGGCGCAGGCTGATCGGGCCCGAGTCGCGCAACCAGGTGTCGTCGTATTCGGTGGTGACGAAGGTGACCTTGCCCATGTCCACCCGCGCCGAGCGCAGGCGCGCTTCGGCGTAGGTCTGCAGGTCTTCGTCAGCCACGCAGATCAAGGCGCGCTCGAAGCGGGTGATCGCCGCGACCAGTGCAATGTAGGTCTCTTCCACTTCGGCCAGGCGCTGCGCCCAGTCGGTCTCGGCGTGGGGCCATGCGACCAGCACGGCGGACTGGCTTTCCCATTCGGCCGGGAAGCGGAGTTGTTCGGTCATTGCTGGGTCGTGCCCTTCGTCGTGCTTTTCTGTGATGTCCCCGGGCGTTGCCCGGGGCGGGTGGGGCGGGCCTTCAGCGGATCGGCGGCTTGGGGCCGATCTCGTTGGCGCCGGCCTGGTTGGCGACCACGTCGATCACCTTCTGCTTTTCAAAGTAGACGGTGAAGGCCGGGTACACCCAGCGGTTGATGGTCGGCCACTGGCGCTTCTGGCCGCCGCGCGGGTCCAGCTTCTGCTGCGGGGCGCCATACTGCGATTCGACCTGGGCCATGCTCAGACCACGCACCGGCATGGCCACGGCCGGCTTTTCATTGGCCCGGTCCACCAGCAAGGTTTCGGCGGCGGCATTGCCGGCGACGGGCAAACCCAGGGCGAACAGGACGGTCAAGGAAACTACGGACAGGTAAGGCTTCATTTCGACGACTCCCCAGCGGACGAAAGAATGGACGGGATGGCGATTACAGCAGACTGCCCGTGATTACAGCAGAAAGCGGCAAACAAAAAACCGCCCGAAGGCGGCTTTTCGCTGCGCGGGCCCGGCACGGTGGCGGGCCGGCCGCCGGCTTAGCGCTGGCGGGCCTTGAAACGCGGGTTGGACTTGCAGATCACGAAGACCTTGCCGCGGCGGCGCACCACCTTGCAGTCGCGGTGACGGTTCTTCGCCGACTTCAGGGAGGACAGGACTTTCATTGCACACCTCGGCGTAAACGTGGATTCGGGAAGGGGCACGTCGTTTCCACTACGCGACGTACCCACGGGTCAGTAAGCCGGCAATTCTATCCTGCTTTTCCCCGGCCTTTCAACTGCTTGCATCGCGTGCCCGCGACGGCGGCATACAATGGGTGGTCCCCACCCCAAGGAACCCGCATGACCGACGCCGCGCCCGTGCTCACCATCGACGGCCCTTCCGGGGCGGGCAAGGGCACAGTGAGCCGCCTGGTCGCGGCGCGGCTGGGCTGGCACTACCTGGATTCGGGCGCCTTGTACCGTGCCGTTGGCGTGGCCGCGAGCTGGGCCGACATCGACGTGTCCGACCCCGCCGCCCTGGTTCGCTGCACCTTTGATGCCCATGTCGAGTTCGTCGACCGCGGCGAAGGTGGCCTGCGGGTGATCCTGAACGGGGTCGATGCCACCGACGAGCTGCGCCTGGAGACCGCCGGGGCCCTGGCTTCGGCCATCGCCGCCATCCCCGAGGTGCGCGGCGCCCTGAAGGAACGCCAGCGGGCCTTCCGCCGCCCGCCGGGCCTGGTCGCCGACGGCCGCGACATGGGCACGGTGATCTTTCCCGATGCCGCCTACAAGGTGTTCCTGACGGCCAGCGCCGAGGAGCGCGCCAGCAGGCGGCATAAGCAGTTGATGGAAAAGGGTGTTTCGGTTATATTCGATGACCTGTTGCGCGAGATCATGGCCCGGGATGCCCGGGATGCCCAGCGCAGCGTGGCACCATTGCGCCCGGCCGAGGATGCCGTGCTCATCGATACCACGGGCATCGGCATCGAGGAAGTCGTCGAACGCGTGGCCAGTCTGGTGAGCACCACGGGCTGAGCGCAACAGCAGTGCGAAAGCACCGTGCGTGTCCGAAGCTGCATTGAAGTATGTCGTCAGCGTACGTCAGCGCAGTGCGAAGCAAGTGTTCCAACCGTCGTTGTAGCAAAGGCTCCGTCGCGCAGGTGCGTGGCGGTTTTTTCCAACTCCACACCCGGCCCGCTGTTTCGGGGTCGACTAACCGGGTGGGCAGTACATCCGCCAAGCGGTGACTGTCCGTGTGTTCAACTGAGTAATTTACAAATGACCGAATCTTTTGCCGAACTGTTCGAAGCCAGCCAAGCCAATCTGGCGAAGCTGAAGCCGGGCGCCATCGTCACCGGTACCGTCGTGGAAGTCCGCGGCGACGTCGTGGTGATCAACGCTGGCCTGAAGTCCGAAGGCATCGTGCCGATCGAACAGTTCCGTAACGACGCAGGCGAGATCGATGTGGGCGTGGGCGACCAGGTCAAGGTCGCGCTGGACTCCATCGAGAACGGCTTCGGCGAAACCGTCCTGTCGCGCGAGAAGGCCAAGCGCGCCATGGTGTGGGACGAGCTGGAAGAAGCGTTGGAGAAGAACGAGACCATCACCGGCCGCATCAGCGGCAAGGTCAAGGGTGGTTTCACCGTGGACATCAAGGATGTCCGCGCGTTCCTGCCCGGTTCGCTGGTGGATGTGCGCCCCGTGCGCGACCCGGCCTACCTGGAAGGCAAGGAGCTGGAGTTCAAGCTCATCAAGCTGGACCGCAAGCGCAACAATGTCGTCGTCTCCCGCCGCGCGGTGGTCGAGAGCGAGCACTCGGAAGAGCGCGAGCAGCTGATGGACAAGCTGCAGGAAGGCGCGATCCTGAAGGGCGTGGTCAAGAACCTGACCGACTACGGCGCGTTCGTGGACCTGGGCGGCATCGACGGCCTGCTGCACATCACCGACATGGCGTGGAAGCGCGTGCGCCATCCGTCCGAAGTGGTCAACGTCGGCGACGAGCTGGACGTGCGCGTGCTGAAGTTCGATCGCGAGCGCAACCGCGTCAGCCTCGGCCTGAAGCAGCTGGGCGAGGATCCGTGGGACAACATCGCCCGCCGCTACCCGTCCAACAGCCGCGTGTACGGCAAGGTCTCCAACGTCACCGATTACGGCGCGTTCGTCGAGATCGAGCCGGGCGTCGAAGGCCTGGTGCACGTGTCGGAAATGGACTGGACCAACAAGAACGTCAACCCGTCCAAGGTCGTGCAGGTCGGTGACGAAGTCGAAGTGATGGTGCTGGACGTGGACGAAGAGCGTCGCCGCATCTCGCTGGGCATGAAGCAGGTTGCCGCCAATCCGTGGGAGACCTTCGCGGCCATCCACAAGAAGGGCGACAAGGTGTCGGGCCAGATCAAGTCGATCACCGACTTCGGCATCTTCATCGGCCTGGACGGCGGCATCGACGGCCTGGTCCACCTGTCCGACATCAGCTGGAACACCACTGGCGAAGACGTGGTCCGCAACTACAAGAAGGGCGACACCCTGGACGCAGTGGTCCTGGCGGTCGATCCGGAGCGCGAGCGCATCAGCCTGGGCGTCAAGCAGCTGGAGCAGGACCCGTTCGGCCAGTACATGGCTTCGCACCCGAAGGGTTCGAAGGTCGAAGGCACGGTGAAGGAAGTGGATGCCAAGGGCGCCACGATCGAACTGGCCGACGGCATCGAGGGCTATGTGTCGGCGCGCGACATCAGCAACGATCGCGTGGACGACGCCAGCCAGCACCTGAAGGTCGGCGACAAGGTCGAAGCCAAGTTCGTGGGCATGGACCGCAAGGGCCGCACCCTGCAGCTGTCGATCAAGGCCAAGGACGACGCCGAAATGCGCGAAGTGCTTGAGGACTACCAGTCCGCTTCTGGCGGCACCACCAAGCTGGGCGCGCTGCTGCGCGAGCAGCTGGGCGGCAAGTCCGAGTAATCTGCGCAAGCAGAAAGGCGCAAGCCTGTGTGAAAGCGATCGGCCCGGACGTCATGTCCGGGCCGATCCCATGATGCATACCGCCAACGCGCACGCTGCCCATGACCAAGTCCGAACTGATCGAAATCCTGGCGCGCCGGCAAGGCCATCTGAAGGCCGACGACGTGGACCTGGCAGTGAAATCGCTGCTGGAGATGATGGGCGAGTCCCTGTCCCAGGGCGACCGCATCGAGATTCGCGGTTTTGGCAGTTTTTCCCTGCACTACCGTCCGCCGCGCCTGGGCCGCAATCCCAAGACCGGCGAATCGGTTGCGCTGCCTGGCAAGCACGTCCCGCATTTCAAGCCGGGCAAGGAACTGCGCGAGCGCGTCAGTTCGGTTGTGCCGCAGGATGCGGCCGACACGGCCGAGTGACGGGTTAAGCTAGGCGGACCCTGACAGGAGTCGCGCCATGAAAGTCTTCCGGTTGTTGCTGATGCTTGCCTTCCTGCTGGTCGGGCTGGTCATCGGCGCGCTCAACTCGCAACCCATCCTGATCGACTTCGCGTTCTCCAGCATCGCCACGACCACTGGCGTGGCCATCATCGTGTCCCTGCTGGCGGGGGTGCTGATCGGTGGTGCCCTGGTACTGGCGGCCATGGTATTTCCCCTTTATTCAAAGCTGCGCCTGGCCAACAAGCAGGCCGCGGCCGCGCGAGCGACGACCCCGACCGTGGTCGAGCCGCGCCCTGTTGACGGACTCTGAAGACAAACAATGGACTTCCTGACCGAGTGGTTCTGGTTTTTCCTGTTCCTTCCCCTGGCCGCCCTGGGCGGCTGGGTCATTGGTCGCCGCGGTGGCCAGCGCCACGGGGACACCCAGGTCAGCCGCTTGTCCAGCACGTATTTCCGGGGCCTGAACTATCTGCTCAACGAGCAGCCGGACAAGGCCATCGAGCTGTTCCTGCACATCGCCGAGCTGGACAAGGAGACCTTCGAGACCCAGGTCGCGCTCGGGCACCTGTTCCGCCGCCGCGGCGAGGTGGACCGCGCCATCCGCCTGCACCAGGGACTGGTGCAGCGCCAGGACCTGACCGACGCGCAGCGTGTGCAGGCGCTGCTGGCCCTGGGCGAGGACTACATGAAATCCGGCCTGCTCGACCGCGCCGAGACGGTGTTCACCGAGTTGGCGCAGATTGACCAGCGCGCCCCGCAGGCGCTCAAGCACCTGATCAGCATCTACCAGGCCGAGCGCGACTGGGAAAAGGCCATCGACAATGCCACGCGCTACGAGCAGGTCACCGGCGAGCCGATGGGCAAGCTGATCTCGCAATACGAGTGCGAACTGGCCGACCGCTACCGCGGCGCCGGCAAGCCCGATCTGGCCCTGCAGGCGATCGCTCGTGCCTACCAGGCCGATGCCAGCTCGGTGCGTGCCGGCATCCTGGAAGGCCGCATCGAGGCCGACCTGGGCAATGATGAAGCGGCCGTGCGCGCCTGGGAGCGCGCCGCACGCCATGACCCGGACTACCTGCCGGAAATCATCCCGACGCTGCTGGCGGCCTACCGCCGCGTGGGCGACATTGCCGGTGCGCGCAACTTCCTGTCCGAGATGACCGAGCATTACCGCGGCATCGCGCCGGTGCTGGCGCTGACCCAGTTGATGGAAGCGCAGGATGGCCCGGGACCGGCCCGCGCCTACCTCGGCCGGCAGTTGAAGGATCGTCCGTCGGTGCGCGGCGAATCGGCGCTGATCGACCTCACCCTGGCCGAGGGCAGCGACCCGCAGGCCACCTTGCAGGACCTCAAGCACATCACCGACCAGTTGCTGGTGCGCAACCCCAGCTACCGTTGCACGCGCTGCGGCTTCGGCGCCAAGACCCACCACTGGCAGTGTCCGAGCTGCAAGGAGTGGGGCACGGTAAAGCCGCTGCTGAACTACGCAGTCGTCTGAGGCAAGGGCACGATGGTCAATGTGTGGATCGGCTGCGCGGTGATCTGCGCGCTGTCCGTGCTCGGCACCTGGGCCGCCCGCGGCTATGCCTTGCGTCGCCGCCTGCTCGACGAACCGGGCGAGCGCCGCAGCCATGTGGTCGCCACGCCGCGCGGTGGCGGCATGGCGATAGTCGGCGCGATGCTGGTCGCGGCCGGCTGGGCCGCATGGCGCTGGCCGGGGCAGGGCATCACCATCGCGGGCGCCGCGATCGGTTTGGCATTGGTTGCCGGCATCGGCTGGTGGGACGATCATCGTCCGCTGTCCGCGCGCCTGCGTCTGGCCGTGCATGTGCTCGCCTCGCTGCTGTGGGGTGCGGTGGTATGGCGCATCAGTGGCAACGCCTGGATGGGCGCGTTGGCCGCGGCATTTGCCGTGGGCCTGATCAACGTCTGGAATTTCATGGACGGCATCAACGGGCTGGCTGCCTCGCAGGCTGCGCTGGCCGCTGCCGCCTATGCCTGGGTGCTGGCGCCGCCGCTCTCTTCGTGGGGCTGGGCATTGGCCGCCGCGTGCCTGGGTTTTCTGCCTTTCAACTTTCCGCGGGCGCGCATCTTCCTGGGCGACGCCGGCAGCGGTGGGTTGGGGTTCATGCTCGCCGTGTTGTTTGGGCTCGGCCTGGCTGCTGGCCTCAGCCCGTGGTCGCTGTGGTTGCCACTGGGCACATTCCTCGTAGACGCAGGCTTCACGTTGATTGGTCGCATGCTCTCGGGCCAGCGCTGGTGGGAGCCGCACGCCCAGCATGTCTATCAAAGACTGGGCAGGCGCTTCGGCCATACCCGTGTAACCCTCGGGTACGCATGTTTCAGCTGCGTCGCGATTGCCTTATTCTTTCGCCTGCAAGAATTGCAGCCGAGGTGGGAGGCTGCTGGATCGATCGTCTGGCTGGTTTCGGCATCGACGGTCTGGCTGCTCCTGCGCAAGGGACTGCGCAACTATTGACGGATCGATAAATGACATCTTGGCGTGATCGCTTTACCCGTTCCATGCCCAAAGTCGCGGTCGTATGCCACGACCTGCTGATGGTATGGATTTGCTGGCAGCTGCTGCACGCGGGCCGCTACTCCATGCTGCGCGACGCGCCGGACCTGCCGATGTGGGACTGGCGCACCGCTGTGGTGCTGCTGGCGCAGGGCATCGTGTTCTGGCGCGTGGGCCTGTATCGGGGCCTGTGGCGCTTCGCCAGCGTCCCCGACCTCTGGAACATCTTCAAGGCCAGCTTCCTGGGCATGGTCGCGATCGTGCTCGCGCTGGCCGTGGATCGCTTCCAGGGCGTGCCGATGTCGGTGCTGGTGGTGTACCCGTTCGCGCTGTCGGCGTTGCTGGGCACGCCGCGGCTGCTGTATCGGGCCTGGCGTGACTATCAGATCGCCAATTCCGCCGACGCCAATCAGCGCGTGCTGATCCTGGGCGCCGGCCGTGCCGCCGAAGCCCTGGTGCGAGACCTGCGCCGCACCGGCGCCTTCCTGCCGGTCGGCTTCCTGGATGACGCCGGGCAGCTGCACGGCGCCAAGATCCAGGGCCTGCCGGTGCTGGGTTCGATCGACAATGCACCGTCCATCGCCCGCGAGACCGCGGCCAAGCTGATCATCATCGCCATTCCCTCGCTTGATGCCGCCGGCCTGCAGCGGGTGGTGGCGATCTGCGAAAGCACGGGCCTGCCGTTCCGCATGGTGCCCAAGCTGACCAGCGTGCTGGAAGGCCGCTCGCTACCGGGCGAATTGCGCGAGGTGGCGATCGAGGACCTGCTCAACCGCAAGCCGGTGCAGCCGGACTGGAAGCTGGTGCGCAGCTGGCTCAGCGCCAAGACGGTCCTGGTGACCGGCGCCGGCGGTTCGATCGGCTCGGAAGTGTGCCGCCAGGTCGCGCGCCATGGCGCGCGCCGCATCGTGCTGCTGGAAGTGGACGAGCTGGCCCTGCTGACCATCGACTCGGACCTGCGCCGCCTGTTCCCGGACATGGAAGTGGTGCGCGTGCTCGGCGATTGTGGCGACCCGGCAGTGATGCGCTACGCTCTGGAACGCGCCACGCCCGACGCCGTCTTCCACGCCGCCGCATACAAGCAGGTGCCGCTGCTGGAAGGCCAGCTGCGCGAGGCCGTGCGCAACAACGTGCTGGCGACCCACAACGTCGCCACCAGCTGCGTCCAGGCCGGCGTGGGCACCTTCCTCTTCATCTCCACCGACAAGGCGGTCGAGCCGGCCAACGTGCTCGGCGCGACCAAGCGCTATGCGGAGATGATTTGCCAGAGCCTGGACGCGCGCAACGCGACCACGCGCTTTGTCACCGTGCGCTTCGGCAACGTGCTCGACTCGGCCGGCAGCGTGGTGCCGCTGTTCCGCGAGCAGATTCGCCACGGTGGCCCGGTGACGGTGACCGACCCGGAAGTCACGCGCTACTTCATGACCATTCCCGAAGCCTGCCAGCTGATCGTGCAGGCCGCCGCGTCCGCCTCGCACGGCGCGATCTATACGCTGGACATGGGTGAGCCGGTGCCGATCCGCGTGCTGGCCGAGCAGATGATCCGCCTGGCCGGCAAGCAGCCCGGCCATGACATCGCCATCGTCTATACCGGCCTGCGCCCGGGCGAGAAGCTGCACGAGACCCTGTTCTACGCGGACGAAAACTACCGCCCGACGCTGCATCCGAAGATCCTCGAAGCCGACGCGCGCTCCTTCCCGCAGGAGCAGGTGCTGCAGTACGTGGCGCGACTGCGCGAGGCCGTGGACCGTTACGACACCGACGCCATGGAGGCGATCCTGGGCAACTTCATGCCGGACTTCGCCGCGGCGCGCGACAAGGAAAGCGAGCGCTCGGCCACGGTAGTACCTTTCCCCGCACGCGAGGTCAGAAGAATTTGATGAACAAGCGCATCCGCAAGGCCGTATTCCCCGTGGCGGGTCTCGGCACCCGGTTCCTGCCGGCGACCAAGACCGTTCCCAAGGAAATGCTGCCGATCATCGACCGGCCCCTGATCCAGTACGCGGTCGACGAGGCCATCGAGGCCGGTTGCGACACCCTTGTCTTCGTGACCAACCGCTACAAGCACGCGGTGGCCGACTATTTCGACAAGGCCTACGAGCTGGAGCAGAAGCTCGAGCGCGCCGGCAAGACCGAGCAGCTGGAATTGGTACGGCACGTGCTGCCCAATGGCGTGCGCGCGGTGTTTGTCACCCAGACCGAAGCGCTGGGCCTGGGCGATGCGGTGCTGTGCGCCAAGCCGATCATCGGCGATGAGCCCTTCGCCGTGCTGCTGCCCGACGACCTGATGTGGAATCGCGGCGCCGGTGCGCTCAAGCAGATGGCCGATGTGGCCGAAAGCACCGGCGGCAGCGTGATCGCCGTCGAGGACGTGCCGCACGACAAGACCGCCAGCTACGGCATCGTCGCCACTGATGACTTCGAGGGCCGGCGTGGGCGCATCAATGCCATCGTCGAGAAGCCCAAGCCGGAAGTGGCGCCGAGCAACCTTGCCGTGGTCGGCCGCTACGTGCTCAGCCCGCGCATCTTCGAGTTGCTGGAGAACGTCAAACCGGGCGCGGGCGGCGAGATCCAGCTGACCGACGCGATCGCCGAGCTGCTGCCGCGCGAGCAGGTGGACGCATACCGCTTTGAAGGCCGCCGCTTCGACTGCGGCGCGCACCTGGGCCTGATCGAGGCGACGATCCATTTCGCCCTGGAGCACGAGAAGCTGCGCGGCCCGGCGCGCGAAGCGCTGCGCGCGGCGCTGGCGCAGGGCGAGTCCTGAGCGGCAACGCTTGACCCCGCGCGCGAGCGCGTAAGGGGTGGGCGATGACATGAGGCGGCGCCGCGGCGTCGCCTCTTTCGTTTTGAGCCAGGCGTTGCGGTGCGGCGATGCAGTGTCATGGCATCGCGCATGCGGGCCAGGCGCGGTGCCACGCTAGAATCGATCGCATGAGTGCCCCTGCCGATAGCCACCAGTTGCTCAATGTCGTCGCCCTGCTGGGCGCGGCCGTCGTCGTCATCCCGATCTTCCGCCGCCTCGGCCTGGGTTCGGTGCTTGGTTATCTGGCCGCGGGGCTGGCGATCGGCCCGTTCGGGCTGGGCTGGTTTGCCGAGCCGCAGGCCATCCTGCATGTGGCCGAGCTCGGCGTGGTGATGTTCCTGTTCGTCATTGGCCTGGAGATGCGGCCCTCGCACCTGTGGAGCCTGCGTCGGGAAATCTTCGGTCTGGGCACGCTGCAGATCGCGGTCTGCGCGGCGGGGCTGACCTTGCTCGGCATGTGGGTGCTGGGCCTGCGCGCGCCGGTCGCCTTCATCGGCGCGGCCGGCTTCGTGCTGACTTCCACTGCGGTGGTGATGCAGCTATTGGCCGAGCGCGGCGACCTGACGTTGCCGGGCGGGCAGAAGATCGTCTCGATCCTGTTGTTCGAGGACCTGCTGATCGTGCCGCTGCTGGCAGTGGTCGCGATCATGGCGCCGGCCGGCATGGAAGTGGGCGCGGCCGAACGCTGGAAGGCGATCGGCATGGGCGCGGTCTATATCGTCGGCCTGCTTGCGGCCGGGCGCTGGTTGCTCAATCCGCTGTTCCGGATCCTGGCGCAGGCCGGTGCGCGCGAGGTCATGACCGCCGCCGCGCTGCTGGTCGTGCTCGGCGCGGCGTTGCTGATGCAGCTGGGCGGTCTGTCGATGGCGATGGGGGCGTTCCTGGCCGGCGTGCTGCTGTCCGAGTCGACCTTCCGCCACCAGATCGAGGCCGACATCGAGCCGTTTCGCGGCATCCTGCTCGGCCTGTTCTTCCTGGGCGTGGGCATGGCCCTGGACGTGTCGGTGGTGCGGGAGGACTGGCGCTTCATCCTGTTGGGCGTGCTGACCTTGATGGTCGGCAAGGCGCTGTGCATCTACGCGGTGGCGCGCCTCACCGGCAGCGACCACCGCCAGGCGCTGGATCGCGGCGTGCTGATGGCCCAGGGCGGCGAGTTCGCCTTCGTGTTGTTCTCCGCCGCCGCGGCGACCGGCGTGATCGAGGCGCGGGTCAATGCCAGCCTCACCGCCATCGTGGTGTTGTCGATGGCGCTGACGCCGCTGTTCGTGCTGCTGCAGCGCCGCCTGACCCCGGCGTTGGCGCCGTCGATGGAGGGCATCGAGGCCGCTGATGGGCAGAGTGCCAGCGTGCTGGTGATCGGCTTCGGCCGCTTTGGGCAGGTCGCCAGCCAGTCGTTGCTGGCCCGCGATGTGGACGTGACCATCATCGACAACGACATCGAGATGATCCGCAGTGCCGAGGAATTCGGCTTCAAGATCTACTACGGCGACGGCACCCGCCTGGATGTGCTGCGCGCCTCCGGCGCCGGCACCGCGCGCGCCATCGCGGTGTGTACCGATCGCAAGGAAGCCACTGACCGCATCGTCGAGCTGGTGCGCAGCCAGTTCCCGCAGGCGCGGCTGCTGGTGCGGTCCTATGACCGCGAGCACTCGCTGGGGTTGATCCATGCCGGCGTCGATTTCCAGATCCGCGAAACCTTCGAGTCGGCGGTGGAGTTCGGCAGCGCGGCATTGCTTGAGCTGGGCGTGAGCGAGAGCGAGGCGGCGACGATTGCAGAGGAAATCCGCAAGCGCGATGCCGAGCGCTTTGAGCTGGAAATGGCCGGCGGCGGCCTGATGGCCGGCGCACGGATGATCTATGGCAACCAGCCTGGCGTGCCCAGGCCGACGCCGTTCACCCCGCCCAAGCGGCGCAGCCGGACCCTCAACCCGGAACAGGTGCCAGTGGACGCGGCCGAGGACGGCCCCGCCGCCTGAGTCCGGACGGCGGCCTTCAGCCCTTCGGGTGCAGCGCCTGGGCCTGGGCGAAGGCGGCCAGCTGTTCGGCGCTGGCCTCGCGCTGGTGTTGCTGCTTCCACTGCTCGAACGGCATGCCGTACACCGCCTCGCGCGCCTGTGCCTTGTCCATGTTCAGCCCGGCCTCGATGGCCGCTTCGCGATACCAGTCGGCCAGGCAGTTGCGACAGAAGCCGGCCAGGATCATCAGGTCGATGTTCTGCACATCGGCGCGTTCCTGGTTCAAATGCCGCAGCAGGCGACGGAAGGCGGCGGCTTCGAGTGCGGTGGTGTCGTTCATGGCCGAATCGGGGACAATAGGCGGCCCCCGACTCTACACCGCGCCCATGACCGCCTCCGTGCCCGCCACCGCATCCCAGGCCCGCATCCTCGATGGGCGGCGCATTGCCGAGGACTTGCTGGACGAGTTGAAGGCGAGGGTGGATGCTCGCGTGGCCGCCGGCCATCCGCGGCCGGGACTGGCGGTGGTGCTGGTGGGCGGCGACCCGGCTTCGGCCGTGTACGTGCGCAACAAGCGCCGCGCCGCCGAGAAGGTCGGCATCGAGGCCTTCGACCATGACCTGCCGGCCGGCACCAGCGAGGCCGAGCTGAGCCGGCTGATCGACCAGCTCAACGCCGACCCCAAGGTCCACGGCATCCTCATCCAGTTGCCCCTGCCGGGTATCCCCGACGCGAACCGGCTGATCCAGCGCATCGACCCGCGCAAGGACGTGGACGGCTTCCACCCGCAGAACGTGGGCCACCTGGCGCTGCGCGAGTTTGGCCTGCGCCCGTGTACGCCGCGCGGCATCGTCACCTTGCTCAGCCATACCGACCAACCGGTGCGCGGGCGCAACGCCACCATCGTCGGCGTCAGCAATCATGTGGGCCGGCCGATGGGGCTGGAGCTGCTGATCGCTGGCTGCACGGTGACCAGCTGCCACAAGTTCACCCCGCCGGACGTGCTGGAGGCAGCTGTGCGCAATGCCGACATCCTGGTCGTGGCGGTGGGCCGGCCCGGCCTGATTCCCGGCGAGTGGGTCAAGCCCGGCGCGGTGGTGATCGACGTGGGCATCAACCGCCTGGAGGACGGCCGCCTGGTCGGCGACGTCGGCTTTGCCGCCGCTTCGGCCCGCGCCAGCTGGATCACCCCGGTGCCTGGCGGGGTGGGGCCGATGACCGTGGCCACGCTGATGCAGAACACCCTGGAAGCGGCCGAGGCCGCCGGCTGAGCAACGCTGCATTGCGCGGCCAGGGTAGTGGCCGGCTGTCAACGGCTGCGGTTTCAGGGTAAAATGTCGCGCTTCTCCTAGAACACTCGGGTCCGCCGATGCTGCGCATCCAGGCTGAAGCTCTTACCTACGACGACGTTTCGCTCGTCCCCGCCCACTCGACGGTCCTGCCCAAGGATGTCAGCCTGGAAACCCGGCTGACGCGCGATCTGCGGCTGAAATTGCCGATCGTCTCGGCTGCGATGGACACCGTGACCGAAGCCCGCCTGGCGATTGCCATGGCCCAGCTCGGCGGCATCGGCATCATCCACAAGAACCTCAGCGTGGAGCAGCAGGCCGCCGAGGTGGCTTCGGTCAAGAAGTACGAGTCGGGCGTGATCCGCGACCCGATCACGGTTGATCCGGAAACCACCATCCGCGACGTGCTGGCCCTGACCCGCGCGCGCAACATCTCCGGCGTGCCGGTGGTCGATGGCGGTCAGCTGGTGGGCATCGTCACCCACCGCGACATGCGCTTCGAGACCGAGCTGGACGATCCGGTCCGCCACATCATGACCAAGAAGGACCGCCTGATCACGGTCAAGGAAGGCGCGCCTTCCGAGGAAGTGCTGCGGCTGCTGCACCGCAATCGCATCGAAAAGGTGCTGGTGGTCAACGACGACTTCGCCCTGCGCGGGCTGATCACGGTCAAGGACATCCAGAAGAAATCCGACTACCCCAACGCCGCCAAGGACGTCGCCACGCGGCTGCTGGTCGGCGCTGCGGTGGGCGTGGGCGGTGACACCGAGCGCCGTATCGAGGCGCTGGCCGCCGCTGGCGTGGACGTGATCATCGTCGATACCGCGCACGGCCATTCGCAGGGCGTCATCGACCGCGTGGCCTGGGTCAAGAAGCGCTTCCCGCAGCTGCAGGTGATCGGCGGCAACATCGTCACCGGCGATGCGGCGCTGGCCTTGCTCGATGCCGGCGCCGACGCGGTGAAGGTCGGCGTGGGTCCCGGCTCGATCTGCACCACGCGCGTGGTCGCAGGCGTCGGCGTGCCGCAGATCACCGCCGTGGACATGGTCGCCGAGGCCCTGCAGGAACGCATCCCGCTGATCGCCGATGGCGGCATCCGCTATTCCGGCGACATCGCCAAGGCCATCGCGGCCGGCGCCAGCACCGTCATGATGGGCGGCATGTTCGCCGGCACGGAAGAAGCGCCGGGCGAGACGGTGCTGTTCCAGGGCCGCAGCTACAAGAGCTACCGCGGCATGGGCTCCATAGGCGCCATGCAGCAGGGCAGCGCCGACCGCTATTTCCAGGAAGCCACCACCGGCAACCCCAACGCCGACAAGCTCGTGCCGGAAGGCATCGAAGGCCGCGTGCCGTACAAGGGCTCGCTGGTGGGCATCGTGTACCAGATGGCGGGCGGCGTGCGCGCCGCCATGGGCTACTGCGGCTGCGCGAGCATCGAGGAAATGCGGCACAAGGCGGAGTTCGTGCAGATCACGGCCGCCGGCATGCGCGAAAGCCACGTGCACGACGTGCAGATCACGAAGGAAGCGCCGAATTACCGCGCCGACTGAACGAAATGGCCAGATAATCTGGCCATAAATTGGATATCTGCTACATTCTGGTCATCTTTCCGAGGGAAAGAGGTCCTTAATGCAGAGCGTTCCCATCCACCAGGCCAAGAGCCAGCTCTCCGAGCTCATCCGTGCGGCGGAGCAGGGCGAGGATGTCGTGCTCACGCGGCACGGCAAACCCGTCGTACGCCTCGTCGCCGAGCGCGCCGAGGGCCCGAGCGCCGCCGAACGCGAGCGCATCGCCGCGCAGGCCCTC
>DASPIU010000025.1:0-4559 GCA_035629025.1 Stenotrophomonas sp.
CCAAACCTCAAAGATCAAACTTGATCCCCTGCGCCAGCGGCAGCGAGTCCGAATAGTTGATCGTGTTGGTCTGCCGGCGCATGTACACCTTCCACGCATCCGAGCCGGATTCGCGGCCGCCGCCGGTGTCCTTCTCGCCGCCGAAGGCACCGCCGATCTCGGCGCCGGAGGTGCCGATGTTGATGTTGGCGATGCCGCAGTCCGAGCCAGCGGCGGAGAGGAAGCGCTCGGCGGCCTTGAGGTTCTGGGTGAACAGCGAGGAGGACAGGCCCTGCGGCACGCCGTTCTGCATGTCGATGGCCTCGTCCAGGGTGCTGTACTTCATCACGTACAGGATCGGGGCGAAGGTCTCGTGCTGGACGACTTCGTCGGTGTTCTTCAGGCCGGTGATGATCGCCGGCAGGACGAAGTTGCCCGGGCGGTCGATGGCGGTACCGCCGGTTTCAAGCTTGCCGCCAGCGGCCTTGGCCTTCTCGATCGAGGCCAGGAACTGTTCGACCGCGCCGCGGCTGTTGAGCGGGCCCATCAGGTTGGCCGGGTCGGTGGGGTCGCCGATCTTGCCTTCGACCTGCTTGTAGGCCTTGAGCAGGGTGGCGAGCACGTTGTCGTAGATCGATTCGTGCACGATCAGGCGGCGGGTGGTCGTGCAGCGCTGGCCGGCGGTGCCGACGGCGCCAAAGACGATACCCGGCACCGCCAGTTTCAGGTCGGCGCTTTCGTCGAGGATGATCGCGTTGTTGCCGCCCAGTTCGAGCAGGCTGCGGCCCAGGCGGCGCGCGACCTTCTCGGCGACCTGGCGGCCGACCTGGGTCGAGCCGGTGAAGCTGATCAGCGGCACGCGCTTGTCATCGACCAGGCGCTCGGACAGCTCGGTGCCGGCGTCGTTGATCAGGAAGAAGATGTCCGGGAAGCCGCCGTCCTTGAGCGCGGCATTGCAGATCTTCATCGTCGCAATGGCGGTCAGCGGAGTCTTGTTCGACGGCTTCCAGATGCACACGTCGCCGCAGATCGCGGCCAGGAACGCATTCCAGCTCCACACCGCAACCGGGAAATTGAAGGCGCTGATGATGCCGACCAGGCCGAGCGGGTGGTACTGCTCGTACATGCGGTGGCCGGGGCGCTCGGAGTGCATGGTGTAGCCGTAGAGCATGCGGCTCTGGCCGACGGCGAAATCGGCGATGTCGATCATCTCCTGCACTTCGCCATCGCCCTCGGGCTTGCTCTTGCCCATTTCCAGCGCGACCAGCGAACCCAGCGCGTCCTTGTGCGCGCGCAGCGCTTCGCCACACAGGCGCACGGCTTCACCGCGGCGCGGGGCCGGCACGGTGCGCCAGGCCTTGTAGGCTTCCTGCGCGCGCCCGATCACGCGCTCGTAGTCCTCCACGGTGGTGGCCTGCACCTCGGCGATCACCTCGTTGGTGGTCGGGTTCAACGGCTTGAGGACGCCGGCGCCGGTGGCCGTGGACCATTCGCCATTGCCGAGATAGGTGCCGGCGTTGCTGGCGGAAAGCTCGAGCGGCTTGAGCAGGGCTGCGGACATGCAAGGAACTCCTGGGATTCGGGCATCGAAGGCGCACGCGGATGAGGCAGGCGGCGCGGGAACCGGCGATTTTAGCAGAGGGCCGGCGGCGGCCTTGCTGCGCTGCATTGGGGGCCACTGGCACGGTTTGGCTGACTGGGCGTTCATGCGACAATGCCGGGCACGGCCCCGTAGCTCAGCTGGATAGAGCGTCCCCCTCCTAAGGGGAAGGTCGCCCGTTCGAATCGGGCCGGGGTCACCAGGCTTTCATGGCTAAGCCAGGAAAAAACGAAGGCTCCTCAATGAGGAGCCTTCGTTGCATAGATGCCCCAGCAACTCACAGCAACGGACGACGGTGCCAGCGAATCATGGCGGCACTCACTGGCTAAACGTCCGCCGGCAACGAAGCCGCCGCACCCACTGCCCCCGCTCCGCGCCAGCCCGTCGCCCGCCCCAGTTGCCGCGAGAACCCCAACAGCGTGGCAATGATCTGCGTCTGCTGGTCCGGAAAACTGGCAAGCAGTTCCCCATGCGCGCGGCTGAAGACGATGTCGAAAGTTGCCTGGTCGCTGGCGCCGGCGGCGCGCAGCAGGGCGTACGCGCGGGCGTAGGCCAGGTCAATGGGCGTATCCATGCTCATCGGGCGAGTGTGAGGAGGGCCAGTCTCACCGCATGAGACGGGGCGGCAAGGATGATACCGAGCCGGTTACGATGTCGGGAAATCTGGGGGGAGGTTCCTATGCTCGGTCGTCGTCTGTTGTCCGTCCTGCGTGCGTTCCTGGCGGTTCCCGCCGCCGCGGAAGAACTGGCGCTGGTCGGCGCGCGGGTGTATGCCGCGCCGGATGCGGCGCCGCTGGACGACGCCACCATCCTCGTCCGCGACGGCCGCATCGCCGCTGTCGGACCGCGCTCGTTGATCGCCGTGCCGGCGGCGACGCGGGTGGTGCAGGCGCGCGGCCTGGTCGCCACTGCAGGATTCTGGAACAGCCACATCCACCTGATCACACCGCCTTACCACGAGCCCGACGCGCAGCCGGCGGCGGACTTGTCCAAGGCCTTGCACGAACAGTTCACTCGCTGGGGCTTCACCACCTTGTTCGACGTGGCGTCGCTGCCGGGCGACGTTCGTGCATTGCGCGCGCGAATCCAGCGTGGCGAAGTGACCGGCCCGCGCCTGCTGACAGTGGACATGCCGTTCTATCCCGAACATGGCACGCCGATCTACGTGCGTGACCTGTGGGCGCGATACCACGTGCCGAGCGCGGAAGTCGCGACGCCGGCGCAAGGGCGTGTCCGGGCGGCCGCGCAGCTCGATGCCGGCGCCGATGGCGTGAAGCTGTTCTCCGGCGCGATCGTCGGTGGCGCACAACGCGTGTTGCAGATGCCGCCTGCCATCGGGCGCGCCATCGTTGACGAGGCCCACGCACGGCACAAGCCTGCGTTTGCGCATCCGACCGACAGCGACGGACTGCTCTCGGCCCTGGACAGCGGCGTGGACGTGCTGGCGCATACTGCGCCGGATGCGGGCGCGTGGTCGCCCGAGCTGGTGGCGCGCCTGAAGACCCAGCATGTAGCGCTGATACCGACGCTGACGCTGTTTGAATCCGAACCGCGCCGCGAGGGAGCGCCTGAAGCGGTGGTGACCGCGTTCGTCGGCAAGGCGCAAGGGCAGCTCAAGGCGGCCAGCGAGGGCGGCGTTGACGTGCTGTTCGGCACGGACGCGGGTTACATGCAGATTTTCGACACGCGCCGCGAATACCAGTTGATGACCGCCGCGGGCCTGGACTGGCGGCAGATCCTGGCCAGCCTGACGACCACGCCGGCGCGCCGTTTCGGCGACGCGGCCCATGCGGGACGCATTGCGCCGGGGATGGCTGCGGACATCGTGTTACTCGGCAGCGACCCCGCCGCTGACGCCGAAGCGTTTGCCGATGTGCGCCTGACCGTCCGCGACGGCAAGGTGATTCACGATGCCATGGCCGATTCGTCGCCTTAGTGGTGGCAGCTACGGCCCGTCGCGTCGCCTGAAACCGTCGGCCAGCAGTCTCGCTCTGCCGAGCTCTGCCGGGGTCAGCTGGCTTTCCAGCCGTTGCGTGGTCACGTCCGGCTCGGCAGTCCCAAAGGTGCGGGCGGCGGCGAGGCCATAGGCGTAGGCCATGACCGGGTCTGCGCCAACCAGGACGCCGTTCTGATAGGCGCTACCCAGACGCGACATCGCCTCGACGCTGCCCATGGCCGACAGTTCCTGCAGGTATGCCATGGCGTCGCTCTTGAACTGCGCCAGCTTCTGCGGGTTGGCGAGCATTTCCCTCGGGCCGCCGACGACGTCCTCCACGCGATCGGCGTAGATCAATCGCGCATAAGGGTCGCCAGCAGAGGCGGCGCGTTGCAACCACATGCCGGCTTGCGCAATGCGCGTGGCCGGAACTTTCCCGCAGGCTTTCATTTCCTTGGCTCGGGCGTTCAGCGTGTTCCACTCCAGACGTGCCAGGAACTGCGCTGCCGACTCCTGTTGCCGGGCGAGGATCACCGGGTCGACGTATTGCGCAGGCCCGGCTGGAGGCATGTCGCGTGCAAGGAGGCGGCAACGTGACAACACCAGGTAGAGCTGGCTGGCTGCCTGTCGGTCTCCGGCCTCAGCGCGCGGGGCGAGCAGGTTGACCAGCTCGTCAGCAGGACGCGGGGGAGGGTTCTGGGTGTCCAGAATGTCGCTTGCGCGACCCGTGGCGGGCAGCAGGATGGCCGCCGGCGCGAGCGCGGTCAGGCACAGCATCAGGATCACCAGCATTCGCGGTCGCATGAGCGCATGTCTCGCAGGAGCCATAGCAATGCTGGATCGGACGCTGATTCAAATGGAATTGGAATTTTCCTAGTGACAACGCAATCTCCGCGCAATCACAGCGTTCGTTCAAATTCGGAATTTCCTTACGCAATCTTCCTGCGAATGCTGAGGGCCGCAAGCGTATCTTCGTGACACCTTGTCGCTACCGGACGCGGCGCCACCTGGCTACTCCACCGCGGGCCCTTGAGTAAGGCCAAG
>DASPIU010000026.1:0-18930 GCA_035629025.1 Stenotrophomonas sp.
CGCGGCCGTTCGTGTGGATGGTTCGGCGCGCGGCCGTTCGTGTGGATGGTTCGGCGCGCGGCCGTTCGTGTGGATGGTTCGGCGCGCGGCCGTTCGTGTGGATGGTTCGGCGCGCGGCCGTTCGTGTGGATGGTTCGGCGCGCGGCGGCCGGGGGCAGGCCGTGCCAGGACACGTCGTAAACCCATCCCTGGGGACTCCTAGGCAACATCCATGTTGCCTAGGGTCCTGGCACGGCCTGCCCCCGACCGCCCGACAAGTTCATGTCGGCGGATGGGAGAGCGAAAGTCAAAAGCGGACGAATGCCGGCACTGGTTGGGCCGTGGTCAGGCCAGCTGGACTATTACCTTGCCGTGGTTGCGGCCTTGCAGCAGGCCGGTCAGGGCGGCGGGGGCCTGGGAGAGGCCGTGGATGATGTCTTCGGTGGGGATGATGTCGCCGGCGTTGATCCAGGCGGCCATGTCGCGCTGGAAATCGGCGTGGCGGGTGGCGTAATGGTCCAGGATGATGAAGCCCTGCATGCGTACGCGCTTTTGCAGGATGGCGGCCAAGAGTTGCGGGCTGCGGTCCGGGCCGGTGGCGCCGTCGGCTTCGTTGTAGTGGGCGATGAAGCCGCATACGGGGATGCGGGCGTTGAGGTTGAGCAGAGGCAGCACCGCCGCGAGGACGTCGCCACCGACGTTTTCAAAGTAGACGTCGATGCCATCCGGGCAGGCCGCGGCCAGGCGCGCGGCGAAGTCGGGGTCACGCCGGTCCAGGCAGGCGTCGAAACGCAACGTTTCCACCGCGTGGCGGCATTTGTCCGCGCCGCCGGCAATGCCGACCACGCGGGCGCCGCGCAGGCGGGCGATCTGCCCGACCATCGCGCCCACCGCACCGGTGGCGGCGGCCACCACCACGGTTTCGCCGGCACGCGGCTGGCCGATGTCGAGCAGACCGACGTAAGCGGTGAAGCCGGGCATGCCGAGAGCGCCGAGCGCGAGCGAGGGCCGCGCGAGGTCGGGCAGCGGCTGCAGCGTGTCGCCATCGGCAACGCAGTAGTCCTGCCATCCGCCCTGGGCGAGAACGTGCTGGCCCGGGGCGAAGTCCGCGTGCCGCGAAGCGACGACACGGCTCACCGTGCCGCCCACCATCGTGCTGCCCAGCGCGATCGGCGGCGCATAGCCGGGGCCGACGGGGTCCATCAGGTTGCGCATGTACGGGTCCAGCGACAGGAATTCATTGCGCAGCAACACCTGCCCTTCCTGCGGTTCGGGTAGCGGCGCCTGTTCGAGGCGGAAGTCATCGGCACCCGGCAGGCCACGCGGATGTGCGGCCAGCACGATGCGCTGGTTGAGCAGGGTCGCGTGCGTGGCTTCCATGGCGATGTGCGCGCTCACAGCGCACCTCCCGCCGGCAGCGCCGCGCCGCCGCCGCGCGGGCCGCGACGCCAGGCCAGCAAGGCGCCCAGGGTCATCGCGACCACCGCGAACATCGGCCCACCAAGCGCGCCGAAACGATCGACCAGCACGCCACCGCCAATCGCGCCGCTGGCGATGGCGATCTGGAACGCCGCCACCAGCAGGCCGCTGGCTTCCTCGGCCTGGTCCGGCGCGGCACGCACGATCCAGATCTGGAAGCCGACCGGGAAGGCACCAAACGCAAACCCCCACAGGGTGATCGCCACCGCGGCGACCGCCGCCGAATCGCCGCGCGCCAGCAAGGCGGCGGCCAGCAATGCGATGGTGCTGCCACCGAACACGATGGCCAGGCGCTCGCTGCGCCCTGCCAGCCAGCCGCCAAACAGATTGCCGAAGAAGCCGCCGACGCCATAGGCCAGCAATACCCCCGAGACCGCCGCCACCGACAGGTGGGTGATGTTTTCCATCAACGGGCGCACATAGGTGAAGCCGGCGAAATGACCGGAGATGACCAGCAGCACGGCCAGCAGCACCACGCGGATCGGCGCGCGCCCCAGCAAGGCGCCGAGCACGCGCAGGTCGGCGCTGCCGCGCGGGCGCAGGCTCGGCAAGGTAAGCGCCTGCACCAGCAGGGTCAGCACGGCCACACCGCCGGCGGCGGCAAACGCGCTGCGCCAGCCCCAGGTGGCGCCCATCCAGGCGCCGATCGGCGCGGCGCAGACGGTGGCGACCGAGACGCCAGTGAGGATCAGCGACATCGCGCGCGGGAACAGTGCCTGCGGCACCAGCCGCATCGCCAACGGCGCGGCCATCGCCCAGAAGCCGCCCAGTGCCACGCCCAGCAGTACGCGCGCCACCAGCAGGGTCGGCAGGTCATGCGCGGCCACGGCCAAGGCATTGGACAGCAGCAACAGCAAGGTAAAGCCGAACATCACCAGGCGCCGGTCCAGACGCCGCAGCAGCAACGGCAAGGCCGGCGCGGCCACCGCGGCAACCAGCGCGGTGGCGGTCACGCTCTGCCCCGCCGCGCCTTCGCTTACGTGCAGGTCGCTGGCCATGGCGGTCAGCAGGCTGGCAGGCAGGAATTCGGCGGTGACCAGCCCGAACACGCCCAGGGTCAGGGAGAACACCGCCGCCCAGTGGGCGCTGGCCGGTTCGTCGGCCGCGGCGGGCGCGGAGGCAGGGGGACGGGGTTCGGAGGACATGGGGGACACATCGAAAGGGGGACGAGCATATTGAGCGTATGATGCTGGCGTTTCCATGCCGGAATACCCTCAATGCTTGTCCGATCCTCCCTGAGCGATGTGTCAGGCAAATCCCACGACATGCTCACCCAGGTGCTGCTCGGCCTGCGCCTGGACGGCGTGGAGTATGGCCGCTGCCAGCTGCAGGCGCCCTGGGCCATCGAATATCCGGCCCAGCACGAGGCGCGCTTTCATTTCGTCGCGCGCGGTGGCGCGTGGCTGCGCGGCGGCGATGGCCACTGGCAACGTCTGCGCGCCGGCGATGCGGTGCTGCTGCCGCGTGGCAGCGCGCACGTGCTGGCCAGTGCGCCGGAGGTGGCGCCGGTGACGATCAGCCGCTGCAAGTGCACGCCGGTAGCCGATGACATGTATCTGTTCGATGGCGGCGCGCCATCCGCCGACGCGCCGCTGGCACCTGGCGGCGAAGGCGACGTGCTGTTCTGCGGCGCGATGCGCTTCAACCTCGATCCCTTGCACCCGCTGCTGGCGCTGATGCCCGAGCGCATGCTCGCCGGCGAACTGGTCAAGCGCGATCCGGCGGTGCCGGCGCTGCTGGAGGCGATGGAACGCGAAGCGGCGCTGGACCGCATCGGCAGCTGCGGCATCCTCGCGCGGCTGGCCGACGTGCTCGCCGCGAGCATCATCCGCGCCTGGGTGGAATGCGCCTGCAGCGATTCCAGCGGCTGGATCGCCGCGGTGCACTGCCCGAAGATCGGCAAGGTCATCGCCGCCATCCACGCCGAACCCGAGCGTGACTGGAACGTGCCGGAGCTGGCCGGGCTGATGGGCGCTTCGCGCTCGCGCTTTGCCGAGTCGTTCACCCGCACCGTCGGCGAAAGCCCGGCGCGCTACGTGGCCAAGGTGAAGATGTTCCAAGCGCGGCGCTGGATCGAGCAGGACGGCATGCGCGTGGCGGTGGCTGCCGGCCGCCTCGGCTATGACTCCGAAGCCTCCTTCAGCCGCGCGTTCAAGCGCATCGTCGGCGTGCCCCCGAGCGCAATGCGGAGGGGCCGGGAATTGGGAATCGGGAACAGGGAATCGTAGAAGCAGCGCGCCCCACCGATTCCCCATTCCCCATTCCCCATTCCCACCGACCGCGTCACCACGCGGTCACACATAGCCCTTACCGTCCGCGCACTCCGCTTTCGAGTGACGGCCCTTGGGCGAGCACGCAAAACGTGGCCTGTCACGCATGTTCGCGGAAAAGGCGCCGATGCTGCGCGGCTTCTTCGCGCGCCGCGGCGCGCATGAGGACACCGAAGACCTGGTGCAGGAAACCTGGCTGCGCCTGTTGCGCGCGCATCAGAGCCAGGGCGCGCATATCGCCAATCCGGAAGCCTATCTGTTCACCGTCGCGCTGAACCTGGTGCGCGAACAGGCGTCGCGACGGCAGCGTACGCCGCTGCCATTGGAGGAATTGGAACAGGTCGCCGGACAACTGGCCACGGAGGAATCGGTGGAAGACGCCGCCGCGCGCGCACAACGCGCCCAGCGCCTGCAGGCCCTGCTCGCCACCCTGCCCGAGCGCACCCGCGCGGTGCTGGTGATGCAGTACCGCGATGGCCTCAGCTACCGGCAGATCGCCGAGCGCATGGGCGTGTCCGCGCACATGGTCAAGAAGCACGTGGTGCGCGGGCTGGCGCATTGCCGCCAGGCAATGGCCGCGGAGGCCGGCGCATGAGCGACACCAGGCCGGACCCGCGCATCATCCAGGCCGCGGCGCAGTGGCATGCGCTGCATCGCGAGGGCGAACTCGGCAGCGCGCAGCAGGCGCGTTTCATGGCGTGGCTGGCCGCATCGCCCGAACATCTGCGCGAGTACCTGGCCCTGGCGCGGATGACGGCCGAACTCGGTGCCCTGCTGCGCGGACTGCCCGACGCCGAAGCCGCGGCGCCGGTGCCTGCGCGCGACGACAATGTACTCGCCTGGCCCCTGCAACCGCGCCGTCCCACGCCGCGTTCGCTGCCTGCCCCGGTGAGGCGGCGCTCCCGCCTGCTGCCGCGGCTGAGCCAGGCCGCGGCGCTGCTGCTGGCCCTGGGCACGGGGACGAGCGCCTGGCTGGCCTGGCCGCGCACGCAGCACTTCAGCACCGGGCACGGGGCCACGCGCACGCTGCAACTGGCTGATGGCAGCGCGGTCCACCTCAATGCCAGCAGTGCGCTGTCGGTGCGCTACAGCGGGTTCGCGCGCAGCGTCACCCTGGAACAGGGCCAGGCCAGTTTTGTCGTCGCCGCCGGCCGACGCCCGTTCTCGGTACAGGCCGCCGGCCTGCGGGTGCGCGATATCGGCACCACGTTCGATGTCTCGCTGCAACGCGAGCAGGCGCGCATCGGCGTGGCGGAAGGTCGCGTGCAGGTGTTCGCCGAGGGCGAGCCCCGCCTGCTCGCCGATCTGCAGGCGGGCCAGAGCGCGCGCGTGGACTATCACGACCACGAGGTGCGCGTTGCCGATGAGGATGCCGCCGCCATTACCGGCTGGTGGCAGCGCCGCATCGTGTTCCGCGACGAGTCGCTGCGCGAGGTCGCCGACCAGTTCAACCGCCTCAACCCGACACGTGTCGATGTGGACGACGCCGCCGGCGCCCTGCACCTGACCGGCAACCTCGGCGCCGACGATGTCGATTCGCTGTTCGCCTTCCTGCAGCAACAGCCCGGTCTGGCGACCACGCGCACGGAGCGGGGCATCGTGGTTCGCGCGCGCGGCGCGGCGAAGGCGACGACGCCAGCACCTGCCCGCCGCTGAGTCCACCCGCGCACTGCGCGTGCGCGTAGCGGCCATCGATGACAGGCGCATGGCAAGCGGCGCGGTGATTGCACGCGCGTCGATGTCAAAAAAAATTCATCCGCAAACGGTGCCCGATCCACGCGCTGCACCGTCGTAGTCCGGGCATGCGCAAGCAAGCAGCTTGCGTTCCCTTCCGACCACCCACTGGACTCGACGATGCGCCGCACCCTGTTTCTTTCGATCGCCCTGGCCCTGCACAGCACTGCCCTGCCCGCCCTGGCCCAGACCAGTGCCGGCACCATGACCGAAGCCATCGCCGCGCAACCACTGGATCGCGCGCTCAACGCGCTGTCACGGCATACCGGCCTGCAGTTCATCTATGACGCGCAAGCGGCCGGCAACCCGCGCACGCGCGCCATTCCCGCCGGTCTGTCGGCCGAGGAAGGCCTGCGCCAGCTGCTGGCCGGCACCGGCCTGCGCTACCGCTTCGTCAACGCCACCACGGTGACGATCGAAGCCGACGCCGCGGTGGCCGCGCCTGGCAGCGCACCGGCTGCCAGCCTCACCCCCGAGGCCACCGCGCCGTCGCCGCACGCCGAGTCGCCCTTGCACCAGCTGGACCGCATCGAAGTCACCGGAAGCTACACCCGCAGCCTGGAACAGGCGGTGGACCTGAAACGCTGGAACATCGGCTTTTCCGATTCGATCGTCGCCACCGACGTGGCCGACTTCCCCGAGCAGAACCTCGCCGAGGCGCTGCAGCGCATGCCCGGCGTGACCATCGAACGCAACAAGGGCCTGGGCGGCAGGGTCAGCGTGCGCGGCCTGCCGGCCGAGTACACGCTGGTGTCGATCAACGACCTGGCCACTGCGTCGGGCAGCGGCGGCCGCGACGTGGAACTGGACATGTTCGCCTCGGAGATCATCCAGCAGGTGACGGTGCAGAAGTCGCCGACGGCCGCGGACGAGGAAGGCGGCATTGCCGGCTCGGTCGACATCTCCACCGCGCGCCCGTTCGACTACAGCGGGCGCAAGCTCGCCGCCTCCGCCGAAGCCGCGTACAACTCGATCTCGGAGAAGACCGACCCCAAGTACGCCTTCCTCGCCAGTGACACCTGGGGCGACTGGGGCGCGCTGGTGTCGTACTCGCAGGCCCGCCGCAGCAACCGCACCGACTCGACTTCCGGCATCAACTTCCGTCCGATGTCGCGCTTTCTGGGTGCGTCCGGCAGCCGCGGCGCACAGGCACAGGCGGTGCTGGCCCGCGATGCCGGGGTCATCGTGCGCAACCGCAACGACACCGCCGAAAGCAACCTGATCGTGTTCCAGGACAAGGTCGGCGACCGCGTCTACGTCAACGAGCAGGAAAAATGGGGCGCGACCGCCGCGCTGCAGTACAAGCCCAGCAACACCTTTTCGCTGGCCTTCGATGCCATGTGGGGTGGCTACGACACCACCGAGGACGAGTACGACGCGGCAGCCTACTCCGCCTCCAGCCGCAGCACCCTGGAGACCATCCACGACTACGACGCCGACACGCTGGGCGAGTACGGCATGGTGGTGCTCAAGGATGTGTCCTACACCGCAACCCAGCACGAGATGCTGAGCAAGGAGCGCATCAACCGCACTGACTACAGCCAGTACAGCCTGGCACTGGACTGGCAGGGCGCGGTGTGGAGCCTGGACGCGATGGCCGGCTATTCCGGCGCCGACAAGACCCTGGACTACGCCAACCTCAAGCACGTGGCCTATGCGCCCTCGCGCACGCGCTGGACCGGCAACAGCGGCGAAACCATCCCCAGCGCCAACCCGGCCACGATCGACATGTACAACGCGCCGCAGAAGTACCTGTTCGAGGCCTACGAGACCACGCTGGAGCACATCAAGGACGACAAGTACGCCGCGCAGATCAATCTGGCGCGCAGCTTCGACCTGGCGTTCTTCCCCGCCCTGCGCAGCGTGCAGTTCGGCGGCCGTTATACCGACCGCGCCAAGCGCCGCAACTATGGCGAGCTGAAGATCACCGGCCCGGCGGCCGGCAGCGCGGCCTGGGTCAACACGCGCACCATGGCCGACAGCCCGCTTGCATCGATCGGCGACCTGGTGCCCGGCGGTGACTACAGCTTCAAGAACCTGGACTGGCAGCAGATCTCCAACGACTACGCGCGCCGCACCTTCCGCTATGCGGGCTTCCAGACCCCGTTCGACGACGGCCAGTACTACCGCGTGGACGAGGACGTGACCGCGCTGTACGCGATGGCGGACCTGGCCTTCGACATTGGCAGCGTGCCGTTCACCCTCAACGCCGGCACCCGCTATGTCGACACCTCGGTGCTGTCCTACGGCTATCACCCGGTGCAGAACCCGGACGGCAGCACCGGCTACACCGACACGCCGGTGTCCCGCGACGGCAGCTACAAGGACTGGCTGCCCAGCTTCAACATGACCGCCGAACTCAGCGAAGGGCTCATCGCCCGCGCCGCCGCGGCGCGCACGATGATGCGCCCGGCGCTGACCGACATCGCCTACAAGCGCACCGCCAGCTGGAGCTCGTTCCGCTTCACCGACGGCAACCCGGACCTGCAGCCGACCTATGCCAGACAGTGGGAAATCGGCCTGGAGAAGTATCTGGACGACGGCGGCCTGCTGGCCGCGTCGTACTTCAACAAGAAGATCGATGGGGTGGTGGTCAGCGCCTTGACCGGCGTGGTCCAGGACGTGGCCGTGTACAACGCCAACGGCAGCCTCAACGGCATCTACGATTTCGACGTGTACCAGCCGGTCAATGCCGAGGGCAGTTATGACGTGGACGGCATCGAGCTGATCGCGCAGCTGCCGCTGGGCATGATTCACCCGTGGCTGCAGGGCTTCGGCATCAACGCCAACTACACCCGCCTGGACAGCTCGCTGGCCGGCGAGTCGGACCTGGGCATCAAGACACCGATGCCCGGCCTGTCCAAGGACACCTACAACGCCACGCTCTATTACGAAAATGCACGCTTTGACGCGCGCGTGTCGTACAACCACAAGAGCGAGTACGTGGAGTCGATCGGCTACAACATGTACCCGATCTGGCGCGACGCCTATGGCCAGCTCGACGTGTCGATCGGCTACCGCATCACCGACAACATCAAGCTCAGCCTCAAGGGCATCAACCTGACCGATGAAGTGACCAGCGGCTACACGATGGACCCGGCCTTCCCGACCATGTACGAGAAGTCCGGCCGCCGCATCAGCCTGGGTATCCGCGCCGACTTCTGAACACATGGCTGCGCCGGCGGTCGCCGTGACCGCCGGTCTTCCCTGCGCCGCCGCCGCGCACGAACGCGGCGGCGGTGCCTGCCCGCAAAGGACTTCGCAATGCCTCCCCACCTGATCCTGGCACTGCTGGCGCTGGCCGGCTGTGCCCTGCCCTTCGCCGCCATCGCTGGCCCCGCGGCTGCTACCGAGCGCAGCTGGCAACCCGGCGACCACCATGTCCACAGCGAATGGAGCGTGGACTGGGACCATCGCACCACGCCGCCGACGCCGATCGCCGGTGGCGATTCGCAGTACAGCCGCACCCGCAATGCACAGCAGGCGCGGGCCTACGGGCTGACCTGGATGGTGCACACCGACCACGGCGGACCCGGGCATTCGCGGGTGAACCGCGACCAGGCCTGGCCGGCACTGCAGCAGGCTCGCGCGGCGGTGCCCGGACTGATCCAGTTCCACGGCATGGAGTTCGATGTGCCCGCCGCCGAGCACGCTTCGCTGATCATCGCGCCTGGCCCGGAAGAGCGCGAGCAGCTGTACCGCATCGAGCGCGACTACAGCCGCGCCGAGCCCCTGCCCCCGGCACGCCGCGACGAGGAAGCACAGATGATCGCCGCGCTCGGGCACCTGCGTACGCTGACTCCGTTGCCGCTGATGCTGGTCAACCACCCTTCGCGCACCGCCACCGGCTTCGGGCAATGGGGCGAGGTGACCCCGCGCGAGCTGCGCGCCTGGAACGACGCCGCGCCCGAAGTACTGGTCGGCATGGAAGGCGCGCCCGGCCACCAGGCCGCGGTGCCGCATCGCGGCCTGTACCGCAACGCCACCGCGCCGACCCTGGGTGGCTTCGACCAGATGACCGCGCAGCTTGGCGGCACCTGGGACGCCTTGCTTGCCGAAGACCGGCGCTTCTGGATCACAGCCAGTTCCGATTCGCACGTCAACCAGCGTGATGGCGGCGGCGACTTCGACCCCGGCCAGTACAGCAAGACCTACGTGTGGGCGCGGCGCGAAGCCAGCGACATCCTCGACGGTCTGCGTAACGGCCGCGCGTTCGCGGTCAGCGGCGACCTGATCGACGCACTGGAACTGCGCGTGGCCGCGGCCGATGGCACCGCGCCCAGTGCCACCCTCGGCGAAACCCTGACACTGCCCGCGGGCGCGCCAATGCGGATCACGCTGCAACTGCGCCAGCCACGCGCACCCAACGCGCACGGTGAGCGCCCGGCCCTGCACCATGTGGAAGTCATCATCGGCGAGCCCGGCGCAGGCACTGCGCCGCGCATGCGCTCGCGCATCTTCGATGCCGCTGCCCTGCATCGCGAAGGAGACTGGCTCACCCTCTCCTGGACCTTGCCGGCCCCGGCGCAGGGTGGCTTCGTCCGCGTACGCGGCAGCAGCACCGCCGAACACCAGCCTCTGCCGGACATCAACGGCGAAGACCCGTGGCAGGACTTGTGGTTCTACAGCAATCCGGTCTTCATTCGTCCCGCCTCCACCCCATCGCCCTGATCCAGCGTGGCATCATGCACAGCCCTCGCCGCGTGCATCCGGATGTCCCCCGCCCACCGCACCACCCTGCCCATCCTGGCCGTGCTTGGTTCCATCGCCTCGCTGTGCGTGGGCACCTCGCTGGCCAAGCACCTGTTCCCGGTAATCGGCGCACCGGCCACCACCTTGCTGCGCGTCGGCTTCGCCGCGGTGCTGATGCTCGCCATACAGCGCCCGTGGAAGGCCTGGCCGGCACCGCGCGCCCTCGGGCTGGTCGCTGCCTACGGTGTGGTGCTCGGCGCGATGAACCTGTCGTTCTACCTGGCCTTGCGCACGATTCCCTTCGGCATTGCGGTGGCCATCGAATTCACTGGCCCGCTGGCGGTGGCCCTGCTGTCATCGCGTCGCGCACTGGACTTCGTGTGGATCGCCTTCGCCGTTGCCGGCCTGGCCCTGCTGGTGCCGCGTGCCAGCCTGGATGCCGCGCTCGATCCGGCGGGCGTGGCCTGGTCCCTCGCAGCCGCCCTGTGCTGGGCGCTGTATATCGTGATCGGCCAACGCGCCGGGCAGGCCGCGGGCGCCGCGACCGTGCCGCTGGGTCTGGTCGTGGCTGCTCTGGTTGTCGCCCCGTTTGGCGCCGCGCATGTCGGCGACGTCTTTGCCACACCTGCATTGCTGGCCTTTGCCGCTGGCGTGGCGTTGTTGTCCAGTGCGATTCCGTATTCGCTGGAGATCTACGCACTGCGGCACCTGCCGCGGCAGACCTTCGGCATCCTGCTGAGCCTGGAGCCCGCGGTGGCCGCACTGGCCGGCTGGCTGTTGCTCTCGGAAATTCTGGGCAGCCGTCAGTGGCTGGCGATCGGCTGCATCATGATCGCATCGGCTGGCGCGGCACTGGCCGCGCGGCGACGCAAGCCAACGGTGCGCGCGGTGGAAGGCTGAGGGTTCCCGAATCGGTGTGGTTCCCGAATCCGTGAAATACGCCCTGTAGGCATTGCGATTACCGGCTGGGGCCATTGTGGGAGGGGCTTCAGCCCCGACGAGCGGAGTCGCGATCTGGCAGATGGCGGTCGCGGCTGATGGCCGAAGGCCACAAGAGCCGCTCCCACAGTGCACCCAGCAGGGCACTCGGAATGCGACTGGGGCCGCTGTGGGAGAGGCTTCAGCCCCGACGAGCGGAGTCGCAATCTGTCAGATGGCAGTCGCGGCTGAAGCCGCTCCCACAGTGCACCCAGCAGGCACTCGGAATGCGGCTGGGGCCATTGTAGGAGGGGCTTCAGCCCCGACGAGCGAAGTCGCGATCTGGCAGATGGCGGTCGCGGCTGAAGCCGCTCCCACAGTGCACCCAGCAGGCACTCGGAATGCGACTGGGGCCGTTGTGGGAGGGGCTTCAGCCCCGATGAGCGGAGTCGCGATGTGACAGATCACGGTCGCGGCTGAAGCCGCTCCTACGAGGGGGGGGGTCGGCGGTGCGGGATCAGGCGTCGGCAGCGACGAAACCGCCGGTCTGCCGTGCCCACAGCCGCGCATACAGACCGCCACGCGCGATCAACTCCGCATGCGTACCCGTCTCCACGATCGCCCCGCGGTCCATCACCACCAGCCGGTCCATCCGCGCGATCGTCGACAGCCGGTGCGCGATCGCAATCACCGTCTTGCCCGCCATCAGATCGTCCAGGCTGTCCTGGATCGCCGCCTCCACCTCCGAATCCAGCGCCGAGGTCGCCTCGTCCAGCACCAGCAGCGGCGCATCCTTCAGCAATACCCGCGCAATCGCGATGCGCTGCCGCTGCCCGCCGGAAAGCTTCACCCCGCGCTCGCCCACATGCGCGTCATAACCGCGCCGGCCCTCACCATCCACCAGACTGTCGATGAACGCATCCGCGCGTGCCCGCCGCACTGCCGCCTCCATCTGCGCCGGCGTCGCCTCCGGGCGACCATAGAGCAGGTTGTCGCGGATCGACCGATGCAACAACGACGTGTCCTGCGTGACCACGCCAATCTGCCCGCGCAAACTCTCCTGCGTGACCTGCGCGATGTCCTGCCCGTCAATCAGGATGCGCCCCTGCTCCAGGTCATACAGACGCAACAACACATTCACCAGCGTCGACTTGCCCGCCCCGGACGGACCCACCAGCCCGATCTTCTCGCCCGGCCGCACCTGCAGATCCAGCCCGGCGATCACCCCGCCGCGTTTGCCGTAATGGAAGTGGATGCCCTCGAACCGCACCTCGCCACGCGTCACCTGCAGCGGCCGCGCATTCGCGCTGTCCTGCACCGCCACCGGCTGCGAGATCGACTGCATGCCATCCTGCACCGTGCCGATGTCCTCGAAGATCCCGTTCACCGTCCACATGATCCAGCCGGACATGTTGTGGATGCGGATCACCAGCCCCGTCGCCAGCGTGATCGCGCCCACGCTGACCTGCCCGCGCTGCCACAGCCACAACGCCAGCGCACAGGTCCCCACAATGAGAAAGCCGTTGGCGACCGCGATCCAGGTATCCAGCGCCGTGGTCATGCGCGTCTGCCGCCGGTGCTTGACCGCCAGCTCCTGCACCGCATCGCGCACGTAGGCCTGCTCCCGCCCCGCATGCGCAAACAGCTTGAGCGTGGCGATATTGGTATAGCCATCGACGATGCGCCCCATCGCCTTGGACCGCGCATCGGAGGCAATCCACGCCCGCGTCTTCATCCGCGGCACGAACCAGGCCATCAACCCGACATACACCACCAGCCACACCAGCAGCGGCACCGTCAGCATCGGGTCCGCCTGCGCGAACAGCCACAGCGCACTGCCGGTGTAGACCACGATGTACCACAGCGCATCGACCATCTGCACCGCCGACTCGCGCAGCGACGTGCCCGTCTGCATGACCCGGTTGGCGATGCGCCCGGCGAAATCGTTCTGGAAGAACGACAGGCTCTGCCGCACCACGTAGTTGTGCATCAGCCAGCGCGTGCGGTTGCTCAGCCCCGGCACGATCGCCTGGTTGACCAGCAGATTGTGCACCGCCACCAGCAGCGGCCGCGCCAGCAGCGTGATCCCCGCCATCCACAGCAACTCGTTGGCATGACGCTGGAAGAACCCCGGACCCGGCCCTTCGGCGAGCAGATCAACGATGCGTCCGAGGAAATCGAACATCGCCACTTCCACCAGCGCCAGCAGCAGCCCCGCCACCAGCGTCGCCAGCAGCACCGGCCACACCGGCCGCAGATAGTGCAGATAGAACCGCCACACCGTGCGCGGCGGCATCCCCGCCTCCGCCTCCGGAGAAACATCGATCAGTGATTCAAACCACCGCAGCATCGCGACACCCTCAAGGCAGGCCGCAATTATCGCATCGAAGCACGTGACGCGATCTTGAAGCGCGGGCGCAACGCTGTTGCCCTCGCCTTCGCTCTCCCAACCGCCCAAGCCAATCTGTCGGGCGGTCGGGGGCAGGCCCTGCCAGGACCGTAGGCAACATGGATGTTGCCTACGAGCCCCCAGGGATGGGTTCACGGCGTGTCCTGGCAGGGCCTGCCCCCGGCCGCCGCGCGATAGCCCATGCGAGCTGCTTTCAGCAAGAAATTGGAATATCCCCGACGACCCGATCGCGGATGAATCCGCTCCTACGGGGTGGGCGTCTCCGGCGTCAGCACCAGATCCTGGAAATCAAAACTGAAATCCGTCAGCGGCGAAATCGCCTCCATCCGCGCCTCGCGCACCGCACCATCCGGCTTCAGCGAAAACGTGATGAACGCATCCGCGTTGAGCGAACGATCCGCCCACCGCACCACGAACGTATCGTGCTGCCAATGCGACAACGTCCCCACCAACTGCGGCGTCTTGCCGAAACGCAACTGCAGCTTCCCGCCTTCCTCCCACAACACCACCTCCCCATACCACGGGTCCACATACCGCCCCGCATACCCCGACAGCGCCAGCGACGGCCGCGAACGCCGGTCCCGCCCTGCCTCCAGCTTGGCCCAGCTTTCCTGCGCATTGTCCGCCGCCTTTGCCACCGCCGCCGCATAAGCCGCCGTCCAATCCGTCGGCGGCGCCTGCAGATACGCATCCAGCACCTGCATCGTGATCGCGTTGAACGCCGCCCCCACTTCCTGGTTCGTCAACACCACCACCCCCAGCTTGTGCGCCGGCACCAGCGTCAGCCGCGACACCATGCCCGGCCACCCGCCCGTGTGCCACACCAGGCGCTGCCCGCGGTACGAACTCAGGCTCCAGCCCTCGCCATAACCGGCAAAATCCGGCCGCGCCGCCGCCAGCTCCGGCACCGACGGCTCGGCGATCGGCACTGGCGTGATCATCGACCACATCTCACGCTGGCGCTGCTCGCTGAAAAGTGGCGTGCCATCGGCCAGCCGGCCACCGGCCAGCTGCACGTTCATCCATTTGGCCATGTCTTCCACGCTGGCATAGATGCCACCGGCGCCCGAATTGTTCGCCCAGGTCAGCGGCGCCACCGTGCGCAGCTGGCTGAAGTCGTACTTCGCATGCCCGCTGGCCGGCACGTCTCCGGCCTTGAGGTGGTCGGCGTTGAAGCGCGCGCCGTGCATGCCGACCGGGTCGAAGATGCGCGCCTGCAGGAAGTCCGCGTACGACTGCCCCGACACCCGCTCGATCACCTGCTGCGCCACCGCGTAGAGAATGTTGTCGTAGGCGTAGCGGTCACGGAAACCGCCCTTCAGCGGTACCTTTGCCAGCCGCGCCACCACTTCCTCGCTGCTGTAGTCCGTCGCCGGCCAGTACAGCAGGTCGCCCGCGCCCAGGCTCAAGCCACTGCGATGCGCGAGCAGGTCGCGGATGCGCATCTCGCCAGTGACGTACGGGTCGGACATGCGGAACGACGGCAGGTGGTCGATCACCCGGTCATCCAGCTTGAGCTTGCCTTCGTCGGCCAGGATCGACAGCGACGCGGCGGTAAACGCCTTGGTATTGGAGGCAATGGCGAACTGCGTGCGCGCATCCACCGGCGCCGGGTCGCCGACCTTGCGCACGCCATAGCCGCGCGCCAGCACCACTTGCCCGTCCTTGACGATGGCCACCGCGATGCCCGGCACGTCGAACTGCTGGCGTACCCGCTCCACGCGTGCGTCGAAGTCCTCCAGCCCCGCAGGCAGCGCCTGCGCCTGCACCACCACCGATGCCAGCAGCATCACGCCTCCCCATGCCCACTTGTTCAAAGCCTGCTCCCTTGCCAATGAGGTCAGCCGCCGCGCATGGCAGCGGTTTCGCACGATGGTAACGCGCGCGCGGCCAGCCTTGCGGCTCCTGCCGTGACCGCATCCACTCCCGGGGAGCCGCCGCATGTCCGTGCCTGCCAATACCCGCGCCACCATCATTCCCTGCCTGCGCTACCGCGACGCTGCCGCGGCCATCGAGTGGCTGTGCAATGCCTTTGGCTTCGAGCGCCACGGCGTCTACGAACAGGACGGCAAGGTGCTGCATGCGCAGCTGGTGTATGGCAACGGCATGGTGATGCTGGGCTCGGCCGATGTGGCCAGCGGCTGGGGCAGCCTGATTGCCCAGCCTGACGAGGTGGGCGGGCGCGAAACCCAGAGTCCCTGCATCGTCGTCGCCGATGCTGCTGCGCATCACACCCGGGCCGTTGCCGCGGGCGCCGAAGTGGTGGTGCCCCTCGCCGAACAGGGCTATGGCGGCAGCGGCTATGCCTGCCGCGACCTGGAAGGCCATCTGTGGTGGTTTGGCGACTACGATCCATGGCGCGAGGCATGAACGCCGCGGCCGACGCTGGCACACTGGCGACCTGCCGCAAGGGAACCACGCCATGACCGACCTGTTCGACACTTCCGCGCCTGCACTGGACGGCATCCATGTCGGCATCGGCGGCTGGGTGTTTGCGCCCTGGCGCGGCGGCATGTTCTATCCCGAGGGCCTGGTGCAGCGGCGCGAGCTTGAATATGCCAGCCGCCACGTCAGCGCGATCGAGATCAACGGCACCTACTACGGCGAGCAGAAGCCGGCCACCTATGCCAACTGGCGCGACCAGGCGCCGCCGGGCTTCGTGTTTTCGGCCAAGGCGCCCAAGCGCATCACCCAGTCGCGCAAGTTGGCCGGCACGCGCACGCAGATCGAAGGCTTCGTCGAAGGCATTGCCGAGCTCGGCGACAAGCTCGGCCCGCTGCTGTGGCAGTTCGCCGACGGCAAGAAGATGGACCGCGACGACTTCGCCGCCTTCCTCGAACTGCTGCCGCAGAAGGCACAGGGCCGGCGTCTGCGCCACGTCGTGGAAATCCGCGACCCGGCCTTCGTTGATACGCAGCTGCTGGCGCTGGTGCGCGAGCGCGGCGTGGCCACCGTGTTCACCGATTCGCCGGACTTCCCTTCCTTCGCCGACCTGGGCGCCGACTTCGTCTACGCCCGGCTGATGCGCAGCCAGTCACGCCTGACCCAGGGCTATACCGCGCCGGCCCTGGCGCAGTGGGCCGAACACGTGCATGCCTGGCGCCGTGGCGAGGACGTGGCCGCGCTGCCGCATGTGGGCAAGCCCCTGCCCGCCGGCAAGCCGCGCGAGGTGTTCGTGTTCTTCATCAGTGCGGCCAAGGAACGCAACCCGGCCGCGGCCATGGGCCTGCTGAAGGCGCTGGCGAAGTAGGCGGCAACGGATCGCTTGGCCTCGCGCGCCGCTGCCACGACAATGGACGGCTCCCGGCCACTGCCCTGATCCATGCGCAAGGCGCTGCTGCAAATCCATTTCTGCGTCCTGCTGTGGGGCGTGACCGCCATCCTGGGCAAGCTGATCACCCTGCCGGCGTTGCCGCTGGTGTGGTGGCGGATGCTGATCGTGGTCGCGGCGCTGCTGTTGTGGCCGCGGGTCTGGCGCGGCCTGCGCGCGCTCACGCCGCGGCTGCTGCTGGCCTATGCCGGGGTCGGCGCGCTGGTGGCCCTGCACTGGCTCACCTTCTACGCCGCGATCAAGCTGGCCAACGCTTCGGTGGCCGCGACCTGCATTGCGCTCGCGCCGGCCTTTACCGCGGTCATCGAGCCGTGGGTGGCGCGGCGGCCGTTCCGCTGGCGCGAACTGCTGTTCGGCCTGGCGGTGCTGCCGGGCGTGGCGCTGGTGGCCGGTGGCGTGCCGGACGGCATGCGCGTGGGCGTGGTGGTGGGTGCGGCCTCCGCGCTGCTGGTGGCGTTGTTCGGGTCGTTCAACAAGCGCCTGGTCGAACATGCCGACCCGCTGACCGTAACCGCGCTGGAGCTCGGTGCTGGCACCCTCGTGCTGACGGCGCTGGCGCCGCTGCTGCCGCATCTGTTGCCGGTGCTCGGCGATACCCGCTGGGTGGTGCCCGGCGTGCATGACGGGCTGTTGCTGCTGGCCCTGGCGCTGGCCTGCACGTTGCTGCCGTTTGCGCTGGCGCTGGTGGCCCTGCGCCAGCTCAGTGCGTACACGGTGCAACTGGTGACCAACCTGGAACCGGTCTATGCGATCGTGCTGGCCGCGTTGCTATTGGGCGAACAGCGCGAGCTGACGCCGCAGTTCTACCTTGGCGTGGCCATCATCCTCGGCGCGGTATTCGCCCATCCGCTGCTGCAGCATCGGCGAGGCCGCGTGCAACATGCGGACCTGCTGGGGACGGCGGAAAACAAGGCGATCGTGGATTGATGCGCTGGTGGGGCGAGAACCGGATGGGCGCATGGAAGCGGATGGACCTGTTCGCCTGATAGGCCGATTGATCTGATGGGCCCATTGAACTGATGGCCCATTGACCCGGGGGGGGGGGGTCCCTCGACCTGATAGGCCCACTGTAGGAGCGGCTTCAGCCGCGACCGTAAATCCCCTGCCCCAGCAACAACTCCGCAGCCGACACAGTCGGGGCTGAAGCCCCTCCCACAACGCTGCTCCCGAACATCGTTGACCCTGATGGGCCCACTGTGGGAGCGGCTTCAGCCGCGACCGTAAAGTCCCCTGCCCCAGCAACAACTCCGCAGCCGACACAGTCGGGGCTGAAGCCCCTCCCACAACGCTGCTCCCGAACATCGTTGCTCCTGATGGGCCCACTGTGGGAGCGGCTTCAGCCGCGACCGTAAACCCTCTGCCCCAGCGGCAACGCCGCAGCCGACACAGTCGGGGCTGAAGCCCCTCCCACAACGCTGCTCCCGAACATCGTTGACCCTGATGGGCCCACTGTGGGAGCGGCTTCAGCCGCGACCGTAAACCCTCTGCCCCGGCGGTAACGCCGCAGCCAGCACAGTCGGGGCTGAAGCCCCTCCTACAACGGCGTTCCAGACAACGCTGCTCCAGACCCCTACGCCACCACCACTCGGTCACGCCCATCGCGCTTGGCCTGGTACAGCGCCTGGTCGGCGCGCTTGAGACACTGCTCGGCGCTCTCCGGCAACTGCCACTGCGCCACGCCAATGCTAACCGTGACCGGCAGATTGATCGGCAGCAAGGCGATCTCCTGGCGCAGCAGCTCGCATTGCAGGCGTGCTGGCTCACCCGCGGCGCCCGGCAGCAGCATCACGAATTCCTCGCCCCCCAGGCGCGCGATCATCCCACGCCCGGCCATGTGCGAGCGCAACAGCGCGGCCAGCGCCACCAGCACCTGGTCACCCTGGTCATGGCCGTGCAGGTCGTTGATGGTCTTGAAGTGGTCAATGTCGATGATCGCCACCGACAGCGGCACGCCATCTTCGCGTTGCTGTTCGGCGGCCAGCGCGGCGGCAAAGGCGCGCCGGTTCGGCAGGCCGGTGAGCACGTCGGTGCGGGTCTGCTCGGCGAGGTCGGCGTTGAGGGTTTCCAGCGATTCGGAATACTGCGAAAGCTGCTGTTCGTACCAGTCGCGCTCGCGC
>DASPIU010000027.1:0-3640 GCA_035629025.1 Stenotrophomonas sp.
CGGCACGCAGATCGCGCTGGGCCTGGACTGCGCCGCCTCCGAGTTCTACAAGGACGGCAAGTATCAGCTCTCCGGCGAAGGCCTGTCGCTGTCGTCGGCCGACTTCACCAACCTGCTGGCCACCTGGTGCGACAAGTACCCCATCATCTCGATCGAGGACGGCATGGCCGAGAACGACTGGGAAGGCTGGGCGACGCTGACCAATGCGCTGGGCAAGAAGGCGCAACTGGTGGGCGACGACCTGTTCGTGACCAACACCAGGATTCTGCGCGAAGGCATCCAGAAGAACATCGCCAACTCCATCCTGATCAAGATCAACCAGATCGGCACCCTGACCGAGACCTTCGCTGCCATCGAGATGGCCAAGCGCGCCGGCTACACGGCCGTGATCTCGCACCGTTCGGGCGAGACCGAGGATTCGACGATTGCCGATATCGCAGTGGGCACCAATGCGCTGCAGATCAAGACCGGTTCCATGTCGCGTTCCGATCGCATGGCCAAGTACAACCAGCTGCTGCGCATCGAGGAAGACCTGGCCGACATCGCCAGTTATCCGGGACGCGGGGCGTTTTACAGTTTGCGGTGAGGGTGCGTGGATGGGGACGATTAGAGGCGCGGTGGGTTTCGCTGCGCTCTACCCACCCTACGGTTCTTTATAAAGGACGGTAGGCTGGGTAGAGCGCAGCGAAACCCGGCAAGCAAATAAAGAACCGTAAACCAGGCAAAGCCCAACGAACCCCAGCGCGCGACAAGACCTACTTCTTCACCTTACCCTCTTCCTCGTCCTCCTCCGGCTCCTCGCTGATCGCCAGGTTCAACCCGCCCGCCGCTGCCTCCCCATCCTTTCCGCGACTCGCCCGCAGCTTGATCTGCAGCCGCAGTTCATTTGCCGAGTCGGCATTGCGGATCGCTTCGTCGTAGCCGATGAAGCCTTCGTTGTAGAGATCGAACAAGGCCTGGTCGAAGGTGCGCATGCCGAGTTCCCTGGACTTGGCCATGGTTTCCTTGATCCCGTGGAACTGCCCCTTCAGGATCTGCTCGGCGATGGTGGGCGTGTTGAGCAGGATCTCGATTGCCGCCTTGCGCCCCTTGCCGTCTTCGGTGCGTACCAGGCGCTGCGAGATGATGGCGCGCAGGTTGGCCGACAAGTCGCCCAGCAACTGCGCGCGGCGCTCCTCGGGGAAGAAGTTGATGATGCGGTCGATGGTCTGGTTGGCATTGTTCGCGTGCAGCGTGCCCAGGCACAGGTGGCCGGTCTCGGCGAAGGCGATCGCGTGTTCCATCGTCTCGGTGTCGCGGATCTCGCCGATCAGGATCACGTCCGGCGCCTGCCTCAGCGTGTTCTTCAACGCATGGTGCCAGCTCAGCGTATCCACCCCGACCTCGCGGTGCGTGATCAGGCAGGATTTGTTCTTGTGCACATACTCGACCGGATCTTCAACGGTGATGATATGCCCGGAGGAGTTGGCATTGCGGTGGTCGATCATCGCCGCCAGCGTCGTGGACTTGCCGGAGCCGGTGCCGCCGACGACCAGGACCAGCCCGCGCTTGGTCATGATGACGTCCTTCAAAATCTCGGGCAGCTGCAGCTTTTCGAAGCTGGGGATCTCGGCCGCGATGGTGCGGATCACCATGCCCACCTGCTGCTGCTGGACAAAGACGTTCACGCGGAAGCGGCAGACATTGGGCAGCGAAATCGCGAAATTGCACTCGAGCTCGGCATCGAACTCGGCCAGCTGCTTTTCATTCATCAGCGACTGCGCCAGTTTCCGCGTGACTTCGCCAGTGAGCTTCTGCTGGCTCAGCGGCTTCATCGCGCCCTGGTGCTTCATGCTGGGCGGGAAATCCGCCGAAATGAAGAGGTCGGAACCACCCTGCTGGTGCATGACCTTGAGCAGTTGGTGCATGTATGCGCGCGCTTCTTCGAGGCCGAAGGTGGAGGACATGGCAGCCTTTCTTGTACAGATCGATGTGCCATTATCTTTCCACGGGGCCAGTGCCGGCAAGGAATTTGTCCCGGAAAACCACGCGTGCAAGCTTGCAAGAATTACATGCAACGTGTACAAAATTTGGGGGACGCATTTTACGCACTTACAAGGCAGTCTGCAGTTTTTTCCCCCTCCCCCTCCCCTCTGCCCCCGGCAACGCCTGTTAGCACTCCGTCATCGCTTGGCATACCGTTTGCTGCATCACCTGGCAGCCATAGAAAGGAGGTTCGATGCAACGCGTCGCGTTTTTTCATGAACGCAAGTGCGCATCCTGCTTGCCGTCGCAGAGGCGTTTCCTTCTTTAACTGTCCTGTCCGCAAGGCGTCATGTGCGGATTCCGTCAAATCCAGTCAAGGAGCGATTCATGGATACAACCAATACTTCGACTTCCACCGTAAAACCAGGCAACGGCAGCGACACCATGTCCACCGCCTCACAAGCCACGAGGGGAACGATGAACGAGATGAAAGGCACGACGCAGCGTTCGGCAGCCACCTTGCGCAGCGAGCTTTCCAGCCTCAAGAATGACCTGGATGCGCTGGTCAACCGTTCTGCCAGCATGTCCGACGATGAACTGACGCAGGCCCATACGCAGCTCATGGCCAAGTTCAGTTCCGTGCGTTACGCCGCCAAGGGCATCGCCAGCGAGGCGACGCGCCAGTTGAACCGCGGCATGGAGACCACGACCGAGTATGTGAAGGACAAGCCGATGCAATCGGTTGCCGTCGCCGTGGGCACCGGCCTGCTGCTGGGCCTGCTGTTCAAGCGCCGCTAGGCGCCCGGTAATGTGCTGATGTCCCGCAATCTCGCATAAGGAAGACCCTCATGTTCTCTGCCCTACACAAATCCAGGCAGCTCTACCTGATCACGCTGGAGCGCGTCGGCGATTACATGGACCTGCTGCGTGTCGAGTTGAAGATCCGCGAGCACAACCTTGCGCTGCGCATCGCGGGCTTCGCCGTCGCCGGCCTGTTCGCATTGCTGGCGACGATTTTCCTCGGCATCGCGATCATCGTCAGCTTCTGGACCTCGGAATACCGGGCGCTGGCGGCATGGTTCGTGGTCCTCCTGTACGGCGCGATCGCGGGCGTCAGCCTCAACATGTGCCTGAAGCATTTCCGTTCGCCGTCGCTCACCACGACGCTGCGCACGGAATTCCAGCGCGATATCGACGTCATCAAGGAAGCCCTATGAGCGGTCCATCACTGGAAGAAGAACGGAAGGCCATCCTGGAGCGAATGCAAATGCGCAGAGAAAGCTACCGGCGCGCGCTCAACGGCGGCGCCGACCTCGATCAGATCCCGGCCGACCCCATGGCCACCCGGGCACTGCCCGCGGCGCATGCCCAGCACGTTTACCCGACGCACCGTCCGGTACCTACGCGCTTCCCGCGCAGCACCGTGATGCGTGTGCTCATGGACCACCCGGTCTTGTGTGCGCTGGGCGTGGCGGCACTGGTGGCGATCGGCCCGCGCCGCATCGTCCAGACCGTCGCCACAGGCGCGACGGCCATCGGGACTTTGACGGCAAACAATCAAACGAACGTCGATCTGCTCGGCAAGGTCTTAACGATGGCAGGGGCGTACGTGCAAGGTCGCACCACGGACCAGCCTTCCTGATCATCGGAGCGTGCCGGCCTGGTGCGGCGGTGC
>DASPIU010000028.1:0-9500 GCA_035629025.1 Stenotrophomonas sp.
CTCCCCCACCACCGCCACCGCCACCGGTGCCCCCACCGCCACCGCCGCCCCCAGCGTATCGACAGGAAGTGTCGCTGGATGTCGCGCTACCGATCATGGCCGCGTACTACGGCCGTGCCCTGGTCGATACGCTGCACGAGCGCATCGGCGACGCGTCCTTGCTGCGCACCCGGGATGATCTAGTGCCCGGTGCGAGCGGAGTAAATGGAGCCTGGCTGCGTGTCATCGCGCATGACGGCGAACGCGATGGTGGGCGACGCGGCGTCTATGGCGATGACGGTCCCTCGTTTGACTACCGCTTCGACGCCCTGCAGGTCGGCCTGGACCTGTATCGCGCCATCGACGACGACCGCGCACAGCGCCACGCCGGCGCCTATCTGGCCTATGGCCGCGGCAAGGGCGAGGTACGCCACCAGATGCTCGACGTGGACTTCCACGCCGGCAGCGACGAGTTCCGTGCGCGCACCGTGGGCGCCTACTGGACTGGCTACCACCGCACCGGCGCCTACCTGGACGCGGTGGCGCAATACACCTGGTACGACCTGCGTGTGCGCTCCACGCGCCTGCCCGACACTTTCACCCATGGCAACGGCATCGTCGCTTCGCTGGAGACCGGCTGGCCATTCGCGCCGGGTGCCGACCCCCAGGATGGTGCCGGCGGTGCCTGGCGCATCGAACCGCAGGCACAGCTGCTGTGGCAGCGCGTGCAGATCGACGACCTGGTCGACCGCCTGGCTACCGTGCGCTTTGGCGGCGATGACAGCTGGGTCGGCCGCATCGGCGTGCGGGTAAACCGCTTCGGCGGGCAAGACGGTCACCGTGCTGGCCGCCATGCGACCGCCACCTGGCTGCGCGCCAATCTCTGGCATCAGTTCAGCGGCACGCCGGTCACCGAGTTTTCCAGCGCCAGCGGTTATGTGCCCTTCCGGTCGGAACTGGACGATAGCTGGGCCGAGCTGGGGCTCGGCGGTACGTGGCAGGTATCGGCCAGCGGTTACCTGTTCGCCGATGTGGACTACACCTGGAGCCTGGATGGCAAGGAAACCGCCTGGAACGGAAAGCTCGGCATGCGTTGGCACTGGTGAAGGACGGCGCCCTCACCAGGCCGCGCGCAACCCAATCCCGCCAACCACATTCCGGTAGCCGTCGCTGCCATCCTGCAAACCGATACTCAAGGTGCCGCTCCAGCGATCTCCCAACTCGGCCTCGAATCCCGCGCGTGCCTCGTACACGTCGCCCGGCAGCTGCTGCTGCACGCGGCGCCCGTCAAAGATCACTTCGTTGTCGCGGTCGTTGTTCCACCAGTTCACTTCCACGAACGGCTGCACGCGATTCCATTGCGTATTGTCGCTGCGGCCGTGCAGGCGCACGCCGAGCCGCGTGGTGAGTCCGCCGGTGCGGCCGCTGCGCACTTCGGTCATATTGGCTTCGACGTGATTGTCCGCCGAGTAGTCCGTATAGATCGCCTGCAACTGCGGCTCCAGGTACAGCGTGCTCGCCGCGCCCTGGCGAAGGGCGAAGGCGTAGCCAAGCTCAGCCGATGCGGTCCAGCTGTCGGCGTCGTATTTCTCCTCCGGCAACCCCGCGCCACGCACCTTGTTGTCGAAGCGGGCGTATTGCAGCCAGGCGTCCACATGGAAGCCGGTGGCCGCGCTCGCGTCGCTGAACCAGGTGCCGTAGGCACCGATGGCATCGCCGGTGACGCGGCCGCGTGCGGCAAGACCGAGCGGCATCGAGGTGGCATCCGAGGTCGTTTCGCCATGCGCGCCCATCAGGCCGGCGTGCCAGCGGCCACTGGCGCCCAGCGTGCGCAGTAGCTCGACACCGAATTGCAGCAGGTGGGTTTCCACGCGCAGGTCCTGCTGCAAGCCGTCCAGGCGCAGGCCGGACTGCACCTGCTGGCCCTGGTAGCGCGCCCAGGCCGCCATGGTGTTGTCCTCGCCCACTTCCACGAATGCCGGCTCGCCGGTGCGTTCGCGCATGGTCTGCCGCAGCAGGGTGATCGATGCGTACTGGTTGCCGAGATAGGCGCCGACCTCCGGCCGGATGGCCTGCGTGCGCAGATACCAGTCGCCGTCAGCGGGATTGGAGACGCTGCCCTGGAACAGCCCGTACTCGAACAGGCCGCCGACCGCGCGGCCCTGCAGTGCGAACACGCCATTGGACTGTCCATCCACCTGGACGACGCGGATGCCTTCGCTGGTGCCCTGCGAGCCGCCGGCGATGCCGTTGACGCGCAACCCGGTGCTGCCGCCTGTGTTGCCCAGTACGATGAGCCGGTCTGTGGGCGAGTCGTCTCCCGCAAGTACCGTGTTGATGAGCAGGGTGCCGCCCTGCCCCTGGTAGTTGCCGTTGATGGTGAGAACGTTGCCGACGCGCGGCCCGGCCAGCTGCACGGTGCCACTGTTGCTCAACGCGCCGACGCTGAAACTGCCCGCGGCCTGCAGCGTGCCGGCATTGTCGATCGGCCCGGCGATCGCCGCCCCTTCCTGCCCGAGAAGGCGTGCCCCGGCTGCGATCCGCGCATCACCGGCCATCGCACCGCCGGCAGCGAGTTGCAGCGTGCCAGCATCCACATGGGTGCTGCCGCCGAAACCGGCGAGCGCCGTATCGACGGTCAACAGGCCCCCACCCGTTTTGATCAACAGGCCCAGACCAGTCACGGCGTTGGTCAGCGTCCAGTCGCTGGCCGCGGCCAACGCCAGCGTGCCGTTATCGACAATGCGTGCGCTACCGAACTGGTTGGCCTGGCTGGCGGCCAGTGCCGTGCCCGCGGCAAGGTCGAACAGGCCGCTGAAGCCACTGTTATCCGCAGCCAGCGCGATATCGGCGGCATCACGCAGCTGCACGATGCCGGGGCCGGCCAGTTGCTTGCTGAAGCTGCCTGCGGGTGCGACGCCGGGCGCGGTATTCACCTCGCCGAAGGTGAGCACATCCGCGCTACCGGTCAAGGTCACGGTGCCGGCGCTGCCCAGACCCTGGGCGTTGTTCAGGATCACCTGCGAGCCATCGATGAGGTTGACGTTGCCGCTGTAGCCGGCGTTGGCGCCATTGACCTCGACGATGCTCGGGTCGATGTTGAGCGTGCCGCCGCCAGACAGCGTGTCCGCATCGAGCGCGCCGCCGCTGGGGTCGCCGCTGGCGCGCTGCGCATCGGTAATGGTGAGCACGCCATCGAGTTGCAGGTGGCTGCCTGGCTGCGCGATCAGTTTGCCCACGCTCTGCGCGTAGCCGCCGATGTTCACGCTGGCGCCGGGCGCGATATCGAGCAGCGATGTCAGCCCCAGCGCGTGGTCGCTGCCGAGGCGCAAGGTGCCGCCGAGCACCTGGGTCTGCCCGCTGTAGTCGTTGGCGGAATTGGACAGGCTCACCTCATTGCCGGTGGCGGCGATGGCGATGCTGCCGCTGCCGGTGAGCAGCGCGGCCAGGTCCGTGTCCAGGCCTGAGGCGCCTGGCGCAGGTGCCAGCGTCAGGATCTGCCCGTCCTGGATCGCGAGCTCGCGCAGGCCGTAGCCGACGAACAGGCCATAGGCGCCTGAGGCGTCAACGCTGTTGAAGATGAAGTCGTAATCCGCCACAGCCACCACGTTGCCATTCTCGATGACGTTCACCGAGAACGGATCGCCGATCGGCTGCTGCGTGTCGCGGTCGATCAGGCTGAGATTGCTGGCGCTGCCGCTGGCGGCGGTGCGCGATCTGACCAGCGCTACCTGGATGTCGTCATCCTGGCTGAGCAGATTGCCCGAGGCGGCCGCGCCAGGCTGATGCTGCAAGTCGCTGCTGGCGTAGTCGATCACGATCTGTCCGCCAAGCAATGCGAGGCTGCCGGTGGAAATCCAGCTGCCGGCCACCGCGGAGTTCGGCACCTGCAATGTGACGTCGCTGAAGTCCAGCTGCCCGCCATTGATCTGCAACCCACCGATCGCCTGTTCACCCGCACCCACCGTGGTGGTGTTGCCGGACTCCAGGCGCAGCGTGGCCGCGGACAGCGCCGCCGCATTGATGCCGGACAGCGCAAACTGGCTTGCGCCCAATTGCACCGTGCCCTGGTACTGGCCGCTGGCGTTGGCGAAGGCGAAATTGTCGGCAGGATCGGCCAGGGCTACGGTGAACAAGCCGGCGCCGGCCGTGGCGCTGGCGAACGCGTTGTTGAAGACGAAATCGCCCGCTAGCGTCGGCGCGACGCTCACCGTGGCGCCCTCGGACAAGGTCACCGCCCCGCTGCCCAGCACGTCATTGCGCACCACCGCCAGCGTGCCGGCCAGCACGTTCGTGCCACCCGCATAGCTGTTGCCGGCATTGAGCGTGAGCGTGCCCGCGCCGGCCTTGTTCAGTGCACCCGCGCCCGACAGCATGCCGTTCCAGGTAATGCTCAGGCCGTTGCTGTCCAGCGTGGAGCCGCCGCTGAGCGTGGCATTGGCATCGGCGATCAAGGCGCTGCCGTAGGCCTGCACCGTGCCGCCTCCAAGATTCAACGCATAGGAGCCGCCAAGGTTGAGGTAGTTGTCGACCAGCGAGCTGCCGCCGATCTGCAGGGTGCCGCCGTTGAGGTTGTAGGTGCCCGCGCCGCTGCCGGACAGATACAGAAACGCGCCATTGTCGACCGTCAGTGTGCCGCCGCTCTGGTTGATCGTGCCGCTGCCGAGATTGGCAGCCGCGTTGTTGTTGCCGAGAATCACGCTGCTGCCCGGTCCGAACGTCGCGTGGCCGCTGCCGCTGATGTCCAGCACGCCGGTGCTGGCCGGGTTCGGGTCGGTGTTGCGGCCCAGGACCACGAAGCCCTGCGAGAAATCCAGGGTGCCGCCGGACAGACTGTAGGTGCCGCTGCCGCCCTGGTTGCCGATGTTCAAACCCACGCAGTTGGCCGGGTTGCCACACAGCGGCGTCAGCACCACGCTGCCGCCGGCCTGGTTGACACTACCGGTGCCACCAAAGTCGCCTACCTGCATCACCGTGCCGACGGTGAGCGTGCCACCGCTCACCTCCAGCCTGCCCTGCGCGCCGGCACCGATGCCCAGCGACAGATAGCTGATACCGGTAGCGCCCGCGCCTTGCGCAAAGGCACCAGCGCCGACAAACGTCTCGCCGCCCTGGAACTGCGCGCCGTTGATCGTCATCGTCCCCGAGCCGATCTTGATGAAGCGCCCCGTCGTGCCCTGCACCACCGTTCCAGAGAACGCGCTGTCGCTGTTGTCCAGGCCGGTGACCAGCACCCGATCGGCCATGTTGACGGTGCCGCTGCCGGCCAGGCTGCCGACCGCCGCGCCGGCATTGGCCGGCGCGTTGACCGGGTCGGACAAATCCACTCGCGAGGACAGTGGCAGCGGCGTGCTGACCTGGGTGATGTCGAACACGCCGTTGTTGGTCAGGCGTGCATTGTCGAATACGAAATCCGTGTACAGGCCGCTGGCCCCGCTCAGCGCCAGGGTGCCTTCGGCGATCAGTGTCGGTCCGTGATAGCGGTTCAGCGCGGTCAGGGTCAGCGTGCCGGCGCCGGTCTTGGTCAGTGCGCCTTCGCCGGCAAGCACGCCGTTCCAGGTAATGCCCAGGCCGTTGCTGTCCAGCGTCGAGGTGGCGCTGAGGGTGGCGTCGGCGTTGGCGCTCAGCGCGGTCCCCCAGGCCTGCACGGTGCCGCCGCCCAGGTTCAGCGCATAGCTGCCGCCGAGGTTGAGATAGTTGTTGACCAGCGAAGCGCCACCGATCTGCAGAGTGCCACCCGTCAGGTTGTAGGTGCCCGTGCCGCTGCCCGACAAATTGAGGAAGGCATCGTTCTCCACGGTCAACAGGCCGCCGCTCTGGTTGATCGTGCCGCTGCCGGTACTGCTGGCGGCATTGTTGTTGCCAAGCACCAGGGTGGCCCCGCTGCCGAGGATGGCGTGGCCGCTGCCGCTGATTTCCAGCAGGCCGGTGCTGGCCGGGTTGGGATCGGTATTGCGGCCGAGCACCAGGAAGCCGTCAGTCAGGGTGAGGCTGCCACCGGAGAGGCGCCAGGTGCCGTTGCCACCCTGATTGCCCAGGTTCAACGATACGCAGTTGGCCGGGTTGCCGCACAGGGGCAGCAACACCACGGCGCCGCCGGTCTGGTTGACCACGCCGGTGCCGCCAAAGTCGCCGACCTGCATCGCCCGGCCCAGGGTGAAGTTGCCGCCACTGATGTTGAAGGTACCCAGCGCGCCGCTGCCGATGCCCAGGGACAGATAGCTGATGCTGGTATTGCCGCCGGTCTGGGCGAAGGCGCCCTCGCCCACATAGGTTTCGCCGCCCTGGAACTGCGCGTCGTTGATGGTCATCGTGCCCGCGCCGGCCTTGACGAAGCGCCCGGTCGTGCCTTGCACGACGGTGCCGGAGAACGCGCTGTCACTGCCATCCAGGCCGGTGATCAGCACGCGGTCGGCCATGTTGACGGTGCCGCTGCCGGCCAGGCTGCCGATGGCCACGCCGGCATTGGCGGGCACGTCCACCGGGTCGGCCAGGTCCACGCGCGTGGACAACGGCAGTGCCGTGGTGACCTGGGAGAGGTCGAAGACGCCGTCGCTGGTCACGCGGACGTCGGACACGTCATTGCTCGGCGACAGGATGGCCGACGCCCCGGCGATGGTATAAGTGCCACCCGCATTGATGGCGAGCTGCGCACCGGGTGCGAGGCGAATCACGCTGTCGGTCTGCACCAATGCGCCGGTATTGAGCACGTCGATCCGCGGCACGCCGGGAACGGTTCCGATCAGCCAGTTGGCGTTGCTGAAGTTGGCGATGCCGTTGCTGCCCACCGTCAAGGTCAGGTCGATGGACCCTGGACCGGTGAAGTTCTGCGTGCCGTTCTCCACCACGACCTGTGCCTGCGCTTCGGGCATGCGCGACGACAGTGCGATGGCCACGCACAGCGCGGCAATGCTCAGGGCGAGGTCACGTCTGCGCGGCGGAATCTGCCGCCGGCGAGCACCGTGCAGCGGCGAACGCGCGAGACAGGCGTGGGGAGAGAGCAGCGGAAGCTGCGCGCAGCCGGGGAGGCTGCGCACTTGCGCGGTACCAGGCCTGGCCATGATTCATTCCTTCGAGGAAGGCAACGACTGGTGAGCGCCTGATCAGCGCACGGTCTGCACGCTTGCCTGGCCCGCCCGGGCCTGTGGCGCCTGGCGACTATGGGATGCCCGTGGCGCACCCCACAACCGTAGTTTTACTGGCCTGATCCTGGTCACGATGCTGAAGCCGTCATCCTTCCAAGTGCGTGGGCGCATGCGCATGCGAAGAGCGGCCGCGCACCTTGCGCGACACCCATTCACCCAGATCATCCATCACCGTGAACGCGGCCGGGATCACGATCAGGCTCAGCAGCGTCGAGGTGATCAGGCCGCCGATCACCGCAATGGCCATCGGCGCGCGGAAGCTCGAATCGCCGGAGAAGCCCAGCGCAATCGGCATCATGCCCGCGCCCATCGCCAGCGTGGTCATGATGATTGGCTGGGCGCGCTTGCGGCACGCGTCGATCAAGGCGTCGTGCTGGCTCAGGCCGTGCTCGTCCTCGGCCATCACCGCGTAGTCCACCAGCAGGATGGAGTTCTTGGTGGCGATGCCGATCAGCATCAGCAGGCCGATCAATGCCGGCAACGACAGCATGTTCTGCGTGATCAGCAGCGCACCGAACGCACCGCCGGCGCACAGTGGCACCGCGGCCAGGATGGTCACCGGCATCAGCGCATGGTTGAACAGCAGCAACAGCACCATGTAGATGCACACCAGGCCGGCGGCCATCGCCAGCAGGAAGCCGATGAACAACTCGACGAACACTTCCGCATCGCCGGTGTTGAGGAAGCTCACGCCGGGCGGCAGCTGCTTGACGCTGGGCAGCTGCTGCACCTGCTCCATCACCTCGCCCAGCGGCCGGCCGTTGAGTTCGGCGGTGAGGGTGACATTGCGCTGGCGCTGATAGCGCGAGATCTGCGACGGGCCGCTGCCCATGCGGATCTCGGCCACTGCCGACAGCGGCACCGGCCCATAGCGGCCGGGCACGCGCAGCTGGCCGATCAACGCCGGGTTGGCGAGCGTGGCTTCGGCAAAGCCGACGCGGATCGGCACCTGCCGGTCCGGCAGGTTGAGCTTGGCCAGGCGCTGTTCGTAGTCGCCGGCAGTGGCAATTCGCGCGGCCTCGGCGATGTCTGCCGTGGCCACGCCCATGTCGGCTGCACGCGCGGCGTTGGGGATGATCTGGATTTCCGGCCGCAGCAGCGAGGCGGTCGAGGTCACGCTGCCCAGCCCGGAAATGCCGCGCAAGTCGCGTTCGAGCGCGGTGGACGCGTCCTGCAGGCGCTGCGGATCATCACCGGACAGGACCAGTTGCAGCAGGTTGCCGGGCTCGGAGCTGACATAGCTGACGCGTACGCCGGGCAGGTTGGCCAGGCGCGCTCGCGCATCGCGTTCGAGGGTGCGCTGGTCGCGATCGCGTTCGTCGGCAACGCCCCAGTCCAGTACCAGGGTCGCCTTGCGCGGATCGGCCACGCCGGTGGTCGAGGGGTCGCCCAGGTCGAGCACGCTGCCGACGGCGGTATACACCTGCTTGAGCTCGGGCATGTCCTTGAGCAGGGCGCGCGCGCGCTCGGCCACGGCCACGGTGTCCTGCAGGCGGGTGCCGGGCGGCAGTTCCAGGCTTAGGTTGCTGCGGCCCAGGTCCGATTGCGGAATGAAGGTGGCCGGGATCAACGGCACCAGCGCCAGCGAGGCGACGAACAGGCCGGTGGCGATCCACAGCGTGCGCCCGCGATGGCGCAAGGCTGCGTCCACCCAGCCCAGATACCAGCGCATCAGCCTGGAATCGCCCTGCTCTTCTCCATGCGGCTTGAGCAGGTAGGCGGCCATCATCGGCGTCAGCAGCCGCGCCACCAGCAGCGAGAACAGCACCGCGGTGGCGGCGGTCCAGCCGAATTCGCGGAAGAACTTGCCGGCGATGCCAGGCATGAAGGCCACCGGCACGAATACCGCAGCCAGGGTCAGCGAGGTCGCGATCACCGCGTTGCCGATCTCGCCTGCCGCTTCGCGCGCGGCTTCCAGCGGCGGCTTGCCCATGCGCAGGTGGCGCACGATGTTCTCGATCTCCACGATCGCATCGTCCACCAGGATGCCGACCACCACCGACAGCGCCAGCAGCGTGATCAGGTTGAGGCTGAAGCCGAACCAGTGCATCACCGCAAAGGTCGGGATGATCGACAGCGGCAGCGCCACCGCCGACACCCAGGTCGCGCGCCAGTCGCGCAGGAACAGCCACACCACCAGCAGCGCCAGCAGCGCGCCCTCCCACAGCATCGTCATGGACGATTCGTACGAGCGCAGCGTCTCGTCGATCACCGTGGTGACCAGGCGGAAGTCCACGCCGGGATGCGCGGCCTTGAGTTCGTCCAGCGCCTGCTCCACGCCGTCGGCCACCGCCACCTCGCTGGAGCCGCGCGTGCGCGACATCGAGAAGGCGACCACCGGCTCGCCGTCCAGCAGCGCGGCCTCGACCGGGTCGG
>DASPIU010000029.1:0-72921 GCA_035629025.1 Stenotrophomonas sp.
TAACGCGCCGAAGCATCGGCGCGGCGCAGCAGTGCGGTGATCTGCGCGGCGGCGCTGTCGCCTTGTACCAGCGACGGCAGCAGTTCCACTTCCAGCATCGGAAAACGCCGGGCCAGCACGCTGAGCACGTCGCGCACGGCCGCGCCGCTGGGCGAGGTGATCACCGCCAGGCGGCGCACATGCGCGGGCAGGGGGCGCTTGCGTGCGGCATCGAACAGGCCTTCGGCGGCCAGGCGCGCGCGCAGTTGTTCAAATTCGCGGCGCAGCGCGCCTTCGCCGGCTTCCTCCAGGTGTTCGAGCACCATCTGGTAGTCGCCGCGCGCTTCGTACAAGGTCAGCCGGCCGCGCGCGAGCACGCGCAGGCCTTCGCGCGGCTGGAACTTCAGCCACTGGCTCTTGGGCCGGAACATCGCGCAGCGCACCTGGGCGCGCGCGTCCTTGAGGGTGAAGTACAGGTGCCCGGAGGAGGGCTTGGTGACGTTGCCGAGTTCGCCTTCCACCCAGACCAGCGGGAACGCGCCTTCGAGCAGGTCGCGCGCCAGCGTGTTGAGCTGGCTGGGGGTGAGGATTTCGTCTTCGCGGGCAGGCATGCGGGGATTATGGCTGATCGGCCAGGAGCGGCGGTGGGCGGGAACGCTGCCGCGTGTCGTTTCCGAGGTGTTGCGGTGCCAAGATCGTCGTAGGAGGGGCTTCAGCCCCGACAGGCGAAGACGCGATCTGGCAGATGGCGGTCGCGGCTGAAGCCGCTCCTACAGGGCGAATGGCGGACCGGCTGGGGCCATTGTGGGAGGGGCTTCAGCCCCGACGAGCGAAGCCGGGAACCGTCAGGTCGCGGTCGCGGCTGAAGCCGCTCCTACAACGTGAGGTTCGATGCATCCGTCACGATGAACGGCGACTCTCATGCTGCGCCCACGCCCAGGCCACATGCTCGCGCACCAGCGCCGAGGCATGCTCGCGGCGCGAGGCCAGCGCCGCTAGCACCGCCGGGGTAGTGGGCGCATTGCCCAGGGCCACGGCAATATTGCGCAGCCAGCGCTCGTGGCCGCTGCGGCGGATCGGGCTGCCCTCGGTGCGGCGCAGGAATTCGTCTTCCTCCCAGGCAAACAGCTCCGGCAGGGTGGCGGTGTCCAGCCCGTTGCGGGCGCGGAAGTCGGCCTCGTCAGTGCGCTGCGCAAACTTGTTCCAGGGGCAGACCAGCTGGCAATCGTCGCAGCCGTAGATTCGGTTGCCGATCGGCTTGCGCAACTCCTCGGGAATGGCCCCGTCATGCTCGATGGTCAGATAGGAAATGCAGCGCCGCGCATCAAGGCGGTGCGGGGCGACGATGGCGCGGGTCGGGCAGATGTCGATGCAGCGCACGCAGCTGCCGCAATGCGCCGTGGCTGCGGCGTCGATCGGCAGCGGCAGGTCGATGTAGATCTCGCCGAGGAAGAACCACGAGCCGCCCTGCTTGTCGATCAGGCAGGTGTGCTTGCCGATCCAGCCCAACCCGGCATTGCGCGCCAACGCGCGCTCGAGCACCGGCGCCGAATCGACAAACACGCGGTGGCCGAACGGGCCGACCTCATCCTGCAGCCGCTCGGCCAGCTTCTGCAGGCGGTTGCGCATCAGCTTGTGGTAGTCGCGGCCGAGCGCATAGCGGGCGACATAGGCGCGCTGCCCATCTTCCAGCGTGGCCCAGGCGGCTTCGTCGTCGCGATGGCTGTAGTCCAGGCCCACCGAGATCACCCGCAGCGTGCCCGGCACCAGTTCCTGCGGCCGCGAACGCTTGGTCCCGTGCTGGGCCATCCAGTGCATGCTGCCGTACAGGCCAGCGGCGAGCCAATCTTGCAGGTGGCCCTCATCTTCGCTCAGGTCGATGCCGCTGATGCCGCAGCGCTGGAACCCGGCTTCGCGCGCCAGCACGCGCACGCGCGCGGCCAGCGCTGCAAGCGCGGCCGGGTCGGCAGCGGTAGGGATGGCGACGGCGGACATGGCGCCAAGTATAGAATCCCCGCCATGTACGGCCCCCTTTTGCTCCACGACACCGCCTCGGCACGCATGATCGATGCGCAGGCCACCCAGTTGCTGGGCGGCGACCCTTACGTGCTGATGCAGCGCGCCGGCCTGGCGGCCTGGGAATTGCTGCAGCAGCGCTGGCCGCAGGCGCGGCGGATCATCGTCGCCTGTGGCACCGGCAACAACGGTGGCGATGGCTATGTGCTGGCACGGCTGGCGCAGCTCGGCGGGCGGCAGGTGCAGGTGGTTCATGCCGAAGGCCGGGGTCCGGCCTCGGAGCTGGCCCAGCGCGCCTGTACCGATTACCTGGCGCGCGGCGGGCAGGTGGCGCTGTTTCCGTGCGAACTGGGTGCGGCCGATGTCATCGTCGATGCGCTGTTCGGCATCGGCCTGAACCGCCCGCCGGAAGCCGCCGACGCCGCGCTGATCGAGGCGATCAATCACAGCGGCGTACCGGTGCTGGCGCTGGACGTGCCCAGCGGCGTGGATGCCGAACACGGCGCGCGCCCCGGCGTGGCGGTAAATGCGACCGTGACCTTGCAGTTCATCGTCGCCCATCTCGGCCTGCATACCGGCGATGCACTGGAGCACGTGGGCGAACGCGTGCTGGCCACGCTCGATGTGCCGCCGGCCGCCTTCGATGCGCTGGTGCCGCGCGCCGAATCCTGGGCGGCGCAGGCCTTGCATGAAAACCTGCGGCCGCGCCGGCGCAATACGCACAAGGGCGAATCCGGCCACGTGCTGTGCATTGGCGGCAACGAAGGCAGCGGTGGGGCGATCATGCTCAGCGCCGAGGCCGCATTGCGCAGCGGCGCCGGGCTGGTCGCGGTGGCCACGCGCACGCGCCACGTCGCACCGTTGCTGGCGCGCTGCCCGGAGGTGATGGCGCGCGCGGTGGAAGACGGCGCGGCATTGCCGCCGCTGCTGCGCCAGGCCGACGTGGTCGCGATCGGTCCCGGTCTGGGCCAGGACGACTGGGCGCGCGCGCTATGGCAGATGGCTGCCGCGCATGCCGGTGCCAAGGTGTTCGATGCCGATGCGCTGAACCTGCTCGCCGCCGCGCCGCAGCGCTTCGATACCGATACCGTGCTGACGCCGCATCCCGGCGAGGCCGCGCGTCTGCTCGGCCTGTCCATCGCGCAGATCCAGCGCGACCGGCTTGCCGCCGCGCAAGCCCTGGCGGCGCGTTTTGGCGCGGTGGTCGTGCTCAAGGGCGCCGGCACCGTGATCGCGGCACCGGCGCGCACGCCGCGCTTCATCGATGCCGGCAATCCCGGCATGGCGGTTGGCGGCATGGGCGACTTGCTGACCGGCGTGATCGCCTCGCTGCGCGCGCAGGGCCACGACGCCTTTGAAGCCGCCACGCTGGGCGCGCTGCTGCATGCCGCCGCTGGCGACAAGGCCGCAGTGGAAGGCGAGCGCGGCCTGCTGCCGACTGATCTGCTGCCGTGGTTGCGGCGGCTGGCCAATGTGGGGGAACAGGCATGACGACGGCACCGGCGGCAACCGACGCGACCACCTTGCAAGGCTGGCTTGAAGACAGCGCCGCGACCGAGCAACTCGGCCAGTCGCTGGCGCGCACGCGGCCCGCGCAAGCGATGCTGGAATTGCAGGGCGACCTCGGTGCAGGCAAATCCACGCTGGCGCGCGCCTTGCTGCGCGCGCTGGGCGTGCAGGGCGCGATCCGCAGCCCCACTTACACGCTGGTCGAACGCTATCCGCTGGAGGCCGGTGGCGAAGCCTGGCACCTGGATCTGTACCGCATCGGCCACGCCGCCGAACTGGACTTCCTCGGCCTGGACGAAGGCGATGTGCGCCTGTGGCTGGTCGAGTGGCCCGAACGCGGCGCCGGCGCGCTGCCGCCGATGGACCTGCGCCTGGAGCTGGCAGTGGACGGGCTGGGGCGGCGCTATGCGCTGGTCGCCCACAGCGCGGCGGGTCGTCAATGGCTCGCCCGGCTGGCTGCTGCCAATGAGTTGCCTGGGTAGTTGGCGGTCCAGTTACCCCGGTTTCCTGTCAGGTCTTGGCAGGAAAGTGCCCCAGGTGGCGGATATTTAAGGAAAAAGACTATTGCATTCTGGCCGGCCCGGTGATTGAATCCGTGCCATGTCCCCGGCCCCCCGACTTCTTGCCGTTCGCGTGCTCGCCAGCGCCCTGGGCCTGGCGGCCTGTGTTGGCGCGTCTGCGGGCGAGATCCAGGCGGTCTCGCTGAGCGCCGGCAGCACCGGTACCCGCGCCGAGATTCGTCTGGCCGGCAGCGGTGGCTACAAGACCTTGTCGTTGGCCGGCCCGAACCGGCTGGTCGTCGACTTTCCCGATTCCAGCGCGATCCGCGGGCTGAAACTGCCGGCTGCGGTTGGCGTGGTCACTGCCGTGCGTACCGGGCAGCCGGAGCCAGGCACCTTCCGCGTGGTGTTCGACCTTGCCAACCAGGTCGCGGCGTTCAAGCCGCAGCTGGACAAGGGGACGGGCGAGGCGCGGCTGGTCATCGAATGGCCGGGTGAGTTTGCCGCGGCAGGCAGCCGCGCCACTGCAGCGACTGCGGCGCCTGCGTCAACGACCGCTTCGGCTACTGCCGCAACTTCGAGCGTCACCGCAGCAGCCAACGCCCAGACTGCCGATGCGGCGCATCCGGCCGCAGCCGATGCAACGCCTGCCACTACCGCGCAGGCACGCGAGGAAGCCGCCCGCGCCACCGCGGCGCTGACCGCCGCTGTCGTGCAGCGCGCCAACGGCCCCACCCCGGAGCAGGTGCCAGCGCAGCCGGCGACCACCGTGCCCGCCGCGGTGGTCGAAACCGTGCGCACGCCGGTGACGGTCGCGACCAATAACGCCAGCCGTGCCGGCAACCCGGTGTCGTCCGCGACGACGCCCGCGACCGGCACCGCAATGACCACCATGGCCACCACCACGGTGCCGACCACCATTGCGACCGGTCGCCCCGCCACTTCGCCGCAGGCCATCCTCAATGGCACCGCCGTACCGGCCGCGCCGGTGTCGAGCACTGCCGCCAGCAATGCCAGCGCCACGGTGCCCACGCCTGCGCCGGCCGCGACTGTTGCCAGCACGGTCGTGCCCGAGCCACCGCGTCCGGCCATGCCCAGCGACGCCTCGCGAATCAAGATGAAGGCCGGCATGCGCCCGCTGGTCGTGGCGATCGATCCCGGCCACGGTGGGCAGGACCCGGGCGCCATCGGCCCGACCGGCAAGCGCGAGAAGGACGTCACCCTGGCGGTGGCGCGCGAGCTGGCGCGCCAGGTCAACGGCGTGCCCGGGCTGAAGGCCTATCTCACCCGCGACACCGACGTCTTCATCCCGCTGCCAATGCGCGCCAAGAAGGCCCGCGCCGCCGGCGCCGACATCTTCATCTCGATCCACGCCGATGCCGCGGAAAACCGCGGCGCCAGCGGCTCGTCGGTCTACGTGCTGTCGACCAAGGGCGCCTCGTCGCAGCGCGCACGCTGGCTGGCGGACAAGGAAAACGCCGCCGACCTGGTGGGAGGCGTGCGCCTGCAGCAGACCGAGAACACCCTGGCCAACGTCCTGCTGGACCTGGCCCAGAGCGGCCACATGAAGGCTTCCGAAGACGCGGCCGGCCACGTGCTGGGCGGGCTCAAGGCCATCGGCAACAACCACAAGCCGGAGCTGGAGCGCGCCAACTTCGCGGTGCTGCGCACCTCGGACATGCCAGCGATGCTGGTCGAGACCGCCTTCATTTCCAATCCCGACGAAGAGCGCCGGCTCACCGATCCGTCGTACCAGCGCAAGCTGGCCGGCGCGGTGCTGCAGGGGGTCAATACCTTCTTCACCCGGCAGCCGCCGCCGGGCACGCTGTTCGCCGCGCGCGCGCAGGCCGAAATGGACGCGGCCGCTGGCACCGTGGCCGGCGGCAGCCGCTGAAGCTCGGCTATCATCTGCGCTGACTCGATGAAGACGGCGCCGCGCGGCGCCGAATGCCGTGCCCTTGATCGCCAAGCACCCTGATCGCCCACGCTCGCGGCGGATGCCATGACCATCCGCCAGCTGCCGGAAATCCTTATCAACCAGATCGCCGCCGGCGAGGTGGTTGAGCGTCCTGCCTCGGTGGTCAAGGAGCTGGTCGAGAATGCCCTCGATGCCGGGGCCCGGCGCGTGGATATCGAACTGGAAGAGGGCGGGGTACGCCTGATCCGCATCCGCGACGACGGCGGCGGCATTGCTGCCGACGAGTTGCCGCTGGCAGTGTCGCGCCACGCCACCAGCAAGATTGCCTCGCTGGATGATCTCGAAGCGGTCGCTACGCTGGGTTTCCGCGGCGAAGCGCTGCCTTCGATCGCCTCGGTCAGCCGCTTCACCCTGGCCTCGCGCCGCGCTGGCGAAGAGCACGGCCACGCGTTGCAGGTCGATGGCGGCCGCGTCGGCGAGGTGCAGCCGCGCTCGCACGCGCCCGGGACCACGGTCGAAGTGCGCGAGCTGTTCTACAACGTGCCGGCGCGGCGCAAGTTCCTGCGCGCAGAGCGCACCGAGCTGGGCCATATCGAGGAGTGGCTGCGTTCGCTGGCGCTGGCGCGGCCGGATGTTGAGCTGCGCGTCTCGCACAACGGCAAGCCCTCGCGGCGCTACCGGCCCGGAGACCTGTATTCCGATGCGCGCCTGGGCGAAACCCTCGGCGAGGACTTCGCGCGGCAGTCGCTGCGCGTGGACCACAGCGGCGCCGGCCTGCGCCTGCATGGCTGGATTTCGCAGCCGCACTATTCGCGCGCCAGTGCCGACCAGCAGTATCTCTACGTCAATGGCCGCTCGGTCCGCGACCGCAGCGTCGCCCATGCGGTGAAGATGGCCTACGGCGACGTGCTGTACCACGGGCGGCAGCCGGCTTACGTGCTGTTCCTGGAGCTGGACCCGACGCGGGTGGACGTCAACGTGCATCCGGCCAAGCACGAGGTGCGCTTTCGCGATTCGCGGCTGATCCACGATTTCGTCTACCGCACGTTGCAGGAGGCGCTGGCACAGACCCGCGCCGGCGCCGCGCTGACCCAGCCGGCCACCGAGTCGGCGCTCACGCCCGGATCGTTTGGCCAGGGTGGCGCGGCTGCATTGGCCGGCAGCCACAGCAACGGCGGCGGCAATGCGAGCGCGGGCTACGGCGATTGGCGTCCGTCGCAGTCGCCGCTGGGCCTGCGCGTGGACGAAGCGCGCGGCGCCTATGCCGCGCTGTACGGCGCACGCGAGGGCGCAGCGGACAGTTATGGCGGCGCGCCAGCGGGCGCAGCGATGCCCGCCGCACAAGCCGGCCTGCCGCCGACCTCGACCGATTCCGGGGTGCCGCCGTTGGGTTATGCCATCGCCCAGCTGCATGGCATCTACATCCTGGCCGAAAATGCCGAGGGCCTGATCGTGGTGGACATGCACGCCGCCCACGAGCGCATCGGCTACGAACGGCTGAAATCCGCGCACGATGGCATCGGCCTGCATGCGCAGCCCCTGCTGGTGCCGATCACCCTGATGGTGGGCGAGCGCGAGGCCGACGTGGCCGAGCGCGAGTCGGACACGCTGGCCGCGTTGGGTTTTGACGTCACCCGCGCGGGGCTGCAGTCGCTGCACGTGCGCAGCATCCCGGCGCTGCTGGCGCAGGCCGAACCCGAAGCGTTGCTGCGCGATGTACTCTCGGATCTGCGCGAACACGGGCAGACGCGGCGCGTGGCGGGTGCACGCGACGAACTGCTCTCGACGATGGCCTGCCATGGCGCGGTGCGCGCGAACCGGCGCTTGACGGTGCCGGAAATGAACGCCTTGCTGCGTGACATGGAAGCCACCGAGCGTTCGGGGCAATGCAATCACGGGCGCCCGACCTGGGCGCGGTTTTCGCTGGCGGAAATTGATCGCTGGTTCTTACGGGGGCGTTGATGAGTGGTGCAAACAGGGGGAAGTGGGTCGCGGGCTGGTTGTTGGGCTGCGCGCTGGCGGGCATCGCTGGCTGCGGCGGCGACAAGCCGCCGGCGGGCGCCGATGCCGGGAAGCCGGACAAGGCCGTACCGGCCGATCCGCAGTTCCTGGCCGACAACCAGGTGTGGCGCGATCAGCGCCTGGCCGAACTACAGAAACCCGATGGCTGGACCAGCCTGATCGGCCTGCATTGGCTGGAGCTGAAAGCGCACTACATCGGCAGCGGCAGCACCAGCGGCACCCGCCTGGCGATGGGCCCGGAAAAGATGGGCATGGTGCAGGTGGTCGGCGACAAGGTCTGGTTCACACCCGAACCGGGCGTGGCGCTGACCGTTGACGGCAAACCGCTCAAGGGCAAGGTGCGTTTTTTCAGCGATCGCGACGAGGCGCCGACCGTGATCGGCTTCGATGACGGCAAGGGTCTGGTCACGCTGATTCAGCGCGGCGACCGTCGCGCCCTGCGCGTGCGCCATGCCGATGCGCCGACCCATACCGGTTTCCGCGGCCTGAATTACTGGCCGGCCGATCCGTCCTGGCGCATCCAGGCGCGCTTCGTGCCGCACGACATCGGCCAGACCTTGCCGGTGGTCGACATCACCGGCCTGACCACCGAGCAGCCCAACGCTGGCGCCATCGAATTCGAGCGCAACGGCCAGACCTATCGCCTGGAAGCCATCGGCGAGCCGGGTCGCGAGCTGTTCGTGGTGTTCGCCGACCGCACCAGCGGCCATGGCAGCTACGCGGCCGGCCGCTTCATCGACGTGGGCGCACCCGATGCCGAAGGCCATGTGACCCTGGACTTCAACCGCGCCTATAACCCGCCGTGCGTGTTCACCGCGTTCGCCACCTGTCCGTTGCCGCCGGCGGAGAACCGCCTGGACCTGCCCGTCGAAGCCGGCGAGCAGGACTACCACCGCCCGGGCTGACGAGTGCGCAGGCCACGCTCGCGCTGGGCAGCACGCTGTTGGCCCCTGTTCCTGGCGGCCCTGCTGCTGACTGGTGCCGGCCTGACCGGCGAAGCCCTGGCGGTGCCGCGCGGCGCTGCCGGCGCCGCCACCGCCAAGGCGCCGCCGACGCCGCTGCTGTGGAAGGTGAGCGGCCGCGACGGCGCGACCCTGTACCTGCTCGGCTCGTTCCACCTGCTGCGCCCGGACGATTACCCGCTCGCGCCGGAAGTGGACGCCGCCTTCGCCCACGCCACCCGCGTGCTGTTTGAACTGCCGGCCGAACAGGTGCAGTCCCCGGCCCTGGCCGCGCAGATGCTGCAAGCGGCCACCCGCACCGATGGCCGCAGCCTGCGCGATGACCTGACCCCGGCACGCTGGGCCGCGCTGCAGACCTATGCTGCGCAACATGGTCTGGCCCTCGACGCGCTCTCCGGCTACGACCCCTGGTTCGTAGCCCTGACCGTGAGCCTGTCGGAGATGGCCGCCCAGGGCCTGGACCCCTCGCTCGGCCTGGACCAGCACTTCATGCGCGCCGCGCAGCAGGCCAACAAGCCCACCGGCGGCCTTGAAACCGCCACCGAGCAGATCGCCTTGCTCGACGGCATGTCCGCCGACGAACAACAGCAGATGCTCGCCGAAGCCCTGGACGATGCCCGCGACGGCAACCAGCAGACCCGCGCCCTCCACGACGCCTGGCGCCGCGGAGACGCCACGCGTCTGTGGTCGGAAATGGGCCTGGACATGAAGCGCGAATACCCCGCGCTCTACCGGAACATCAACGTCGAACGCAACGACCGCTGGCTGCCCAAGCTCGAACAGCGCCTGCAGGCCGGGCAGGGCACCACCCTGGTCATCGTCGGCAGCCTGCACCTGCTGGGCCCCGACGGCGTAGTGGAGAAACTCCGCGCTCGCGGCTACCAGGTAGACCGCATCTGCGAGACCTGCAAGTAACCAACAGCTCCAAGCCGGCTGACGCGAACGTAGACCCGCTTTCCCATCCGCCCAGCGCCGACCCATCGGGCATTCGGGCGCAGGCCCTGCCAGGACCGTAGGCAACATGGATGTTGCCTACGAGCCCCCATGGATGGGTTTACGGCGTGTCCTGGCAGGGCCTGCGCCCGGATGCCACGCGCGAATCAACGACAGCCGACAAACAGCTGTTTCCCAAAGCAACACAGCGCCATCAGCGCCGAGTCTTGCCCCCAGCCGCCGCAGCAGGCCCCGGCGGCGGACCACCCGCGCCAGTTCCCGTCCCGGTGCCAGTCCCCGTCCCCGTCCCGGGCCCACGACCAAATCCGGCGCCGAAATTGCGCTGGAACTCCTGCCACAACTCCAGATTGCGCTCCGTCAGCTGATTCATCATCGCCCACGGCGTCTGCCCCAGCAGATTGCCCATCTGCTGCCGGAATTGCTGCTGCTGCTCCAGGAATACCTGCATGCTGCGTTCAAGGTAATTGCCCATGAACCCCTGCAGCGAATCCCCGTAGAAACGGATGATCTGGCTCAGCAACTGCGTCGACAGCATCGGCTCTCCGTCCGATTCCTGGTCGGCGATGATCTGCAGCAGTACCGAGCGAGTCAGGTCCTCACCGCTCTTGGCGTCGCGCACCTCGAAGTCTTCCCCGTCGATGATGAGCTGGCGCACATCCTCGATGGTGATGTAACTGGAGATCTCCGTGTCGTACAGCCGGCGGTTCGGGTACTTCTTGATGATGCGAAGTGCAGCCATGAAAGCAGTCACTCGGTACGGTTTGTGCGCAGGATGGCGCAGTGCAGCAGCGCTTGCAACCGCCGAAAGTCAGGGGTGGCGCGCCTCAGCCCCGGAAAAATGTTGCGCAACATGCGTTTGCGCGACTTTCCATGCTGCATCTGAACCGTGCAGCATCCAGCGCCGCGCAAGCGCGCCGCGCACTCACCAGCCCATGTGGTGGCCGCCGTTGATGTCCAGGTTCGAGCCGGTGATCCACGACGCCTCCTCGGCCACCAGGAACGCCACTGCGTAAGCGATTTCCTCCGGCTTGCCGAGCCGCCCGGTGGGGATGTCGGCCACGATCTTGGCCCGCACCTCTTCCGGCACCGCCATCACCATGTCCGTGGCCACGTAGCCGGGCGACACCGTATTGACCGTGATCCCGTAGGCCGCGTTCTCGCGCGCCAGCGAAATGGTGAAACCGTGCATGCCCGCCTTGGCCGCCGCGTAGTTCGCCTGCCCGTACTGGCCCTTCAGCCCGTTGATCGAACTGACCTGGATCACCCGGCCCCAGCCGCGCTTGCGCATGCCCTCGATCACCGGGCGGGTGACGTTGAACACCGAGTTGAGGTTGGTGTTGATCACCTCGTGCCACTGCTCGGCGCTCATGCGGTGGAAGGTGGTGTCGCGGGTGATGCCGGCATTGTTGACCAGGATTTCCACCGGCCCGAGCGCGGCTTCCACCGCCTCGATCAGCGCACGCGCATGCTCGGGCGAGGCGACATCGCCGGGAAACAGCGCCATCTCGTAGCCATCGTCCTGCATGCGTCGCTGCCAGGCGCGGGCCTTTTCCTCATTGCGGTAGTTGGTGGCCACCCGATGGCCCTGGTCGGCCAGACGCTTGCAGATGGCGGTGCCGATGCCGCCGGTGCCGCCGGTGACCAGTGCGACGCGGGATGTCATGGGTGCTCCGAAAGACGCGGGGATCAATGGATTCTAGACGAGCACGCGGGCGCGCTGCGCGGGTGCTCAGCCCGGCAGCGGCTGCAACTGGCGTGGCAGGCGCTCGGCGCGGAACGCGGCCACGGCCGCGGCGAGCAGCGCATCGACCGACCCGGCCGTGGCCAGGGCCTGTGGCGCCTGGCCAAGATCGCGCCAGGCGCAGCGCAAGGCCGGCAGCGGGTCGGCATCGTCCAGCGGGCGCGCGGCTTCGGACTTGGACAGCTTGCGCCGCTGCGCATCGGTGATCAGGGGCAGGTGCAGATAGCGTGGCGTTGGCAGGTCCAGGGCGCGCTGCAGCAGGATCTGCCGTGGTGTGGAATCGAGCAGGTCGGCGCCGCGCACCACGTCGGTCATGCCTTGCTCGGCGTCGTCCACCACCACGGCGAGCTGGTAGGCCCAGTAGCCGTCGGCGCGCTTGAGGACGAAATCGCCGACTTCGGCATGCACGTCCTGGGTGATCCGGCCCTGCAGGCCATCGTCGAAGCTGACCAGGGCGGTCGGTTCGACGCGCAGGCGGTAGGCAACAGGGCGGTCGCCCGGGGGATGCAGGCACTGGTGATGGATGCCGCCGCTGGCCGCCAGTTCGCTGCGGCTGCAAGCACAGGCAAAGGCGCGGCCCTGGTCGAGCAGGCGGGCGAGGGCGTCGGCGTACAGCGGGTAGCGCTGGCTCTGGCGGACGATGGGCTCGTCGGCGACCAGCCCGAATGCCTCCAGCGTGCGCAGTTGCGCGGCGGCCGCGCCGGCTACCTCGCGCGGCGGGTCGATGTCCTCGATGCGCACGCACCATTGCCCGCCGTGGCTGCGCGCCAGCAACCAGCTGCCGAAGGCGGCGTAGAGGGAGCCGTAGTGCAGCGGGCCGGTCGGCGAGGGGGCGAAGCGGCCGCGGTAGGGAAGGGGGGACATGAAGGCTGAATCGTCTTTCAGGTTGTTGCTTGATTTCAAGCGGGCTGCCCCGCAGATTGCCGGCGTCCCCTCATCAAGTCCCGCGGAGTCGGTGCTTCCATGTTCAGTCGTATCGCGTTGTTCCTGTTGACCAACCTGGCGGTGCTGTTCCTCGCCGGGATCGTGATGTCGCTGCTGGGCGTCAATCCGGCCAACATGAGCGGGCTGCTGGTGATGGCCGCGATCTTCGGCTTCGGCGGCTCGCTGATTTCGCTGTTGATGTCCAAGTTCATGGCCAAGCGCACGACCGGCGCGCAGGTAATCACCGAGCCGCGCACGCCGAGCGAGCGCTGGCTGCTGGAGACGGTGCGCCGGCAGGCGCAGGCGGCGGGGATCGGGATGCCGGAAGTGGCGATCTACGATGGCCCGGAGATCAACGCCTTTGCCACGGGCGCGAACCGCAACAACGCGCTGGTGGCGGTCTCCACGGGCCTGTTGCAGAACATGAGCCAGGACGAGGCCGAGGCCGTGCTGGGGCACGAAGTGAGTCATGTGGCCAACGGCGACATGGTGACGATGGCGCTGTTGCAGGGTGTGCTCAATACCTTTGTCATCGTGCTGGCGCGCATGGTTGGCGGGGTGATCGACACCTACCTGTCGGGCAACCGCGAGGATGGTCGCCGCGGGCTGGCGTATTTTGCGATCGTGATGGTGCTGGAACTGGTGTTTGGCCTGTTTGCGACGATGATCGCGATGTGGTTCTCGCGCCGGCGCGAGTTCCGTGCGGACGCGGGCGGTGCGCAGCTGGCCGGGCGGCAGAAGATGATTTCGGCGTTGGAGCGTTTGTCGTTGAACCACGGCCAGAGCACGTTGCCGGCGCAGGTGCAGGCGTTCGGGATTTCCGGTGGCATCGGCCAGGGTTTGCGCCGATTGTTCCTGAGCCACCCGCCGCTGACCGAGCGCATCGCGGCGCTGCGGGCTGCGAATGCCACGGTGATGTGATTCGGTTTATGCGACGAAAAGGCCCACCTGACGGTGGGCTTTTTCTTTTGCACCCGCAGGAGCGCCCTGTAGGAGCGGCTTCAGCCGCGACCGCCATCCGTCACATCGCGGCTCCGCTTGTCGGGGCTGAAGCCCCTCCCACAACGGCCCCAGCGGCGTTCCAAATGCCTGATGGGTGCACTGTGGGAGCGGCTTCAGCCGCGACTGCCATCTGTCAGCTCGCGACTCCGCTCGCCGGGGCTGAAGCCCCTCCCACAACGCCCCAGTGGCGACTCGCGTCGCGCGATCAAAACTCGTAATTCATCGCCGGGCCCGCAAGCCCGATGAAATCGCCCTGCACGTAATCCACGCCGGCATTGAAGAACAGACTCATCGACGCCGCGTCGCCGACAAACTCGACCAGCGTCAGAATCCCCTCCGGCTGCGCGCGCCCGGTAATTTCGCGCAGTTTCTCCTGGCTCTCCTTGCCCTGCACCGCGTCCGCGGTGAGGCCGCGGTCGAGCTTGAGGAACGACGGCTGGAAGTGCGACAGCAACTGAAACGAATCCAGGCCCGAGCCAAACTGCTCCAGACCCAGCTTGCAGCCCAGCGCGCCGACCTCGGCCAGGAACTGCTGCGCATTGCGCAGGTGGGTGAACACCTTCGATTCCGGCGTCTGCAGCCACAGGCGCTCGCCCGGTACCCCATGCGCCGCCAGCTCCTGGCGAATCAACGCAACCGTGCGCGGGTCCGAATAGGCCGCCGGACCAATGCGCACCAGCAAGTGCGTGGCGTGGCCAGCGCGCTGGCGCTCGGCCAGCGTGCGGATCGCCTCGCGGATCACCCAGCGGTCGATGTCCGCGATCAGCGCATGTTCCTCGGCAATGCTGAGGAAGGTGGACGGCGGGATCAGCTCGCCATTGCGCTCCAGGCGCAGGAACGCCTGGTACAGCTCCAGCGGCTCGCCCATCAGGTGCAGCACCGGCTGGAAATGCAGCAGGAAGCCGTTGCCCACCAGCGCCTCGTGCAGCTGCTCGATCCAGCGCTGGATGCGTTCTTCCTCCGCGCGATCGACCTCACCCGGATCGAAGATCTGCACGCCGTTTCCGCCCAGCTCACTGGTCGCGCGCACCGATTCGGTCGCGCGCTGCAGCACCTGGCCGATGCTGGCGATCTTCTCGCCAATCTGCACGCCGCCAATGCTCACCGTCACCGTCGCCGAGCGCTCGCCCACGCTGAACACGTGCTGCGCGAACGCGGTGCGGATCTTCTCGGCCAGCTCACTGGTACGGTGATGGTCACCGGCCAGCAGCACCGCGAAACTGTTCTCGCCGAAACGCGCCGTGCGCATGTCGGCATCGACGTGCGCGGCAAGGTGGCTGGCCAGCGCGGCAATCAGCGTGTCTGCCGAATCCAGGCCGATGTCGGCCAGCATGCGCACATAGTGATCGGGCTCGACCAGCAGGAAGCCGGCCTGCTGGCCGCCGCGGCTGGCCTGGGCCACCGCGTCTTCCAGCGCCACCATGAAGGTCGGCCGGTTGAGCAGGCCGGTCACCGTGTCGCGCTGGCGCAGGTCTTCCACTTCGCGCGCCAGTTCCGGGTCGAACTCCTCGCGGCGGCGGAACACCACCTGCACGCAGGCCTCGCCCTCGTAGGTGGCGGTGGCGAACTCCATCGTCGCCGGGAAGGTGTCGCCTTCCAGGCTGCGCGCGTCCACCTTGTATTGCGGCGGCGGCGCCTCGCCCTTGCTCATCGCCTTGAGCAGCTGCTTGAAATCCTCCACGTGCTGGGCCGCAATCAGGTCAAGCAGGGAGATGCCTTCGACATCCTCGAACGACTCGAAGCCGAACATCTCCAGGTAGGCCTCGTTGGCGCGGATGTGCATGCCTTCGTGGACGTAGGCGATGGGGTCGCGCGAAGAGGCGATCAGCGCATCGCAGCGGCGCTCGGTTTCGCGCATCTGCGCCTCGATCCGGCGCAGGCCGCGGCGCGCGTGCAGGTCGGTCATCTCCGCCCGCACCACCGCCAGCAGATGCTCGGGACGCTGGCGCAAGGCAATGGCACGCACGCCATGGCCCGCGGCCTCCACCCATTCCTGCTCGTCGACCTTGTCGGTCAGCAGGATCAGCGGCACGTCCTTGCCGCTGCGGGCAATGGCCTGCTGCACGGCGGCCAGGGGCAGGTCACGCGAGCGCGAGGCCAGCACCAGGTCGATCTGCCCGTGGAGCATCGCCGCCAGGTCGTCCGTGCTCTGCGGGCGCGAGGGGCGCACCGCGATGCCGCTGTTGCGCAGCGTCGTGACGATGCCTTCGGCGCTCTCGCCGCTGTCATCGACGATCATCAGGCGGAGGGTCAGATCTTTGCCGTTCTGCATTCAGGTGTTCCGGGAGACAGGGTGGGGCATGGCGGGGACCACGAGGCACGGACCGCGAGCCACCACGGCGCATGCGCGCGGGCGGCACCGGGCAGCCCGGGGGAGCCGGCCGGCGTGGTCCACGCAATCTTCCCCAAGATCCATGGCCTGCTGTTAATACACGATGCCGTGGTGTGCCGTCCATGCGTGTGCGCTGGCTGGCACAGGCCGTCACGCCCGTGGCTCAGGCGACGCTGCCCGCCGCATGGCCGGACGCCCAGGCCCACTGAAAGTTGTAGCCACCGAGCCAGCCGGTCACGTCCAGCACTTCACCTACGAAGTAAAGGCCGGGTAGCCGACGCGATTCCATGGTCGAGGACGACACCGCGTCGGTATCCACCCCGCCCAGGGTGACTTCGGCGGTGCGATAGCCCTCGGTGCCGCTGGCCACCAGCGGCCAGTCGTGCAGGGTCGCGGCGGCGGCGCGCAGTTCGCGCTCGTCGAGCTGGCGCACCGGCTTGTCCGGCAGCCACAGCTCGCACAGGCGCTGGGCCAGGCGCTTGGGCAGGCGTTCGGCCAGCACGTTGCGCAGTTCGGTGGCGCCGCGCGCACGCTTTTGTTCGCGCAGCCAGGCTTCGGCGTCCTCGCCGGGCAGCAGGTCCAGGCGCAGGTCGTCGCCGGGCTGCCAATAAGAAGAGATCTGCAGCACCGCCGGGCCGCTGACCCCGCGGTGGGTGAACAGCAGCGCATTGCGGAAGGCCACGCCATTGCAGCGCGCCTCCACCGGCAGGGCCACGCCGGCCAGGTCCTGCAGGCGCTCCTGGTGCTTGCCCGACAGCGTCAGCGGCACCAGCCCGGCGCGGGTCGGCAACACCGCGTGGCCGAACTGCCGCGCCAGTTCGTAGCCAAAGCCCGTGGCGCCCAGGCTCGGGATGGACAGCCCGCCGGTCGCCACCACCAGCGAGGCGGCGCGAAACCGGCCCTGCGTGGTATCCACGCGGAAACCTTCGCTGCCGCGCTCCACCGCGGTCACCGTGCAATGGCTGCGAATCTGCGCCCCGGCGGCCTGGCATTCGTCCACCAGCAGCTTGACGATCAGCTTGGAGGACACATCGCAGAACAGCTGGCCCAGCTCCTTCTCGTGGTAGGCCACGCCGTGGCGCTCGACCATGGCGATGAAGTCGCCCGGAGTGAAGCGCGCCAGCGCCGACTTGCAGAAGTGCGGGTTGGCCGAGAGGAAGTTGCCAGGGCCGGTGCCGGTGTTGGTGAAGTTGCAGCGGCCACCACCGGACATCAGGATCTTCTTGCCGATCTTGTTGGCATGGTCGATCACCTGCACGCGGCGCCCGCGCTGGCCGGCGGTCAGCGCCGTCATCAGGCCGGCGGCGCCGGCGCCGATGACCAGCACGTCGCAGTCGATCACGCTCATGCCGTGGCGGTGCGCTCGATCGGCACCACGGTGACGCTGCCGGACTCGCCCATCAGTTGCACCTCGCCGTCCTGCACCAGCACGTCCAGGCGCATGCCGCGGCCGATCAGCGCGGCCAGGGCGGCGGCGGTGGCCGGGTCGATCTCGATCACCCGCAACTGCCGGTAGCGCGACAGCGCGGCGCCGTTCTTCTTCCACCAGGTCTCCACCGCCTGGCCGCCATAGGCCAGCACCACGACTTCCCGCGCGCGGCCAATGGCCTTGCGCAGCCGCGCTTCCTCCGGCGTGCCCAGCTCGATCCACTGCTCGATCTCGCCGCCGTAGTCGCGCCGCCACAGGTCCGGCTCGTCCTCGCTGCTGAGCCCACGGCCGAAGGCGAGGCGGTCATCGGCGAACAGGACGAAGGCCAGCAGGCGCAGCATGAGCCGCTCGTCGGTCTCGGAGGGGTGCTGGGCCAGGGTGAGGTTGTGGTTGGCGTAGTAGCCGCGGTCGATGTCGCTGATCTGCAGGTCGGCCTTGCGGACGGTGGCGGTGAGGGCCATGGGGGTTGCCGGGTAAAGGGCGGCCATTCTACGCGCCGCTGGCCCGGGCCCAGCGGCGGGGCAACTGGCCGAATTTGTGCATTCATGCCGGCATTCCTGCCCATCTATGCAAAACTGGAACCGAAAATGGCTGAACCGGTACTAAGATGAATAGGTCAACTGTCGCTTTTTGGCGAAAAGGCGAGTAGTGTTCGCGGCACTGTGTTTGCTAGTGGTCACCGTGAATCGTGGCCGTGCGGTTGATCTCATCCGATCCGCTTCAACGTGTGCGCTTTACCAACGCCTGCAAAACAGTCTCGGCCCCCGGCGTTTCGGTGGTCGCGATCCATTCCATCCAGGAGTTAGTAATGTCTGATCGTCAGAGCGGTGTCGTGAAGTGGTTCAATGATGCCAAGGGTTTCGGTTTCATCACCCCGGAAAGCGGCCCGGACCTGTTCGTGCACTTCCGCGCCATCCAGGGCAACGGCTTCAAGTCGCTGCAGGAAGGCCAGAAGGTGACCTTCGTCGCCGTGCAGGGCCAGAAGGGCATGCAGGCTGACCAGGTGCAGGCGGTCTGATCCCGCCTGCTGCCGCAAGGTAGCCCCGAACGCCGGGAGCGCAAGCTCCCGGCGTTTTTTATTGCGCGCCCACCAGAGCCCGCGCGCGCGATGAGCACACCACGCTGCGGCCGCGGTGGCTAACATCGGTCATCCCCCCGCACGGCCGCCCCCCGATGATCACCGTCCACCACCTCAACAACTCCCGTTCGCAGCGCGTGCTGTGGCTGCTGGAAGAGCTGGCCCTGCCTTACCAGATCGTGCGCTACCAGCGCGACCCGGCGACCCTGTTGGCCCCGGCGGCGTTGCGCGCGGTGCATCCGCTGGGCAAGTCGCCGGTGGTGGCCGATGGCGAACACGTGCTGGCCGAGTCCGGCGCGATCATCGACTACCTCACCGAACGCTACGACACCGAGCGCGTGCTCTCGCCCACGCCGCGCCCGGTTGATTCGCCCGAACGCCTGCGCTTCCGCTACTGGATGCACTACGCCGAGGGCTCGGCGATGCCGCCGCTGCTGCTGACCCTGGTCTTCCAGCGCCTGCGTCAGGCGCCGATGCCGTTCTTCGTGCGTCCCATCGCGCGCAGCATCGCCGACAAGACCATGAGCCGCTTCGTCGGCCCGCAGGTCAAGCTGCACCTGGACTGGATGGAATCGCAACTGGGCGAAACCGGCTGGTTTGCCGGCGAGCGCTTCACCGCCGCCGACATCCAGATGAGTTTCCCGGTGCAGGCCGCGGCCGCGCGCGGTGGTGGCCTGGCCGCGTACCCAAACCTGCGCAGCTTCCTCGAACGGGTGCAGGCACGTCCGGCCTACCAGGCAGCGCTGCAGCAGGGCGGGCCGTTCGCGCTGGCTGGCGGTGCGGAGTGAACCTGCGGTTCGACAACCGTTTCCTGCGTGAGCTGCCGGGCGACGCCGAGCGCGGCCCGCGCGTGCGCGAAGTGCTGGGCGCGCTGTGGTCGGCGGTGGCGCCCACGCCGGTGCGCGCGCCGCGCCTGCTCGGCTATTCGTCCGAAGTGGCCGCCGCGCTGGGCCTGGGCGCCGATGACGTGGCCGATCCGGGCTTCGCCCAGGTGTTTGCCGGCAATGCGCAATGGCCGGGCATGCAGACCTATGCGGCCAACTATGGCGGCCATCAGTTCGGCCATTGGGCCGGGCAACTGGGCGATGGCCGCGCGATTGCGCTGGGCGAGGTGATCGGCATGGATGGCCGACGCCATGAACTGCAGCTCAAGGGCGCCGGACGCACGCCGTATTCGCGCGGCGCCGATGGCCGCGCGGTGCTGCGCTCGTCGCTGCGCGAGTTCATCTGCAGCGAGGCCATGCACCACCTGGGCGTGCCGACCACGCGCGCGCTGTGCCTGGTGGGCAGTGGCGAGGCGGTGGTGCGCGACATGTTCTACGACGGCCATCCGCGCCCGGAACCCGGTGCGCTGGTGTGCCGGGTCGCGCCGTCGTTCCTGCGCTTTGGCAGCTATGAGTTGCCGACCTCGCGCGGCGATGTGGCGTTGCTGCGGCAACTGGTCGACTTCACCCTGGCCCGCGATTATCCAGAACTGCCCGGCAGCGGGCCGGCGCGCGATGCGGCCTGGTTCGCCCAGGTCTGCGAGCGCACCGCCGACATGGTCGCGCACTGGATGCGGGTGGGCTTCGTGCACGGGGTGATGAACACCGACAACATGTCCATCCTCGGCCTGACCATCGACTACGGCCCCTACGGCTGGCTCGAAGACTACGACCCGGACTGGACCCCCAACACCACCGATGCCGCGGGCCGCCGCTACCGCTTCGGCACCCAGCCGCAGGTGGCGTACTGGAACCTCGGCCGCCTGGCGCAGGCGCTGGCGCCGCTGTTCGATGACGTCACGGCGCTGCAGGAAGGGCTGGACCGCTTCGTGCAGCGCTACCGCCACCGCGAGCGCGAGGACACCGCAGCCAAGCTCGGCCTGGCCGAGTGCCGTGACACCGACCTGGTGCTGATGGAAGACCTGCGCACATTGATGCAGCAGGCAGAGATGGACATGACCTTGTGCTTCCGCGGCCTGATCGACATCGACCCCGAGGCGCCAGTGCTGCTGCCGCTGGAAGCGGCCTTCTACGATGACGGCAAGCGCGACGCACGCAGCGCCGAACTTGCGGCATGGCTGCAGCGCTACGCCGCGCGGCTGCGCGAAGACCCGCAACCGGCGGCGCTGCGCCGCGAGCGCATGCGCCAGGTCAATCCGCTGTATGTGCCGCGCAACTACCTGGCACAGGAAACCATCGACCGGGTGGAGCAGGGCGATACCGAGGCCCTCGCCACCTGGCTGGAAGTGCTACGCCATCCCTGCGACGAGCAGCCCGGCCGCGAAGCCTACGCGCGCCGGCGTCCCGAATGGGCCAAACAGCGCGCCGGCTGCTCGATGCTGTCGTGCAGCTCTTGAGCCCCCGTTTCACTCCAACTTCGACGCCATGACTCCCGATCCGTATCCCTGGGCCGCGCACCTGCGCGATATCGCCGACTTCCCCAAGCCGGGCATCGTCTTCAAGGACATCACCCCGTTGCTGGCTGACGGCGCGGCGTTCAGCGCGGCCATCGCGGCGATGTGCGCGCCCTGGCGCGAAGCCGGCGTGCAAGCGGTGCTGGGCATCGAGTCGCGCGGCTTCATTCTCGGCGCGGCGATGGCGCAGGCGCTGGGCTGCGGCTTCGTGCCGGTGCGCAAGCCCGGCAAGCTGCCGGCGCACGTGTTGCGCCAGGAATACGCGCTGGAATACGGCAGCGACTGCATCGAAGTGCATGCCGATGCGCTGGCGCCCGGTGCGCGGGTGCTGCTCGTCGATGACGTGCTCGCCACCGGCGGCACGCTGCGCGCGGCGCTGTCGCTGGCTATGCAGTTGCAGGCGCGGGTACTGGGCGCGGCGGTGTTGATCGAGCTGCCGGCGCTGGGCGCCCGCGCGCGCTGGCCCGCCGAAGTGCCGTTTCAGGCTACGCTGGCGTTCTGAGGGCGCCGACGGTTACAGCTTGCGCACGCGGAACCGCCGCCCCTTGATCTTGCCGGCTTCGAGCTGTGCCAGCGCCTTGCCCACCTGCGCGCGGGCAATGGCGACGTAGGAGCGCGTGGGCTGGATCAGGATCTTGCCGATCGCCGCGCCCGACAGTCCGGCCTCGCCGGTGAGCGCGCCGAGGATGTCACCGGCGCGCAGCTTGTCGGTCTTGCCGCCATCGATGCGCAGCGTGACCATCGGCGCCTGCGGCAGTTGTGGCGGCTTGCCGGTAGCCAGCGGCGTGCGCGGCAACGACAGCGAAATTCCCTGGTCGGCCGCCACCGCCTGCGCGCGCGGCAGCTCGCGCGGCGACACCAGGCTCAGTGCCAGGCCGTGGCGGCCGGCACGCGCGGTGCGGCCGATGCGGTGGCGGTAGCTTTCCACGTCGGTTGGCAGTTCGTAGTTGATCACCGCCGCCAGCGCTTCCACGTCCAGACCGCGCGCGGCCACGTCGCTGGCGACCAGCACGTTGCAGCTGCCGTTGGCAAAACGCACCAGTACTTCCTCGCGGTCGCGCTGCTCCATGTCGCCATGCAGCGCCAGCGCCGAGAAGCCGAACTGTTGCAGCGAGTTGGCGACCTCGTCCACTTCCTTGCGCGTATTGCAGAACACCACGGCCGACTCCGGCGCATGCTTCAGCAGCAACCCGGCCACCGCCTTCTGCCGGTGCGCCGGCTCCACTTCAAAGAACAGCTGCTGGATCTGCGGCGCGCTCTGGCCGCCTTCGATGGTGACTTCCACCGGTTCGCGCAGCAGCTGCCTCGCCAGTTCGCGAAAGGCTTCGGGGAAGGTGGCCGAGAACAGCAGGTTCTGCCGCTCGCGTGCGCAACGTCCGGCGATTTCGCGGATCGGCTCCTCGAAGCCCATGTCGAGCATGCGGTCAGCCTCGTCGAGCACGAAGCAGCGCACCGCGCCGAGGTTCAGCACGCGCTTGCGCGCCAGCTCCTGCACCCGCCCCGGCGTACCGACCACCACTTGCGGGTCGTGCGCCTGCAGCGAGGCGATCTGCGGTTCCAGCGCTGTTCCGCCGGTGAGCACGCTGAGCTTGAGGTTGGGGATGCCGGTGGCCAGCTTGCGCAACTGCTGGCCGACCTGGTCGGCCAGTTCCCGCGTCGGGCACAGCACCAGCGCCTGGGTGCGGATCAGCGCCGGGTCCAGGTGCTGCAACAGGCCGAGCCCGAACGCTGCGGTCTTGCCACTGCCGGTCGGCGCCTGCGCGATCACGTCGCGTCCGTCGAGGATCGGCGGCAGCGCCAGGGCCTGGATCGGAGTGAGGGTGGTGTAGCCGAGCGCATCGATGCCGGCGGCCAATGCCGGCGACAGCGGCAGGGAAGCAAATTGAGTCATGCGGCATTTTCGCACACTGCGTGGGTGGGCCATTGCGCCTTCAGACCGCGGGCTGTTCGCGCGGACTGTCGGGCGGTCGGGGGCAGGGCCTGCCCCCGGCCGCCGCGCGCACAACCCCGCACGCCAGCCAACCCGCGCCTACAGCCGGGGGGGGATTACAATGCCGCATGCCCCTGATCACCCTGCAAAACGTCGACTACAGCGTTGGCGGCCCGTTGTTGCTGGAAAAAGCCGAACTGTCGATCGAACCCGGCGAACGCATCGCCCTGATCGGCCGCAACGGCGCCGGCAAATCCACCCTCATGAAACTCATCGCCGGCGAATTGCGCCCCGATGATGGCGAGATTCGCGTCCAGCAAGGCGTGCGCATCGCCCGCCTGGAACAGGAAGTGCCCGCCGCCGCGGCCGGCAGCGTGTTCGATGTCGTGGCCGCCGGCCTCGGCGAACTCGGCCAGTGGCTGGCCGAATTCCACCACATCAGCCACGCCGATACCTTCGATGCCGACGCCCTGGCCCGCGTCCAGGCCAAGATCGAAGCCGCCCAGGGCTGGGCCCTGGACCGCCGCGTCGCCGAAACCCTGACCCGCCTGGAACTCGATGGCGATGCCGCCTTCGCCCGCCTGTCCGGCGGCATGAAGCGCCGCGTCCTGCTGGCCCGCGCCTTGGTTTCCGCCCCCGACCTGCTGCTGCTCGACGAACCTACCAACCACCTGGACATCGAAGCCATCGACTGGCTCGAAGCCTTCCTCAAGGGCTGGAGCGGCAGCGTCGTCTTCGTCACCCACGATCGCCGCTTCCTGCGCGCCCTGGCCACCCGCATCGTCGAGATCGACCGCGGCCAGGTCACCAGCTGGCCCGGCGACTGGGCCAACTACGAACGCCGCCGCGAAGAACGGCTCAATGCCGAAGCGCAGGAGAACGCGCGCTTCGACAAGCTGCTGGCGCAGGAAGAGGCCTGGATTCGCCAGGGCATCAAGGCCCGCCGCACCCGCGACGAAGGCCGCGTGCGCCGGCTCAAGGCGATGCGCAACGAACGTTCGCAGCGCCGCGAGCTCGGCGGCAACGTGCGCATGCAGGCGGCGCAGGGCGAGTCGTCGGGCAAGAAGGTCATCCAGGCCCGCGAGGTGCGTTTTGCCTACGGGGCGCGGACGATGGTCGCGGATTTTTCCAGCACCATCCTGCGTGGTGACCGCATCGGCCTGATCGGTCCCAACGGCAGCGGCAAGACTACCCTGTTGAAACTGTTGCTGGGCGAATTGCAGCCGCAGCACGGCGAGGTCGTGCTTGGCACCAACCTGCAGATTGCCTATTTCGACCAGTACCGGGCGACGTTGCGCGAGGACTGGAACGCGATCGAGAACGTGGCCGAAGGCGCGGACTTCATCGAGGTCAATGGCAAGCGCAAGCATGTGCATGCCTATCTGCAGGATTTCCTGTTCACCCCGGAACGGGCGCGCGCGCCGATCACGCGGCTTTCGGGCGGGGAGCGCAACCGCTTGTTGCTGGCGCGCCTGTTCGCGCAACCGTCCAACCTGCTGGTGATGGACGAACCCACCAATGACCTGGACGTGGAAACGCTGGAGTTGCTGGAGGAGCTGCTGGCCGACTATCCGGGCACGCTGTTGCTGGTCAGCCATGACCGCGATTTTCTCGACAACGTGGTGACCTCGACGATGGTGATGGAGGGCGAGGGGCACATCGGCGAATACGTGGGTGGCTACAGTGACTGGCTGCGGCAGCGGCCGGTGGCCGGGGCTGCGGGAGCGCGTGGGCCGGTGGCGGCTGCCGTGCCCGCGCCTGCGAGCGCGGTGGTGCCGGCCAGCGAGGCGGCGCCGGCCAGGCGCAAGCTCAGCTACAAGGATGCGCGCGAGCTGGAGTCGTTGCCGGGGCGGATCGAGGCGCTGGAGGCGAAGCTGGCGCAGATGACCGAGGCAATGAACGACCCGGCCTTCTACCAGCGCGACAGTGCGGCGATGGCAGCGCATACGCAGGAAATGGCGGCGGCGCAGGCGGAGCTGGATCAGGCGTATGCGCGGTGGCAGGAACTGGATGGGTGAGTGGTCAGCCGTCGTAGGAGCGGCTGTAGGAGCGGCTTCAGCCGCGACCGCCACCCGATAGCTCGCGACTCCGCCGGTCGGGGCTGAAGCCCCTCCTACAGTGGCCCCAGCAGATTCCCCACGGTGGCCCCAGCAGATTCCCCACGGTAGCCCCAGCGGCTCTCCCACAATGGCCCCAGCAGAATCGCCGACAGCCGCCGCAGCCGGCGCCGCACACTAATGCAGCGGCGCAGCTTCATCCTCCAGACAAACAAAGGCCACGAACGCCACCCCGGCCGCGGCCCAGGCGTTGGCCGCCTCGTCCAGGACATCGAGGAAAGTGTGGAAATCCTCGCCCGCATTGCCACGCAACGCGTCGGCCGCTTCAAGCAGCAGCGCATAGCCACCAGCAGGCAGCCACGACAGATCGCGCAGGCTGTCGGAGAGCGCATCCCAGTTCATGCCATTGCCGTGCGGGAAATCCAGCTGCACCGCCAACCGCGCCAATAGCGTGCGCTTGCTCGCGCAGCCAGCCAGGTCCACGCGCAACACGCGCAGGCCGGCATCGCGGGCCAGGGCGGCCATCGTGTCCAGCGCGGCCGGGTCGATGCGGTATACGCCGGACTGCGCCGGGTCGGCCAGGTCCAGGTCGAAGTGCGCGCTCATGGCTGCTGCGCCTGCGCCGGCACGCTGAAGCTGCGGAAGCTGTCGTAGTGGTCGTCGCTGTAGTACCAGATTTCGACCGGGTCACCGCCGGTCACGATGCGTCGCGCGCCGCGGTGGGCCAGCCCGGGTGTGTCGACGGTGTACTCGCGGTAATAGCCGCGCGGGCGTTGCGGCAGCCGGCCCTCGCGGTTGCCGAAGACGCTGCCGTCCTGGCGATACGGATAGGGGCCGCCGCGCTGGATCAGTGCGATGACCGGCCTGGCTTCGGCGGGCAGGAACGGCGGCAACGCCGCATTCGGCGCCGGCGTGCTGCGCGGCGGAGTGGCCGTTGCCGGGGCTTGCGCGCCGGTCAGCGCGGGCGCGAACTGCGGGTGTGGCTGCTGCACGCTGCGCAGCGCCCACAGGCCGCCGATGAGCAGCAGCACGGCGACGATCAGCAGGGCGGGTTTGCGCATCATCGGGACGGGTTCCTGCCGGGCCAAGGTCGCAAGTATGCGCAGGCTTGCCTGTTGAGCGCTGAACAAAGCGCGGTTCACGCCGGGGTAACCAGGGGCTGCGGCATGGTTGCGGCCTCGCCGGTTATGCCGCGGGGGCCGGACGGGACGCTGCATCCCCGGCCGTGCACTTGGTAAGCGCCCGCCGCATCCTTAACATTGTCAACGCAACGTCCGCTCTGCCGCGGACGAGAGAGTCAGGAGACCCCGCATGGCCTACACCCTCCCCAAGCTGCCCTACGCCTACGACGCGCTTGAGCCGAACATCGATGCGCAGACGATGGAAATCCATCACACCAAGCATCACCAGACCTACATCAACAACGTCAACGCCGCGCTGGAGGGCACCGAGTACGCCGACCTGCCGGTCGAGGAACTGGTCTCGCGCCTGAAGTCGCTGCCGGAAAACCTGCAGGGCCCGGTGCGCAACAACGGCGGCGGCCATGCCAACCACTCGCTGTTCTGGACGGTGATGTCGCCGCAGGGCGGCGGTGAGCCGGTGGGCGAAGTGGCCAAGGCGATCGAGCGCGACGTCGGCGGCTTCGAGAAGTTCAAGGAAGCCTTCACCAAGGCCGCCATCAGCCGCTTCGGCTCGGGCTGGGCGTGGCTGAGCGTGACCCCGGACAAGAAGGTGGTGGTCGAAAGCACCGCCAACCAGGACAGCCCGCTGATGGAAGGCAACACGCCGATCCTGGGCCTGGACGTGTGGGAACACGCCTACTATCTGAAGTACCAGAACCGCCGCCCGGAATACATCGGCGCGTTCTACAACGTGGTGGACTGGAACGAGGTCGAGCGCCGCTACCAGGCCGCCATCGCCTGAGGCAAGCGCACCGCTTGGTCGTGACAAAGGCCGGGTTCGCCCGGCCTTTGCTTATCCGCGGCAAGCCGCTCTCAGGGCGCGGCGACGGTCGGACCCAATACCTGCAACGTGGCAATCAGGCCGCGCGCACGCGGACCATCGGCACTGGGCAGGCGCAGCGCGGCCAGGCGCAGCACGCGGAAGCTGTCCCTGCGCAGCAGGATATGGTCGTTGCCGGTGATGCCCGGTTCGGCGGCGTTGCCCATCTCCAGTGGCGACTGCCGTGATTCGCGCGCGGCCGGCAGGCGCGCTTCCTGGTATTGCCCATCCAGCGCGGCCAGTTCGGCGGCGCCGGCGGCGCAGGCGAAATCGCCGAGCAGCACGGTGGGCAGGCCGTCGTCGGTCACGTCCATCCAGCGCAGCAGGTTGACCACCTGGCGCGCACGGATCAAGCCGTCATCGCTGCTGGCCGCGCCCGGGTGCAACTGGGTCACGTAGGCGTTGACCGGCAAGCCGGCCACGTCCAGCCGCACCATGCCGGCGGTGCTGGCCATTTCAAACGGATGCAGCAAGGTGACCGCATCGGCGCTGACCGGTTGCCGGGTGAGCAGGGCATTGCCCTGGCGGCGCGGGCGGCTGGGCGGGTCAGCGCTGATGAAGCTGCAGCCGTAGTCCAGCTGCGCCGCCAGCCAGCAGGCCTGGTTCGGCATTTCCGGGGTCTGCTCGACATCCTGCAGCGCGACCACGTCGGGCTTGAGCGCGCGCAGCGCTTCGACGATGCCATCGCGATGTGTCAGCCAGCGCGCCTGATCGGGCGCGAGGCTGAAGGTCGCCACGGTGAGCACGCCGTCGCCGGCGGCTGGCGGCAACGCCACCGGCAAACCCGGCGCATGCGCCTGCGCCCAGCCGCCGACCAGTAAGGTCGGCAGCCAGCTCCAGCGTGCGATGCGGCGCAGGGCGTGTGGGGACATGCGCCGATGCTAGCGCGTCAGGGTGCAGGCGCCGTGCAGGCGGTCGCGTCGGCGCAGTCGATCGCCACCGTGGCCGCCGGCAATTCCACCGATGCCTGCGCCACCGGCGCATCGGCCGCCTGCGCCAGGGTGACCTGGTAGCTGCCGGCGGCAATGCGCCACTGCTGTGCGGCGGTGTCGAAGCTGGCCAGGGTGCGCGGCTCAAGTTCCACTTCCAGGCGCTGGCTCTGCCCGGGCTGCAAGCTGACCTTGCGCCAGCCGGCCAGGCGCAGCGGCGCCGGCGCCCCGTCCGGCAGGCGCACGTACAGCTGTGGCACGGCGGCACCGGCGCGCTGCCCGTCGTTGCGCACATCGAAGCTGGCGAACACCCGCGTGCCGTGCACGGCCACGGCGAGGTTGTCCAGGTGCCAGCGCGTGTACGACAGGCCGTGACCAAACGCGAACTGCGGGCGCAGGCCGCGCGCAGCAAACCACTTGTAGCCGACGTTGGCGCCTTCGATGTCGTAGTCCACGGTGGCGGCGGCTGGCTGCGCGGGCTTGAAGCCGAGGCCGGGAATCTGTGGGCGCGGCAACTGCGATTCGTCCACCGGCCAGGTCACCGGCAGGCGCCCGGAAGGATTGGCCTGGCCGCTGAGCAGGTCGGCGATGGCCGGGCCGCCACCGATGCCCGGGAACCACGCCTGCAACAGGCCCGGCACGCGCGACAGCCAGGGCAGGCGCACCGGGCCGTTGGTTTCCAGCACCACCACGGTACGCGGGTTGGCTGCGGCGACTGCTTCGATCAGTGCATCCTGGCCATCGGGCAGGCGCATGTCCGGCAGGTCCACCGACTCGGCGGCCCATTGCGTGGCAAACACGATCGCCACCTGGGCCTGGGCGGCCAGGCGCGCGGCGGCGACGCGGTCGCGGCCATCGAGGTAGTCGATGCGCGCCTGCGGGAAGCGCTGGCGCAATGCCTGCAACGGCGAGGAGGGATGGAACATCACCGGGCCCGGCCAGGTGGTCGGGGCCACGCCGGGCACGGCGTTGGTGCCGAGCGCGGTCCAGCCGACCATGGACGAGCCGCCGCCGCCGATCACGCCCTTGTCGGCATGCCCGCCGATCACCGCGATGCGCTGCACGTCGGCGGCAATCGGCAGCACGCCGCCTTCATTGCGCAGCAGCACGCTGCCTTCCTCGGCGACCTGCTGCGCGGCGCGCAGGCCGGCCTCGGTGTCGATGGGGCCGCGCTGCGGCGGGTGGTCGAAGGCGCCAGTGGCGAAGAAGGCATGCATGATCCGCCGCGCCATGTCGTCCAGCCGCGCCTGCGGCACCACGCCTGCGGCGACCGCCATGCGCAGCGGCTGGTCGAAGTACACGGCCTTGTCGAAGGTTTCGCCAGCGGACTGCTGGTCGAGCCCGGCCAGCGCGGCCTTGGAGCCGCTGTGCACGCCGCCCCAGTCGGACATCACGTAGCCGGACCAGCGCCACTGCTGCTTGAGGATGCGGTTGAGCAGTTCGTCGTGCTCGCAGGCATAGATGCCGTTGATGCGGTTGTAGGCGCACATCACCGAGCCCGGCTCGCCGATGCCCAGGGCGATCTCGAAGGCCAGCAGGTCGGACTCGCGCATCGCCTGCTCGCCGATCTGCGCGCTGTGCTTGTCGCGCGCGGTCTCCAGGTCGTTCATGGCGTAGTGCTTCATCGTCGAGACCACGTGCTCGGCCTGCACGCCGCGGATCGATTCGCCGACGATGCGCCCGGCCAGCAACGGATCTTCGCCGGCATATTCGAAGTTGCGGCCGTTGCGCGGATCGCGCTGCAGGTTGACGCTGCCGGCCAGCAGCACGTTGAAGCCCTGCTGCCAGCTTTCGCGGCCCATGGTGCGGCCGCCCTCGTAGGCGAGCGCGCGGTTCCAGGACGAAGCCAGGGCCAGGTTGGACGGCATCGCAGTGGAGACATCGCCCTGACGCATGCCGCCGGGGTTGGTCACGCCCACGCCGGCATCGGCCAGCTGCTGCGCCGGCACGCCAAGGCGCTCGATCGCCGGGACGTAGCCGGCCGAGCCCAGTGCCAGCGACGGGCGCTTGTCGCCGATGCCGAAGTAGCTGCGCACCATCTGGAATTTTTCGTCCTGGGTCATCGCCGCGACCAGCAGTGCTGCGCGCCGCGCCGGGGTGAGCGCGCGGTCGCGCCAGGGCTGCGCCGCAGCCGCGGGCTCGCGCAGGCGCACCGTGGTGAGCACGCCGTAGTGGTCGGAGGCGCGAACGCCTTGCTTGTCGCGTTGCTGGAACAGACGCTGGCTGTCGAGCACCTGGAAACGCTCGCGCTGCACGAACAGGTGATCCACGCGCAGCGGCGGCGCGCTGGCTGGATCGAGCGTGGTATCGGCGGCCCGGTCGCGGCCCGGGTGCACGGCGCGGTAGCCGTCCTCGAAACCGCTGCCCAGGGCAGCCAGTTCCGGGGCTTCGCTGCTGGCGTTGAAATCACCGGCCAGCAACACCGGGATGCCGTCGGACTGGCCCGTCATCCAGGCCAGCAGATCGCCAAGTTGTTCGCCGCGCATGGCGGCGCCGGCGGGCGTCTGCTCCCACTGCAGATGGGTGACATAGGCATCGACCACGCGGCCGTCGATGTCCAGGCGCGTGCGCAGCGCGGTGCGGCTGTCGGCGAGCGGGCGCAGGCGGATTTCGGCCGCATCGAGCACGCGGTGCCGGGTGAGCAGGGCGTTGCCGTAGCGCATCGGGCTGCCGACCGGATCGGTGCTGACGAAGCGCCACTGATAGCCGAGTGCGTCGGCCAGCCATTGCGCCTGGTTCTGCTGGCCTTCGCGCTGAATCACCTCCTGCAGCGCGATCACGTCCGGGCGCAGACGTTGCAGGGTTTCCAGAATCTGCACGCGGCGCCGCGGCCAGTCTTCGCGGTCGTGGTAGAGATTGAGCGTCAGTACGCTGAGCTCGGGACCTTGCGCGGGCGCGGCGGTGGATGCAGTGCCGGCAGGCGCTTGCGGCGCAGCCGCGGCGTCAGTGGAGGGGACGAGGAAGGCGAGCGCGAGCAGGCAGCCAGGAAGGCGTGAAATCGTTTTCATCGGCGGGCGTGCTTGTGGTGGGGGAGGGAAGAGGTCATCAGGCATCAGTCGTGGGGAGTGGGGTAACGGACGCTCAGTCGAGCGCGCGTTCGCTGCGCATCACCGGGTACAGCCGGTAGCGCTCGTCCCAGGCGGGGTGGCGGCGATAGAAGAAGTCCAGGCGCGCACGCGGGTCGGCGGCGAAGGCGGCGTCCTCGCGCACGCGGCGCTCGAACTCGGCCTTCAATGCCGGATCGTCGGCCAGCATCTTCTCGGCGACATCCTCGGCCACATAGGCTTCCATGTATTCCTTGCGCTCGAAGGCGTTGTTGAACTCGCCCCATTGCAACAGCGAATCGGGGGCCTGCGGTTCGAGCAGGGCCATGACCAGGCGCGCCTGTGGCTGGGCGATGGGCACGAACAGCGCGCCGGCACCCACGGCGCGCGATTCGTCGCGCCACTGGCCCTGCACGCTCAGGCGCTGATGCCCTTCCACCGACTGCGCGGCAAAGTCGGCCTGATCCGCGCGGAAGGTCTGCAATGGCAGTGAACCCTGCGCGCCCAGCACCTGGAAGGCGATGCCGTGCTGGCGCAGTTTTTCACCAACCCAGGCGGCGTGCGCGGCGGGCACCACATAGCCGCCGCGCGGCGCGGTCACTACCACGCTGGGGCGCACGTCATCGCGCAGTGGCAGGTGCCAGAGCTGCGGGGTGTTCTCGTCGTAGCGGGTCATCAGCGCGCCGGACACCGGCGAGGGCGTGCGCGTGTAGGCGTAGCCGCGGAAGTCGACCTGGCGTACGCGGTCGCTGGCCTTGTAGTCCAGCGCCACCGGCTGGCCGCCGAGGTTGGCGCGGTCGGCCGCGGCTGCATCGGCGCGCCACTGCCGGCCATGGCGGGCGGCCTGCTCCAGCACCGAGACGATGGTGTTGCGGGTGATCCGCACGCGCTGCGGATAAGGCTTCCACGAGTGCGTTTCGACCAGCATGCCGAAGCGGTTGCGCAGCTGGAAATAGCCGTGCGAGAAACGCGGCGGCGGCACGCTGTCCTCGAAGCCGGAAGACGGGTCGTCATCGACGACAAAAGAAGGGTAGTACGGCAGCGGCAACGAGCCCTGCCGGGCGAGGTCGGCGATCACCGCGCCGCGCAGCGCCTTGCCGTCCGCGCCAAGCCGCGCGTCGCCGGCATGCACCGGTTCGACCTGGATGGAGACATCGTGCTCGAACTGCGCGCCATCGGTGGCGTGCAGGTCCACGTAGAGCAGCGGGTCCCACTGCTGCACCAGGCGCAGCATGGCCTGCATTTCCGGCGCGTCGGCCTTGACGTAGTCGCGGTTGAGGTTGAGGTTCTGCGCGGTCACGCGCCAGCCCATCTCGCGCGGGCCGCGCTGGTTGGGTCGGTTCCAGGCGCCAAAGCGCTCATGGCCATCGACATTGAACACCGGCAGGAACAGCCACACGACCTTGTCCAGCGTGCCGCGCGAGGCCTCGCCGTCGAGCAGCTGGCGCAAGGCGAGGAAGCCGGCGTCCTTGCCATCGATCTCGCCGGCGTGGATGCCGCCCTGGATCAGCACCACCGGCAACTTGGCTGCCGCGGCGGCGGCGGGATCGAGCGCACCGGCCGTGGACACCGCCAGCGCCTTCATCGGCCGGCCCTCGGGCGTGGTGCCGAATTCGATGCAGCGCACCGCAGCCGGATAGCGCGCGGCAAACGCTTCGCAGAGCGCGATGACTTCCTCGTAGCGGCCGGTATCGACGAACCCGCTGCGCTCGGACACCGTAGTCAATGCCGGTGACGCGGCAGCCGCTGGCAGGGCCAGGGCACAGAGCAGGGCAGTGGCCAGCGCGGTGGGAAAGCGCATCCCGGGGTTCCTGGAGCAAGGATGAACACGCGAGCCTAAGCGAATGTGTCGCGGCGGCCAAGCTGCGCTGCGGCGAAGGCAGGCAATACAGCCCGCAGCCAGCAGCGCCCCGCACCACAATGGGGTAGGCTTTCGATTTACCCGATCGAATCCCACGATGACGACCCTGACCCCGGCCGCCACCGCCCCCGCGCGCACGCCGCGCCAGATCCTTTTCATCATCGGCAACGAAGCCTGCGAGCGTTTCAGCTTCTACGGCATGCGTAACGTGCTGGTGCAGTTCCTCATCACCTCGCTGCTGCTGCAGGAAGTGACCGCGCCCGGACGCGAGGCCGAAGCCAAGCACATCCTGCACAGCTTCATGATCGGCGTGTACTTCTTCCCGCTGCTCGGCGGCTGGCTCGCCGACCGCTTCTTCGGCAAGTACAACACAATCCTCTGGTTCAGCCTGGTCTATTGCGCCGGCCACGCCTGCCTGGCGCTGTTCGAGGACAGCCGCAACGGCTTCTTCCTCGGTCTGGGCCTGATTGCCTTCGGCGCCGGCGGGATCAAGCCGCTGGTGGCCTCCTTCATGGGCGATCAGTTCGACCAGACCAACAAGCATCTGGCCAAGCTCGCCTTCGACGCCTTCTACTGGATCATCAACTTCGGCTCGCTGTTCGCCTCGCTGCTGATCCCGCTGGCCCTGAAGAACCTCGGCCCGGCCTGGGCCTTCGGCATTCCCGGCCTGCTGATGTTCATCGCCACCTTCGTGTTCTGGCTCGGCCGCAAGCGCTACGTCCATGTGCCGCCGCCGCCGCATGACCCGCACGGCTTTGCCCAGGTCGTGCGCACCGCGCTGCTCGCACATGCACCGGGGCAGGGCCGCCCCGGCCTGGCTCTGGCGGGCGTGGCCGTGCTGCTGGCCGTGGCCAGCTTCGCTCTGGTTGGCAGCCTCGGCATCGTGATCTGCCTGTGCCTGGCGCTGGTGTTCCTGCTGGCCGGCGTCGGTGGCGGCGCGTGGTGGCAGCTCGAACGCGCCCGCGGCACGCATCCTGATGCCGCCGTGGATGGCGTGCGCGCGCTGTTGCGCGTGCTCGTCGTGTTTGCCCTGGTCACGCCGTTCTTCTCGCTGTTCGACCAGAAAGCCTCGACCTGGGTGCTGCAGGGCCGCGAGATGGTGATGCCGGCCTGGTTCACCGCTTCGCAGATGCAGGCGCTCAACCCGCTGCTGGTGATGCTGCTGATTCCCTTCAACAATCTGGTGCTGTACCCGTTGCTGCGCCGCCTCGGCCATGAGCCCACGGCGCTGCGCCGGATGACCGCCGGCATCGCCTTCAGTGGCCTGGCCTGGGTGGTGGTCGGCGCGATCCAGGTGCAGATGGACGGCGGCGATGCGATGCATATCGCCTGGCAGATCCTGCCCTATGCGCTGCTGACCTTCGGCGAGGTGTTGGTGTCGGCCACCGGCATCGAGTTTGCCTACAGCCAGGCACCAGCCTCGATGAAGGGCGTGGTGATGAGCTTCTGGTACCTCACCACCACCGTCGGCAACCTGTGGGTGCTGCTGTCCAACGTGGCGGTGCGCAATGACACGGTCACCTCGCACATCGGCAGCACCGGCCTGAGCGAAACCGCGTTCCTGATGTTCTTCTTCGCCGGCTTCGCGTTCCTGGCGGCGCTGGCGTTCGGGCTGTACGCACGCCGCTACCGCGCCGTCGATCATTACCGTCCCGCCTGACCCCCTCTGCCAGAGCGCCACCGAGCCGATGTTCACCCTGATCCTGATCGCCATGACCGCCATCTCCTCCTGGATGGCGTTCAACAACCGCAAGCTCGCCGACCGCATGGTGCTGTGGCCGCCGGCCATCGCCCGCCAGCGGCAGTACGACCGGCTGGTGTTGTACGGCTTCATCCATGCCGACTGGGCGCACCTGCTGTTCAACATGGTCACCCTGTTCTTCTTTGGCCGGCACATCGAATTCGTGATGGCGCAGATCACCGGCACCTGGCTGACCTATCCGCTGTTCTATCTGGCCGCGCTGGTGGTCTCGATCCTGCCCAGCTATCTCAAGAACCAGGACAACCCCAACTATTTCAGCCTCGGCGCGTCCGGCGCGGTGTCGGCGGTGATGTTCGCCTACATCCTGCTGGAGCCGTGGACCAAGCTGTTCCTGTTCTTCATTCCGATCCCGATTCCGGCGATCTTCTACGCCGTGTTCTACGTCGGCTACAGCATCTGGATGGATCGGCGCGGCAGCGACAGCATCAACCACAGCGCGCACCTGGCCGGTGCCGCATTCGGCGTGCTGTTCATGGTGGCGATGGCGCCGGCGGTGGTGCCGCTGTTCCTGCGGCAGATTTCCGGCGGCGCGAACTGATGGGGGAACCGCCCGCCAACGCGGGCGGACGGCCCCCCTTGACCGGCTCAGGCCGCGGTGCGGTTGAACACTGCTGCGATCCTGCCTTCCTGCTCGGCATAGGCCAGGCGCAGGCGCTGGTAGACCTCGCTGGTGAGCTGGTCGAACTCGTGGCCCTGGGTGTGGCCATTGACTGCCAGCTGGTACAGCCCTTCGAGCAATGAACTGTCGGGATCGCGCGGGTTCGCGTGGGTGTCGATGCTCACGATCGGTACCTCTCCTTCAGTGTTTGTGACGAAAGCTGCAAATCCCGTGCCAACGCGGCAGAGGTTCTCGCAGCTGTTAGCGGCCGTTCCGCGCGCGACTTGAGGACCGAAAGTGACGCGGCGCGTCGGCATGCGGCGTGCGGCTTCACGCCGGGGTCGCGCGGCGCTGGAGACAATGCCGCCGGGATGAAAGGGGCAGCACATGACTGACGAAACCGGACTGGCGATCCGCCATGACGCGGCGGCGCAGCGCTTCGTGGCGCAAGTCGATGGCCACCAGGCCGAACTGGACTACGAGCTCGCGCAAGGCGTGGTGCGCATCGTGCACACCGGCGTGCCGGCGGCCATCGGCGGCCGTGGCGTGGCCGCCGATCTGGTCCGCAATGCGCTGGAATTCGCCCGCGCCCAGGGCTACAAGGTGCGCCCCGATTGCGCGTATGCAGCGGCATATTTTCAGCGTCACCCGGAACAGCAGGACCTGCTCGGCTGAGCGGGGCTCACATTGAAGGAGTCGAAGATGCAGTGGTTTGCAGCAGGCAGGGCAGGGATGCGGGGGCCGGCAATGACCCGGGCCGCGCGCGTGGCAATGGTGGCGGTGGCCTGCACCCTGGCCGCCTGCCAACCCGATCGCCCGGCGCCGGCCGCCGCGGACAAGGCCGCCCCGGCCCTGGACAACGCCCCGGCCAGCGCGCCGCCAGCGGCGGCCCCGGCCGCGCTGCAGGACGTGATCGAGCGTGATCCGCGCTATGTGGTCGGCATCAGCTACCCGCCGGGCCTGGCCCGCCACGCCGGCCTGGCCGAGGCGGTGCAGCAGTACGCCACTGCCGCGCGCGCGGAGTTGATGCAGGCGGTGGAAGGCCTGGGCAACGACAAGCCGAGTGCGCCGTACGAGCTGTCGCTGGCCTTCGAGCAGGTGCTCGATACGCCGGACATCGTCGTGGTGGCCGTCGATGGCGGCCGCTATACCGGCGGTGCCCATGGCGAACCGCTGGTGGCCCGCTTCGTCTGGCTGCCACGCAGCCAGCAGATGCTCACCGCCGACAAGCTCATCCCCACCCGCGAAGGCTGGGAAACGGTGGGCCAGTACGTGGCCGCGCAGCTGCGCGATGCCGCGCGCAAGCGCGCCGAGGCCGACAAGCTGCCGCCGGCCGATGCCGAGGCGCTGCTGAAGAACGCCGACAAGATGATTGCCGAAGGGACCACCGGCGACCCGGCCAATTTCCAGCAGTTCGTGCCGCTGCTCGATGGCGCAGGCAAGATCGCCGCGCTGCGTTTCGTGTTCCCGCCATATCAGGTCGGGCCGTATTCGGATGGCACCCAGAGTGCCGACGTCCCGGCCGGGGTCTTGCGTCCGCTGGTCGCCCCGGAGTACACCGCACTCTTCGCCCAGTAGCGGAAGCCGCCATGCCCGAACGCCTGCGCCAACGCGTCCTAGGATTGCTGGCCGAGGCCGGCGTGGAAGTGGGTGGCCGCCGGCCGCAGGACATCCAGGTACACGACCCGGACTGGTACGCGCGGGTCCTGGCCCAGGGCTCGCTGGGCCTGGGCGAGAGCTACATGGATGGCAGCTGGGACGCCAACGCGCTGGACGTGTTCCTGCTGCACCTGATGCGCGCGCGGCTGGACGAGCGCGTGCATGGTTTTGGCGAGATCGGCGATGCGCTGCGCGCGCGCCTGTTCAACCTGCAGGCCGGACACGGCAGCTACGAGGTCGGCAAGCGCCATTACGACCTGGGCAACGACCTGTACCAGTCCATGCTCGGCCGCCGCCTGGTCTACAGCTGCGGCTACTGGGCCCAGGCCAGCGACCTGGACGCCGCACAGGAAGCCAAGCTCGACCTGATCTGCCGCAAGCTCGGCCTGCGCCCGGGCCAGCACGTGCTGGACATTGGCTGCGGCTGGGGCGAAGCGCTGAAGTTCGCCGCCGAGCGCTATGGCGTCAGCGGTGTGGGCATCACGATTTCCAACGAGCAGGCGCAGTTCGCGCGCGAACTGTGTGCCGGCCTGCCGATCGAGATCCGCCTGCAGGACTATCGCGAACTGGACGAGACTTTCGACGCGGTGTTCTCGGTCGGCATGTTCGAGCACGTCGGCGAGAAGAACTACCGCCGCTACCTGGAAGTGGCACGGCGCTGCCTGCGCCCGGAAGGCCTGTTCCTGCTGCATACCATCGGCACCAACATCAGCCGCCACCGCACCGATCCGTGGATTGCGCGCTACATCTTCCCCAACTCGATGCTGCCCTCGATCCGGCAGATCGCCGAGGCCGCCGAAGGCCTGTTCGTGATGGAGGACTGGCACAACTTCGGCGCCGATTACGACCGCACCTTGCAGGCATGGCGCAGCAATATCGAAGCAGCCTGGGAGCGGCTGGACCCGGTCCGCTACGACGAGCGCTTCCGGCGCATGTGGCGCTTCTACCTGGCCGCGTCAATGGCCAGCTTCCGCTGCCGCCATTCGCAGCTGTGGCAGCTGGTGCTGTCGCCGGACGGAGTGCCGGGCGGCTACCGCTCGCTGCGTTGAGGGCAGGCGCGGCGTTCCAGTGGCGGAACACGGTAATTCATCCCGATATTGTTCAAAAGTGTAATATATGGGCCTGAGCTACCGGCAGAGCCCCCATGAGCAGCTTTGAACCCACCGAAAGGCGCCTGGCCGTCACCTGCGAACGCTACCCGGCGTTTCCGCGCGAACCGGCGGTGCTGGTGCGCCTGATCAAGCAGCTGTACAAGCGCATCCACGCCAACGCCAACAGTCTGCTCAAGCCTTATGGCATCAGCCATCCGGAATACGACGTGCTGATGATGATGTACGGCACGCCGGACCAGTCGCTCAGCCCTTCGGAAGTGGCAGAGGCGGCCGGCGAGAAGTCGGCCAATGTCACCCGCCTCACCGACCAGCTCTGCGAGAAAGGCCTGATCCGCCGCAGCGGCAACGAGGAAGACCGGCGCAAGGTCGTGCTGACCCTGGAGCCGGCCGGCGTGGCGCTGATCGAACGCATGCTGCCGGAAATCTGCGAGCTGCTCGACGCCGAGGTCGGCGGCATGGCCGAAGCCGAACAGCTGCGGCTGGAAAAACTGCTGAAGAAGATGCTCGACGGCATGGACCGCCTGTAATCCACCTGCGTACCGCCCCCACACCCATGTCCGCCCCCACACTCCCGGCCGCCGCTGCGCGGCGCGAGGCGCTTTGGCAGTTCCTCCGCGAGGAGGGCGATGCCTGGCTGTTCATCGCGCGCACCGTGCTGTCCTACTTCATCGCCCTGTGGCTGGCGATGCGCCTGCAGCTGCCTTCGCCCAACACCGCGGCGATGACCACGATCATCGTCATGCACCGGCAGTCGGGCATGGTGCTGGCCAAGAGCTTCTATCGCGTCATCGGCACGCTGGCCGGCGCGCTGGTGGCGCTGGCCATCGTCGCTGCATTCCCGCAGCAGCGCACCCTGTTCCTCGGCGCGATGGCGCTCTGGGTCGGCCTGTGCGCGGGCGGTGCCACGCTGTACCGCAACTTCAAGTCCTATGCCTTCGTGCTGGCCGGCTACACCGCCGCGATCATTGCCCTGCCGGTGATCGAAGCGCCTGGCGGGGTGTTCGAGTCGGCGATGTACCGCATCACCGAACTGATGCTCGGCCTGCTGGTCAGCGCCGTGGTCAACGACGTGGTGTTTCCGGTACGGGTACGCGACACCTTGCGGCAGACCGCACGCCAGCAATACCGCCATTTCATCGACTTCATGCGCGGCAGCACCGCTGGCGCGATCCCGCGCGGCGAGATGGAGAGCGCGCACCTGCGTTTCGTGCGCGACGCGGTGCTGCTGGAAGACCTGCGCAGCTCGGTGATCTTTGAAGACCCGCAGGCGCGCGCCCGCAGCGCGCACATGGAACTGGCCAACCACCGCTTCATGGCGGTTTCCACCAGCTTCCAGTCGCTGCACCACCTGCTCAATCGCCTGCAACGCGGCGGTGGCGCGGACGTGGCGGCGGCCGTGGTCGCGCTGTATCGCCCGCTGGGTGATGCGCTGGGCGACACGGTGCCTTCGCGCGCGCTGCTGCGGCGGCTGCGCGGCGCGCGGCGGCAGATGCCGGCGCGGGCCGGCGCCGCGCGTGCGGCGCTGGCCGGTGCTGATCCGACGCGGGTCGAGGAATTCGATGTCGGCGCCAACCTCGTGCAGCGCTTTGCCCGCGAGCTGGAGCTGTACGTGGCCTCGCAGCTGGAACTGCGCGGCGAACGCATTCCCGGCAACCTGGTCGAGCGCGCCCGCTTCGTGCGCAGCAATGACTACGCCGGTGCCGCGCTGGCCACGGCGCGCACCATTCTCACCATGGCCTTGCTGGCGCTGTTCTGGATCGCCACGGCGTGGCCGCTGGGTTCCAGCGCGATGCTGCTGGCGACGATCTTCTCCGGCCTGTTCGCCACCACGCCGGGCCCGGTGCGCACCACGCTCAAGGTCGCCGCCGGCTATCTCGCCGGCATGGTCGCCGGGTTCCTGTGCGTGTTCTACGTGCTGACCCGCATCGACGGCTTCCCGCTGCTGGTGGCGTGCCTGCTGCCGTGCCTGATGGTCGGCGCCTACCTGTTCACGCGGCCGACGCTGGCGCTGTTCGGGCTGGGTGCGTGCATGGGCCTGGCCTACATCGTGACCATCACCAACCCGATGGTGTTCAACCCGCTGCACTTCATCAACGACGCGGTGGCGCAGCTGCTCGGGCTCGGCGCGGTGGTGCTGATGTTCGGGCTGGTGCCGCCGGCCATCGGCAGCGCCTGGCTGCGCCGGCGCCAGCTTGCCGCGCTGCGCGGGCAGGTCGCGCGCGCCGCCGAAGCGCCGCTGCCTGGTTTGCGATATCGCTTCGAGAGCGTGAATCGCGACCTGTTCCATCAGATCGTCGGGCAAACGGCCGCCGGCAGCGAGGATTCGCGCCAGTTGCTGGCCTGGGCGCTGGCCGTGCACGAAACCGGACGCGCGATCATCGAGCTGCGCCATGACCAGCGCGAACAGCCGTTGCCGCCGCAGCTGGATGCCGCCGCCGGGCAGGCCATCGCGGCGTTGGGGCGCTTCTTCGAGCAGCCGTCCGCTGCCGCTTATGGACAGGCGCTGGCCGCGGTGGAATCGGCGCTGGCCTGCGCGCGCGAGTTGCCCGGCGAGAGCGCCGCGCTGTCCTTCGTGCGCGACCACCTGCATCTGATCCGCCTGGCGCTGGTGGACGACCAATCGGTGATGGCCCGCTACATGCCCGTCACCGCAAAGACCCACAAGGAGCCTGCGCATGCCGCGTGAGATCGTCCTCGGCGGCACCCTGGTGCCGGCCATCCTGTTGTTGTTCGTCGCCATGCTCGCGGTGTTCTGGGGGCTGGACTGGGTCGCTGGCCGCTACCAGCTGTACCGCCACGTCTGGCATCCGTCGCTGTTCCGCATCGCGATCTTCCTTGTCCTGTTCAGCAGCCTTGCGCTGCTCCTGCTGTGAGCCTTCCGATGAATCCCCGCCTGTTGTCATTGCTGCGTTTCTGCCTGACCGCCGTGGTTGTCCTGGTCGCCGTGCTGGTGGCCTCGCTGTTGTGGAAGCACTACATGTACTCGCCGTGGACGCGCGATGGCCGCGTGCGCGCGGAAGTGGTGCGGGTGGCGCCCGACGTGGCCGGGCTGGTGACCGAGGTGGCGGTGAAGGACAACCAGCAGGTGCGCAAGGGCCAGCTGCTGTTCGTGATCGACCCGAGCCGTTACCGCTTCGAGCTGGACAAGGCGCAGGCCAACCTGGCCGCCGCGCGGGCGGCGGCGCGGGCGTCGGGCGCGAGCATCCAGGCGGCCGGTGCGAGCGCGGCCGAGCAGGCGGCCAACCTGGCCAAGTACCAGAGCCAGTACGAGCGCCGGCAGCGCATCCAGGGCAGCCTGATTTCCGACGAGGCGCGCAGCGACGCGCTGGCGGCAGCCAACGCGGCGCGGGCGGCGGTAGCGCAGGCGCACGCCAGCGAACGCCAGGCGAGCGCGGCGCAGCAGGAGGCGGTGGCGGCGGTGGAGCAGGCGCAGGTGGCGCTGGCGGCCGCGGCCCTCAACCTGGAGCGCACGCAGGTGCGTGCGCCGGTGGATGGGTATGTCACCAATCTCGACGTGCGGGTGGGCGATTACGCCAACGCCGGCAGTGCGCGGGTAGCGGTGATCGACCAGCATTCGTTCTGGATCTATGGCTACTTCGAGGAGACGAAGTTGCCGGCGCTGCACGTCGGCGACCCGGTGGAGGTGCGGCTGATGAGTGGCGGCACGGCGCTGCAGGGCAGCATCGAGAGCATCGCCCATGGCATCACCGACAGTGACAACCCGGCGGGCGGTGATCTGCTGGCGGATGTAGATCCGACCTTCAACTGGGTGCGGTTGGCGCAGCGCATTCCGGTGCGGGTGCGTATCGATGCGGATCATCTGCCGGCCGGTACGGTGTTGGCGGCGGGGATGACGGCGACGGTGGTGGTGCGGCCGCGGGGGTAACGGCGGGGGTCGGTGTGGGAGGGGCTTCAGCCCCGACGAGCGAAGCCGCGAACTGTCAGATCACGGTCGCGGCTGAAGCCGCTCCTACAGATTGCCGCCACCGCGCCAATCGCACAATTTGTTCGAAACATCGCATGGACGCGAGGCTGGCGGCGGGAGGAGCCTTCGCCATGTCGGCCTCAAAGGCGAATGCCATGAACAGACGATTGCGATGGTTTGGTATCAGCTTTGCCGCGCTGGGCCTGGTCGCCGTGCTCGGAGCAGGTGTCAACATAGGGTTTGCCGAGGTACGACAGCGCTTTGTGGAAGCGCTGCAATCTCAGCCTCGCGTCCAGGGTGCAAGCCGGGATTCTTCATCTGCCTCCCGACCGGCGAGCACAGGTGATGGACTGGAGGCGCTGATTCGCGCTCGCCGAGTGGACCCGGAAGTCGTGCGGCGCTTGGGCGGCCGGGCCTTCGAGGTGAGCAGGCCTGGCGGTGTGCGGCGCGGCCCTCGCTCTGGCGAACAGTCGTTGGATTACGTCAAACGATTACTGCCCGCATCGCAACGGGGTGAGGCAGCCGCTACCTACGACGTGTGGCTGGCCTTCTTCGATTGCCAGAATGCCACCTCGCCAGATGCGACGGCCTCACTGCCCTTGATGGCCACTGCCGGAATTGACCCGCAGCGGGAAATTGAGCGTTTGACGCGGGTCGCGCTTGCATGCGAAAGCTTGCTGACCGATCCAGAGCTCAGTCGGGTCAACTGGCTTGAGCGCGCGGCGGAACAGGGGTCGATCGAGGCGATGCTGGTGTATGCCGGCGCACCTGACCGTATTCTCGGTTCGCTGGCCAATGTACTTCGCGAGCCTGACCGGCCGAGACTCGTGCGGGAACGCGCGATGAGGTATCTCGAGCAGGCTGCGGCGGCTGGCAACGTCAATGCCCTGAGAAAGCTGAGCGAAGCTTTCAAGGGTGGTCTCCTTGCCGATCGAAATCTCGTGCGTGCGTACGCCTATGCATTGGCCAGTAATCGCGTTAATCCGCTTGCGCCAATGCCCAGGGTGCCTGGCCTGCCACCCTTTCCCGATCCCGATGAGTTACTTGCAAGCCAGCTCTCGCCCACGCAACGCCAGGAAGCAAAGGCCTTGGCCGATCAGATTGTGGCGGGGTGCTGCCGATGAAACACTCAAATTGCTCGAGGCCCATGCGCGTGGTATGTGGTGGGTTTGCACTCTCTGCACTGGCGGCATCCGTCCCTGTCGTTGCGCATGATTCGGGAACAGTTTGGGGCTCCTACCCGTGTCAATCGTGTCGCCTGGAAGAGCCAGTGCCGGAGTCGCAGACGTTCCTGTTCCTGACAGAGCTTGAAAAATTCCAATACCGCGTTGCTTGGGACGATCCCAACTGGCCGCGCGACCCCATAATGACGAGGGTACCATTGATCAAGGAAGGCGATATCGTCATCGTGTGCAACAGCGGAGGTTGCGTTGAGTACCGTCGGATCACGAACGGATACTATTCGGAGAAGTTCCGCCCGCGCCTCGAACATCCCGCTCCCCCGGACAACAAGCCTGACGATTCCGGCAGCCGTCCGCCGATCGATGGTCAAGATCCGGTTTCGAACAATTTCGACGCGCGCGGATTTGCTTGGCCGCCAGGTTTCGGAGCGTATCCAAACCCAAGGGTGACAGTGGGGACTCCGCGGCAGATTCCGTGATCGAGCTGAAACGGGTTAGTGGCCGCCAGAGCCTGACCAGCGGAGGACCATGCCAGCCGCCGCCAAGAAGAAGGGCCGCGCAAGCGGCCCTTCTCGTAACACACACTCGCCGCGCGGTTACTTCTGCGGCTGCGTCTTCGGCTGTTCGCCATCACCACCGCCGACGGTCAGGCCGCGCTTTTCAAGCAGGGGCTCGATCTGCGGCGCATGGCCGGCGAAGTTCTGGAACAGCTGCATCGCATCGACGCTGCCGCCCTTGGACAGCAGAGTCTTGCGGAAGTGGTCGCCGTTCTCGCGGCTCAGGCCGCCGTGCTGGCGGAACCACTGCTGGGTGTTGGCGTCCAGCACTTCGGACCAGATGTAGGCGTAGTAGCCGGCCGCGTAGCCGCCCATGATGTGGCTGAAGTACGGCGTGCGGTAGCGCGGCGGCACTGGCGGGTAGGCAATGCCGTCGGCAGCCAGCGACTTGGCCTCGAACGGCATCACCCCAGCAGCGTCCGGAATCTGCCCGGCCGAGAGCTGGTGCCAGTTCTGGTCCAGCATCGCCGCGCCCAGGTACTCGGTGGTGGCAAAGCCCTGGTTGAACTTGGCCGCCGCCACGACCTTGTCGAGCAGGGCCTGCGGCATCGGCGCGCCGGTCTGGTAGTGCTTGGCGTAGTTCTTCAGGATCGACGGCCAGTCGGCCCACATCTCGTTGACCTGCGAGGGGAACTCGACGAAGTCGCGCGGCACGCTGGTGCCGGAGAAGTACGGATACTTCACGTCCGAGAACATGCCATGCAGCGCATGGCCGAACTCATGGAACATCGTGGTCACTTCATCCCAGGTCAGCAGGGTCGGCTGGCCGGCCGGCGGCTTGGGAATGTTGAGGTGGTTGGCGACCACCGGCTGGTGGCCGGTCAACTCGGACTGCGATACGTAGGAATTCATCCAGGCGCCACCGCGCTTGGAGGCGCGGGCGTAGGGGTCATGGATGAAGATCGCCAGCTGCTTGCCGTCAGCGTCGAACACGTCGTAGACGTAGATGTCGTCGCGGTACTTCGGCAGGTCGTGGCGTTCCTTGAAGGTCAGGCCGTATTCCTGGTTGGCGGCATAGAACACGCCGTTTTCCAGCACGTTCTTGAACTCGAAGTACGGCTTGAGCTGCGCCTCGTCGAAGTTGTACTTGGCCTGGCGTACCTTCTCGCTGTAGAAGGCCCAGTCCCACGGCTCCAGCTTGAAGGTCGGCTTGCGCGCGGCCTTCTGCTCGGCGTCGATCATGGTCTGCAGGTCGGCGGCCTCGCGCTTGGCGTTGGCGACCGCCGGCGGAGCCAGCTGGCCGAGCATGGCGTTGACTGCTTCGGGGGTCTTGGCGGTCTGGTTTTCCAGCGAGTAGGTGGCGTAGTTCGCAAAGCCCAGCAGCTTGGCTTTGTCGGCGCGCAGCTGCATGATCCGCGCAACCAGGGCGGTGTTGTCGTACTGGCCGCCGTGGCTGCCGCGGTTGACCGATGCTTCGTAGATGCGCTGGCGCAGTTCGCGGTTCTTCAGCTGCGCCAGCGGCGGCTGGCCGGTGGTGTTGAGCAGGGCGATGACGTACTTGCCATCGAGCTTGCGCGCCTTGGCGGCTTCGGCGGCGGCGGAAATCTGCTCTTCGGACAGGCCGTCGAGCTGCTTGACGTCGTCCACCACCACGGCGGCGGCGTTGACTTCGGTCAGCACGTTCTGGCTGAACTGCGTGCCCAGGCGCGCCAGTTCGGCGTTCATCGACTTCAGCGTGACCTTGTCGGCGTCCGACAGCTTGGCGCCGTCGCGCACGAAGTCGGTGTAGTACTTCTCGACCAGGCGCACGCCTTCGGCATCCAGGCCCAGCGTGTTGCGCTTGTCATACAGCGTCTGCAGACGCGCGAAGAGCTTGCCGTTGAGCGCGATCGCATCGCGGTGGGCGGCGAACTTGGCGGAGTAATCGGCCTGCAGCTGCTTGCGCGTGTCGTTGGTGTCGGTGCCGACGAGGTTGAAGAACACCGTGGTGGCGCGGTCGAGGATGGCGCCGCTGTTTTCCAGGGCGATGATCGTGTTGTCGAAGGTCGGCTTGGCCTTGTTGTTGGCGATGGCCTCCACTTCCTTGAGCTGCTGCGCCATGCCCGCGTCGAAGGCCGGGGCGAAATCGCTGTCCTGGATCTTGTCGAACTGCGGGTAGTGCAGCGGCAGCGGGCTCTCGCTGAAGAACGGATTGGCCGAAGCCGGAGTGGCGGCGGTAGCGGCGGTGGCGCTCATGGTGTCGAGGGCATTGGCGAAGGCGGGCGTGGTTGCGCCGAGGGCGGCGGCCAGGGCCAGGGCGAGGCGGGTGGTCAAGGAAAGCTCCTGCGAAATCGGAACCCCGAGGCTACCCGATGCCGCCGTGCCCCCGCCCGTGACGAAAGGCATGCGACAAGGCGGTTCTACAACACTTCAAACTGGCGCGCGATGAACAACAGCTGGTAAGCCAGGCCGGCCACGGCGAAAGCGCCGTGGTACAGGGCGTTGCGGGTGGCGATGGCGATCAGGCTGAATGCGACGCAGGCCAGGTCGCGCACCAGCATTTCGGTGGCCATGGCGGCGAAGTAGGCCTCGCCCTTGATGCGGGTATCACCCAGGTCGATCAGGTAGGCCGCGGCGAGGAAGCCGAAGAACCAGGCGCGCCGGGCCTGGAAGTAGTCACGCCAGTCCCGGTATTCGTCGATGTTCTCCGGCAGCACCAGGGTGCACAGCAGATACAGCAGCAAGGCGTAGACGGTGACGAACAGGTAGAGGTTGAACGTCCACTGCGTGACCAGGCTCAGCCGGTACTCCCACCACCAGAACGAGAGCAGGTATACGAACATCGAGCCGGCCCAGACCAGGTGGACCCAGTACAGCCGCTTGCGCCCGGGGTGTTCGATGATGCGGGCGAACTGCCGCAGCAGGTGGGTCAGGCCCAGGCCGACCACCATGCCCAGCACGATGCGCATGTGGATGAAGCCGGGGGACAGCACATCGGCGGCGGTCGGCATGCAGGGCTCCGTTGGGTGGGGCGCGGACACAGCTGGATCGTGGCCGATGGTGTGCCGGGCAGGGCGGCAGATCAATCCGCCGCCCCACGCCGCCACGGGCTGGCTTATGCTGGCCGGGCACATGCAGGGGGATGCAGTGACCACGGTCTACGATTTCAGCTATCAGGACAGCGCCGGCGTGAACCACGACCTGGCCGAGCATCGCGGCCAGGCCTTGCTGCTGGTCAATGTCGCCTCGCGCTGCGGTTTCACGCCGCAATATGCGGACTTGCAGGCCTTGTGGCGTGAATACCGGCAGCGCGGGCTGGTGGTGATCGGCTTTCCGTGCAACCAGTTCGGTGGGCAGGAGCCAGCCGCCGACGAGGCGATCAAGGTCTTCTGCGCGCTGGAATACGACGTTGATTTCCCGCTGTCGCGCAAGATCGAAGTCAACGGCCCGGCCGCCGACCCGCTGTGGCAATGGCTGCAGCGCGAGCGCCGCGGCCTGTTCGGCACCACCGCGGTGAAGTGGAACTTCACCAAGTTCCTCATCAATCGCGAAGGCCGGGTGGACGGCCGCTTTGCGCCGACGACCCGGCCGCTTGCGCTGGCAGCGCGGATCGAACATGTCCTGGGCTGAGCCGGGGTGGAGTGCGGGCGATTGCCGGATGCACTTCCAGGTGCAGGGCACGACGTTGCGGGTGGAGCTTGCCGGCGCCACCGGCACGGCGCAGGCGCGGCTGGCCTGCTGGACACGTGTGTCCGAGCAGGTGCAGTGCAGCGGGGCCGGCGCGGTGCTGGCGGTGGACCGGCGCGAAGGCGCGCTGGCCGCACCGGGCGAGTGGCGCGCGCTGCTGAAGGACCTGGACCTGGCTGCCTTCAAGAATCTGCCGCTGGCCTACGTTGGCAGCTGGCCGCGGGTGGCGCAGATGGAAGCCTTGAACCTGTCGCTGCTGGAGCGTGGCTTTCGTGCCCAGGTGTTCGACGACGAAGCGGCCGCGGCGCGTTGGCTGCGCTACGGCGAGCACGGGCGCGCACTGCGCCCGGGCTGATCACTTTTCGACAAAGGCGCGCTCGAACACGTAGTGGCCCGGCTGGCCGATGCGCGGCGAGGCCTCGAAGCCGCGTGCGTCGAGCACGTGGCGCAGGTCGGCGAGCATCTGCGGGCTGCCGCAGATCATGAAGCGGTCGTTGGCGGTGTCCAGCGGCGGCAGGCCGAGGGTGCGCTGCATCTCGCCGCTTTCGATGAGCTCGGTGAGGCGGCCGCGGTTGCGGAATTCCTCGCGGGTCACGGCGGGGTAGTAGAGCAGCTTGTCGCGCAGCAGGTCGCCGAGGAATTCGTGGTTGGGCAGTTCGTTCTCGAAATAGTCGCGGTAGGCGAGGTCTTTCTCGAAACGCACGCCGTGGGTCAGGATGACCTTGTCGAAGCGCTCGTAGGTTTCCGGATCCTTGATGATGGACAGCCAGGGCGCCATCCCGGTACCGGTGCCGAGCAGGTAGAGATGGCGGCCGGGATGCAGGTCGCTGATCAGCAGGGTGCCGGTGGGCTTCCTGCCGACCAGGACCTGGTCGCCGGGCTTGATGTGCTGCAGGCGCGAGGTCAGGGGGCCGTTGGGTACCTTGATGCTGAAGAACTCGAGTTGTTCTTCCCAGTTGGCGCTGGCGATGGAGTAGGCACGCAGCAGCGGCCGGGTTTCGGTTTCCAGGCCGATCATGACGAACTGGCCGTTGTCGAAGCGGAAGCCAGCGTCGCGGGTGGTGGTGAAGCTGAAGTAGTCGTCGGTCCAGTGCCGGACCTCAAGCACCGTTTCGGCGCCGAAAGCGGAAGACATGCCGGGGGATTCGATTGGGGGGAACCCTGCGGATTCTAGCGCAAATGAGAGGGGCTCTCATTGGCGGCCGGTCGCCGGTTGCCGGGACCCCAGCCGTGTTCCCGATGCCTGATGGGCCGGGCCCTCATCCCTTCGGCGGTTCGATCTGCAGCAACTGCCCCTGCGCCTCATCGGTCAGCACGTAGACCTTGCCGTCGGCGCCGACGCGCACATCGCGGATGCGCTGGCCCAGTTCGCCGAGCAGGCGCTCTTCGCCAGTGATGCGCTCGCCATCCAGGCTCAGCCGGATCAGGTTGCGCTCGGCCAGCGAGCCGAGGAACAGGCTGTCGTTCCAAGCGCTGCCGGAATGGCCCGTGTAGAAGGCCAGGCCGCTGAGCGCTGGCGACTTCGGCCAGTAGTGGTAAGGCTGCTCCAGCCCTTCGCGGGCCTGGCCGATGGCCTCGCTGATCGGCTGGCCGGAATAGTCGATGCCGTAGGTGATCAGCGGCCAGCCATAGTTCTTGCCGGGCTCTGGCAGGTTGATCTCGTCGCCGCCGCGCGGGCCATGCTCGGTTTCCCACAGCTTGCCGCTGCGCGGATCGATGGCCAGGCCCTGCGAGTTGCGATGGCCGTAGCTCCAGATCTCCGGGCGCGCGCCAGCCTGGCCGACGAAGGGATTGTCGGCGGGCACGCTGCCATCCAGGTTCAGGCGAACCAGCTTGCCTTGCAGCTTGTCCAGTTCCTGCGCCATCGGCCGCAAGGTGCGCTCGCCCTGGCTGATGAATACATGGCCCTGGCCATCGAAGGCCAGGCGCGAACCAAAGTGGTTTTCGGTGTCGACCTTGGGCAGCTGCCGGTAGATCACTTCGACCTCGCTGAGGCCGCCGTCGCCCAGGACCCCACGGGCCACCGCGGTACCGGCGAGCACGCCTTCGCCCGGTTCGGCATAGCTGAGGTAGATGCGCCGGCTCTGGGCGAAATCCGGGGCCAAGGCCACGTCGAGCAGGCCGCCCTGACCGCGCGCGTAGACCGCCGGCACCCCGGCCAATGGCGCGGAGATGCTGCCATCGGCACCGATGCGGCGCAGCGCGCCGACCCGCTCGGTGACCAGGAAGCCGCCATCGGGCAGCAACGCCAGGCCCCAGGGGTGGCGCAGGCCGGTGGCCAGTTCGCGCACCTGGATCGTGCCGGCCTGGCTGCCCAGCGGGCGGGCGGTGGCAGTGGCGGCGCTGCGCGCGCTGGGCGCGGCGTCGCCGCTGTCCGCGGATTGGCCGCAGGCGCTGAGCGCGGCCACGGCCAGGGCAAGGGGAAGCAGGCGGGAGAAGGTGCGGGCGGCCAGGAGCATGCGCGGTGGACTCGGTCGTCGGAAAGCTCAACGATAGCCAGCAGCCTGCAGTTCAAACAACTCCGCGTAGCGCCCGCCGGCGGCCATCAGCTGCTCATGGGTGCCGGCTGCCTCGATGCGGCCGTTGGCCAGCACCAGGATGCGGTCGGCCATGCGCACGCTGGAAAAGCGGTGCGAGATCAGCACCGCGGTGCGCTGCGAGGACAGTTCCTTGAAGCGCTGGAATACCTCGTACTCGGCGCGCGCATCGAGCGCGGCGGTGGGTTCGTCGAGGATCATCACCTGCGCATCGCGCAGGTAGGCGCGGGCGATGGCGATCTTCTGCCACTGCCCGCCGGACAGGTCCACGCCGGTCTTGAAGCGGCGGCCGATCAGCTGTTCATAGCCGTGCGGCAGCTGTTCGATCACCTCGTCGGCGAGCGCGCGGCGCGCGGCGGCCTGGATGCGCGGAGCATCGTCCATCGCCGCGACCAGGCCCACGCCGATGTTCTCGCCGGCGCTGAGGTGGTAGCGCACGAAGTCCTGGAAGATCACGCCCATGTTCGCGCGCAGGTCATCCAGGTCGTAGTCGCGCAGGTCGCGGCCGTCGAGCAGGATGCGGCCTTCGTCCGGGTCGTACAGCCGCGCCAGCAGCTTGACCAGCGTGGTCTTGCCGGCGCCGTTCTCGCCGACCAGGGCCAGCACTTCGCCAGCGCGCAGCTCGAAGTCCAGATGGCGCACGGCCCATTGTTCGGCGTCGGGATAGCGGAAGCCGACGTTCTCGAACACGAAGCCGCGCGTGATCGGCCGTGGCACCGCCACCGCGCCGGGCCGCGAGACGATCTCCGGTTCGATGGCGAAGAACGAGAACAGATCGTCCAGGTACAAGGCCTGGCCGGCGACCTGCGAAAAGCCGATCAGCAGGCCCTCCAGCAACTGGCGCAGGCGCAGGAAGCTGCCGGCCAGGAAGGTGAGGTCGCCGATGCTGAAATCGCCGCGGATGGTGCGCCAGGCGATATAGGCGTAGGCGACGTAATAGCCCAGCGTGCCCAGTGCCGCCAGCAGCGTGCCCCATAGCGCGCGCTTGCGCGCCAGGGCACGGTTGGCGCGGTAGTAGCGCTCGGCGAGTTGGCGGTAGCGGGCGATCAGGAAGTCGTGGAGGTTGAAGATCTTCACTTCCTTGGCCGTCTCGACGCTGGCGCCGACCTGGCGCAGGTAGTCGAGCTCGCGCCGCTCCGGCGTCCACTGGTAGTTGAGCGAATAGCCCAGGGCGTTGAAGTGCGATTCGCCAATGAACGCCGGCACCAGGGCCAGCGCCAGCAAGGCCATCAGCCATGGCGCATAGACCAGCAGACCGACGGCGAAACTGGCGACGGTGATCGCGTCCTGCAGCTGGCCGAACAGCTGGCTCATCAGGTTCATGCGGCCCATGCTCTGACGGCGCGCGCGGTCGAGCCGGTCCTGCAGCTCGGGATCTTCGAAATCCTCCAGGTCCAGCTGCGCGGCGTGCGCCATCAGGCGCACGCTGGTGGCGTTGTTGAACAGTTCCGAGAGCAGGTTGTCGGCATAGGCGACGAGCCGGCCGAGCAGGTCCGAGCCGATCGCCAGCGCCAGCTCCAGCCCCAGCAGACCCAGCAGGTGGTCGAGCTGGCCGCTGGCCAGTGCCTGGTCCAGCGCGTGCAGGCCCGGTTGCACGCCGGCCAGGCGGATCGCCTCGTCGATGATCAGCTTGCCGATGTACAGCGTGGCCACGGGCATCAGCGCGCGCAGCAGGCGCAGGCCGAGGCTGGTGAGGGTCAGGCCGGGGCTGGTTTCCCAGATCTGCCGCAGGAATGGCGGCAGGTTGCGCAGGGCGTGGAAGCGTTCGCGCAGGCTGGGCTGGCGGGCGGGGGCGGCGGCAGCTGGGGTCATGCGGCGATTGTCGCGGCAAAGGCGCCCGCGCGGCAGCCGGGTGCGCGCATGCGCCGCGCCTCAGTTGCGCCAGGACGCATCCGGCAGGCGTGCGGCGCAGGCATTACTTCGATTGCGTGGATTTTCCGGACTTGCCGTAGTTGCCGGAGTCCTGCGTACGCGGCGCCTCGGTCGGGCCGGTGGATTCATCCGGGTCCAGCGTGCGCACCGCTTCGCCGCGCGGGCCGAAGCTGTCGGCGCCATCGTCGTAGCGGATCAGGTTGCGCACCGCACGTACGCCGGGCAGGGCGGCGACGCATTGCTCGGCCAGTTCGCGCATCTGTGGCTCGGGCACTTCGCCGGTCAGGGTGACTTCGCCGTCGCTGACCTGGGCCAGGATTTCGGCCGCCTCGATGCGTTCGTCGCGGGCAAGGGTCACGGCGATGTCGTCGCCGATCAGGCTGTCGGAGCGGATGCCGCGGGCATCGTTCTGGTTTTCGCGGGTCATGGCGGGCTCGCTGCAAGGGCTGGCCCGCAGTCTTGCGCCGGCGTCGTGACGGCAGCGCAAAACGGGCTCATTCGTCCAGGCGCAGGGTCAGGCACTTGGCCGCGCCGCCGGATTTGAGGAACTCGTCCAGCGGGGTTTCCAGCGTGGTGTAACCCCAGGCGGCCAGCGCGCCACGCAGCGCGGCGCTGGCGCGGTTGAGCAGCAGCACGCGGTCCAGGTCCACCGCGTTGCAGGCAAAGGCCAGCGCGTCCTGCTCGGTCACGGCAATGCGCTGCTGTGGCGGGATGCGCGCGGCGATCTGCGCCTGTGCGGCTTCGTCGAAGGCTGCCGGGTAGTAGAGCAGGCGGCCATCGCGCAGCGGGCAGAAGCAGGTGTCCAGGTGATAGAAGCGCGCATCGACCAGGCGCAGCGGCACCACCTCCACACCCAGCATGCGTTGCAGTTCCGGTGCCACGGCGGCATCGCTGCGGTGGCCGTGGCCCAGCCACAGCAGACCGGGCCGGCCGCGGTCGAACAGCGCATCGCCGGCGCCTTCAAAGTACAGCGGCTCGGGCAACGGGCGGATGCGCATGCCGGCGCGGCGGAACCAGTCGATGCACAGCGGCTCTTCGCCACTGCGTTCGGCATGGCGAAAACGGCTGGGCACGAAGTCGTTGCCGCGCACCAGCCCGGCGTTCGCGGTGAAGACCAGGTCCGGCAGGCCGGGGGCCGGGGGCAGCAACGCGATGTCGGCATGCTCGGCCAGCCGCGCGTGCAGGGCGCGCCATTGCAGCGCGGCGCGCTGGCGGTCGGCATGGTGGACGTGACCAGCCATCCACGGGTTGATGACGTAGTCCACGGCGAAGTGATCGGGCGCGCACAGCAGCAGGCGGTGGCGCGCGGCGGCGAGGTCGTCGTTGGCGGCGGGAGGCAGTTCGTGGTCGCTGCCGGGTGCTGGCAGGCCGTGCTTGAGATCCATTGCTGCGCTCCGCATTCGGGGAGCGTTGAACCTAGCGGCGGCGTATTGCACGCAGGTGTCCGCAGGCGGCGGCCCCGGCGGGGCTGCGCCTGAACCGGTTGCAGCGGCCCGCGGCGGGGGGTGGAACAGGCCGTGCCGATCCCGGTCCTCCGGCCGCGCTGGCGCTTTGGCTTAAAATGCTCCGGCTAACCCTTCGTCAGCCTCCCGCAAGCCTCCCAAGAGCCAGCCGTGACCCCGATCAAGCAGGAAGACCTCATCCAGAGCGTCGCCGATGCGTTGCAGTACATCAGCTACTACCACCCGGTCGACTACATCAAGAACCTGTCCGCCGCCTATGAGCGCGAACAGTCGCCCGCGGCCAAGGACGCGATCGCGCAGATCCTGATCAACTCGCGCATGTGCGCCGAGGGCCACCGGCCGATCTGCCAGGACACGGGTATCGTCACCGTGTTCCTGGAAATCGGCATGGACGTGCAGTGGGTCGATGCGACGATGGGCGTGGAAGACATGGTCAACGAGGGCGTGCGCCGCGCCTACAACCACCCGGACAACAAGCTGCGCGCCAGCGTGCTGGCCGACCCGGCCGGCAAGCGCCAGAACACGCGCGACAACACGCCGGCGGTGGTCAACGTCAAGGTGGTGCCGGGCGGCAGCGTGGACGTGATCGTGGCGGCCAAGGGCGGTGGCTCGGAAGCCAAGAGCAAGTTCGCCATGCTCAACCCGTCCGATTCGATCGTGGACTGGGTGTTGAAGACGGTGCCGACGATGGGCGCCGGCTGGTGCCCGCCGGGCATGCTCGGCATCGGCATCGGCGGCACCGCGGAGAAGGCGATGCTGCTGGCCAAGGAAGCGTTGATGGAGCCGATCGACATCGTTGATCTGCAGGCGCGCGGCGCCAGCAACCGGGTCGAGGAGCTGCGCCTGGAGCTGTACGAGAAGGTCAACGCGCTGGGCATCGGCGCGCAGGGCCTGGGCGGGCTGACCACGGTGCTGGACATCAAGATCAAGGATTACCCCACGCACGCGGCGAACCTGCCGGTGGCGCTGATCCCGAATTGCGCGGCAACGCGGCATGCGCACTTCACGCTGGATGGCAGTGGCCCGGTGGCGCTGGAGCCGCCATCGCTGGAGGACTGGCCGAAGCTGACGTACAACCCGCAGAACGCGCGGCGGGTGAATCTGGACACGATCAGTCGCGAGGAGGTGGCGCAGTTCAAGCCGGGCGAGGTGCTGTTGCTCAATGGCAAGCTGCTGACCGGCCGCGACGCGGCGCACAAGCGGATGATCGACATGCTCAACCGGGGCGAGAAGCTGCCGGTGGATTTCACCAACCGCTTCATCTACTACGTGGGGCCGGTGGATCCGGTGCGCGACGAGGTGGTGGGGCCGGCGGGGCCGACGACGGCTACGCGCATGGACAAGTTCACGCGGCAGATGCTGGAGCAGACGGGTCTGCTGGGCATGGTGGGCAAGTCCGAGCGCGGCGATGCGGCGATCGATGCGATCCGCGACAACAAGGCGGTGTATCTGATGGCGGTGGGCGGTTCGGCCTATCTGGTGTCCAAGGCGATCAAGGCGAGCCGGGTGCTGGCGTTCGAGGATCTGGGCATGGAGGCGATCTACGAGTTCGAGGTCAAGGACATGCCGGTGACGGTGGCTGTGGATTCGGCGGGCACGTCGGTGCACAAGACCGGGCCGCGGGAATGGCAGGCGCGTATTGGCAAGATTCCTGTGGTGGTTGAGGCGGTTTGATTGGCCTGTGCGGGGTCGGCTCGGTCTGCGGGTTCTGCGGCCTGCGAGGTTGATCGGCTCGCTTGGGTTCTGCGCGCGGCATCCGGGGGCAGGCCCTGCCAGGACACGCCGTGAATCCGTCCCTGGAGGCTCGTAGGCAACATCCATGTTGCCTACGGTCCTGGCAGGGCCTGCCCCCGAATGCCCGACAGATCGGCGGCGTCGGATGGGAAGAGCGGGGCGCGCCGCCTGAAGGCGGCGAACCGCGGTGTCGGCCGATGCCGTTGTAGGAGGGGCTTCAGCCCCGACGCGACCAACTGGATGAACCCATGCCGTTTCCCGCTCGCGGCAGCGCTGACAGGACACTAGCCTTTGCGCTCCTGCATCGTGGCAAGCGCAATGAGAAAACGTCGGGTTCTGCTTCTGGTCTGCTGGATGCTGCCGGCGCTGTGGCTCACCGGCTGCGCCGGACCGCCGCAGCCGCTGGCCGGGGGCGATCCTCAGGCCTGCATCAACACCTGCAATGATGTGGGCAAACGTTGCCTGGGCAGTGGCGCGAGCTGCCCAGTGCGGGGGCAGCACAACTGCAAGGGCCTGGCCGACGCCAGCCAGCGCCTGGCCTGCATGAGCGAGGAGGGCGAGTGCGGGGTGTCGCGGGAGGAGCGCTGCCTGACGCTGCGGGCAAACTGCGTACAATCCTGCGGTCTGTGAAGCGGGGGAGCCGCCGATGAGTGCCGTCCTGTATTACTCGCCCAGTACCGCCGCGCTGGTGGTGCACTGGCTGTTGATCGAGCTGGATATCGCGCATGAGTTGCGCCTGGTCGATGTCGAGAAGGGCGAGCAGAAGCGGGCGGATTACCTGGCGCTGAACCCTGCCGGGGTGGTGCCGACGCTGGTGCTCGACGGCCAGGTGCTGACCGAAGCGGCGGCGATTGTGATGCACCTGGCCGATCGCCATCCCGAAGCGGGCCTGGCGCCGGTGCCGGGCAGCGCGGAACGGGCCGACTACTACCGCTGGATGTTCTGGTGCGCCAATACGCTGCAGCCGGCTTACCGCGCGTGGTTCTATCCGCATGAGCCGGCCGGCGCGGGCCAGGAACAGGCGGTGCGCGCGCAGGCCCGCATGGCCATCGAAGCGGCGTGGGAGCGCGTGGCCACGCATCTGCGGGCACACGGGCCATATCTGCTGGGCGCGCGGCCCTGTGCCGCGGATTTCCTGCTGACGATGCTGATGCGCTGGTCGCGCAACATGCCGCGGCCGGTCGACGACTGGCCCGTCCTGCACGATTACGCGCGGCGGATGAAGGACCGCCCCGCGTTTGCCGAAACCTACCGCCGCGAAGGGCTCAGCGACTGGACCTGACGGTCCGGCGCCGCGCCCTCAGAACCACTCCAGCAGCGACACGCCCACGCCGATGTAGGTCGCGCGGTGGTTGTAGTCGATCAGGCTTTCGCCATAGCCGTCGAACACCTGCACGTGGCCGCGCAGCAGGTTGGTGATCGGAAATCCATAGTCGAGCTGCAGCGCGCCATGCGAGCGGTCGCCGCCGCGCAGCGAATGCCGCGCCATCAGCGAGACCTCGTGGCCGTCGCGGTTGTAGACCAGGGTGGCGTCGCCGCGACCCATGTAATCCTCGATGTCCGGATTGTTGTCGTCGCTGCGCTGTTCCTTGATGCGGAACCAGGGCCGCAGCATCAAGGCCCAGTGCTCGCGGTCCAGACCGAAATTGAGGATGACGCGGTTCCAGCTGCGTGACAGCGGGTCGCTGCGGCCGTTGGACTGGTGGTTGAGCGAAATGCCGCTCATGCGCCCGCGCCAGCCGAACAGGTCGTAGTTGTTGCGGAACACCAGCATGGCCTCGGGCTCGTAGTTGGTCTCGCGGAACGGGCGCGATTCCTCGGAGTTGTAGGCCTGCCAGCGCGAGCTCTGGGTGTAGCCGACCCAGATGTCGCCGTTGTCGTCGAACAGATCTTCGACCACCTTGGTCTTGAAGCTGAGCTGGAACTTCAGTTCGGTGTTGTCCAGCACCTGCGGGTCGGTCACGGTGTTGTTCGGGTTCGGCGAGCTGGGCGTGACATTGGTCTTGCTGGTCCAGAACGCCGGCAGCAGGTAGACCGGCTTGTAGGCGCGCAGCTGGAAGGTGCCGAGCTTGGAGTCCTTGGCCAGTTCCCAGCGGCTGTCCAGCAGCGAGCCGCGGCCGGCGTTGGCGATGTTCTGGTCATCGCTCTTGAAGATTTCCTTGACCTGCTTGCGCTCGGCGCGGCTGTCGGTTTCGGCCAGGGTTTCGCGCTGGGTTTCCCGCGCCGCTTCGGCGGCGGCATCGGCCAGCGCGGTGTCGGCGGGGGTGTAGCCGAGCACGCGGTCGTAGCAGGCCAGGCGCAGCGCGTCGCTGGAGATGGAGGTGCAGGCGGCCGGCGTGGCTGCCTGTGGCGCGATCTCCTGCGCCTGCGCCAGCGGACTGGCGGCCAGGACGATCAACAGGCAGGGATGGGGGCGGATCATGGCAAGCGCGACTCCATGCGGGGGCAGCGCAGAAAATACCCGATCGCGCGGCCGCCGCGTTGTGCCTGGCTCACAACCACCAGGCAAGCACGAACAATCCGATCATGCAGAAGCCCAGCGCGAACTTCGACGCCGTGCCGAGCAGGATGCCCAACCACGTGCCGAAGCCGACGCGGGTGGCATGGCCGACGCGGCGGCTGTGCCAGTACTCGCCGACCCAGGCGCCGGCAAACGGCCCGACGAACAAGCCGATCGGCAGGAAGAACAGGCCGACCACCGTGCCCAGCGCCGAGCCCCACAGGGCCCAGGCGCTGGCGCCGACCCTCTGCGCCCCATACACGGTGGCCAGGAAGTCGATCAGGAAGGACAGGGCTGTAAGCAAGCCGATGAGGGTCAATGGAATCCAGCCCACGTGGGTGAAGCCATCGGCCCAGGCCGCGACCAGCAGGCCGGCAAAGACCAGTGGCAGGCCGGGCAGGGCCGGCAACACCACGCCGGCAAAGCCGACCAGAACCAGGATGCCGGCGATCAGGTAGTAGATGAATGAGGGGTCCATGTCGGTCCGGTCAGGAGGTCAAACTGGGTCAAAAGGGGGTTGACAAAAGTGATGGCGGGGTGATTGACAGTCCGTTTTGCCCGGGTTAAGTTGCAGCCGCTGCGCTTGGCAAGGTCACCGTGAATCGTGGCCTGATGGGTCGGCCGATCCGGGCGTCCCCCGTACCTCGCTTCCTCCTTGCAACCAGCCACCCATTGCCGTCAACCAACCGAATGTGTCGTCAGGGAGTAATGCGAGATGTCAGAGCGTGAGACCGGTACCGTCAAGTGGTTCAACGATGCCAAGGGCTTCGGCTTCATCAGCCGCGAGAACGGAGAGGATGTGTTCGTCCACTTCCGCGCGATCCAGATCCAGGGCTTCAAGAGCCTGAAAGAAGGCCAGAAGGTCAGCTTCACCGTGGTGCAGGGGCAGAAGGGCCTGCAGGCCGACGCCGTGCAGCCGGCCTGAAACCTCCGCCATGCACCCAGCAAAAAGGCCCGCTTGCGGGCCTTTTTGCTGCCGGCAGGTCGCCCTGGCTCAGCGCAGCACGACGCGGCCGTTGACCACGCGCACGTAGGTGTTCTCGCGGATTCCGCCCAGATCGCGCTGGTTGATGACGAGGACGCGGCCATCGTCCATCTTGACCTGGATGTCGTAGGAATCGCCAGTGACATTCTTCTGGATCGCGTTGCCCGCCACCGCGCCGGCGCCGGCGCCGAGCACCGTGGCCACGTTCTGGTTGCCCTTGCTGCCGCCGGTCTCATGCGAAATGGTGCGGCCGGCAACGGCGCCGACGATGCCACCGAGGACCGCGCCGGTCGCCGAAGGCGCGCTGCGGTTGGACTGCACCGCGTCGATACGGGTAACGATGCCGCAATCGGCGCAGCGACCTGCCTGCGAGTAGCCGGAGTTGTAGCTGCCGCCGCCATAGTTGCTGTAACCGGGCTGGCTGGTGGCACAGCCGGCGAGCAGGGCCGCCGTGCCCAGGCCGAAGCCAAGGCCGATCTGACGAATGTTCATGGGTCCTCCGATGGTCAGGTGCGGCGCCTTTGCCGCGGGGACCTCATCCTCTCGTGCCCCGGGTGAACGCGATGCCAACCGTAGCCGCTGCGTGCGACTGGGCGGGGTACAGCGGACATCCACGTCAACACCGTGCGAAACCCGCTGCCGGTATCAACGGAAATCCTGGTGGCAGGCCTTGCAGGCTTCGCCGATGCGCGTGTTGACCGTGGCCAGCGCGCCGCAGTTGGCCGGCGCTTCGGCCAGCGACTGGTCCAGCGCCGAGCGCAGGTTGCGTGCGTGCTCGGCGTAGCGGCGGTCATCGCGCAGGCTGGGGAAGGCCGCTTCCAGGTCATTGGACAGGTAGCGCAGTGACTGCAGCCGCGGCAGCGCGTCGGCCGTGGTGCAGCGGTTCTGCTTCTGCGCCTGCAGCAGCAGCTTGGTCTGGTGCGCCATCACATGCATCAGCGCATGCGGGAAGGGATCGCGCCGCGCCTCCAGGGCGCGCAGCAGCATCACGGTGGCGACGATGCCCACCAGCAGGCCGATCAAGGCCATGAACAAATAGCGGTAGGCGGCGGAAGGACGGCGGGGCTGGCTGGACATGGCGGGCTCCGGGGCAGGCGGCTGGCACTGGCGCCGATGCTACGACGGTCCGGGCGCCGCCGCACCCGGTAAAATGTCGGCATGGATTCGCAATGGCTTGAACGATTCGCCGGCATCGAACGGCTTTATGGCGTGGGCAGCGTGGCGCGGCTGGCCGCCTGCCGCGTGGCGGTGGTGGGCATGGGCGGGGTCGGCTCGTGGGTGGTGGAGGCGCTGGCCCGTTCGGCCGTGGGCCACCTGACCCTGATCGACGCCGACGACATCTGCGTGTCCAACACCAATCGCCAGCTGCCGGCGCTGGCCGGCCAGTACGGTCAGAACAAGGCCCAGGCGATGGCCACGCGTTGCCGCGCGATCAACCCGCAGATCGACGTGGTCGCGGTGGAGGCTTTCCTCACCGCCAGCAACATGGAGTTGCTGCTCGGGCAGGGCTTCGACCTGGTGATCGATGCCTGCGACAGTTTCCGGGTCAAGGTGGAAGCCATCGCCTGGTGCCGCCGGCGCAAGCTGCCGCTGGTCACGGTGGGCGCGGCCGGCGGGCGTACCGACCCGACCCTGGTGCGCGTGCGCGATGTGTCGCGCACCGAGCACGACGCGATGCTGGCGCTGATCCGCAAGAAGCTGCGCGGCGAGTTCAACTTCCCCAAGAATCCGCAGCGCTACTTCGGCGTGCCGGCGGTGTACTCGCTGGAGAACGTCAAGTACCCGCAAGCCGATGGCAGCGTCTGCGGCGTGCGCCCGCAGCTCGGCGCCGATGCGGCGCTCAAGCTGGACTGCGGTGCCGGTCTGGGCGCCGCCACGCATATCACCGGCGCATTCGCCTTTGCCGCCACCGGCAAGGCACTGGAAATGCTGCTCAAGCCCAAGGCCGCGGCCAGGCCGCAAGCCGCCGCGGAGGCCAAAGCCGCCGAGGCGCTGTAGTTCAGTCGGCGAGGGCGAACAGGCGGCGCGCGTTGTCGCGCGTTTGCGCGGCGATGTCCGCGGCCGCTTCGCCACGCAGGTCGGCGATGACCTGCGCGATATGGCCCAGGCGTGCCGGCTCGTTGCGCTGGCCGCGAATGTCGGCGTCGGGCTGGTCCGGGGCGTCGGTCTCCAGCAGCAGGTACTGCAGCGGCATGGTCTGGGCCAGGTGACGCAGCCGGCGCGCGCGTTCGTAGGTGACCGGCCCGCCGAGGCCGATGAGAAAGCCGCGTTCCCACAACTGGCGCGCCTGTTCGGGGCTGCCGGCAAAGCTGTGCACCACGCCGCGCACCTCGCCGGTGCGGCGGATGGCCTGGATCACCGCCTCGACCGCGCGCCGCGCATGCACGACCAGCGGCAGGTCGTAGCGCTGGGCCAGGGCCAGCTGGCCGTCGAAGTAATGCGCTTGGGCGGCGTGGTCCAGATCCTCGATGAAGTAGTCCAGCCCGCACTCGCCGATCGCGCAGGGGCGCTCGCGCTCGATCCACTGCTGCAGCTGGTCCAGGTGTTCGGGCCGGTGCTCGGCCAGGAACACCGGGTGCAAGCCGTAGGCCGGATGCAGCCCGGCCTGCGCGCGGCACACCTGCCGCAGCTTCGGCCAGCTGGCGGCGGTCGTCGCCGGCACCACCTGGGCCAGGACGCCGGCGGCGCTGGCGCGTGCGAGCACGGCGTCGCGGTCGGCATCGAACTCGTCGGCGTCCAGGTGGCAGTGGCTGTCGATCAGTTGCATGCGGCGCTCAGCCGTTGCGCAGGGACGGCGGCGTGCCCTTGCGATACTTCCAGTTGGCGAGCAGCACCGTGGACAGGCCAAGCACCAGTTCATCGACGAAGGGCACCGGGTCTGGCAGGAACAGGTCGACCACGAACAGCGCGGCGACGACCTTGGCCAGGGTGGGGAAGCGCAGGCGGCCGGCCCAGTTCAAAAGCGGCACGGTAAGCGGGTTGGGCATGGCAGTTCCTTGGAAACGACTAAGCGTGAATGAAATCACCCGCCAAGCTCCTTCACACGCACATTCTCCGCGAAGGCGTGGATTTGTTCAGCAAGGTCGTGATGGAATCCCACCGTCCTCAAACGCGGACCGTCCGCAGGGAGCAAGTCAATGAAAAGCAACACGACAACTATACTGGTCGCGGCAGGCGCACTGCTGGTCGGCGGTGTGGCGACGGCCGCCTTCATGAACAATCGCGGCAAGAGCGATGACTTCGTGGCGCCGTCGGCGCAGACGCGGCCGGCGCTGGACAACTCGCTGAGCGAGGATCCCAATGCGGTGGCGCCGGGCCGGGGCCTGGAGTATGCGGACGTGGTCAAGATCGACCCGATCACGCAGAAGGAAAAGGTCTACGCCACGGTGCTCGGCAGCGAGGCGGTGCGCGAGACGACCAGCACCAGCACGCCGCACGAGGTGTGCCGTGACGTGGTGGTGCAGGAGCGCATGCCCGAGCGCGATGGCAACGTCGGTGGCACGGTGGCGGGCGCGGTGATCGGCGGCCTGCTCGGCAACCAGGTCGGCGGCGGCAACGGGCGCAAGGTGGCGACGGCGGCCGGCGCAGTGGCCGGCGGTGTGATCGGCAACCAGGTGGACAAGCGCCACGTCGGCGGCCAGGTGGTGAACCGTACCGAGCGCCAGTGCCATACCGAAAACGCGACGGCGGAATCGTCGCGGGTGACGGGCTACAACGTGACCTACCGCAATGCGGATGGCACGACCGGCACGATGCGCATGGACAGCAAGCCGGGCGAGCGCATTGCGATGGGCAACGAGGACAAGGTCATCGCCTACAACGTCACCTACCGCTACGACGGTGCGGAGAAGACGGTGCGCATGGAGAGCAAGCCGGCCAGCGATCGCCTGCCGGTGATCGACGGGCAGCTGGTGACGCAGACCGCCGCGGCGGATGGCGCCACCCGGCAGTAGTCGGTCTGTTGTCTGATGGTGTATCGAGGGGCCGGCATTGCCGGCCCCTTTTTGTTCTAAGGGCGGCCTTCGAGGGGTCATGTGCGGCGGCCGGGGGGTAGGCCCTTTCGGGACACGCGGTGAACCCATCCATGGGGCTCGATGGCGCCATCCATGGCGCCATCGGTCCCGAAAGGGCCTACCCCCCGGCCACCCGATAGATCGGCGCGAACGGAAACGAAGGCGGCATTGGCATCCATGTCTCGGCTACACGATTGACGGCTGGGGTCGGTGTGGGAGGGGCTTCAGCCCGACGAGCGAAGATGCCATCTGTCAGATCACGGTCGCGGCTGGAGCCGCTGCCACAGTGCATCCATCTACAATCGAGGTTTCCAGCCGGTGCCGCCACCATGCCCCTGCCACCCGATGACCTGTTCGACGTGCAATGGCTGCTTGGCGACGAACATCGCGCCGTGCAGGCGGCCGTCGCCCGCTTTACCGACGAACGCGTCCTGCCGCTGATCGGCGAAGCCTTCGAGGTTGGCCGCTTCCCCCGCGAACTCGTTGCCGAGATGGCCGGCCTCGGCCTGCTTGGCGCCACCTTGCCAAGTCAATACGGCGGCGGTGGCCTCGATGCCATTGCCTACGGCCTCATCTGCCAGGAACTCGAACGCGGCGACAGCGCCATGCGCAGCTTCGTCAGCGTTCAGTCCTCGCTGTGCATGTATCCAATTTTTGCCTACGGCGATGAGGGCCAACGCCAGCGCTGGCTGCCCGAGATGGCCGCCGGCCGCTTGATCGGCTGCTTCGGCCTGACCGAGGCCGACGGCGGCTCCGATCCGGCCGCGATGCGCACCCGCGCCCGTCGCGACGGCGGCGACTGGCTCATCGACGGCGCCAAACTGTGGATTACCAACGGCAGCATCGCCGACCTGGCCATTGTCTGGGCGCAGACCGACGAAGGCGTGCGCGGTTTTGTCGTCGAGCGCGGCACCCCGGGCTTCAGCGCCCAGGACATCGGCCAGAAGATGAGCCTGCGCGCTTCCGTCACCTCGGCCCTGTACTTCGACAGCGTGCGCGTGCCCGAGGCCCAGCGCCTGCCCGGTGCCATCGGCCTGAAGGCGCCGCTGGGCTGCCTGACCCAGGCCCGCTACGGCATTGCCTGGGGCGCGATTGGCGCAGCCATCGCCTGCCTGCGCGAAGCCCTGGCCCACAGCGCGCAGCGCCAGCTGTTCGCCCGGCCGCTGGCGGCCAACCAGGCCGTGCAGCTGCGCCTGGCCGAAATGGCCCGCGCCATCACCAGCGCGCAATTGCTCGCCCTGCAACTGGGCCGGCTCAAGGACGCCGGACGCATGCAACCGGCGCAAGTGTCGCTGGCCAAGTGGAACAACTGCCGCATGGCCCTGGATACCGCCCGCGACTGCCGCGACCTGCTGGGCGCCGCCGGCATCAGCCTGGCGCATGCCGCCATTCGCCATGCCTTGAATCTGGAGTCGGTCATCACGTATGAAGGTACCCAGACCATCCACCAGCTGGTGGTGGGTCGTGAATTGACCGGGCTCAACGCGTTCTAGGGCAGGACGCCCAAGGGGGTTTCGTGGGGGTAGGAAAGAGCAAGTGGCTGCTCATGGCGGCAATGCTGCTGTGTGCGAACGCCTGGGCGCGGGACCAGGCACCGGCCATGGCCGCCGCGCCGGGCTGGGTGCAGGACGATCCGGTTCCAGACAGCGGCAGTGGCAGCGGGGGCCTGCGCTACGAACTGGTCTCCGACCAGATCGACCTCAGCGGCCCGCGTCCGCTGTGGTACCACCGCGTCAGCTACACCGTGCAGCGCGCCAACGCGCTCGGCGATGCCGGGCAGATCGGCCTGTACTACCAGCCTGATTATCAGCAGCTGTCGCTCAACCAGCTCGACGTGTGGCGCGATGGCCGCCGCATCGACATGCGCCAGCGCGCCCACTACGCGCAGCTGCGCCGCGAAAGCGAACTGGAGCAGGGCCTGCTCGACGGCGCGATGACCCTCAACATCAGCCTGCCCGACCTGCGCGTGGGCGACCGCATCGACTACGCCTATACCGTGGCCGGCAGCAACCCGGTGTTCGGCCGCGGCTATTACGACAGCTACGGTGCCCGCTACGACGTGCCGCTGGCGGCGCGGCGCCTGCGCGTGCGCTACCCGAGCGGCCTGCCGCTGCGCTGGAAAGTCAGCGCGCCGGGCTTCCGCCAGGCGCGCAGCCAGCTCGGCGGCCTGGAGGAACTGCGCCTGGACGCCGACGCCATTGCCGCGGTGCGTTCGGAAAAGGACACGCCCGCAGGCCACGACAGCTACGGCCGCATCGAGTTGTCCACCGCCGCCGACTGGCGCCAGGTCGCCGACTGGGCCGCGGCGCTGTATCCGCGAAGCTTCCGTGACCCGGAAGTGGCGCGCGCCATGGCCCGCCAGCTGCAGCTGGACCGCAGCGACCCGCAGGGCTCGATGCAGCGCGCCATCGCTTTCGTGCAGGGCGAGATCCGCTACCTCGGCCTGGAGATGGGCGCCAACTCGCACGCCCCGCATGCGCCGGAGGAAACCCTGCGCAACCGCTTCGGCGACTGCAAGGACAAGGCGACGCTGCTGGTCGCGCTGCTCGGGCTGGCTGGCGTGCCGGCCGAACCGGTGCTGGTCAACTCGGCGCCGGGCATGGACCTGGGCGCGCGCCTGCCAAGCCCGCTGGCCTTCGACCATGTCGTGGTGCGCGCGCGGCCGCCGGGCGGCGTGTTCTGGATCGACGCGACCCGCGACCGCGAATACGGCAGCTTCGACGCGCGCGCACCGCTGCCGTTCGGCCAGGGCCTGCCGGTGCTGGCCGGGCAGGGGGCGCTGGTGGACATTCCATATCCCGCCGCGCGGGTGCCGGAGGTGGCGGTGGAGGAACGCGTCGAGCTCGCCATGTCGCAGCCGCGGCGGCAGGCGCGCTTCTCGGTGGTCACCGACTTCCTGCAGGGCCGCGGCGATGATGCCCGCGAGATGTTTGAAAGCCAGGGCGCCGAGGCCTTGGGCGACCGCTACCTGGACTACATGCGCGGCTTCTATACCCAGCTGCAGCTCGACGGCCTGCCGAGCGTGGACAGCGCCGACCCGGCGCGCCTGCGCATCGCCGAGAACTACCGGCTGGCCTGGCACCGCAACGACAATGACATCGTCGGCTTTCCGCTGTTCCAGTTGCAGGACTGGATGAAGGAACTGCCGCGCACCGCGCGGCGCACGCCGCTGGCGCTGGGCGGGCCGCGCCTGGCCACGCAGACCGTGCGCGTGCGCAGCGATGGCGGCATTTCGGTGCGGCCGAGCACCGAGGTGATCGAGAACCCGTGGTTCCGCTTCAGCCGCCGCGTGGACGTGGAGGACGGCGAGCTGGTCATCGCCGGCGAATGGGAGCGACGCGCGCTGTCGATTCCTCCCGGCGACGTGCGCCGTGCCGCCAACGACATGGCGCGGGCGCGCGAGCTGCTGCAGTTCCAGCACGACTTCCGCCCCAATCCCTTGCGCAAGATCGGCCTTGCGCCGTGGCTCTACGCCCTGGCCGGCCTGGCCACGGCGCTGCTGCTGCTCGCCGCGGCCGGCTGGAGCGCATGGCGTGGCGGCATCGGCGGCCTGCTGTATACGCCGTACCGCAGCGGCTTGCAGCTGTGGCAGCAACCGCGCTTGCGGGGCTGGGTGTGGGCAGCATGGGCGCTGTCCTATGTGCTGGGACTGCTGCTGTACCGCGATGCCGGCGGTGGCACGATGCTGCGCCAGCTCGGCCTGTCCGTATTGCAGTGGGTGCTGTGGGCGCTGCTGTTCTGGGGCCTGCTGACGCTGCTGCGGGTGCGCATCGGTGCCGGCCGCCTGGCGACGGCGCTGGTCGCGGGCATGTTGCCGCAGTTGCCGCTGCTGGTGGGCATCGTCATTGCCACGCTTGGATCGGTGGCCTGGGTCGGCGGGGCAGGCGCTATCCCCCCGGCGGCGTGGCCGGGTCTGGCCGCCGCCATCGTGCTGCTGGGCGCGGCCATGGTCTGGACCGTGGTGGCGACCGTGGGCACCGTGGCCGCCGCCAGCGGTGCGCCGCGCCTGCGCGTGGCGTTGGCCTGGGGCGGCGTGTTTGCCGTGAGCGTCGCGCTCGGCATCGCACTGCTGCTGGTCCGCCTGCTGGGCCAGCACCTGGGCGGTTGAGCGGCCGCTCGCGGCAGGACTTTGCAGGGCCGGGGCTTTGCAAAGTCCGCCATGACTGTGACACTGCCGAGCCCCCTTTCGCCCGGTGTGATGATGTCCCCAGTGCGTGCGCCCCTGACCGTCTATGGCATGTCCACCTCCGGCAACTGCTACAAGGTGCGCCTGCTGCTGGAACAGCTCGGCAGCCGCTATGCCTGGGAGGAGATCGACAGCGCCGGCGGACAGACCCGGACCCCGGAATACCTTGCGAAAAATCCCAATGGCAAGGTGCCGATGGTCGAGCGCGACGACGGCCGCGTATTGGTCGAATCCAACGCCATCCTCTACTGGCTGGCCGAGGGCACGCCGTACCTGCCCGGCGACGCCTGGCAACGCGCGCAGGCGCTGAGCTGGATGTTCTTCGAGCAGTACAGCCACGAGCCGTATGTGGCCGTGGCGCGTTTCGTGCGCGGCTGGACGCCGCTGGATTCACCACGCCGCGCCGAGTTGCCGCGCCTGCACGAACGCGGCGCTGCGGCCCTGGACGTGATGGAACAGCACCTGCGCCAGCAGGCGTGGTTCAGCGGCAGCGCCTACGGCGTCGCCGACATTGCACTGTTTGCCTATACCCACTGCGCGGGCGATGGCGGTTTCCAGATGGCGCGCTGGCCGTCCGTGGGCGACTGGCTGCAACGCGTGGCGGCCACGCCGGGCTTCGTGCCGATGGCCACGCCCGATGCCGAAGTGCGCGCGCGCCTCGCCGCGCCGGCGCAGGGCTGAGCGCATGTGCGGTCTGGCCGGACTGTGGCTGCCGCAACCGCGCCTGCATGGCGAGGCGCTGGCGGCGCTGGCCGCGGCGATGGGCGCCAGCCTGCAACACCGCGGCCCCGATGATGCGGGCGTGTGGTGCGATGCGCAGGCCGGCATCGCCCTGGCGCACCAGCGCCTGAGCATTCTGGATCTGTCGCCGCTGGGCCACCAGCCGATGGCTTCCAACGATGGCCGCTACCAGCTCGCCTACAACGGCGAGATCTACAACTTCGCCCAGCTGCGCGCGGCGCTGGCGGCGCTCGGCCACCGCTTCCGCGGCCATTCCGATACCGAGGTGCTGCTGGCGGCGGTGGTCGAATGGGGCCTGGAACAGACCCTGGCGCAGTGCAACGGCATGTTTGCCCTGGCCCTGTGGGATACGCGCAAACAATGCCTGTCGCTGGCCCGCGACCGCGTCGGCAAGAAGCCGCTGTACTACGGCTGGGCCGGCGACACCCTGGTGTTCGGCTCCGAGTTGAAAGCCCTGTGGCGGCACCCGGATTTCGACAACGGCGTGGACCACGATGTGCTGACGCTGCTGCTGCGGCTGGGCTATATCCCCGCGCCGCATTGCATTCACCGTGGCGCGTTCAAGCTGATGCCGGGGCGCATCCTGCGGCTGCAAGCCGAAGACATCGCTGCTGGCGCCTCGGCGCACCGTCCCGAGCAGGCGCAGCGACCGTTCTGGGATGCGCGCCAGGCCATGCAGAATGCACTGGCCGCACCGTTCCAGGGTGATGCGCAAGCCGCGCAGGTGCAGTTGGATACCGTGCTGCGCGATGCAGTGGCGCTGCGCATGGTCGCTGACGTGCCGGTGGGCGTGTTTCTCTCCGGCGGCACCGATTCGTCAGTGGTGACGGCGATGATGCAGGCGCAGAGCACGCGCCCGGTGCGCAGCTTCAGCATCGGCTTCAGCGGTTCGCACCATGACGAAGCGCCGCTGGCACGCGAGGTGGCCGCGCACCTGGGCTGCGAGCACACCGAACTGTATGTCGATGGCCGCGACGCCCTGGCGGTGGTGCCACAGCTGCCGGCGATGTTCGACGAGCCCTTTGCCGACGCCTCGCAGGTGCCGACCGCGCTGGTCGCGCGGCTGGCCCGCAGCGGCGTCACCGTGGCGTTGTCCGGCGACGGCGGCGACGAACTGTTCTTCGGCTATTCGCGCTATGTGCGCGCGCTGCGCAACTGGCAGATGCTGCGCCTGCTGCCGGCGCCGCTGCGCGGCGTGCTGGCCCGGCGCAGCGGCGGCGAGGCCTCGCGCGTGGGCGGGCTGGCGGTGCTGTTCAACGAAGCCGGCGCCCGCGGCATCGGCGATGTATACCGCAACCGCATCTCGCGCTGGCGCCAGCCGGCCAGCGCGGTGCTCGGTGCGCGCGAACCGGAGACCTTCTACAGCCTGGCCCAGCCGCTGCACGGTGCCGGCACCGCGGCCGACGCGATGATGCTGGCCGACTTCGTCACCTATCTGCCCGACGACCTGCTGTGCAAGGTGGACCGCACCAGCATGGCGGTGGGGCTGGAAGCGCGTGCGCCGTTGCTGGACTGGCGTGTGGCCGAGTTCGCCTGGTCGCTGCCACTGCAGATGAAATACCACCAGGGCACCAGCAAGTACCTGCTCAAGCAGGTGCTGCGCCGCTACCTGCCCGACCACATGGTGGACCGGCCCAAGCGCGGCTTCGGCGCGCCGGTCAGCGAATGGCTGCGCGGCGACCTGCGCGAATGGGCGCAGGCGCTGCTGGACCCGGCGCGGCTGGCCGCCGAGGGCGTGTTCGATCCGGCTGCCATTGCCGCGCCGTGGCAGGCATTCCTCGGCGGCGAGCGCAAATGGCATACGCACCTGTGGACCGTGCTGATGTTTCAGGCCTGGCAGGAAGGCTGGCGCCAGGCGCGGGCCGAGGCCGGGCAGGGGCTTCACCCGGTCTGAGCGCGTGGCTGGCTAGATTCGGCGCCACCCCCCGGCCCGGAGTCCGCCATGAGCCAGTACAAGATCGCCGTCTTCGTTGGCAGCCTGCGCAAGCATTCCTTCAATCGCCAGCTGGCGCACGCGCTGGAGCCGCTGTTTGCCGGCAAGGCCAGCTTCACCCACGTGGAGATCGGCGACCTGCCGCTGTACGACCAGGATTTCGACCACGACTACCCGGAGCAGGGCAAGCGCCTCAAGCAGCAGGTGCGCGAAGCCGACGCGGTGCTGTTCGTGACGCCCGAATACAACCGCTCGATCCCCGGCGTGCTCAAGAACGCGATCGACCTGGGCTCGCGCCCTTATGGTGACAGCTGCTTTGCCGGCAAGCCGGCGGCGGTGCTGGGCATTTCCATTGGCAACATCGGCACCGCGCTGGCCCAGCAGCACCTGCGCAACGTGCTGGCCTACCTGGACATGCACGTGCTCGGCCAGCCGGAAGTGTTCCTGCAGCACAAGGACGGCTTCTTTGCCGAAGGCGGCGGCTTTGGCGATGCAGGCACGACCAAGTTCCTGCAAGGCTACGTCGACAAGTTCCTGGAACTGATTGCCGCCAGCAAACGCTGAGCGGTCGCGGACAATGAGACGCGGCGGGGCCAGCATCGCCGCGATGCACCGGCTGTACACGGCTTATCCACAGACTTGTTCCTGGCGTCCGTGGCCGTGCCTGCCTATGCTTCCTGCCCTCGTCCCCGCGTCAGGTTCCCGCCCGAATGTCCGCCCGCCCCGGCTTCCGTTCCAATCGCGACCGCGATCGCGATGACCGCTCCGAGCCGCGCATCGACCAGCTGCGCGTGCCGCCGCATTCGGTCGAAGCCGAGCAGGCCGTGCTGGGCGGGCTGATGCTGGCGCCGGACGCCTATGACCGGGTCAACGACCAGCTCACCGAGAACGACTTCTATCGTCGCGACCACCGGCTGATCTACCGCGCCATCCGCGAGCTGGCCGAGAAGAACCGCCCGTTCGACGCGGTCACCCTGGGCGAATGGTTCGAGTCGCAGGGCAAGCTCGAACAGGTCGGCGACGGTGCCTATCTGATCGAGCTGGCCAGCACAACGCCGTCGGCGGCCAATATCGGCGCCTATGCGGAAATCGTGCGCGACAAGGCAGTGTTGCGGCAGCTGATCGAGGTCGGCACCAACATCGTCAATGACGGCTTCCAGCCCGAGGGCCGCGAGAGCGCCGAGCTGCTGGCCACGGCCGAGAAGGCGGTGTTCCAGATTGCCGAGGCGGGCGCGCGAGGGCGCAGTGACTTCGTCGCCATGCCGGGCGCGCTCAAGGACGCCTTCGAGGAGTTGCGCAACCGCTTCGAGAACGGCGGCAACATCACCGGCCTGCCGACCGGCTACACTGACTTCGATGCGATGACCGCCGGCCTGCAGCCGACCGATTTGATCATCCTGGCCGCGCGCCCGGCGATGGGCAAGACCACCTTCGCGCTGAACATTGCCGAGTACGCGGCGATCAAGTCGAAGAAGGCGGTGGCGGTGTTCTCGATGGAAATGTCGGCGCCGCAGCTGGCGATGCGCCTGATTTCCTCCAATGGCCGCATCAACGCTACCCGCCTGCGCACCGGCCAGCTCGAGGACGAGGACTGGGCGCGGGTGACCGGCGCGATCAAGATGTTGAAGGAGACCAAGATCTTCATCGACGACACCCCCGGCCTGTCGCCGGAGGTGCTGCGTTCCAAGGCGCGCCGGCTCAAGCGCGAGCACGACCTGGGCCTGATCGTCATCGACTACCTGCAGCTGATGTCCGTGCCGGGCAACAGCGAGAACCGCGCCACCGAGATCTCGGAGATCTCGCGCTCGCTCAAGGGGCTGGCCAAGGAGCTCAATGTGCCGGTGATCGCCCTGTCGCAGCTCAACCGTTCGCTGGAAACGCGCACCGACAAGCGCCCGGTGATGGCCGACCTGCGCGAATCGGGCGCGATCGAGCAGGACGCGGACATGATCGTCTTCATCTACCGCGACGACTATTACAACAAGGAAAACTCCCCGGACAAGGGCCTGGCCGAGATCATCATCGGCAAGCACCGAGGCGGCCCGACTGGTTCGTGCAAGCTGAAGTTCTTCGGTGAGTACACGCGCTTCGACAACCTGGCGCATGATTCGGTGGGCAGTTTCGAGTAGCCGGTTGCTCGCTGCCCGCCCCGCCTGGCGGGTCCATTGTAGGAGCGGCTTCAGCCGCGACCGTGATCTGTCAGTTCCCGACGTCGCTGGTCGGGGCTGAAGCCCCTCCTACAGGGGCGGCTGCAGTCGCGACTGGGTGTGTGCAACGGGTTCGGACGCCGCAGCACCCCAGACCACAGTAGTCAAACTTCGCCCCGGCAACACATGCCGATACTCGCGCCCTTCCAGCCGCAACTCCACCGCCCGCGGCTGCGCATTGGAATTCACCGCCACCAGCACCACCGAACCATCATCCGCATTGCGGAACGCCACGTTGTCCACGCCCGCGGCTCCGGTATCGGTCGAACCTATCCGCACCGCGCCCGGCCGCACGAAACGGCTGGCATGCCCCAGCACGTAATACTCGTCATTGCGCGTCACCGTGCCATCGCGGCTGTCGATCATGACCACACCCGAGCACGTGGCGCAGCCGCCCGCATGCGGCCCGCGGTTCTCATCCAGCGCCAGATTCCACAACAGGATTCCGCGCGCCCAATGGCGCAGCGGCAGCACCAGCATGCGCTTGGCCACCAGCGGCATGCCGCCGCTGCGCAGCGGTTCCCAGGTGCCGCCCGAACACTCGGTCATGTACGCGTCCTTGTCTGGAAACGCGTCGTGTACCGGACTCTGCGCGGAGGGCTCGCCCTCGTAGCAGTGCCAGGCCACCGCATCCACGTAGCGCCCGGCCGCCGGGTCGCGCAGCACCGCCAGCGGCTCCTGTGGCTTGTCCCAGTTGTGGTCCCAGTCAAACAGCAGCGGCCGCCCGCCGCGCGCCGCCAGCATCGGGCCGAGATGGTCTCCGATCAGGCGCGCGCGCTGTGCCGCGTTGAGGCGCATGCCGGGATAGTCCTTCGGCTCGAAATCCGGCTCGTTCTGCACGCTCAGTGCCCAGATAGGCACGCCCTCGGCCTGGTAGGCATCGACATAGCGCAGCAGATAGCGCGCAAACGCGTCGTAGTACGCCGGCAACAAGTGGCCGGTGATCAGGCTGTTGCTGCTCTTCATCCACGCCGGTGCGCTCCACGGCGAGGCCATGATCTTCAGCTGCGGATTGAGCGCCAGCGCCGCGCGCGCCACCGGGATCACGTCGGCGCGATTCGGCCCGATGTCGAAGTGGGCCAGCTGCGGATCGGGCTTGCCATCTGGCGGATCATCCAGGCTGTAGTGGTGCCGCGAGAAATCCGAGGCGCCAATCGTCAACCGGGTGAAGGACAGGCCCAGGCCATGGTCGCCACGTCCGAACAGTTCGGCCAGCAGCGCCTCACGCGCTGGCTCGTCCAGTTGCTGCTGGATCAACCACGCCGAGGCATCAGTGATGGCCGCGCCGAAGCCGACCACGGCCTGATGGCGCTGCCCGGGCTGCAGCTCGATCGCCAGCGCCTGCTCGCCGCGAGCGGGGGCCACGACAGAACCGCCGTCGAGGCGGCGGCTGCCGTCGGCGGTGGTTGTCCAGACCTGTGGATCAGGTGTGGCAGCACCGAGGCCGGGTGCGAACAGCGCGGCGAACAACAGCAGGAATGTTGCGCGACCAAGCTCGGCCTTCATCGGTGTGCTCCCATGCGGGGTATGCAGAACCGTAACGGGATATCGCGCGCTGGGCTTGCTGCGGCGCGTCAGGAAGGCGGCGTGAAAGCGCATGCGCCAAGGCATGGCGGTACACGCACACACAAACGGTAACGAAAAGTTGACAGTTCGCGTAATGCGGCCCTATCACAGCGCTGTCATGACAGCTGGAGAGCGCCGAATGCGTCGTCACGCCTTGCTCCTGCGTGGAGCCTCCCGTCACCCGCTCATGCTGGCCTG
>DASPIU010000030.1:0-50400 GCA_035629025.1 Stenotrophomonas sp.
TCGAATCAATGCGTCATGGCTTTCGTGAACACGACGTAGCGCTTAAAATTGCGCGGCTAACCTCATCCTCCTGTTCGCGCCTGCATCGCCTGCCCGGCGATGCGGCGCGAAGTGTCCCGGCGGCGCGGTTGGTACCCCCTCGCAATTGGATCTACCGATGATTCCGCTGAAATCCCTCGGGCGCGCACTGCGGCCCGTGCTGGCGCTGTCCTTGGTGCTGCTGGCTGGCTGCCAGTCGGCCCTGCTCGACCCCAAGGGCCAGGTCGCCCAGGATCAGAAGACCCTGCTGATCACCTCCGTGGTGCTGATGCTGCTGGTCGTCATCCCGGTGTTCGTGATGACCTTCGTCTTCGCCTGGAAGTACCGCGCTTCCAACAGCAAGGCCCGCTACGAGCCGGAGTGGTCGCATTCGACCGCCATCGAGGTGGTGGTGTGGTCGATCCCGTGCCTGATCATCCTGGTGCTGGCGGTGCTGACCTGGCGTTCCTCGCATGCGCTGGACCCGTACCGGCCGCTGCAGTCGGACGTCAAGCCGGTGGTCATCGAAGCGGTGTCGATGGACTGGAAGTGGCTGTTCATCTACCCGGAAGAGGGCGTGGCCACGGTCAATGAAATCACCGTGCCGGTGGATACGCCGCTGAATTTCCGCATCACCTCGGACACGGTGATGAACTCGTTCTTCATTCCGCACTTGGGCACGCAGATCTATGCGATGGCCGGCATGCAGACCAAGGTCCACCTGATCGCCAACGAGCCGGGTGAGTACTTCGGCATCTCGGCCAACTACAGCGGGCATGGCTTCTCGAAGATGGACTTCGCCGTGCATGCCACCGACAACGCCGGCTATCAGGCCTGGCTGCAGAAGGTAAAGGCCTCGCCGCAGCGGATGGACGCGGCCGCCTTCCAGGCGCTGGCCGCCAATCGCAACGACACCGAGCGCTACCCGGTGACCTATTTCGCGTCGGTGCAGGACGGCATGTTCAAGTCGCTGCTCGACAAACACATGATGGGTGGCCAGCACGAAGGCCATGACCATCCGGCGTCGGCCGCCGAGCCGGTCGCCATGTGCACCTCCGGAGACAACTGATGCTAGGCAAACTCACGCTCGAGGCGGTTCCGTACCACGAGCCAATCATCATGGGCGCCCTCGGCGGCGCCGCGCTGATCGGCCTGGTGATCGTTGCCGCCCTCACCAAGTTCAAGCTCTGGGGTTACCTCTGGCGCGAATGGCTCACCTCCGTCGATCACAAGAAGATCGGCGTGATGTACATCCTGGTGGCGCTGGTCATGCTGCTGCGCGGCTTTGCCGACGCGGCAATGATGCGCACCCAGCAGGCACTGGCCGCCGGTGGCGGCGAGGGCGTGCTGCCGCCGCACCACTACGATCAGATCTTCACCGCGCACGGCGTGATCATGATCTTCTTCATGGCCATGCCGTTCATGACCGGCTTGGTCAACCTGGTCGTGCCGCTGCAGATCGGCGCGCGTGACGTCGCCTTCCCGTTCCTGAACTCGCTGAGCTTCTGGCTGTTCGTGGCCGGCGCGGCGCTGATCAACATCTCGCTGGGCGTTGGCGAGTTCGCGCAGACCGGCTGGCTGGCGTACCCGCCGTTGTCGGGGCTGGAGTTCAGTCCAGGCGTCGGCGTGGACTACTACATATGGGCCCTGCAGATATCCGGCCTGGGAACATTGCTGACCGGCATCAACTTCTTCGTGACGATCATGCGCATGCGCGCGCCAGGCATGACCCTGATGCGCATGCCGATCTTCACCTGGACCGCGCTGATCACCAACATCCTGATCATCGCCGCCTTCCCGATCCTGACCGTGGCGCTGGCGCTGCTGGGTGCGGACCGCTACCTGGGCACTCACTTCTTCACCAATGACGGTGGCGGCAACGCCATGATGTACGTCAACCTGATCTGGATCTGGGGCCACCCGGAGGTCTACATCCTGATCCTGCCCGCGTTCGGCATCTATTCCGAATTGGTGGCCACGTACTGCCGCAAGCGCCTGTTTGGCTACACCTCGATGGTCTACGCCACCGCGTCAATCGGCGTGCTGTCCTTCATCGTGTGGCTGCACCACTTCTTCACCATGGGCTCGGGTGCCAACGTCAATGCCTTCTTCGGCATCACGACGATGATCATCTCGATCCCCACAGGCGTGAAAATCTTCAACTGGCTGTTCACCATGTTCCGCGGCCGCGTGCACTTCACCTCGCCGGTGCTGTGGATGCTGGGCTTCATCATCACCTTCGTGATCGGCGGCATGACCGGCGTGATGCTGGCCATCCCGGCGGTGGACTTCGTGCTGCACAACAGCCTGTTCCTGATCGCCCACTTCCATAACGTCATCATCGGCGGCGTGGTGTTCGGCTACCTGGCGGGCCTGACCTACTGGTTCCCGAAGGCGTTCGGCTTCAAGCTCAACGAGAAGCTCGGCAAGGCTTCGTTCTGGTGCTGGATCATCGGCTTCTTCGTCGCCTTCATGCCGCTGTACGTGCTGGGCTTCATGGGCATGACCCGTCGCCTCAACACCTACAACCACCCCGAGTGGGGCCCGTGGCTGATCGTGGCCGCGGTGGGCGCCGGCATCATTGCCTGCGGCATCGCGCTGAACCTGCTGCAGATCGGCTACAGCGTGTGGAAGCGCAAGGAACACATGGACCTGTCGGGCGACCCGTGGGATGGCCGCACGCTGGAGTGGGCCACCTCCTCGCCGCCGCCGTTCTACAACTTCGCGCACCTGCCGCACGTGGACGATCGCGACCAGTTCTGGGAAGACAAGCAGAAGGGCAAGGGCTGGGTGCGTCCGAGCAGCTATCAGGACATCCACATGCCGCGCAACACGGCGGCTGGTTTCTGGATCGGTGCCTTCAGCATCGTGCTCGGCTTTGCCCTGACCTGGCACATCTGGTGGCTGGCGCTGGTGGGCCTGGTCGGCATGATCGGCAGCTTCATCGCGCGCACTTTCGACAACGACATCGATTACTACGTGCCGGCAGCGGAGGTGGAGCGCATCGAGAACGAGCGCTTCGCCCTGCTTGACCAGGCGCAGGCAAAGAAGGCGGTCTGAGCATGTCCACGGCTACTACCCTCGACACCCACGCCGCCCACGTTTCCACGGGCGGCCACGGCCACAGCGGTCACGACGACCACGAGCACCACGACGCCGGCGGCAATACCGTCTTCGGCTTCTGGGTGTACCTGATGAGCGACTGCCTCATCTTTGCCGGCCTGTTCGCGACCTACGCGGTGCTGGCCGGTGCCACCGTCGATGGCCCGACGGCCAAGGAACTGTTCGACCTGCGCTTCGTGCTGGTGGAAACCTTCCTGCTGCTGTTCAGCAGCTTGACCTTTGGCTTCGCGATGATCTCGGCGGGCCGGCGCAACATGACCGGCCTCTACACCTGGCTGGCGGTTACCGCCGTGTTCGGCCTGGGCTTCCTGGCCATGGAGCTGTACGAGTTCAACCACCTGATCCATGAAGGCGCCGGCCCGGGCCGCAGTGCGTTCCTGTCGGCGTTCTTCGTCCTGGTCGGCACTCACGGCCTGCACGTGGCTTCGGGTCTGCTGTGGATGGCGGTGCTGGTGATCCAGATCGCCAAGAACGGCCTGACCGCCCGCAACACCACGCGCCTGGCGTGCCTGAGCCTGTTCTGGCACTTCCTGGACATCATCTGGATCGGTGTCTTCACCATCGTCTATCTGCTGGGAGCGCTGTAATGGCCGGCCACGACAACCACTCCGAATCCCACGCCGGCCACGGCGGGGTGAAGTCCTACCTGATCGGTTTCGCGATGGCGGTGGTGCTGACGGTGATCCCGTTCGCGCTGGTGATGAACCACACGTTCTCGCCTGGCACGACGGTGCTGATCATCTCGATCATGGCCGCGGTGCAGATGCTCGTGCACATCGTCTACTTCCTGCACATGGACCGTTCGCCGGAGCAGCGCTCGAACATCCACGTCGGCCTGTTCTCGGTGCTGATCATCGGCATCGTGGTGATCGGTTCGCTGTGGGTGATGCACAACATGAACATCAACATGATGCCGTGAGGTATCGGTTGGTTGTTCTGCAGAGGCCGCCTTCGGGCGGCCTTTGTTTTTTGCGGCACCCCAACTCCTGTAGGGGGTGGGACAGGGCCCGCCCTGGCCGCCGTCCGCAAGGAGCAGACAAGGAATGCATGACCTATGGCATACGGGCCCCCACCCCCCGCCGCGTAGCATCGCAAGCTCGCCCGCCGTAGTCCCAGGAGCACCATGAAGATTCGTGCCGCGCTGTCGTTGCCGCTGTTGGCCGCGATGTCCTTTCCCGCCATCCAGGCCCAGGCCCAGACCGCGCCGCCGCGCGACGTACCCTATGCCGGCGTGCTGCAGATCGACGTGGACGCCACCGACATCGAACGCCGCATCTTCCGCGTGCGCACCACCATGCCCGCCAGCCCCGGCCCGATGACCCTGCTGTATCCGCAGTGGATCCCGGGCCACCATTCGCCCAGCGGCACCATCGACAAACTCGCCGGCCTGGTCATCAAGAGCGCCGACGGCAAGGTGCTGCCATGGACCCGCGACAAGTACGACGTCAACGCCTTCCAGGTTGATGTGCCAGAGGGCGTCTCGCAGATCAGCGCCGAATTCCAGTTCCTGTCCTCGCAGGGCGCCGGCCAGGGCCGCGTGGTCATGACCCCGGAAATGCTCAACCTGCAGTGGAACAGCAACTCGCTGTACCCGGCCGGCTACTACGCCCGCAACATCAAGGCGCAGGCGAGCGTGACCCTGCCCAAGGGCTGGGATTACGCCACCGCCCTGGAAACCGAGAGCCGGGTCGGCGACAAGGTCACCTTCAAGCCGATCGACTACGACGACCTGGTCGACTCCCCGCTGTTCGCCGGCAAGTACCACCAGCGCATCATGCTCGCCGAAGGCAAGCAGCCGGTCGCGCTGAATGTGTTTGCCGACCAGGCCAAGTCGCTGAAGCCGACGCCCGCGCAGATCAAGATTCACCAACAGCTCGTCCAGCAGATGGACAAGCTGTACGGCGCGCGCCACTTCGACCATTACGAATTCCTGCTCGCGCTGACCGACAAGCTCGGCGGCATCGGCCTGGAGCACCACCGCTCCAGCGAGAACAGCGGCCCGGTCGGCTATTTCACCGAATGGGACAAGAGCTGGTGGATGCGCGACTTGCTCTCGCACGAATTCAATCATTCCTGGAACGGCAAGTACCGCCGTGGCGCCGACCTGGCGACGCCGAACTTCAACGTGCCGATGGGCGACAGTCTGCTGTGGCTGTACGAAGGCCAGACCCAGTTCTTCGGCCAGGTGGTCGCGGCGCGTTCGGGTCTGTGGAGTGCCGAACAGGCGCGCGACATGCTCGCCAATGTGGCGGGGACCTACGACCGTGGCCGCCCCGGCCTGGCCTGGCGGACGCTGCTCGACACCACCAACGATCCGACCATCGCCGAGCGCCGCCCGCTGGCGTTCCGCAACTACCAGCTGAGCGAGGACTACTATTCCGGCGGGCAGATGGTGTGGCTGGAAGTGGACGGCAAGTTGCGCGAGCTCACCGGCAACAAGCGCTCGATCGATGATTTCGCGCGCGGTTTCTTCGGCATGGACAACGGCGACTGGAACGTCAACCCGTACACCTTCGAGGACATCGTCGCCACGCTCAATCGCGTCGCGCCCTATGACTGGGCGCCGTTCCTGAAGAGCCGCATCGAGGGCCATGGCCCGCTGATCGGCGGCATCGAGGCGGCAGGCTGGAAGCTGGTCTACAACGACAAGCCGAACGAGGCGTTCAAGGCGCTGGAAACGCGCAGCAAGGGCGCCAACCTGACGTATTCGCTGGGCCTGGCCACCAACGGCCAGGGCCTGCTCACCGATGTGTTGTGGGACAGCCCGGCGTTCAATGCCGGGCTGGCGCCAGGCATGACGGTGGTGGCCGTGAACGGCCGCGAGTACGGCAATGACACGCTGAAGGATGCGGTGTCTGATGCCAAGGGTACGCAGGCGCCGATCGAGCTGCTGGTCAAGCAGTCGGATCGTTACCAGACGGTGCGCATCGATTACCACGGCGGCCTGCTGTATCCGAACCTGGAACGCATTGCCGGCAAGCCGGACCGCCTGACCGAGCTGTACAAGGCGCGCTGATGCAGCGGGCCGGCCAGCGGTCCGATGCCTGGCTGGCCCTGTTGCTGGTGCTGCTGGCGGCGGGCGCGATCGTCGGCGCGTTGGCGGCCGCGAGCAGCGAGGGTGCGCGCTGGTTGCACTATGTGTGCAAGCCAGCGGCGACGCTGGTGATCATTGCGCGGGCTGCGCGCGGTGGCGCTGGTGCTTATCGGCGTTGGGTGCTGACCGGGCTGTGGCTGTCGCTGGTAGGCGACATCTGCCTGATGCTGCCGATGGATGCGTTCGTGCCGGGGCTGGCGGCGTTCCTGCTGGCGCATCTGGCGTATGTGATGGCGTTGCGGCGCGGGCTGCGCGTGGGTGGTTTGATGGTGAGCGTGCCGCTGTTGGCGGTGTATGCGGTGGGCAATCTCGCAGGGCTGTGGCCGCATCTGCCGGGGGATTTGCGGGTGCCGGTGGTGGCGTACACCGTGGTGCTGGCGGGGATGGCGGCACTGGCACTGGGGCGGGGGTTGGTGCCGCCGGCCGGGGAACAGGGGCGTGCTCGCTTGGCGGGGGTTGGGGCGGTGTTGTTCGTGGCCAGTGATTCTTTGCTGGCCTGGGATCGGTTTGCGGGGCCTTTGCCTTGGGCGATTGTTGGGGTGCTGGGTAGTTATTACGCGGCGCAGTGGTGTATTGCCGGGTCTGTGGGGTTTCGGCGGAAGTAGGTGGCTGGCTGGCGTTTCATGGGTTGGTCGCTTGGAGCGGCTGTTTGTTTTTCTGCGCGCGGCCACCGGGGCCAGGCCCTTGCCCGGGGGACGCCAACTACCGCATCCATGCGGGTCTCGTAGGGCGACGTCCTGTCGCCCTACGCCCCCGGGCAAGGGCCTGGCCCCGGTGGCCCGATGGATCTTCCTCGTCGGATCGGAAAGCAGGTCTCGTCTGCTCGGTCCGCATCGTGGATGGGTTGGTTTGTCGCGGTGTTTGAGATTGGGGCCGCTATGCTGGTGGCTGGTTGGCGAATAGGAGTGCCTGCGTGTCCAAGTCCAGGGCGAAGACCGCCTATGTGTGCACTGAGTGCGGGGCCGAGTACACCAAGTGGCAAGGGCAGTGCGCGGAGTGCGGGGTGTGGAATTCGCTCAGCGAGATCGTGCTGGAGAGTGCTGCCGAGGCCAAGGCGCCGGCGGCGGCGCGGCGCAGTGGCTGGGCAGGGGCGGTGGAGGCGCCGAAGATCACCGCGCTGAAGGATGTGCGGCACAGTGAGCATGCGCGGGTGTCCACCGGCATCGGCGAGTTTGACCGGGTGCTGGGCGGGGGCCTGGTGGAAGGTGCGGTAGTGCTGGTGGGCGGCGATCCCGGTATCGGCAAGTCCACATTGTTGTTGCAGGCGCTGGCAATGATGGCCGCGCAACTGCCGGTGCTGTACGTCACCGGCGAGGAATCGCTGGCGCAGGTGGCCGGGCGTGCGGTGCGGCTGGATCTGCCGCTGGAAGGGCTCAATGCGCTGGCCGAGACCGGCATCGAGCAGATTCTCAAGCATGCCAGCGTGGCGCGGCCGCGCTTGATCGTTGCCGATTCGGTGCAGACGCTGTGGAGCGAGTCGCTGACCGCCGCGCCGGGCTCGGTGAGCCAGGTGCGCGAAAGCGCGGCGCGGCTGGTGCGCTATGCCAAGGAGACCGGTACGGCGGTGTTCCTGGTCGGGCACGTGACCAAGGAGGGTGGCATCGCTGGTCCGCGCGTGCTCGAACACATGGTCGATGCGGTGCTGTATTTCGAGGGCGACAGCGGCAGCCGCTTCCGCGTGCTGCGCGCGTTCAAGAACCGCTTCGGTGCGGTCAACGAGCTTGGCGTGTTCGCCATGGGCGAGAAGGGCTTGAAGGAAGTGGCCAATCCATCGGCGATCTTCCTGTCCGGCGGCAGCACGCACCAGCCGGGAAGTTGCGTGATGGTCACGCGCGAGGGCACGCGGCCGCTGCTGGTGGAAGTGCAGGCGCTGGTCGACAGTTCGCCGCTGTCCAACCCGCGGCGCGTGGCCGTCGGCCTGGAGCAGAACCGCCTGGCCATGCTGCTGGCGGTGCTGCACCGGCATGGCGGGGTCATGGTTGGCGACCAGGACGTGTTCGTGAATGTCGTCGGCGGCATCCGCGTGCAGGAGACCGCGGCCGATCTGCCGGTGTTGCTCGCGGTACTGTCATCGCTGCGCGACCAGCCGCTGGCGGAGAAGACCATCGCCTTCGGCGAAGTAGGGCTGTCCGGCGAAATCCGGCCAGTGCCCAACGGCGAGGAACGCCTGCGCGAGGCGGCCACGCATGGTTTCAAGCGCGCCATCGTGTCGCGGGCCAACGCGCCCAAGAGCGGCACGGTGAAGGGCATGGAGGTGATCGCAGTGGAGCGGCTGGCCGAGGCGATCGAGGCGGCTTGAGTGCGACGGGGGTGCGCCGGTTGGGCCGCACGCGGCAATGTGACAAGATGCCCGGCCGCGCGCGACGCGGTTCATCGAACCAACAAGGATCAAGGGGGAAACATGGAGTGGATGTTGTTGCCGCTCAAACGCTATGCCGATTTTGCGGGGCGTTCGCGGCGCCAGGAATACTGGATGTTCGTACTGCTGACGCTGTTGATCTACATCGTGCTAGGCGGTCTGGTGGTGGCGGGGATCTTCATCGGTGCCGACAGCCCCGCCGCGAGCGGGCCGGGGCCCGGCTTCTATCCGGCACTGCTGCTGTGGGTGGTGGTGACGCTGGCGCTGCTGTTGCCGACGATTGCGGTGCAGGTGCGGCGTTTCCATGACCAGGGGCGGTCGGGCTGGTTCTGGTTGTTCAACCTGATTCCGTCCGTGGGGGGAATCATCGTGCTGGTCTTCATGTGCCTGGAAGGGCAGCCCGGTCCCAACCAGTACGGACCTGATCCGAAGCGCGGCTGAGCCCGGCGCGGACATCAAGCAAACGGGCGGCCTGGGCCGCCCGTTTGCGTTCAGTGCCGGCGTGAGAACGGCTCAGTGCGGCGGCCGGTACTCACGCAGCTTGGTGGTGGCGGTCCCGACCTCGCGCACCGCTTCCTTCAGCTGGTCCTCGCTCAGGCCCAGTTCGCGCGCCCACCAGCGCAGTTCCCACTCTTCGATGATGTTGACGTTGGCCATGTCCTGCGGCCGGCGCTCGTCTTCGGATGCATTCATGGTTCGATCTCCGGGCTGAGGGTGGAGGAGGGGCCGCCGACGACGGCGCGGCTCAACGCGTGGATACCAGGCTGTAGGCCTGCTCGTAACCATGCGCCAGGCGCTTGCGTACGCCGCTGAGGTAGGCGCGGGTGTCGTCGCTGCTGGCCGCTGGCAGCCATTCGGCGTCCATCATCTTCAAGGCATCGCCGTAATCGGCGGCGGCTGCCCTGAGGAAAGCATTGCGGAACTGGCCGGTATCGTCTTCCATGTCCACCGAGGCCGCGGTGGCCTGCCCCCGCGCTCGCAGCGCACGCGACTGCTCGGTCTCCTGCGGCGAGCGCTGCTGCACCTGCTCCAGGGCGCGCTGATGATCGCGCAGCATGCCCCGGGCGAAGGTTTCCGCGTCACCGCCCAGCTGCCGGGCAATTGCCTGTTGCGCGAGGTCGATCTCGTTCTGTTCAAACGCCGCCAGCATGCCCATTACCTGCGCGTCGCCCTGCACCGGCGCGGCCAGGCCAGCACCGGGAACCGATGCCGGCCTGGCCGCGGGCGCCACCTGTGGCGCCGTACGCGAAGTCTCCGAACCGGGACCGCCGCAACCGGCCAGTGCCACCACGGCCACTACGCACGCTGGCCGCAGCCAGCGCCAGGCGCGGCTCAAGCCCACAGGGGCAGCAATCCCACGGCCGCTTCTTCCTGCGCATTGGCGGCTTCGCGGCAGCGGGCCTGCATCGCGCGCACGCGCTCGCGGATCATCGCGTGCTGGTCCAGCGGCGCGCTGGCGTAGAGGCTGGCGACGTGGAAGCCGAGGATTTCCTCGGCGCGCTCGCCCTGGTCGCTGATCAGGTGCGGCACCAGGCGCTCGATGCGCTCCAGTTCCTGCTGTACTTCATACGGGGTTTTCATGTGCTCTCCATTACGTCGTGGCGCCGAGGCGGCGCCAGCAGTCGGTGGCCAAGCGCTCGAGATCGGGTTGCGACCCGGGCGGCAAGAAATGGGTCTGCAGACGATCACGGAACATGTCCAGTCGCTGCGCCTGGCTGGAACGCGGCGCCTGGAGATAGATGTCGCAGGCCAGTTTGACCACCGGCGAAAGCACGCTGAACTTGCTCACGCCCAGTTGCTCGTGCGCATGGCGTGCCTGCCAGTGCGCGATCTCGGCCTGCACATCGATGACGGAAGGATCCCTGTTCATTGGACTCAGTCGCACCGTGGTGTTGGAAGAGAGACCTGAGAGTAGCGACGCGCGTGTCAACGATTGATCAGCGTCGCTTGCAGTGGCGTGGCCGTGGGAGATTCACGCTGAATAGGTCAGTTTTGCCGCCTATACGTGATCGCGCCGCACGCAACGCTCGCGGATGCACGCAGCACTCACTGCGCGCATCGGAACCTGCGCACTCCCCACGACGGAGCGCGGCGATGGATGAGCGGCCAACCCCTTCGCAGGAAAACAAGCCGTCCGCGCCGCGCGACAGCGCCGGCACCGGCGTGGCGGCGGCATGGTGGCGCGGCGTGCACGGCGGCTGGTGGCTGCTGTTGATTGCCGCGCTGCTGGCGCTGACCTGGTGGTTATGGCGCTGATGGCAACGCCCGCGCTGCCCGCCCAGCTGCGCCAGGTATACGCGGTGGCGATGCGCGACGTACCGGCCAATGGCCACGAGCGGGCGACCCATGAGTGGCTGGCCCGCACCGTCGCGCGTCTGCTGCGGTTGCCTTACGCCGGATCAGCCGTGAACGCGCAGACCGTGGATGCCTACTGCGTGCCTGACGACACGCTTGACCTGGCCAGCGCCCAACGCCTGGGCATCACTGACAGCAGCCATCTGCTCGGCGGCGTGGTGCCATTCGCCTTCCTCGCGACAAAGGCCGTGGTCCATCCGCTGGTGCCCGGTGCGCAAGTGGCAGTGATGGGCTGGAACGAAGCGCTGGCGCAGGAGCTCGCCGATGACACGCTGCCGGGCTACACCGCCTTCTGTGCCAGCGATGCGCGGCGTGCGTTTGCCTTGCTCGGCGGCGCCGGGCGGGTGCGGCTGAAGCTGCCCACCGGTGTCGGTGGCCGCGGGCAATGGTGGCTGCGGGACGAGGCCACGCTGCACCAGGCCCTGGCGAGCTTGCCCGACGAGTATGTGGCGCGACACGGCGTGGTGCTCGAGGCCAACCTCGTGCAACTGGTGACCTTCAGCGTCGGCGAGGTGGAGATCGGCGGGCAGTCGATCGCCTACCACGGCACGCAGACCACCACCGCCGACCGCGAAGGGCGCCAGGTCTACGGCGGCTCGGACCTGGACGTGCTGCGTGGCACGTTGGATCAGTTGCTGGAACAGGAGCTGCCTCCCGCCCAAGCCGAGGCGGTGCGCGCGGCATTGGCCTTCGATCGCAAACTGCGCAGCGCCTATCCGCAGCTGTGCCTGTCGCGGCGCAATTACGACGTGGCCCGCGGCATCGATAGCGACGGCCGCGCCCGCTGCGGCGTCCTGGAACAGTCCTGGCGCATTGGCGGCGCGACGCCGGCCGAGCTGGGCGCGCTTGAACTGTTCGCGCGCGAGCCCGACGTGGCGCGCGTGCATGCGGCCACGCGCGAACTGCATGGCCAGTCGGCGCCGCCCGGCGCGCAGGTGTATTTCTCCGGCGACGATCCGCGGCTCGGCCCGCTGGTCAAATACCTGACCGTTACCGCTGCCTGAGGCACGCCATGGAAGCCAAACTATCCAGCCTGCAGATTCCCGTGGACGATGCCGAACTTGGTGCCACCTTGCTCACGCCCACCGGCATGCCCGGCGTGCTGTTCGTCCATGGCTGGGGCGGCAAGCAGCAGCACAACCTGGTGCGCGCGCGCGAAGCGGTGGGCCTGGGCTGCATCTGCCTGACCTTCGACCTGCGCGGCCACGAGGGCCTGGTGTCGATGCGCGAAACCGTGACCCGGCCGCAGAATCTGGCCGATGTCATCGCCGCCTACGATCACCTGGCCACACTGCCGTACGTGGATCCCGGTGCGATTGCGGTGGTCGGCCTGAGCTACGGCGGCTATCTGTCAGCGCTGCTTACCGCGCAGCGTCCGGTGGCATGGCTGGCCCTGCGTTCGCCGGCGTTGTACCGCGACGCGCACTGGGACGCACCCAAGGTCGCGCTCAATCGCGAACCTGGCCTGATGGACTACCGCCGCAGCGTGATCGAAGCGCAGGACAACCGCGCCCTGGCAGCCTGCGCCTTGTTCGAGGGCGACGTGCTGCTGGTGGAAGCCGAGTGCGACCAGATCGTCCCGCATCAAGTGATGCGCAACTACGCCAACGCCTTCGCGCGCGCGCGTTCGGTGACATCGCGATTGATTGCCGGCGCCGACCATGCGCTCACCGACAAGGCGCACCAGCAGGCCTATACGCGCTACCTGATCGACTGGCTGACCGAGATGGTGGTGGGCCGGCGCGTGGCGGTCGCCAGCGAGCTGGTCGCGCGGCGCAAGCAGTACGTGCACAGCTCTCCTGAGCACAAGGAAGCCGGGCCGCCGGTGGACCTGCGCGCCAGCCGCTAGGGCAGGGTGTGGTTGCCGCGCCGGCCGCTCAGGCCGGGTGGATGCCCAGGATCAGTTCCAGCACGAATTTGCTGCCGAAGAACGCCAGCAACAGCAGCGCCATCGCCGTCAGTGTCCAGTGCACGGCCTTGCCGCCGCGCCAGCCGTAACGCCAGCGGCCCACCAGCAGCGCGCCGAACACCAGCCACGACAGCACGCTGAGCACGGACTTGTGCAGCAGCCGCTGAGCCAGGAAGTCCTCCACGAACAGCAGGCCGGTCAGCAGGGTCATGCTCAGCAGCACGAAGCCCACGGTGATCGTGCGAAACAGCAGGGTTTCCAGTTCGGTCAGCGGCGGCAGCGCACGCAGCCAGCCGTGGAAATCGCGCCGGCGCAAGGCGCGCTCCTGCAGCCACAGCATGATCGCCAGCAGCGCGGCGATCGCCAGTGTCGCGTAGGCAAGCAGGGCCAGCCAGGCGTGTACTTCCAGGCGCCAGCCCAGGGCCGGGCTCGGTTCGTGGCCATGGCCGTGGTAGGCCAGCAACAGCAACGCGGCCAGCGGGAACACCACTACGCCCAGCGTGGACATGCGCCCGCGCGCGCCCACTGCCGTGGTCAGCGCGGCCATGCCCAGCCCGACCAGCGACAGCGCGGCGAAGAAATGCAGGTCCGGGCCGCCGGCGGTGTGCATCGCCACCCACACGTGGTAGCCGGCATGCAGCAGCACCGCCGCGCCAGCCGAGGCCAGCCAGGTGTGCGAGGCCGGCCGGCCGTCGCGCGCCATGCCGCCCACGAGCAGGGCCGTGGCGAGCAGGTAGAGCGCGGTGGCGATGAATACGCTGAAGGTCATCGCGGCAGTTTCGCATACCGCGGGCCGCGGCCGCAGCGCCCCCGCGGGCCGGGCGGTGACCGGATGCACACGCCTGTGGCTGCGGCAGTGCTGGCCCGGCCCGAGCGGGGCCGGCGCTGATGCCTCCCGCTATAATCGGCGTCCGTTCCCCCTGGCAGCTTGCGCATGTTCGAGTCCCTTACCCAGCGTCTCTCCGGCACCCTCGAGCGCCTGCGCGGCCGCGGCCGCCTGACCGACGAGAACATCCGCGAGGCCACCCGCGAGGTGCGCATCGCCCTGCTGGAAGCCGACGTGGCGCTGCCGGTGGTGCAGGCGCTGATCGAGCGCATCAAGGTGCGCGCGGTCGGCCAGGAAGTGCTCAAGTCGCTGACCCCGGGTCAGGCCCTGATCAAGGTGGTGCGCGACGAGCTGACCGCGGTGATGGGTTCGGCCGCCAGCGACCTCAACCTCAACGTTCCGGCGCCGGCGGTGTTCCTGATGGCCGGCCTGCAGGGCGCGGGCAAGACCACCACGGTCGGCAAGCTGGCCAAGCACCTGAAGGAAAAGCGCAAGAAGAAGGTGATGGTGGTCAGCGCCGACGTCTACCGCCCGGCGGCGATCGAGCAATTGAAGACGCTGGCCGAGCAGGTGGGCGTGCTGTTCTTCCCATCCAGTGCCGAGCAGAAACCGGAAGCCATCGTTCGCGCCGCGATCGATGACGCGCGCAAGTCCTTCGTCGACGTGCTGCTGGTCGATACCGCCGGCCGCCTCGCCATCGATGAAGCGATGATGGCCGAAATCAAGGCGCTGCACGCGGCGGTGAACCCGGCCGAGACGCTGTTCGTGGTCGACGCGATGACCGGCCAGGACGCGGCCAACACCGCCAAGGCCTTCGGCGAGGCATTGCCGCTGACCGGCGTGGTGCTGACCAAGACCGACGGCGACGCCCGCGGCGGTGCGGCCTTGTCGGTGCGCTACATCACCGGGCGGCCGATCAAGTTCGTCGGTACCGGTGAGAAGGTCGACGGCCTGGACGTGTTCCACCCCGACCGCGTCGCCAGCCGCATCCTCGATATGGGCGACGTGCTGTCGCTGGTCGAGCAGGTCGAGCAGAGCGTGGACCAGGAGAAGGCCGCCAAGCTCGCCGCGAAGGTCGCCAAGGGCAAGAAGTTCGACCTCAACGACATGAAGGAACAGCTCGAGCAGATGCAGAACATGGGCGGCATCGGCGGGCTGATGGACAAGCTGCCCGGCATCGGCAAGATCCCGGACCATCTGAAGGACCAGGTCACCGGCAAAGAAGTGCCGCGCATGATCGCCATCATCAACTCGATGACCAAGAAGGAGCGGCGCAACCCGGCGCTGCTCAACGGCTCGCGCCGCGCGCGCATCGCCCGCGGCTCGGGCCTGACCCCGGCCGACGTCAACAAGCTGATGAAGCAGTACCAGCAGATGGAAAAGATGATGAGCAAGCTGGCCGGCGGCGGCATGAAGGGCATGATGCGCGGCATGCGCGGAATGATGGGCGGCATGGGTGGCCTGGGCGGCCGCGGCGGTCTGCCGTTCCGCTGATGGACAGCACCGCGCGGCAGCGTGCGCAAGCCTTCGCCGCGCGCTACGGGCTGGCGATGCCGGTGCTGCTGGCACCGATGGCCGGCGCCTGCCCGGTAGCGCTGTCGGCGGCCGCGGCCAATGCCGGCAGCATGGGCGCGATGGGCGCGGTGTTGTCCACGCCGGGCGATATCGGCCAATGGCTGGCGCAGTTCCGCGAACTCAGCGCCGGCCCGGCTCAGATCAACCTGTGGCTGCCTGATCCGCCGCCGCAGCGCGATGCCGGCAGCGAAGCGGCAATGCGCGACTTCCTTGCCCAATGGGGTCCGGCAGTGCCGGCGCAGGCCGGTGATGCCACGCCGGCGGATTTCGACGCGCAGTTCGATGCCTTGCTCGCAGCGCGGCCGGCAGTGGCCTCCACCATCATGGGCGTGTTCGCCCCGCGCGAGGTGGAACGGCTGAAGGCAGCGGGCATTGCCTGGTTCGCGTGCGCGACCACGCTGGCCGAGGCACGTCGCGCCGAGGCTGCCGGAGCTGATGCCGTGGTTGCGCAAGGCTTCGAGGCCGGTGGCCATCGCGGTGCCTTCGATGCGGCCAACGCCGAACGTCAGGCCGTGGGCCTGTTCGCCTTGCTGCCGCGGCTGGCGGCCGAGCTGTCGGTGCCGATCATCGCCGCGGGCGGCATTGCCGACGGCCGCGGCATTGCCGCCGCACTCACCCTGGGCGCGAGCGCGGTGCAGATCGGCACGGCATTTCTGCGTTGTCCTGAGGCCGGCCTGCCCAGCGCCTGGTCTGAGGCATTGGCCAGCACCGAGCCGGAAGACACCTGGCCCACCCGCGCCTTCAGTGGACGCCTTGGCCGCGGCCTGGCCACGGCCTATGTGCGCGCGCAGGCCGAGCACGGCCCGCCAACGCCGCCATACCCCGTGCAGCGGGGCCTGAGCGCGCCGATGCGTGCGGCAGCCACGCGCGAGAACCGCCTCGACGGCATGCAGGCCTGGGCCGGTCAGTCGGCGTGGATGGCGCCGGCGCGCCCCGCGGCCGAACTGCTCAGCGAATGGTGGCAGCAGGCGCAGGCGCTGCTGCCGTGAGCCAACGGTCGTGAGCGTGGTGCTGTTGAACGGCGAGCCAGCGCCGGCCGATGCGCTGGCCACTGCGGCGCTGGTCAACTACGGCCACTTCACTTCCTTGCGTTGTGTCGATGGCGCGGTGCGCGGCCTGGACCTGCACCTGCAGCGTCTGCAGGAAGGCACGCGCGCGCTGTTCGGCAGCGAACTGGCTTTGCCGCGGGTACGCGCCCAGGCGCAAACGGCCTGGGCACTGGCCGGGCACGCCGACGCCTGGCTGCGGCTGACAGTGTTCTCCCGCGATTTCGATTTCCGGGCGCCGCTGCGGCCGGTCACGCCCGACCTGCTGATCTCGGTCGGCGCCGCACGCGACTGGACGGGCACACCCTTGCGGGTGCGACCGGTCCGCTTCCAGCGCCACCGCCCCGAGCTGAAGCACGTCGGCACGTTCGCGCTGTTCGACCTGCGCCGCCAGGCCATGGCCGAGGGCTGGGACGATGCGCTGTTCGTCGATGGCGAGAACAAGGTCATCGAAGGCAGCACCTGGAACCTGGGCCTGTGGGACGGGAAGGGCGTCACCTGGCCGGCCGGCCCGGCCCTGCGTGGTACCCAGGAGCGCCTGTTGCAGCAGGGCTTGACCACAATCGGCGTGGCCCAGCAGGTGCGTCCGGTGGGTCTGGCTGAACTGGATGGCTTCGCGGCCGCCTTCGCCTGCAATGCGCGCGGCGTGCTGCCAATCGGGGCGGTGGGCGGGCAGGTGCTGGGCGAGGCCGCCGGCTGCATGGCGGTGCTGGAGCGGGCGCTGGGGACCTGTCCCTGGGAGCCGCTGTAGCGCTGTCACAGGCGCCAGGCGGGGCGTGAACGCCCGGCTGGCTTGGCTTGGCCCAGATCGGCCGCTATAATCGCCGGCTTACCTCGCCATCCTGGCGACTGGGCAACACAGGAACTACAGAAATGGTCAAGATCCGTCTGACTCGTGGCGGCGCCAAGAAGCGTCCGTTCTACCACATCATCGTCAGCGACGTGCGTGCCGCGCGCGACGGTCGCAACATCGAGCGCCTGGGCTACTACAACCCGGTGGCGCAGGGCGCCGAACAGCGCATCGTGCTGGACCTGGCCCGCGTCGAGCATTGGGTCAAGAATGGCGCGCAGCTGACCGACAAGGTCCGCAACCTGGTCAAGGAAGCGACCAAGGCCCAGGCCGTCGCGGCCTGACGCCAGAGGGGCCGCCACGCGCGGCCCCGTCTGCAGCACCATGATGAAAGATTCCGGGCGCCGCATCCTGCTGGGCAGGGTTGTCGGCGCTTTTGGCATTCGCGGTGAGGCCAAGATCGAGTCCTGGACCGAGCCGAGGCTGTCGATCTTCCGCTACCAACCCTGGATCCTGCGCGCGCCCAATGGCGAAGAGCGGGAGCTGTCCGGGGCGCGCGGGCGCGAGTCGGGCAAGCACCTGATCGCGACCCTGCCGGACGTGGCCGACCGCGACCTGGTCGAAGCCATGCGCGGCACCGAAATCTACGTGGCGCGCAGCGCGCTGCCGCCGCCCAAGCCGGACGAGTACTACTGGGTGGATCTGGAAGGGCTGGCGGTGCGCAACCTCGAAGGGGTCGAGCTGGGCACGGTGTCGCACCTGTTCTCCACCGGCGCCAATGACGTGCTGGCGGTGCGTGGCGACCGCGAGCGGCTGATCCCGTTCGTGCTGCCGGATTTTGTCCACTCGGTCGATTTTGAAGCCAACCTGATCGTGGTCGACTGGGATCCGGATTTCTGACCCACCCGCCGGCGTACCGGCACCGTTAGCGGATCGACCCGGCCATGCGCATCGACGTCCTCAGCCTGTTTCCCGAGTTCATCGCCCAGTGCGCTGCCTTTGGCGTGGTCGGCCGGGCGCAGGAACGCGGCTTGCTGGAATTGCAGGGCTGGAACCCGCGCGACTACGCCACTGGCAACTACCGCCGCGTGGATGACCGCCCGTTCGGTGGCGGCCCCGGCATGGTGATGATGATCGAGCCCCTGCGCGAGTGCCTGGCCGCCGCGCGCGGCGCTGATCCGCGGCCCGGACCGGTGATCTACCTCAGCCCGCAGGGCCGTCCGCTGACCCAGGCACGCGCGCGCGAACTGGCACAGCTGCCGCGGCTGATCCTGCTGTGCGGCCGCTACGAGGGCGTGGACGAGCGCTTCCTGGCGCATGAGGTGGACGAGGAAATCTCGATCGGCGACTACGTGCTGTCCGGCGGCGAGCTCGGCGCGGCAGTGCTCATCGACGTGGTCACGCGGTTGCAGGAAGGCGCGCTCAACGACGCCGAATCGGCCGCGCAGGACAGTTTCGAGGGCCCGCAGGGCCTGCTCGACTGCCCGCACTTCACCCACCCGTCCCGGCACGACTGGGGCGACGTGCCGGAAGTGCTGCGCTCGGGCAACCATGCCGCCATCGCGCGCTGGCGCCGCCAGCAATCGCTGGGGCGGACCTGGCTGCGGCGTCCGGACCTGCTCGACGAGGCTGCCCTGGACAAGTCCGACCGCGCTTTATTGGCCGATTTCCGCCGGCAGCGGGAACAGGGCGGCGGCGAGGAAGGCTGCTAACCCGGGGTCTGGCACGGGGCGAGGGCTTGGGCTATCATGTCGCGCTCTCGGCGCCGGTATTGGCCGCCAGGCAACACTGCAACACCTCTTGCGGCATCCACTAATTACAAACGTGCAGCGCAATTCTGCGACTGCATGAGTCCAAGTTGTCGAACGACACGCCCACCCGAAAAGAATCGGTGTACCCATGAGCAAGCTGAACAAATCCATCGTCGCGGAATTCGAGTCCGCCCAGATCACCCGCGAGCTGCCGAAGTTCAGCCAGGGCGACACCGTCGTGGTGAACGTGAAGGTGAAGGAAGGCAACCGCGAACGTATCCAGGCCTATGAAGGCGTGGTCATCGGCACCAAGAACGCGGGCCTGAACTCGGCCTTCACCGTGCGCAAGATTTCGCACGGCTACGGCGTCGAGCGCGTGTTCCAGACCTACAGCTCCACCATCGACTCGGTCGAAGTGAAGCGCCGCGGCAAGGTCCGCGCCGGCAAGCTGTACTACCTGCGTGGTCTGGAAGGCAAGGCTGCCCGCATCAAGGAAGACCTGGCTGCCGCCGCGCAGGCCAAGGCCGCCCGCCTGGCTTCCAAGGCCGAGTAACCGACGCGCGGGCCTATGCCTGCTGTGTTCTGCAGAAGCCGCCTCCGGGCGGCTTTTTGCATTTCGGGGAGGCGGGTGCTTTCGCCCATGTGGGATCTGATAGTGGGGGCCTTCGCTCGTCGGGGCTGAAGCTCCTCCTACAACTGTTCCAGCAGCGAACCAGGCAGCGAAACCTACGGCAGACTGTCCGCGACAGGCGATGGCACCTGCGCCGGTACTTCCGCAGGCACCGCGACTTCTTCCGGGTGCGGCTTGACCCGCGGCTCCAGCATTCGCGCCTTGCGCCAGCCGCCCCAGCGGTAATACGCCAGCGACATCAACATCGCGCACATCGCGCTGGTCGGGAAACTCCACCAGATCGCGTCCGCGCCCAGCGCTGGTGTCAGCAGATGCGCGAACGGTATCCGGATGCCCCATAGCGACAGCCCCAGGATCAATAGCGGCGGCACCACCGCGCCGGTGGACCGCACCACGCCTGACACCACGAACGTGACCCCGAACAACAGGAACGACCAGATCGAAATGTGGTTCAGATGGCGTGCCACCTCCAACGCCACCCCGTGCTCGGGCAGGAACAGCGACAGCGTCCAGCGGTCGAGCAGGATCAACGGCACGATCAGCAGACCCGTCATCAGGAAGTTGATCGCCACGCCATTGCGCGCCGTCGCATCCACCCGGTCCCAACGTCCCGCGCCCACGTTCTGCGCCGCCATCGACGAACATGCCGCGCCGATCGCCATCGCCGGCATCTGCACGTAGGTCCACAACTGCAGAGCCGCGCCGTAGGCGGCCGCCGTGTCCGTGCCGTAGCTGTTGACCATCGTCATCATCGCGATCATCGCCAGCGAGATCAGCACCATCTGCAGCCCCATCGGCACGCCCTTGACGATGAGCGCGCGCAGGATCGTGCCATCGATGCGGAACATCGCCATGTCGCGCCGGCCCAGCCACAGCAGGTGGCGCTTGCGCCGCATGTACAACAGCAGCCCGGTCAGCGCGATGGCCTGCGCGAAGAATGTCGACCATGCCGAACCGGCGATGCCCAGCTTCGGCATCGGCCCCAGGCCGAAGATCAGCAGCGGGTTGAGCACGATGTCCAGCGCCACCGACAGCAGCAGGAAGCGGAACGGGGTGCGCGAATCGCCCGCGCCGCGCAGCGCCGCCGACAGGAACGCGAACATGTACAGCAGCGGCATCGCCAGGAAGATCACCTGCAGGTAGGCCTCGGCCAGCGGCAGGGCTTCGCCGGGCGTGCCCATCGCCGCGAGCATGCGCCCGGACAGCCACCAGCCCAGCGCCGCAATCACCACCGACAGCGCAAAGAAGAACGTCGCGCTGCTGCCCATCACCCGGCGCGCCTGGCGCACGTCGCCGGCGCCGATGGCCTGCGCGATCAGGATGGTGGCGGCCATGCCGATGCCGAACACCGAGCCGATCAGGAAGAACATGATGTTGTTGGCGTTGGCCGTGGCCGTCAGCGCCGACTCGCCGAGGAAGCGGCCCACCCATACCGCGTTGACCGAACCATTCAGCGACTGCGCCATGTTGCCGGCCAGGATGGGCAGCGCGAACAACAGCAGATTTCGGCCGATGGGACCTTCGGTCAGTGTCGCGGGCTGGGGCATGCAGGGCGGCCGTGGGGAGAAGACCGGCGCACACTAGCACCGCGCCCGTGCACGGCGGCAGAGGGTCGATGGCACTGTTGCGGCCTTGACCGTTGCCTTACGATATTCACCAGCACCGACCATCACCGAACAGCGGGCACATTGGCGCCCGGCGACATCCTGCAACACACTGATACCCGCGCCTGCCGCCGTGGCGGCCGGATGCCCCGCCACGGCGGCGTAGTCTGGCCACGAATCTTCGCAGGAGCAACACCGTGTATCGGCTAGTGTGCAGTAGCGGCATCGTGCTGGTCGCCATGCTGGCGGCCGGTTGCAATACGAGTGGTCGGGTCGACGTGAACAGCCAGCCTGCTTCGCTTCCGGAATGCCAGGCCACCGGCGACATCTCCGAGCCCGGCCACGAAGGTGGCAAGAGCACGATGCTGGCCAGCCGCTGCCACCCCGAATCAGGCCTGCGCCTGCCATTGCGCAAGAAGGACAACCGCTAGCAAGCCCCACGCATGACCGAAGATCAGCCCACTCCCGTTTTGCCATCGCTGCGTCTGGACATCTGGCTCTGGGCAGCGCGCTTCTACAAGACCCGCAGCCTGGCCAAGCAGGCGGTGGAAACGGGCAAGGTCGAGGTCGGCGGACAGCGCGCCAAGCCTTCGCGCTCGGTCCGGGTGGGCGAGGCGCTGCAGGTCAGCCGCGGCGAGGAAGTGTTCGAGGTGCGCGTGCTGGGGCTGAGTGATACCCGTGGCCCGGCGCCGGTGGCACAGGCGCTGTATGAAGAGAGCGAGCAGTCGCGGGCGCGGCGGGCCCAGGCGCGCGAGCAGCGCATGGCCGAGCGCAATGGTTACCGGCCACCAGAGCAACGGCCGGACAAGCGCGCACGCAGGCTGATTCGCGCATTGGGTGACATCGACGCACTGTGAGCGCCGGCCTTGCTTGCCGGCACCCATGCTTCACGCTCGCCCCGCTCGTGCGGGGCGTTTGCCATCCATCACGCCGCCGCGCGTGCGCCGCGCGCCAGGTCGAAGCGGTCCAGGTTCATTACCTTGGTCCAGGCCGCAACGAAGTCCTGCACGAACTTTTGCTGCCCGTCGGCACTGGCATAGACCTCGGACAGCGCCCGCAGCTCCGAGTTGGAGCCGAACACCAGGTCCACCCGCGAAGCGGTCCAGCGGATCTCGCCGCTGCTGCGGTCCCGGCCTTCAAAGCTCTCACGCATTTTTGAAGTCGGCGTCCAGGTGGTGCGCATGTCGAGCAGGTTGACGAAGAAGTCATTGCTCAACACGCCGGGCCGGTCGGTGAACACGCCGTCGCGTGAGCCGCCGGTATTGGCTCCGAGCACGCGCAGCCCGCCGACCAGCACGGTCAGCTCCGGCGCGGTGAGGGTGAGCAGCTGTGCGCGGTCGATCAGCAGGTGCTCGGGATCCACGGCGAAGCGCGCCTTGAGGTAGTTGCGGAAGCCATCGGCAACCGGCTCCATCGGCTCGAACGATTCCACGTCGGTCTGCGCCTGGGTGGCATCGACGCGGCCAGGTGCGAACGGCACGCTCACCGTGGCCCCGGCCTGGCGCGCGGCCTGTTCGACACCGACATTGCCGGCCAGCACGATCAGATCGGCGAGGGAAACATAGCGGCCATCGGCATTGAACTCGGCCTGGATGCCTTGCAGGGTCTTGAGCACCGCGCCCAGCTGCTCGGGGTCGTTGACCGCCCAGTCCTTCTGCGGTTCCAGGGCAACGCGCGCGCCGTTGGCGCCACCGCGCTTGTCCGAGCCGCGGTAGGTGGATGCCGATGCCCATGCAGTGGACACCATCTGCGCGACGCTCAGGTCGGACGCGGCGATCTTCTGCTTGAGCGCGGCGATATCGGCCTCACCGAGCACCGGCTGCGTGGCCGGCGGCAGTGGATCCTGCCAGATCAGTTCCTCGGCGGGTACTTCCGGGCCGAGATAGCGCGCGCGCGGGCCCATGTCGCGATGGGTAAGCTTGAACCAGGCGCGGGCAAAGGCATCGGCGAACTCGTCGGGGTTTTCCATGAAGCGGCGCGAGATTTTCTCGTAGGCCGGGTCCATGCGCAGCGACAAGTCCGTGGTCAGCATCGACGGTGCGATGCGCCGGTCCTTGTCGTGCGCATGCGGCACCGTGCCCGCGCCCATGCCGCCCTTGGGCTGCCACTGGTTGGCACCGGCCGGGCTCTTGCCCAGTTCCCACTCGAAGCCGAACAGGTTCCAGAAGAAGTTGCCGCCCCACTTGGTCGGGGTGCTGGTCCAGGTCACTTCCAGGCCACTGGTGATCGTGTCGGCGCCCTTGCCGCTGCCGAAGTCATTGCTCCAGCCCAGGCCCTGCTGCTCCAGGTCGCCGGCTTCCGGCTCGCGACCGACGTTGTCGGCGGGGCCAGCGCCGTGGGTCTTGCCGAAGGTATGGCCGCCGGCGATCAGGGCCACGGTCTCTTCGTCGTTCATCGCCATGCGCCCGAACGTGGTGCGGATGTCGTGCGCGGCGGCGATGGGGTCGGGATTGCCATCGGGGCCTTCGGGGTTCACGTAGATCAGACCCATCTGCACCGCGGCCAGCGGGTTTTCCAGCCGGCGGCCGCCGTCGGTGCGGTCGTGCTCGTGGCCATGCAGGTCGGGATCGGCGACCAGCTGGGCTTCGTCATCGCCTTGCTCGCTCTTGGCGTAACGCACATCGCCACCGAGCCAGGTGCGTTCGTTGCCCCAGTACACGTCGTGGTCCGGCTCCCATACGTCTTCGCGGCCGCCGCCGAAACCGAAGGTCTTGAAGCCCATCGATTCGAGCGCGACGTTGCCGGTGAGAATCAGCAGGTCGGCCCAGGAAATCTGCTGGCCGTATTTCTGCTTGATCGGCCACAGCAGGCGCCGCGCCTTGTCCAGGTTGACGTTGTCCGGCCAGCTGTTGAGCGGAGCGAAACGCTGCTGGCCGCGGCCACCGCCGCCGCGGCCGTCGCCGATGCGATAGGTGCCGGCGCTATGCCAGGCCATGCGGATGAAGAACGGGCCGTAATGGCCGAAATCGGCCGGCCACCAGTCCTGCGAGTCGGTCATCAAGGCCTTGAGGTCGGCCTTGAGCGCAGCGTAGTCGAGCTTCTTGAATTCCTCGGCGTAATCGAACTGCCGGCCGAGCGGGTTGGACTTTTCCGAATGCTGGTGCAGCAGGTCAACACGCAGTTGCTTCGGCCACCAGTCCTGGTTGGTGGTGCCGCCGCCGGCGGCATGGTTGAACGGGCACTTCGCTTGGCTGGTCATGGATGTCCACCTGGGTGCGTAGGCTGGGAAGACCCGATCCCGCGGCGACGCGGGAACCTGGGGAATGGACGACGGGAGGGGGAAGGGAGGCGCGGTGCGATTCCTCACGGAACAATGACGACCATAAGCGCGGTCAGGCGCCAAGGAGAATTTGAATAAACCGAATGAGTCCATAGCCGAGGGCTATGGACTGTTCATGGCATCAAGGCGGGGCCCTCAGCTCAGCGGCTGTTGCCGAACAGGCCGCTGCCGATCTTCAGTACGTCGCCCAGGCCGAGCTGGCCGTCGCCGTCCTGGTCGAGCACGCTGCCAAGCAGGCCGGACACGCCGGCATCATTGCGCACCCGCTGTTGTTCCTGGCCCAGTGCCTGGCTGAGTTGCCCGGCGTTGGCGCCGCTGGACCCATTGCCGAGGAAGCGCTGCGCCAGGAAGGACAGCACGATGGGTGCCAGGATCTGCAACAGCTGGCTGGAGCGTCCGCTGTCCAGCCCGGTCGCCTGGCCCAGGCCCGCGGCCGCCTGCGGGGCGCGGGCGCCGAAAATGTGGCCGAGGATGCCCGCGCCATTGGTTTGCGCGCCGCCACCGCCCCCCAGCACCGCGCCGAGCACGCCGGCGATATCCATGCCGCCAGCGGCCGGGGCGTGGTCACGCTGCAAGGCGCCCATCAGCGCTTGCGCGCCTTCTGGCTGCTGGGCATTGCGGCCCAGCGCGCCCATCAGCAGCGGCAGGGCGGTGGCCACGGCGCTCTGGGCCTGCTGCGGGGCCACGCCCAGCTGCTGCGAAACCTGTTGCAGCGGGGCACCCTGCAGCTGTGCCAGCAGTTGTTCGGTCAGGTTCGACTGCGTCATGTCCGTGTCCTCCGGGTAGGGAGAGTGATGCTAGTCCTGACGGCGCGCTTGCGCGCGCCGTTTTTGCATCAACTGCCCGGGACCTGCCGAACGCGGGCCATTCAGCGCACCGTGGCCGTGGCGCGCTGGCCATGGTCGTGGTCATGCGGATCGGGCGCCGCAACGTCCAGCCCCAGTGCCTTGGCCACGCCCGCGCCATAGGCCGGGTCGGCCTTGCTGCAATTGCTGATGTGGCGGCGCTTGATGAACTCCGGCGCATCGCCCATCGCGCGGGCGGTGTTCTCGAACAGCACCTGGCGCTGCGCCGGCGACATCAGCCGGAACAGGTTGCCGGGCTGGCTGAAGTAGTCGTCATCGTCCTCGCGATAGTTCCAGAAGTCGCCATTGCCGGTGATTTCCACGGGCGGGTCGCGATATTCCGGCTGCTCCTGCCACTGGCCGTAGCTGTTGGGCACGTAGTGCAGGGTGCTGCCGTAGTTGCCGTCCACGCGCATGGCGCCATCGCGATGGTTGCTGTGCACCGGGCAGCGCGCGGCATTGACCGGAATCTGATGATTGTTGACGCCCAGCCGATAGCGTTGCGCATCGGAGTAGGCGAACATCCGCGCCTGCAGCATCTTGTCCGGCGAAATGCCGATGCCGGGCACCAGGTTGTTCGGCTGCATCGCCGCCTGTTCGACATCGGCGAAGTAGTTGTCCGGGTTGCGGTTCAACTCCATCACGCCGACTTCGATCAACGGATAGTCCCCGTGCGGCCAGATCTTGGTCAGGTCGAACGGGTGATACGGCACCTTGTGGGCGTCGGCCTCCGGCATGATCTGCACGTACAGGGTCCAGCGCGGGAAGTCGCCTCGCTCGATCGCTTCGTACAGATCGCGCTGGAAGCTCTCGCGGTCGTGGGCGATGCGCGCGGCGGCCTCGGCGTCGGTGATGTTGCGGATGCCCTGCTGGGTGCGCCAGTGGAACTTGACCCAGCAGCGCTCGCCCTTCGCATTGACCAGGCTGTAGGTATGCGAGCCGAAGCCGTGCATGTGGCGATAGCCGTCAGGAATGCCTCGCTCGCTCATGGTGATGGTGATCTGGTGCAGTGCCTCGGGCAGCAGCGTCCAGAAGTCCCAGTTGTTGCGCGCGCTGCGCAGGTTGCTGCGCGGATCGCGCTTGACCGCCTTGTTGAGGTCGGCGAACTTGCGCGGGTCGCGCACGAAGAACACTGGCGTGTTGTTGCCGACCAGGTCCCAGTTGCCTTCCTCGGTGTAGAACTTGACGGCGAAACCATGGATGTCGCGCTCGCCATCGGCGGCACCGCGCTCGCCGGCGACCGAGGAGAAGCGCACGAACAACTCGGTGTGCTTGCCGATGTGCTCGAACAGGCGCGCGCGGGTGTAGCGGGTGATGTCACCGGTGACGGTGAAGTGGCCGAACGCGCCCGAGCCTTTGGCGTGCATGCGGCGCTCGGGAATGACCTCGCGGTTGAGGTTGGCGAGTTTCTCGAACAACCACACGTCCTGCAGCAGGACCGGACCGCGCGGGCCGGCGGTCATGGTGTTCTCGTTGTCCACGACCGGTGCGCCGAAGGCGGTGGTCAAGGGGTTTTCGGATTTCTTCGCAGGGGCTGGGGAATGGGATGGGTCGTTTGGATTGGAACGGGGCTTGCTCACGGCGGGCTCCTGAATCGGTTGGGTTCGATGTCAGGCTACGCGCGCCGCTGCACGGCGAGAAATCGATTTTGGATACCGCTGCGATAGTGATCGCTGTGATTAGATTTTTCGCATGCGAGTCGCAGACGAGGTTGCGTGCTACAGCAATGCCTTCAATCGATACAGTGCTTCGAGCGCCTGCTTCGGCGTCAGTTCGTCCGGGTCCAGCGCGGCCAGTGCTTCCTGCGCGGCGTTGCTGGCGGGGGCGAACAGGCCGAACTGCTGCGGCGCATCCAGCGCATGCGGTGTCATCTGCGCCGCGTGGGTTTCGCCGCCGCGCTGTTCCAGTTCGGCGAGGCGGCGCCGTGCCTGCGTCACCGTGTCGCGGGGCAAACCGGCGAGCGCCGCGACCTGCAGACCGAAGCTGCGGTTGGCCGGGCCTTCCTTCACCGCATGCATGAACACCAGCGCCTCGCCATGTTCAACGGCGTCGAGGTGGACATTGGCAATGCCGCTGGCGCCGCCTTCGACTGATTCGTCGGCCAATGCGGTCAGTTCAAAGTAGTGCGTGGCAAACAGCGTGTAGCAGCGGTTGCGATGAGCGAGATGGCGGGCGACCGCATCGGCCAGGGCCAGGCCATCGTAGGTGGAGGTGCCGCGGCCGATCTCGTCCATCAGCACCAGCGACTGCGCGGTGGCGTGATGCAGGATGTAGCTGGTCTCGGCCATCTCGACCATGAAGGTCGATTGGCCGCGCGCCAGGTCGTCACCGGCGCCGATGCGGGTGAGGATGCGGTCGATCGGCCCGATCACCGCGCGGCTGGCCGGCACGTAGCTGCCGATATGCGCGAGCAGCACGATCAGCGCGTTCTGGCGCATGTAGGTGGACTTGCCGCCCATGTTCGGACCGGTGATGACCAGCATGCGCCGCGACTGTCCGTCGCGGTCGTTGTACAGGTCCAGGTCGTTGGGCTCGAAGGGCTCCTCGCGCACCGCCTCGACCACCGGGTGGCGGCCGCGCACGATGCACAGGCAGTTGGCGGTCTCCAGCTCCGGCCGCGACCAGTCCAGCGCCTGCGCGCGTTCGGCGAAGGCGGCCAGCACGTCGAGCTCGCTGAGTGCGGCGGCGCAGCGCTTGAGCGGTTCGAGGTGTTCGCCCAGTGCGTCGAGCAGTTCCTCGTACAGCAGCTTCTCGCGCGAGAGCGAGCGTTCGCGTGCCGACAGCACCTTGTCCTCGAAGGACTTCAGCTCCTCGGTGATGTAGCGCTCGGCATTGGCCAGGGTCTGGCGGCGGCTGTAATGCAGCGGCGCCTTGTCGGCCTGGCCCTTGCTGATTTCGATGTAGTAGCCATGCACGCGGTTGTAGCCGACCTTCAGCGTGGCGATGCCGCTGCTCTGGCGCTCGCGCTGTTCCAGGTCGATCAGGAACTGGTCGGCATGGGTGGACAGGCGGCGCAGCTCGTCCAGTTCGGCATCGAAGTCGCTGGCGATCACGCCGCCGTCGCTCAGCTTCAACGGCGGCTGCGTCGCCACCGCGCTGGCAAGCAGGTGGGCCATCGCGGCGTGTTCGCCGAGCTCGGCGGCCAGGGCCTGCAGCCGCGGCGAATCCAGCGGCGCCAGCAGCGCGGCGATCTCCGGCAGCATCGCCAGGCCATCGCGCAGGGTGGACATGTCGCGCGGCCGCGCCGAACGCAGCGCCACGCGTGTGAGGATGCGCTCCAGGTCGCCGAGTGCGCGGAAACGTTCGCGCAGTTCGCGGTCGGTGCCGTGGTCGATCAGCGTGCCGACCGCATGGTGGCGCTGTACCAGCACATCGCGCAGGCGCAGCGGGCGGTGCAGCCAGCGCCGCAGCAGGCGCCCGCCCATCGGCGTGATGGTGCTGTCGAGCACGCCGAGCAGGGTGTGGCGGGTGTCGCCATCCACGCGCGTGTCCAGTTCCAGATGGCGCCGCGTGGCCGCGTTCATCGCGATGGCCTCGCTCGCGGTTTCCATCGCGATCGCGCTCAGGTGCGGCAGGCGTTGCTTCTGCGTTTCTTCCACGTAGCCGAGCAGCGCGCCTGCCGCGGCGATGGCGCGCTGGCGTTCTTCAATGCCGAAACCGCTGAGGTCATGCAGTTTGAAGAACTGCAGCAACTGGCGGCGTCCGCTGTCGGCGTCGAACAGCCACGGTGCACGGCGGCGCAGGCCGCTGCGCTGGCGCAGGAACTCGGGCCAGCCTTCCTCGTCGGGCAGCAGCAATTCGGCCGGCTCCAGTCGCGCCAGCTCCGCCTCCAGCGCATCGTCGCTGTCCACCTCGTTGACCAGGAAGCGGCCGCCGGCCAGGTCGGCCCAGGCCAGGCCATATCCGGCCTTGCTGCGCGATACGGCCATCAGCAGGGTGTCGCGGCGTTCGTCCAGCAGCGCCTCATCGGTCACCGTGCCCGGCGTGACGATGCGCACCACCTTGCGTTCGACCAGGCCCTTGGCCAGCGCCGGGTCACCGATCTGTTCGCAGATCGCCACCGATTCGCCCAGCGCCACCAGCCGTGCCAGGTAGCCCTCGCAGGCATGTACCGGCACGCCGGCCATCGGGATCGGCGCGCCGCCGGAGCTGCCGCGCTGGGTCAGGGTGATGTCGAGCAGGCGCGCGGCCTTGCGCGCGTCGTCGTAGAACAGCTCGTAGAAGTCGCCCATGCGGAAGAACAGCAGCAGGTCCGGGTATTCGGACTTGGCTGCGAAGAACTGCTTCATCAGCGGGGTGTGTTCCGCGCCCTTGGGCGGCTTGGCGTTTGCAGCGGAGTCGGTCACTAGCGGTTCTTTCGGCGAAGGCGGCGGGGCGGCAGCCGGCGTCAGGACGACGGCCGCCGCGCGGCATCGGCGGGCCGATGCGGACGCGCCAGTTTAAGCCGAGTCCGCCGCGGGCTCGACCCCGCGAGCGCGACATCCTGTGGCATTGCCTCTGCTGCCGGCTGCCCTGGCCGTCAAACGCGGGCCCGGGCGGCCGCCAGCGCCCCGCCCGGGCCCGTGTGCGCACCGTGGCCGTGTGCCGCTCAACCGCGCTGCGAGTCCAGCGGCTCGTGCCGGGTCGCCACGTCCTGCGCCTTGGCGTAGCTTTCGATCAGCAGCTGATAGTTGGGGAAGATCTGGGTGTAGATCTGCGCCCACTGCGCGGCATCGTCGCGGTGCCAGCTGCGTTGCAGCTCGGAGGCGACCGCTGCGGTGTCCATCGGCACCACGCCGGCCTGGACGATGCGCGCCAGGGTGATTTCCTGCGCCATCTTCGAGTAGGTGCCCGAAGCGTCGACGACCGCGAAGACCTGGTAGCCGTCGGCGACCGCGGCAATGCTCGGGAAGGCCATGCACACGCTGGTGATGGTGCCGGCAATGATCAACTGGCGGCGGCCGGTCGCCTTGACCGCGGTGACGAAGTCCGGGTTGTCCCAAGCGTTGATCTCGCCGCGCCGCGCCACGTACTGGGCGTGCGGCGCGAACTCGTGGATTTCCGGAATCAGCGGCCCGTTCGGGCCTTGTGGCACTGACGCGGTGGTGATCACCGGCAGCTTGCACAGCGTAGCCATCTTCGCCAATGCGCCGGCATGGGCGCGCACGGCGGTAAAGGGCATGTCGCCAATGGTCTGGAACAGGCCGCTCTGGTGGTCGATCAGCAGCAGGGTGGCGTTATCGGGGTCGATGACCGGACGCTGGCCGTCGAAGTTGGCGGGAGTGCTCATGGTGTTCATCCATAGTGGGAAGGAGAGGGGCCGGTCTGGGAGTACCTCGGGTACGTGCCATTGCCGGTGCCGCAAGACGCTATGCCTCGCGCGCTGGACCCGGTAGTGGCCGGGACTTATCCTCAGCGTCCCATCGTGCGAACGATGCCCGCGCGAGACGGCTTTCCCGCAGCCGGGCCCGCTCCAGCAGCGAGCCAGCGCCAATAGCGGGCCACCAGTCCAGGAGCGCGCATGCCCGACAATGGCAAGGCCATCGACCTCAACGACCTGGCCTATTTCGTCCACGTCGTCGAGCAGGGCGGCTTTTCCCAGGCCGGTCGCGCGCTGGGCATGCCGAAGTCGAAACTGAGCCGGCGTATCGCGCTGCTGGAGTCGCGCCTGGGCGTGCGCCTGATCCAGCGCTCCACGCGCCACTTCTCGGTGACCGAGCCAGGCCAGGACTATTACCGCCACTGCAAGGCGATGCTCGACCAGGCCGAGGCCGCCGAAGAGGCCGTCGCGCGGCTGCGTGCCGAGCCGCGCGGCATCGTGCGCGTGGCGTGCCCGGTCGCGATGCTGCATTCGCGGGTGGGCGGCATGCTCGCCGAGTTCATGCTGGCGCACCCGAAGATCACCGTGCTGCTGGAGGCCACCAACCGCCGGGTGGACGTGGTGGGCGAGGGTATCGACGTCGCCATCCGCGTGCGCCCGCCGCCGCTGGAAGACAGCGACCTGGTAGTGCGCGTGCTGGGCACGCGTGCCTGGTGCCTGGCTGCCAGCCCGCGTCTGCTTGCGCAGTACGGCGTACCGGAACTGCCCACCGACCTGGCGCGAATACCGGCGCTGGACCTGGCGCCGGCGCGCGCCGCGCAAGGCTGGGAACTGATCGGCCCGAATGATCAGGTCGCGCATGTGCAGGCACTGCCGCGCATGGTCAGCGACGACATGATCTCCCTGCGCACTGCCGCGCTGGCCGGCTCCGGCGTGGTGATGCTGCCGCGAATGATGCTGGCCGAGGCCCTGGCCGCCGGCGAGCTGCTGCAGGTGTTGCCGCAATGGGCGCCGCGCCACGGCATCATCCACGCGGTATTTGCGTCGCGCCGTGGCCTGCTGCCGGCGGTGCGCGCGCTCATCGACCATCTGGTCGAGCGCTTCGCCGCCATCGACGAGCCGTAGCGGGAGCGGCTGACGCATCAGTCTTCCGGCTCGCGCCCGATCTGCAACGAAATCTTCGGCACCAGGCAGGCCTTGCGGTTGTCGAAGTCGAGGAAGATGGAGGCTTTGCGAAGGATGCCGGCGCCGATGGCGAAGAACCGGGGCGAAAGCTGATGACTGCCCCGCCTGACCTCCATCTGCACTGGAAACATCAGGCCTGATTCGACGATCCAGGCGACGGAAGATCGCGTTCTTGCCAGGGATGTTCCGGAAATCGAGTCGGAAACCACCACCGCGTCCTGGCCGGGTGGGAATGGCTCGCCTGCCGGGATTCGCTGGATGAGTTCGTCCAGCCACGCGCTGGCTACGACGACGTCGCGGTCGGTGCCATCGATGTTCAGTTGCATGATCAGCGCACCTTCCAGCCCCGGAAGATCGGTGAGGAAACTCAGGGGCTTGTAGCAGCGCACTTCATCGACCGCCGGCCCGGCAACGGCCAGCCCACGCTCTTCGATCAGGACCTTGCCGAAGCGCGAAAGCACATCAAGCCCGATATCGCCGTCGCGCCCGTGGTTGCGGGCGTGAGGGTGTGTGGCAATGAATGGCGAGGCGATTTTCAGGTCGCCAAGCTGCAGCTCGCCAGCCTGTGCCAGCATCCGCGGAGGCACTTCTGCGCCCGGATTCGCATCCGGCTGGGTCCAGGTCATGAACGGCGGGGGTACGAGGTCCGCTGCCAACATGGTCTGCATGGCAGCCGTGTTGATGATGGCATCGGCAGAGCGGCCGTCGATGCGCAGGCGCAGCAGGTCGCGGGTCTGTTGCGCACCATCGGGCGCCGGCAGGAAGGGGATGTAGCGCGGGCCGGTGGCGATCGTTGATGGGCGCTTGCGATCCAGCAGCGGTGTGGCGTCGGGAATGGTCAGGAAGACATCGATGCGGTCGATCGGGGTGTCGACGCGTGCGCGCCTGGCAACCTCCAGGGTGATCTCGCGCGTGCGCAGCGTTTCCCGCGCCCAGGCTGGCAGGTCGCCCTGGGCCACCCGGGTGCTTGCGCCGATCAGGCCACAGAGAATGGTGGGAATGTAGAGCAGCCGCCGGCGCGATTCCGCCAGGCAGCGCTCAGCCATATTGATCGCCTCGTCGTACTGACCATCCAGGCGATAGAACGCCGACTCGGTAGCCATCTGGTACAGCGAATCAGGCCACTGCGCGGCGCGCGTGCGAAGCTGCAGCAGGCTTGTCCGATCGCCCATTCGCAGCAGATCGGCAAGGCCCGCCTCATCGACGAAGTGGAGAACATCGCTGGCGGGAGGCGCAGGGCGCGGCTCTGCTTGCGTGTCGTTGGCGGCTGCGGTGGTGGGGATGAGCAGAAGGAGGGTGATGAGCGCGGTGCCATATCTGCGCATCATTCCTCAGCGTCGCGCATGATCTGCAAGGAGACCTTCGGCACCAGGCAGGCCTTGCGGTTGTCGAAGTCGAGGAAGATGGAGGCTTTGCGAAGGATGCCGGCGCCGATCGCAAATCCCCCCTTGCCGCCGGGCGGCGCGCGACGCACGCGGGTCTGTACCGGGATCAGTTCACCGCCCGCAACCAGCCATGAGGACATCTGCCGTTCCTTGACGTAATACGCGCCGCCAAAATCATCGGCGACGACCAGCTGCTCGTCGGCAGGCGGCATTGGCTGGTCCGCGGGAATCCAACGGGTGAGCTCGGTGGCCTTGCCGGTGGTGATCGCCACGTTGCGATCCACGCCATCGATATTCAGCCGCAGGTAGATCCAGCCCTTGAGCCCCGCCACGTCGGAGGCAAACGTCAATGGGTTGTCGCATCGCAGGGATTCCAGCCGTGCAGCCGATGCGTCGACGCCTTGTTCCTCGATCAGCACCTTGCCGAAGCGTGACAGCACATCCAGGCCGATGATGGCATCGAAGTTGTTCATGCTCGCTGCGGGATGGGTCACCAGGAACGGGCGAAGAATCCGCAGGTCGCCTATTTGCAGTTCGCCGGCCTGGGCAAGACGGGTGCGAGTGCCGGGACGCTGGCTGCGCTCGGAAAGCCATATCCAGTCCATGAAGGCCGGCGGCGCCAGCGTCGGCACCACCAGGGTCTGGCGCGAACCGGTGTCGATGACGCCGTTGGCGTAGCGGTCGTCAATGCGGAAGCGCACGACATTGCCGAGCACGCGGGCCACATCCGGAGTCGGCACATAGGGAACGCTGGCCAGGGCGTCGTTGCTTTCGCCACGCTCAGCCGTTGTGCTCGATTCGCGCTCCATCAATGGGTTTACATCGGGCACCTGCGCGTAGACGTCGACGCGATCGACAGGGGTCTTGAGATCCAGCTCAGCGGCAAGTTGCTTGGCAATGCGGCGCGTGCGCTCGGTTTCGCGCGCCCATGCGACCAGATCGCCCCGACGTTCCAGGGCGCCAGCCTTGAGCAAACCGCACAGCGTCACAGGAACGAACTGGCGTGCCTTGCGCGCTTCCGCGAGGCAGGCTTCGCCAGCGGTGATGGCCTCATCCAGGCGCCCATCGACCCGCGCGAGCGCCACGGGCGCGGCCAGTTCCACCAGCGTGCCCGGCCACTGTTCCGGAAGGCGTGCGAGCATGTCGCGGTCGGCGCTCAATAGCGCTTTGGCGATGCCTGAGCCGTCCTGGAAGGTCGAAGCTTGCTGCGCTGGGCTTTCCTGCGCCAAGACGGGCGCTGTGGGCGTCACGAAGGCAAAGGCCAGCAGGGTGATGGCGCTGAAAAAGAGCGAATTCCTGATCGCCTGCAGGCGACTACGGGGGGCGCTGCCCCTATTTGGAATCACCGTCGTAGCCGAAGTAGGCCATGCCCTGGAAGTTCCGGGTGCTGAAGTTGTAGTCACCCTGGATTTGAAAGAAGAAGCCTCCGCCGATCAGCCATCGGTGGCCGCCCTTGATTCCGACTTCCCTCGGTGGGCCTGAGATGTACCAGGTCAGGCGCGAACCATCGGAGCCTCTGAAGTCCAGCCTCGCGTTCCCGTTCGTGAACTCGCCTGCAGCGTTGAATCTGAAGTCGCCGCTGATCTTCCAGACTCCGCTGTCGACCTGAAGGTCATATTTGATAGTCAGCGCATTGGAAAGGTCGATGGCCTCGGCGTTGATCTGGACACCGCGTTTTCCCATCAGCCGTGTATCCGGATCAAGGGGCGATCCGGTCGTCGGGCTCGGTGCAACGGGCGCAGGGGGTGGGCCGCTACGTCCGGGAGGCGGAAACGTATCCCAGTAGTCTGGCGGGGGTGGTGATGGCCAGGGATTCCAGCCGCCGCCGCCGCGGTCAGGCGGCAGAGCGTTGACCCTATCCATGTCCACGATCCACCGCTGTGTAGATATGAGCGCAGCCGGCGGACGCTGCCCGGATGTTTCGGAACGCTTTTTCGTCATGGCGATACTCCCGCCTGGGTTCCACCTTCACCCTAGCGGCAGCCGCGTGCCCGCGTCCGTACCAGCATGTAGCTCAATGTCAGCGGCCCCAACGCACAAACGTCCGCGCTCGCACTCAAGCCCGCCGCAACGGCGGAAACGCCCGCTGCACGCAATCCATACGTTCGCAGGTCAGACAGCCCGGGCCGATCGGCACGGCGCTGCCGCCTTGCAGGTCCAGGCCGCGCGAATACACCAGGCGGCCGGCGTGGCGCAGGTCGCAGCCCAGTGCCAGGGCGAAGGTCTTGCGCGGCTGGCCATAGCCGGGCGGGCCGCTGCTGACCTGGCGCGCCATCCAGAAATGCTGGCGGCCATCGGGCATGCGCGCGATCTGGGTGAGGATGCGGCCAGGCTGGTTGAATGCCTCGTACACGATCCACAGCGGGCAGGCGCCGCCGAGCTGCGAGAAATGGAAATCGGTCGAGGAGTGGCGCTTGGAGACATTGCCGGCGCGGTCCACGCGCATGAAAAAGAACGGCAGGCCGGGCGCGCCGCGCCGCTGCATGGTGCTGAGACGATGGCAGACCGCTTCAAAGCCGACGCCGAAACGTTGCGCCAGCCATTCCACGTCGTACTGGCTGTCCTCGGCGCTGTGCAGGAAGGCGCCGTACGGCATCACCAGCGCGCCGGCGTAGTAGTTGGAAAAGCCGATGCGCGCCAGGGCAATGCGCTCGGCATCATCGAGCCCGGCACGCGTCGCCAGCATGTCGATCAGCTCGGCATGTTCGAGCAAGGCCCACTGCGCGGCCATCTGGAACGCCTGCTGGCCCGGCTTGAGGTGGGCCGGCAGCCACAGCGTGCGGCTCTGCGCGTCGTACAGGCGCTTGTCCGCGGTGCCGCGTGTGTCCTGGCGCACGCGCAGGCCGTGGCGGTCGGCCAGCAGCTGGCGCAGCCGCGGGGCCAACGTGTCTGGGCTCAGGGCGAGTTCGGCGTACAACGCCTCGGCGCGGTCGTCGAGCTCGGGGATATGGTTGTGTTCGCGGTTGAAATAGTCGCGCACGTAGTCGCCGGGCGACAGCAGCGGCGCGGCGGCATGTTCGGAGCCGATTTGCAGCTCCAGCGCGGTGGCGCGTTCCTGCAGGTGGCGATGCTGGCGATGCAGGTCGAGCAGGGCGTGGGCCACGTGCGGCAGGTTGCCGGCCAGCGCGCGCAGTTCGCTGGGGCTGATGGTGGCGTGGCCGAGGGCGCGCATGGTCTGTTCCAGCGGTTCGACCAGCGCGGCCGGGTCGTCCCGGTCGAGCAGGTCTTCCAGGTCGCCCAGGGTCAGGCGCAGGCGCTGTTGCACGGCCAGGGTCAGCGGGCGCTGGTTGCGCTCGATCTGGTTCAGATAGCTCGGGGACAGCTCCAGGCGCCGCGCCAGTTCGGCCTGGGTCAGGCCGTGGCGCTGGCGCAGGCGCTGCAATCGCAGGCCAAGCTGGCGGTGGGCAAGGCTCATGTTCGCAGGATTCGCAAGATATTGGCGGAAGATTAGCGCGATTAAGCGCCGCCGGGGCTGAATCCGCCCTGCCGTTTGCGAACAATGCGAAGCATGTCCTCCGTCCGGTAATGTCCCATGAGTGAGTCTTCCTCCAGCGCCCCGCGCGTTTCCCTGCTGATCGACGGCCAGTTCGTCGAATCGGCGACCACCGAATGGAAGGACGTGGTCAACCCGGCCACCCAGGCGGTGCTGGCTAAGGTGCCGTTCGCGACCTCGGCCGAGGTCGATGCGGCCGTGGCTGCGGCGCAGGAAGCCTTCAAGACCTGGCGCAAGACCTCGATCGGCACGCGCGCGCGCATCTTCCTGAAGTACCAGCAGCTGATTCGCGAGCACATGGGCGAGCTGGCCGCGCTGCTCACCGCCGAGCAGGGCAAGACCCTGCCCGATGCCGAAGGCGATGTGTTCCGTGGCCTGGAAGTGGTCGAGCACGCCGCGGCCATCGGCAACCTGCAGCTGGGCGAGCTGGCCAACAACGTCGCCACCGGCGTGGACACCTACACGCTGCTGCAGCCGCTGGGCGTGTGCGCCGGCATCACCCCGTTCAATTTCCCGGCGATGATCCCGCTGTGGATGTTCCCGATGGCGATTGCCACGGGTAACACCTTCGTCCTCAAGCCGTCCGAGCAGGACCCGATGGTGACCATGCGCCTGGTCGAACTGGCGCTGGAAGCCGGCATCCCCAAGGGCGTGCTCAACGTCGTCCACGGCGGGCCGGACGTGGTCAACGCGATCTGCGACCACCCGGGCATCAAGGCTGTGTCCTTCGTCGGCTCGACCAAGGTCGGCACCCACGTCTACCAGCGCGCCTCGCTGGCCGGCAAGCGCGTGCAATGCATGATGGGCGCCAAGAACCACGCCGTGGTGCTGCCGGACGCGAACAAGGAACAGACCCTCAACGCGATGGCCGGTGCCGCTTTCGGCGCGGCCGGGCAGCGCTGCATGGCCGCCTCGACCCTGGTGCTGGTGGGCGAGGCCCGCAACTGGATCCCGGACCTGGTCGCCAAGGCCAGGACGCTGAAGGTCAACGGCGGCACCGAGGCCGGCACCGATGTCGGCCCGCTGATTTCCTGCGCCGCGCGCGAGCGTGTCGAAGCGTTGATCGCCGCCGGTGTCGAGCAGGGCGCCAAGCTCGAGCTCGACGGCCGCAAGCCGCAGGTGCCCGGCTACGAGCAGGGCAATTTCGTCGGGCCGACGATCTTCTCCGGCGTCAAGCCGGGCATGCGCATCTATGACGAGGAAATCTTCGGGCCGGTGCTGGTGATCCTGGAGGCCGAAACGCTGGACGAGGCCATTGCCCTGGTCAACGCCAACCCCAACGGCAACGGCACGGCGGTGTTCACCCAGTCCGGCGCGGCCGCGCGCAAGTTCCAGGAAGACATCGACGTTGGCCAGGTCGGCATCAACGTGCCGATCCCGGTGCCGGTGCCGATGTTCTCCTTCACCGGCTCGCGCGCCTCCAAGCTCGGCGACCTGGGCCCGTACGGCAAGCAGGTGGTGATGTTCTACACCCAGACCAAGACCGTGACCGCGCGCTGGTTCGACGACAGCACCCTGGGCCACGGCGTCAACACCACCATCAACCTGAAGTGACGCCATGAACGCAGCCATGAACCTGCCGTACGACGCGGCCGAGCTCACCGAGGAACAGGAGGCGTTCCGCCAGGCCGCGCGCGAATTCGCGCTGAAGGAACTGGCGCCGCGCGCCGCGCATTGGGACGAGGAAGGCGAGTTCCCGCGCGAGGCCCTGCGCAAGGGCGGCGAACTGGGCTTTTGCGGTCTGTATACCGACGAGGCCTATGGTGGCCTGGGCCTCAAGCGCCTGGATTCGGCCGTGGTGTTCGAGGAAATGGCCACGGTTGATCCTTCGACCTCGGCCTTTTTCAGCATCCACAACATGGCGACCTGGCTGGTCGCCAGCTTTGCCGCAGAGCCGGTGCGTCAGCATTGGGGTCCGCTGCTCGCCAGCGGGCAGAAGCTGGCCTCGTACTGCCTGACCGAGCCGGGTGCCGGCTCCGACGCCGCCAGTCTGAAGACCCGCGCGGTGCGCGATGGCGACGAATACGTCATCGACGGCAGCAAGGCCTTCATCTCCGGCGCCGGCGCCACCGACGTGCTGGTGGTGATGGCGCGCACCGGTGAGGAGGGCGCGCGCGGCATCAGCGCCTTCGTCGTGCCGGCGGACGCGGCGGGTATCAGTTATGGCCGCAAGGAAGACAAGCTGGGCTGGAACAGCCAGCCCACCCGCGGCATCACCTTTGAAGGCGTGCGCATTCCCGCCGGCAACCTGCTGGGCAAGGAAGGCGAAGGCTTCAAGTTGGCGATGAAGGCGCTCGACGGCGGCCGCATCAACATTGCCGCCTGCTCGCTGGGCGCCGCGCAGGGTGCCCTGGATGCCGCGCGCCGCTACATGGGCGAGCGTCGCCAGTTCGGCAAGAAGCTGGCGGACTTCCAGGCGCTGCAGTTCAAGCTGGCCGACATGGCCACCCAGCTGGTGGCCGCGCGGCAGATGGTGCATACCGCCGCGCGCAAGCTCGACGCCGGCGCCCGCGATGCCACCGTGTGGTGCGCGATGGCCAAGCGCTTTGCCACCGACGCGGGCTTCTCCATCTGTGACGATGCCTTGCAGATTCACGGCGGCTACGGCTACATCCGCGAATATCCGATCGAGCGCCTGCTGCGCGACAGCCGCGTGCACCGCATCCTGGAAGGCACCAACGAGGTCATGCGCATGATCATTGCCCGCCGCCTGCTCACCACCGACGAGGAACTGCGATGAGCCACTGGTTGCAGCGCGAACACACCGGCCTGAAGCTCGAACGCGAAGACCATGTCGCCATCGTCACGCTGAGCAACCCGCCGGCCAACACCTGGACCGTGCACAGCCTGGCCGCCCTGCGCGACCTGGTGAAGCAGCTCGATGCCGACCCGGAAATCTACGCCCTGGTGGTGACCGGCGAAGGCGAGAAGTTCTTCTCCGCAGGCGCCGACCTCAAGCAGTTCGCCGATGGCGACAAGGCTGCCGCGCGCGAGGCTGCAAGGCGCTTCGGCGAAGCCTTTGAAGCGCTCAGTGGCTTTGGCGGCGTGTCGATTGCGGCGATCAACGGCTATGCCATGGGCGGTGGACTGGAGTGCGCGCTGGCCTGCGACCTGCGCATTGCCGAGGAACATGCGCAGATGGCGCTGCCCGAGGCCAGCGTTGGCCTGTTGCCCTGCGCCGGCGGTACCCAGAACCTGCCGCGGCTGGTCGGCGAGGGCTGGGCCAAGCGCATGATCCTGCTGGGCGAGCGCATCGACGCGGCGACCGCGTTGCGCATTGGCCTGGTCGAGGAAGTCGTCGGCCGCGGCGAAGGCCGCGCGCGCGCGATCGAATGGGCGCACAAGGCCGGCAAGCAGAGCCCGCGCGCGGTGGCCGCGTGCAAGACCCTGGTGCAGTCCACGCGCTTTGGCAGCCATGCTGCGGCGCTGGTCGCCGAGCGCGAAGCCTTTGTCGACCTGTTTGATACCGCCGACCAGGCCGAAGGCGTCAATGCCTTCCTGGAGAAGCGCGCACCGCAATGGCGCAACGCATGAACATCGCCGAGACCGGCCAGGCGCCGGTGCTGTTTGCAACCCGACAGGGCAGCGGCGGCCATGGCATCGGCATCGCCACGCTCAACATGCCCAGGACCCTCAACGGCCTGTCGCTGGAGATGACCCGGCTGCTGGATGCGCAGCTGCGGCAGTGGGCCGGCGATGACAGCATCGCCTGCGTGGTGCTGCGCGGCGCTGGCGACAAGGCGTTCTGCGCCGGCGGCGACCTGCATGGTCTGTACCACAGCATGCGCGAGTTCCAGGCAACCGGTAGCAGCGACATCACCGCCAATCGCCACGCCGCGCAATTCTTCGAGGAAGAATACCGCCTCGATCATGCCATCCACACCTATCCCAAGCCCTTGCTGTGCTGGGGCCATGGCATCATGATGGGCGGCGGCATCGGCCTGATGTCCGGGGCCAGCCATCGCGTGGTCACCGAGCGCTCCAGGCTGGCGATGCCGGAAATCACCGTGGGCCTGTTCCCCGATGTCGGCGGCAGCTGGCTGCTGCGGCAGGTGCCCCGCGGCGCGGGCATGTTCCTCGCCCTGACCGGCGCGCCGCTGGATGCCAGCGACGCGATCTATGCCGGCCTGGCCGACTTCAAGCTCGAACACGCGCAATACGCCGCGGTAATCGATGCACTGACCGCGCATGCCTGGAGTGGCGATGCCGAACTGGACCGGGCGCAGCTGGGCGAATTCCTGCAGGGTCTGGCGCAGCCGTTGCAGCCAGGCCCGCTGCAGATGCATGCCGAACTGATCGAACACCTGGTGTCGGCCGGCACCCTGGAGCGGGTGGTCGCGGCGATCGATGCGCTCTCCAGCGAAGACCCGTGGCTGCAGGCCGCACGCGCCACGCTCGCCGCCGGCTCGCCCGGTTCGGCGCGGCTGGCCTGGACGCTGCAACGCCGCGAAGACACGCGCACGCTGGCCGGTGCCTTCCGCACCGAGTATCTGGTGGCGCTGCATGCCTGCGCGCATGGCGACTTTGCCGAAGGCATCCGTGCGCTGCTGATCGACAAGGACCGCCAGCCACGCTGGCAGCCCGCTAACCTGGCCGAGGCCAACGCGGCCTGGGCCGAGACTTTCTTCCAATCGCCCTGGACGGCGGCGGCGCACCCGCTGGCCGACCTCGGCCAGGCCTGACGGAGACTATGCAATGAGCCGGATCGCTTTCATCGGACTGGGCAACATGGGTGGCCCGATGGCCGCCAACCTCGTCAAGGCCGGGCACGCGCTGCGCGTGTTCGATCTGGTCCCGGCCGCGCTCGAAGCCGCCGTCGCTGCCGGCGCCAGTGCCGCCACGTCCGCCGCCGACACGCTCGCCGATGCCGAGGTGGTGATTTCGATGCTGCCCGCGAGCCGCCATGTGGAAGGGTTGTACCTGGGCGATGACGGCATCCTCGCCAGGATTCCCGCGGGCGCGCTGGTGATCGACTGCAGCACCATCGCCCCGGCCATTGCGCGCAAGGTGGCGCAGGCTGCCGTGGAGCGCGGCTTGCAGATGCTGGATGCGCCGGTATCCGGCGGTACCGCGGGCGCGGCCGCTGGCACGCTGACCTTCATCGTCGGTGGCGATGCCGGCACGCTTGAGCGCGCGCGGCCGCTGCTGCAGGCGATGGGCAAGAACATCTTCCATGTTGGCGACAGTGGCGCCGGCCAGGTGGCCAAGCTGTGCAACAACATGGCGCTGGGCGTGATCATGGCGGTCACCGGCGAGGCCATTGCGCTCGGCGTGGCGCACGGCCTGGACGCGAAGGTGCTGTCGCAGATGATGGCGGTCAGCACCGGGCGCAGCTGGGCCACCGAGGTCTGCAATCCGTGGCCGGGCGTGCTCGACAACGCGCCGGCTTCGCGCGGTTACAGCGGCGGCTTTGGCAACGACCTGATGCTCAAGGATCTGGGCCTGGCGGTGGAAGCAGCGATGGGCGTGGGCGCGTCGATCCCGCTGGGCGAGCTGGCGCGCAATCTGTATGCGATGAACAGCCGCGCCGGCAATGGGCGATTGGATTTTTCGTCCGTGGTGAAGCTCGTTTCAGATAATTGACGGCCGGGAATCGGGAATCGGGAATTGGGAACCGGTGGCCGCGCATTGATGCCCGCATGTAATAGTCTCCGGCCTTAGCGCCGGCTATCGTGGCGGCCTGTTCGAGACAGGCCGACGCGATGGGACACGACCACAATCACACCCCCAGCGAGATTCGCCACGAAAAGCCGCTGTGGTGGGCGCTGGGCCTTACCGGCACCTTCCTGTTCGCCGAGGTCATCGGTGCGTTCGTCACCGGCAGCCTGGCGCTGCTGTCCGACGCGGCGCACATGGCTACCGACACGCTGGGGCTGATGATCGCGCTGATCGCGGTGCGCCTGAGTCGGCGCCCGCCCGATGCGCGCCGCACCTACGGCTACGCGCGGCTGGAAGCGTTGGGGGCGATGGCCAATGGCGTGCTGCTGTTTGGCGTGGCCGCTTACATCCTGGTCGAAGCGGTGCAGCGTTTTCGTGCGCCGGTCGATATCGGCTCCAGTGGCATGCTGGTGATTGCCGCCCTTGGCCTTGTGGTGAACCTGATCGCGATGCGTCTGCTCAAGGCTGGTTCGGGCGAAAGCCTCAACGTCAAAGGCGCCTACCTCGAAGTGTGGAGCGACATGCTGGGCTCGGTCGCGGTCATCTTCGGCGCGCTGGCGATTGGCTGGACCGGTTGGCAGTGGATCGATCCGGTGCTGGCGGTGCTGATCGGCCTGTGGGTGCTGCCGCGCACCTGGTTGCTGATGCGCGAAGCGATCAATGTGCTGCTGGAAGGTGTACCGCGGGGCGTGGAGCTGCCAGCGGTGCGCGCGGCGTTGACCGCGCCGGCCGGTGTGCTCGATGTGCACGACCTGCATGTGTGGGCGCTGGCATCGAGTACGCCGGCGCTGACCGCGCACCTGGTGCTGGCTGGGGGCACCGATGCCGATGCCTTGCGTCGCGAACTCGGCACAATGCTGCACGAACGTTTCGAGATCGACCACGTGACCCTGCAGTTCGAGGACGACCATTGCGGCGATGCCTGCGCGGTGCATGAGCGTGGCGCCGGCACGGGCAAGGGTGGAGCGCATGAGGGTCATGCCGGTCACGACGATGGTCATTCGCATGACGATGGCCATGACCATGGCGTGGACGCCCAGGGGCATCACGGCCAGCCGCATCCCTGATGCCGCTGGAGCCTTGTAGGAAAGGCTGCTGGATGTAGGAGGGGCTTCAGCCCCGACGAACGAAGCCGCGATCTGTCAGACGACAGTCGCGGCTGATGGCCGAGAAGGCCACAAGTGGCCGAGAAGGCCACAAGTGGCCGAGAAGGCCACAAGAGCCGCTCCTACGCCGGCGGCATACGCAACACCGGCGCATCCCAGCCAGGCCGCGGCGAAAAACGATCACCGTAGCGCGACTGCAAGGTCCTGAGCCGTTCCAGCAGCACATCCGGACCAGTGGCGCGCACGTACTGGATCGGACCGCCGCGGAACGGCGCAAAGCCGGTGCCGAAGATCACGCCGGCATCCAGCAGGTCGGCATCGCTGACCACGCCGTCATGCAGGCACGCCACTGCCTCGTTGAGCAGCGGCAGGATCAGGCGATCCTCCAGATCAGCAGGCGCTTCGTAGTCCTTCGGCACCTCGGGCTTGACCGCCTTGCCGTTCTCCCACTTGTACAGGCCCTGCCCATCCTTCTTGCCACGCTTGCCCGGTTCGACCGTCTTCAGCGCGGCCGGAATCGGCAGGCCCAGGAATGGCGCCAGCTCTTCGCCCACGCCAGCGGCCACATCCAGACCCACGGTGTCGATGAGTTCGATCGGCCCCATCGGCATGCCGAACTTCACCGCGGCCTTGTCGATCACCGGGCCAGGGATGCCCTCGGCATAGGCGGTGGCAGCTTCCAGCATGTACGGGAACAGCACGCGGTTGACCAGAAAGCCCGGCGTGCCCGCCACCGGCACCGGCAGCTTGTCCAGCGCCTTGCAGAACGCGGCCAGGCGCCTGCGCGTCTGCTCGGCCATCGCATCGTGCTGCACGATCTCCACCAGCGGCATCATTGCCACCGGGTTGAAGTAGTGCAGGCCGGCAAACTGCGCCGGGCGCTGGATGTGCTCGCGCAGTTCGGTCAGCGGAATCGACGAGGTGTTGGTGGTCAGCAGCGCGTCGGCTTTCATCTGCGGCTCCACCTGCTGGTACAGCTCGCGCTTGGCCTCCGGCTTCTCGATGATCGCCTCGATCACCAGATCGGCCTGGGCCACGCCATGACCGGCCAGGTCGCTCTTCAGTCGCGCCGCCACCGCCGGGCGCTTGGCCGCATCCTTGACGCGCTTGTTGAACAGCTCGTTGCCGCGCGCCAGGGCCGTGTCGATGAAGCGCTGTTCGCGGTCCTGCAAGGTGACCTCGAAACCCTTGTAGGCGGCCCAGGCAGCGATGTCGCCACCCATCACGCCTGCACCGACCACATGCACGTGGGCGATCGCCGGCAGCGGCGCGGCGCTGCTGTCCTTGCCGCCCAGGCTCTTGAGCCGCTCGGTCAGGAAGAAGATGCGGATCAGGTTGCGCGCCGTCGGCGTGCCAGCCAGCTTGACCACCGCCTTGCGCTCGGCGTCCAGGCGCGCCTGGATGCCGGCGCCACCGCTGCGTTCCCACACATTGATCAGTGCGTACGGCGCGGGGTAGTGCTCCTTGCGGGCCTTGCGCGCGACCTGCTTGGCCATTTGCGGCGCCAGCAGCTTGCGCGCCAGCCAGGTATTGGTGGCCCAGCCGGTGAAGCGCTGCTTGAACGGGCGCACGGTGCCGGACAGCGCCAGCGCCGCGGCGGTATCGACCAGCACAGCGGGCGCGGCGAGCTTGTCGACCAGGCCCATGGCCCGCGCGGCACTGGCCGACACGGTGCGGCCGGTCAGCATCAGGTCCATCGCCGCCGGGGCGCCGATCAGGCGCGGCAGGCGTGAGCTGCCGCCCCAGCCGGGAAAGATGCCGAGCTTGGTTTCCGGCAGGCCGATGCGGGTGGACGCATCATCCGAGGCCACGCGATAGCGGCAGGCCAGCGCAATCTCGGTGCCGCCGCCCATGCAGAAGCCATGGATCGCCGCCACGGTCGGGCAGGGCAGCTCGGCCAGCTTCTGGAACGTGCTCTGGCCACGGCGGATGGCGTCATTCACCGTGCCGCGGCGGTCGTACTCCTGGAATTCCTTCAAATCCGCGCCGGCAATGAAGCCATTGGCCTTGGCCGAGCGGATCACCACCCCGCGCGGCGGGTCGATGGCGATGCGTTCGATCAGCTCGCCCAGCTCCAGCAGCACGTCCTGGGAGAAGGCATTGACCGGCGCGTCGGCGCGGTCGAGGCTGAGCACCACGATGCCGTCGTCGCGGATCTCGGTCTGCCAGTGACTGAATCGGAGCCCATCGAAGCCTGAAAGCATGGGTCTGACCATCCGCTCGTGTATGGAAGGGGTCGTTATCATCCAGAGGTTGTTTCCTTCACGTCAAATCCCCAAAGGCATGCATGGGGACGCTGTGGCCCGGCCTTTCCGGTCGCCAGGCTAGCGCCGGGCCCGTTAACCTTGTGGAGTGGCCGTGTTCGGCCGCTTGAACTTTTCCAATCAGCGCTGGTCATAAGCCCGGAATGACGGGCGACAGGAGTGCGGCCCGCCATGGCCGAAGTCGAAACACCACAGGACCTGGACCTGGAGTTGGTCCGGCGCGTGCAGCGCGGCGAGAGTGCGGCATTCGATGTACTGGTGCGCAAGTACCAACATCGGATCGTCGCCTTGATCGGGCGCTACATCAGCGACTGGAGCGAATGCCAGGACGTGGCCCAGGAAACTTTCCTGCGCGCATACCGCGCGATGGGCAGTTTCCGCGGCGACTCCCAGTTCTATACCTGGTTGCACCGAATTGCCGTGAATACCGCAAAGAACCATCTGGTCGCCCACAACCGCCGCCCGCCCACCGACGACATCGACGTGGCCGATGCCGAGCAGTTCGACGGCGCCACCCGCCTGCGCGATACCGATACCCCGGAGCGTGAACTGATGCGCCAGGAGCTGGAACAAACCGTGATGAAGGCGGTCCAAGCACTACCGGAAGAACTCCGGGCGGCCATCACCCTGCGCGAGGTGGAGGGCCTGAGCTACGAGGAAATCGCGCAGAAGATGGATTGCCCGATCGGAACGGTGCGCTCGCGCATCTTCCGCGCGCGCGAAGCCATCGACGCCGAGCTGCGGCCTCTGTTGGAGACCGGCAGCGCCACCCGTGACCGCCAGCGTGATCGTGTATGAGCCAGCAGCCTTCCCATTCCAGCGACAAGTTCGAGATCCATTACCGGCAGCAGTTGTCGGCCCTGATCGATGGCGAATTGCCGGCCGACGAGGCGCGCTTCCTGCTGCGCCGCCTGCAGCATGACGAAGAGCTGGCCGGCTGCCACGAGCGCTGGCAGCTGTGCGGTGATGTGCTGCGTGGTCAGGCCAGCGCGCCGGCGCCGCTGGACTTCGCCGCCCGCGTACGCGTGGCGGTGGCGGCTGAGCCGGTGCCGCAGGCGCAACCCGCGCCGCGCAGCGCCCGCGTCTGGCGCTGGGGCGGCGGCGCGATTGCCGCATCGGTTGCCGCACTGGCCTTGTTCACCACCCGCGAGCGTCTGCCCGAACAGGCAGCGCCTGCTCCGGTGCCGGTATTTGCCACCACCGCGCAGGTGCCCGCGACGCCCGTGCCGACGCCGGCCCCGGCCGACCCGGACGGCGACAACGCGGTGGGCCGGATGGTCGCCGCCGCGCCGGCCGCGGCCCTGGCCGCCGCCCGCCGCGATGCAGCCGCCCGCAACGTGGCCTCGGCCACTCGCGCGCAGCAGGCCGCGCGCGCCAGTGCCGCCCGCCGTGAACCGCCGGCACAGGTACAGGTTGCCAGCGCAGCGATGTCGCCGCGTACGCCGGTCGATGCAGTGGCGCCGGCCAATCCATTCACCCATCCCGACCCGGTGCAGGCGCGGCCGTGGCCGCGCGCGGCCCTGGCCGGCAGCGAAAGCCCGCTCAATGCCAGCTTCGGCGAGGCACCGGCCACCACGTTCTATCCGTTCGAGCCGGCGCAGACCGTGCCGGTCGAAGAGCCGCGCCTGCCGCCGATGCCACGGCACTGAAGCTTCACTGATTGCGTAAGCACGAAACCAGTCGCCCGCTCCGGGCGGCACGGTGTCCTTGTCCCCCGTTCCAGCCTTGACTCGTCCTTCAGGAGGCGTGTTCCCGATGAATTCCCGTATCCGCAACCAGATGCTTGGCCTGCTGGCGATCTCGGTACCGCTGGCCGCGTGCGCCCAGCAGCCGAGCGCCCCGGCCGCCGTCGCCGACGGCGCGCCCATTGCCACGCGCAGCGCCACACCGGCCCCGCAGCTGGTCGCCGGCCTTCCCGACTTCACCAATCTCGTGCAGCAGGTCGGCCCGGGCGTGGTCAACATCGACACCAAGGTCACGCGCAAGGACATGATGCGCCGGTCCGGCCGCGGCCCGCAGCAGATGCCGGACGATGAGCAGATTCCGGAATTCTTCCGCCGCTTCTTCGACATGCCCGGCGGCCCCGGCCAGGGCCCCGGCCCGCGCGGTGGCCAGGACGGCGACATCGTCGGCGGCGCGATGGGCTCGGGTTTCATCATTTCCCCGGATGGCTATGTGCTGACCAACCACCACGTGGTGGACGGTGCCAGCGAGGTCAGCGTCAAGCTGTCCGACGGCCGTGCGTTCAAGGCCAAGGTGGTTGGCAGTGACGAGCAGTACGACGTCGCCCTGCTGAAGATCGACGCCAAGAACCTGCCGACCGTGCGCATCGGCGATTCCAACACGCTCAAGCCCGGCCAGTGGGTGGTGGCGATCGGCTCGCCGTTCGGCCTCGACCACTCGGTCACCGCCGGCATCGTCAGTGCCACCGGCCGCTCCAATCCCTACGCGGACCAGCGCTACGTGCCGTTCATCCAGACCGACGTGGCGATCAACCAGGGCAATTCCGGTGGCCCGCTGCTCAATACGCGCGGCGAAGTGGTCGGCATCAATTCGCAGATCTTCTCCGCGTCTGGCGGCTACATGGGCATCAGCTTCGCCATCCCGATCGACCTGGCGGTGAGCGCTGCCGAGCAGATCCGCAAGAACGGCCACGTCAGCCGCGGCCAGCTCGGTGTGCAGGTGGGGCCGATCGACGACCTGCAGGCGCAGGGCCTGAAGCTGCCCGACACCAAGGGCGCGCTGGTCAACAGCCTGGTGACCGACAGCCCGGCCGGCAAGGCTGGCGTGGAGGTGGGCGATGTGATCCGCTCGGTCAATGGCACCGCGATCAATGCCGCCAGTGATCTGCCGCCGATGATCGGCGTGCTGCCGCCCGGCACCAAGGTGCGTCTGGGCCTGCTGCGCGACGGCAAGCCGAAGGAGGTGACGGTCACCCTGACCACGCTGGAAACCGACGTGCGTCCGGCCGAGGCCGCCAACGACGATGACGCCGGCCCCACGGGCCCGGCCAGTGCCGCACTGCTTGGCCTGCAGGTCACCGAGCTGAGCGCCGCCGAGCGCGATCGCCTGGGCCTGAAGTCCGGCGAAGGCGTGCGCATTGCCGCGGTCAACAGCAGTTCGGCACGCCAGGCGCGACTGAGCCCGGGTCTGGTGATCCTGCGTGTGGGCCGCACCCCGGTCGGCAGCGTGGCCGCCCTGAACCGCGAGCTGGCCGGCTACAAGAAGGGCGATGTGGTCATGCTGCTGGTCACCAGCGGCCAGGCCACCAGCTACGTGGCGGTCAAGGCGGGCGAGTGAGTACGGGCCGCGGCTGGTCTGAAGGCCAGCCGCGGCACCGGGCGGGGGCTGCCCGGGCGTGCGATAATGCGGCGTTTTCCTGACGACGGTCCTGGCCGCCGCCCACCTCAATGTCCATCGATTCAATGCGGAACATCCGCAACTTCTCCATCATCGCCCACGTCGACCATGGCAAGTCCACGCTGGCCGATCGCATCATCCAGCTCTGCGGCGGCCTCGAGGCGCGGGAAATGGAGGCGCAGGTGCTCGACTCCAATCCGATCGAGCGCGAACGCGGTATCACCATCAAGGCCCAGTCCGTGTCGCTGCCGTACAAGGCGCGCGACGGGCAGGTCTACCACCTGAACTTCATCGACACCCCCGGCCACGTCGACTTCAGCTATGAGGTCAGCCGTTCGTTGGCCGCGTGTGAAGGCGCGCTGCTGGTGGTCGACGCGGCGCAGGGCGTGGAAGCGCAGTCCGTCGCCAACTGCTACACCGCGGTGGAGCAGGGCCTGGAAGTGGTGCCGGTGCTCAACAAGATCGACCTGCCGACCGCCGACACCGAGCGTGCCAAGGCCGAGATCGAGGCGGTGATCGGCATCGATGCCACCGACGCGGTTGCGGTCAGCGCCAAGACCGGCTTGAACGTGGAGGAAGTGCTGGAGGCCATCGTCCACCGCATTCCGGCGCCGGTGCCGCGCGACACCGACAAGCTGCAGGCGCTGATCATCGACTCGTGGTTCGACAACTACCTCGGCGTGGTCTCGCTGGTGCGGGTGATGCAGGGCGAAATCCGTCCTGGCAGCAAGATCCTGGTGATGTCGACCGGGCGCACCCACCAGGTCGACGCCGTCGGCGTGTTCACTCCCAAGCGCAAGACGCTCGACGCACTGCGCGCCGGCGAGGTGGGCTGGATCAACGCCAGCATCAAGGACGTGCATGGCGCGCCAGTCGGCGACACCCTGACCCTGGCTGCGGACCCGGCACCCAAGCCGCTGCCCGGCTTCCAGGAAATGCAGCCGCGCGTGTTTGCCGGCCTGTTCCCGATCGATGCCGAGGACTATCCGGACCTTCGCGAAGCGCTGGAGAAGCTGCGCCTCAACGACGCGGCACTGCGCTTCGAGCCGGAAAGCTCCGAGGCGATGGGCTTCGGTTTTCGCTGCGGCTTCCTCGGCATGCTGCACATGGAAATCGTGCAGGAGCGCCTGGAGCGCGAATACAACCTCGACCTGATCTCGACCGCGCCGACGGTGGTGTACGAGGTGCTCAAGACCGACGGCTCGGTCGTGTCGATGGACAACCCAGCCAAGTTGCCGCCGATCAACTACGTGGAGGAGATCCGCGAGCCGATCATCCGCGCCAACATCCTCACCCCGCCGGACTATGTCGGCTCGGTCATCACTCTGTGCGAGGAAAAGCGCGGCGCCCAGGTCGGCATCACCTACATGGGCAGCCAGGTGCAGATCGCCTACGAACTGCCGATGGCCGAAGTGGTGCTGGACTTCTTCGACAAGCTCAAGTC
>DASPIU010000031.1:0-54766 GCA_035629025.1 Stenotrophomonas sp.
ACCCGAAGGCCTTCTTCACCCACGCGGCATGGCTGGATCAGGCTTGCGCCCATTGTCCAATATTCCCCACTGCTGCCTCCCGTAGGAGTCTGGACCGTGTCTCAGTTCCAGTGTGGCTGATCATCCTCTCAGACCAGCTACCGATCGTCGCCTTGGTGGGCCTTTACCCCGCCAACTAGCTAATCGGACATCGGCTCATCTAATCGCGCAAGGCCCGAAGGTCCCCTGCTTTCACCCGTAGGTCGTATGCGGTATTAGCGTAAGTTTCCCTACGTTATCCCCCACGAAAAGGTAGATTCCGATGTATTCCTCACCCGTCCGCCACTCGCCACCCAGAGAGCAAGCTCTCCTGTGCTGCCGTTCGACTTGCATGTGTTAGGCCTGCCGCCAGCGTTCACTCTGAGCCAGGATCAAACTCTTCACTTAAAACTACATGCCCGAAGGCAAATACTTTCAGCTGCAGAAGTCCAACCACTGGCAACGTATCGCTTGCAAAGCAATTGATTTGTTGCTTGATTAAACGTCTGCAAGATGGACAGTCATCCTTCCTGCAGGCGTCCGCACAAATTACCTGCGCACACTGTCAAAGAACTTCGGGGCCGGCCTCAGCGCCTTTCCCTTTACCGCCCCGCGTTTCCGCCGGAGCGAGCCGCCCATTATAGCCGGCTTTTCCTTTCCGTCAACACCCCGTCGCCGGGATCCTGACCGCTCCCCGAAGCCGTAGCTTTCGTCGAAGCGAGCCCGCCATCTTAGCGGACTTTTCAGCTCTGTCAACTCCTTGTGAATCTCGGAGCCAACTCCCGTTCGATCAGCCTGCCTTGCGGCGAGCCCTCACGTCGGGGGAGGGAAAGTATGGCCCTTCCGCGCGGCGTTGGGAAGGGGTTTCGTGAAAAAATTTCCACGCGCCACCTACGCCATGCTCACCGCGAGTCGGGGACCAGGACCACCCGGGCGAAATTGCGCTTGCCGATCTGGATGACCCCCTCAAATCCAGGCGCCAGGTGCAGCTGCGGATCCTCCACCACCTCGCCGGCCACCCGCACCGCGCGCTCCTTGAGCTTGCGGGCCGCCTCCGAGTTGCTCGGCGTGAGCCCGGCCGCGGTCAGCAGCGCAGCGATGCGCAGCCCCTCCGCCGGCACGGCCACTTGCTGCAGTGGCAGCAGACTGGTATCGCCCTGCCCGGTAACGACCGCGTGCCAGCCGGCAACGGCCTGTTCGGCCGAGGCCGCATCATGGAAGCGCGTCGCCAGTTCACGGGCCAGGCGCAGCTTGACCTCCCGGGGATTGAGCTGGCCGCCTGCGACCTGCCCACGCAGGGCGCGCGCCTCGTCCACACCGATATCGAACGACAGCAGCTCGATCCAGCGCCACATCAAATCGTCGCCGATCTTCATGGTCTTGGTGACGATGTCGATGGCGGGCTCGCTGATGCCGATGTAGTTGCCCAGGGACTTGGACATCTTGGCGACGCCATCCAGGCCTTCGAGCAATGGCATGGTCAGCACGATCTGCGGGGCCTGGCCGTAGTGTTCCTGGAGGCCCCGCCCCATCAACAGGTTGAACTTCTGGTCGGTGCCACCCAGCTCGACGTCGCACTTGAGCGCCACCGAGTCGTAGCCCTGGACCAGCGGGTAGAGGAATTCGTGGATGGCGATGGACTGCTGGGCCGCGTAACGCTTGGCGAAGTCGTCGCGCTCGAGCATGCGGGCGACCGTGTGCTGGCCTGCCAGGCGGATCATGTCGGCGGCCGACATCTGTCCGAACCATTCAGAATTGAAGCGCACCTCGGTGCGATCGCGGTCGAGCACTTTGAAGACCTGCTCTTCGTAGGTGCGCGCATTGGCCAACACGTCTTCACGGGTCAACGGCTTGCGGGTGACGTTCTTGCCGGACGGGTCGCCGATCATTCCGGTGAAGTCGCCAATCAGGAAGATCACCTGGTGGCCGAGGTCCTGGAACTGCCGCATCTTGTTCAGCAGCACCGTGTGGCCGACATGCAGGTCAGGTGCGGTGGGATCGAAGCCGGCCTTGATCCGCAGCGGCCGGCCGCTCTTCAGCCGGGCCTCCAGCTCGTCGGCCTTGAGGATCTCGTCGGCGCCGCGGCCAATCAAGGTGAGCGATTCAGCAATCGAGGACAAAGCAGGACTCCAGCGTGGCTTGGCGGCCGTCAAGTAGGTGAACGATGTTAAACGCGAGTTAATGCCACGCCAAGCGAAAACATGAACAGGCTCAATGGTTTGACGCGGTCTTGATCGCTGTCTATGGTACCGGCGTTTGCGCTCGTACTCCGAGCCACCGAGGAACCGATAGATGCAGCATTCCGAGCAGGGCCGTGCGCGCCGCCAGCGCTTCCAGGAACGTCTCCATGTTCTCCACGACTCGGCCTTGCATGAAAGGCTAAAGCAACATCTTCCCGCCGCTTTCAACCAGCGCTGGACTCGCCGGCACTGGATCCATGCGTCGTTGTTCACCACGATCGGCGCGCTGCTGGCGACGATCGTGCCGGGTTTTTCCAACGCCATCGACGCGCCGCTGGTCACCCATTCCACGCTGAGCCTGCCGTTGCCGCCGCTGCCAGCGGCGAAAAACCGGCCGCTGCCGGGCGACAACTGGCAGCTGCTGCGGATCAAGCCGGGCCAGACCTTGAGCGGGCTGTTCGACGATCTGGACATCCCCTCCACCACGCTGGCCCGCGTGCTCGACCACCCCGGCGCGCGCGAAGCCCTGACCCGTCTGCGCCCGGGCGCCGAGATCGCCGTCGACGTGAGCCCGGCGGGCGAGCTGCACGCGCTGCGTTTCGATCGCGATTCCAGTCACCGCGTCGAGTTGCTGCTGAGCGGCGAAACCGTGCGCGAGAAGGTCACCGAGCGCGCCACCATGGTGCGCACCGTGGTCACCAGTGGCGAGATCAACAGCTCGCTGTACGCGGCGGCGCGCAAGGCCGGCCTGCCGGCGTCGGCCGTGGCGACGATGACCGACGAGATCTTCAAGTACGACATCGACTTCGACAAGGATCTGCAGCCGGGCGACCGCTTCAGCGTGGTCATGGACGAAACCTGGCGCGAAGGCGAGCGCATCGACACCAGCAAGATCCTGGCGGCGACCTTCACCACCGGGGGCAAGACCTATACGGGTTTCCGCTTCGAGCGCGGCGGCAAGCCGGCCGAGTACTTCGACATCACCGGGCGCCCGCTGAAGAAGAGCTTTATCCGCATGCCGGTGACCTATACCCGCATCAGCTCGACCTTCGGCATGCGCAAGCATCCGGTGCTGGGCACGATCCGCGGCCACAAGGGCATTGATTACGCCGCCCCGACCGGCACGCCGATCATGGCCGCCGGCGATGCACAGGTGAAGTACGTCGGCACCCAGCGCGGCTATGGCAACGTGGTGATCCTCGACCACGGCAAGGGCTACAGCACGCTGTACGGGCACATGTCGCGCTTCGGCAAGGTTCGCGTCGGCCAGCGCATTGCCCAGGGCACGACGATTGGCTACGTCGGCATGACCGGACTGGCGACCGGCCCGCACCTGCATTACGAATTCCGCGTCAACGGCGTGCAGCGCAACCCGGCCTCGGTGACGATGCCGCCGCCGACCCCGCTGGCGGGCGCCGAACTGGCCGCATTCCGCGCGCAGACCGCGCCGGCCATGGCACGCATCGAGGGCATGGAAAAACTGATCTACGCCCAGGCCGACGACAAGCCCGCCGCCGGCAAGGCCAAGGGCAAGGGCCGCGGCTGAGCGCAGCGCGCCCGGCTGGAAGATGCTTGACGGCGCCCTTCGCGGGCGCCGTATCTTTATCCGCTCCTCTTGCACGAGAACCGCATGGCGGCGCTTCCTGACGGCACTCCCCTGTATATCGGCCTGATGTCCGGCACCAGCGCCGACGGCATCGATGCCGCCCTGGTCGCCTTTCCCGACACGCAAGACAGCGCGCCGCGCTGCCAGCTGCTGGGCGGGCTCACGTACCCGTGGAAGCCGCAGCTGCGCGCGGCGTTGATTGCGCTCGGCGAAGGGCGCGAGGTCGCCTCGCTGGATGTGCTCGGTGATCTCGACGCGCGCGTGGGCGAAAGCTTTGCCGCGGCGGCCAATGCGCTGCTGGCGCAGGAGGGCATCGCGCCGGCGCAGATCCGCGCAATCGGTTCGCATGGGCAGACCGTGCGCCATCGGCCGCAGGCCGCGCCGGCCTTTACCTGGCAGATGGGCGATGCCCATCGCATTGCCGAAGCCACCGGCATTACCACCGTGGCCGACTTTCGCCGTCGCGACATCGCCGCCGGCGGCCAGGGCGCGCCGCTGATGCCCGCCTTCCACGTGGCGATGCTGGGCAGCGCCGCGGAGGACCGCGCCGTCCTCAATCTGGGCGGCATCGGCAATCTAACCCTGATCCCGAGCCAGGGAGACGTGCGCGGGTTCGACACCGGCCCAGCCAACGCGCTGATGGATAGCTGGTGCCAGCGCCATACCGGGCAGCCGTTCGATGCCGAGGGCGCATTCGCCGCCAGTGGCCAGGTGCTGCCGGCGCTGCTGGCGCAGTGGCAGGCCGATGCCTGGTTCGCGCTGCCGCCGCCCAAGAGCACCGGGCGCGAGCAGTTCCATCTGGATTGGGCGCTGAGTGCGCCGGCCGCGGCGGGCGCTTCGGCGGCGGACCTGCAAGCCACGCTGCTGGCGCTGACCGTGACAACGGTGACCGAGGCGCTGCGGGCGCATCAACCCGATACGCGGCGAGTGCTGGTGTGCGGCGGCGGGGTGCGCAACCCGGTGTTGATGGCTGCGCTCGCCGCAGGACTGCCGGGGGTGGTGGTCGAATCCAGCCAGGCCCATGGGCTGGACCCGGACTACATGGAAGCGATGGGTTTCGCCTGGCTCGCGGCACAGGCGCTGGCGGGCAGGCCGGGCAATCTGCCGGCAGTCAGTGGCGCGCGCGGGCCACGCATCCTGGGCGCAATCCACCCGGCCTGAAGGACTCGGAGCCCGGCGCGATCAGAACGTGGCGCCGCTGGGCAGCAGCTTCAGCGCGGCGATGGCGTCGGCCAGGGCGTCGACCTCGGGGTGCTCAAAGCCACCGTTGACTTCGTGTTCGCAGGCGAACAGGCCTTGCTCGATCAGGTTCACGACGGTCTGGTGCTGCGTCCAGCCGCGCGCCACCGAAATGCGGCGGATGCGGTCCACCATCATCGGGTCGATGTCGCGCAGCACCAGGTCGGTCATTTCACTCCCCAACACGCTGTGACCGAGGATTCCCCCGGGGACGCATCATCGGCAGTTCCGCCGCCGCTTTCAATCAGCCTGGCTCGCCGCTCGATCCGCCAGCGTAGCCGATGGGGCGGCCGCCGGCTCGATGATGCGCCGCCACAACCAGGCCAGCAGCAACAGGGTCGGGATCACGGTCAGCGCGCTGAGGATGAAGAAGGTCGAGTACGAACTGGCCTCGACGATATAGCCCGACACTCCGCCGACGAACTTGCCCGGCAGGTTGGCCAGCGAGACCAGCAGGCCGTACTGGGTAGCGGTGAAGTTGCGGTCGGTCAGCGAGGACATGAAGGCGACCAGCACCACGCCGGCAAAGCCCTGGAACAGGTTGTCCGCCGAAAGCGCGGCGTAGAACGCCCACAACTTGCCCGGGTGCTGGGCCATCAGCAGGAACGCCAGGTTGGACAGGGCGACGCCGAGCGCGGCGATCAGCAACATGCGGCGGAAACCGAAGGCGGCCACCGCGGCACCGCCAGCAAAGGCGCCAAGCAGGCCCATCCATACGCCAAAGAGTTTGGAAACGGTGGCGATGTCGGCCTTGGTGAAACCCGAATCGAGGTAGAACGGGCCGGCCATCACCCCGATCACCTGGTCGGGAAACTTGAAGAAGCCGACGAACAGCAGCAGCCCCACGGCCAGGCCGATGCCGTTGTGGGTGAAGAAGCTGCTGATCGGTTGCCAGAACGCGCCGACGATGTCGATGCGACGGGTCACCGTGGTCCGCGGCTGCTCCGGCTCGCGGCATATCAGCGTGGCCAGCAGCGGCAGCGCCATCAGCGCGGCCATCGCGACGTAGGCCCAGCGCCAGCCGAGGAACTCAGCCAGGTACAGCGCGCCGGCACCACCGACGATCAAGCCGACGCGGTAACCGAAGATGTAGGTGGCCGCCAGCGCGGCCTGCGCGCTCTCCGGGGCGATCTCGATGCGGTAGGCGTCGACTACCGAGTCCTGGGTGGCGCCCATGAACGAGGCAAACAGCACCCAGCCGACCAACCCGGCCACGCCCAGTTCCGGCCGCGAGAACGCCAGCGCGAACAGCGCCACGCCCACGCCCAGCTGCGAGACCAGCAGCCATGAGCGGCGGCGGCCGAGAAAGCCAAGCAGCGGAAAGGCATGCCGGTCCAGCAGCGGCGCCCACAGGAACTTCAGCAGGTAGAAGAAGCTGGCAAGGCTGATCAGGCCGATGTCGCGCAATTCCAGGCCGTTGTCGCGCAGGCGCGTGGACAAGGTCTGCGAGGCGATCAGCAGGAACGGCAGGCCGCTGCCGAACCCCAGCACCGCCATCGCACCGGCCGACGGCGTGGCGAAGGCCCGGCGGATACCGGCCCAGCCCTTGTAGGACGGCGCCGCGGCGGGCGCGGCCGGCGCCGGGCTCACAGGTCGTAGTCCACGGTGTAGGGCGCGTGGTCGGAGAAGCGCTGCTCGCGATAGATCGAGCAACCACGCAGGCGCGGGCGCAGGCCCGGCGTGGCGAACTGGTAGTCGATGCGCCAGCCCACGTTATTGGCCCGCGCTGCGCCGCGGTTGCTCCACCAGGTGTAGTCCTCACCCTGCGGGTGCAGGACGCGGTAGGTGTCGACCCAGCCGCGCCCGGCTTCGGCCTGGACGTGGTCCTCGTGGTCGGCGCACAGGCCGTTGAGCCAGTCGCGCTCGGGTGGCAGGCAGCCGGAATTCTTCTGGTTGGACTTCCAATTGCGGATATCCAGCGCCGACCGCACGATGTTCCAGTCGCCGCACAGCACGTACTCGCGGTCGCTGGCCAGCCACTGCGCCAGGGTCGGGCGCAGCCACTCCATCACCTTGAACTTGAAGCCCTGGCGCAGCTCGCCGGACGAACCGGACGGGATGTAGAAGGACACGACGCTGAGGTTGCCGTAGCGCGCCTCGATGTAGCGGCCCTCCTCATCGAACTCGTCCCAGCCCAGCGAGGTGCGGATTTCGTCAGGCTCGGTCCGGCTGTAGATCGCCACACCGCTGTAGCCCTTCTTGGTGGTGGCGTCGCGGAACCAGGCGCGGTAGCCGGCCGGCAGAAACTGCGGGCCGGCGAGTTGGTGTTCCTGGGCCTTGGTCTCCTGCACGCAAAGCACGTCGGCCTGCTGTTCGGCGAACCAGTCGAAGAAGCCCTTGGTGGCGGCCGAGCGCAGGCCGTTGGCGTTGAAGCTGATGATGCGCATGGAGGGGAACGGATGAACCGGCAATGGAATCGGCAAAGCCTAACCCAAGCCCGCCGTCGTGCAGGCCCGAGCCGGTATTCTTTGCTCCTCCCCGCTCCTTGATCCCGCGATGAAAGACCACCGGCAACGCTTCCTCGAACTGGCCCTGGCCGCCGATGCCCTGCGCTTTGGCGAGTTCACCCTCAAGTCCGGGCGCCTGAGCCCCTACTTCTTCAACGCGGGCCGCTTCGATTCCGGGGCCAAGACCGCCGCGCTGGCCGCCTGCTACGCCGATGCCATCGAGGCCGCCGGCCTGGACTTCGACTTGGTGTTCGGCCCGGCCTACAAGGGCATTCCGCTGGCGACCGCGCTGGCCTGCGAGTTCGCCGGCCGCGGCCGCGACCTGCCGCTGGCCTTCAACCGCAAGGAAGCCAAGGCTCACGGCGAGGGCGGCAGCCTGATCGGCGCGGCGCTGGATGGACGCAAGGTGTTGATTGTCGATGACGTGATCACCGCCGGCACCGCCATCCGCGAGGCCCTGGACATCATCCGCCAGGCCGGCGGCGCCCCGGCCGGCATCGTGGTGGCGCTGGACCGGCAGGAGATCGCCGCCGAGCACGACCGGCGTTCGGCCGCGCAGGCGGTGGCCGCCGAGGCCGGCATTCCGGTGGTGGCCGTGGCCAATCTCGGCGACCTGCTTGCATTTGCCAGCGGAAAACCGGAACTTGTCGGCTTCCACGAACCGTTGCTGGCCTACCGGGCCCGCTACGGCATCGATACATCGGGCTGAGGACAGCAGGGGGCTGCCATGATGCCGAAATCCACCCGGGCGATGCTGGGCATCGCCGTGCTGGCCGTGCTGGCGCTGCCGGCGCATGCACAGTCGCGCAGCAACAAGCCCGCCGCGCAGAAGAAGCTGTATTGCTGGGACCAGAATGGCCAGCGCGTGTGCAGCGACACCTTGCCCGCCGACGCGGTCAACCAGGCGCGCGACGAAATCAACGCCAACAGCGGCATGCGCAGCGCCGAGATCGACCGTGCGCTCACCGCTGAAGAGCGCGCCGTGGCCGCCGCCAACGCCGCGCAGCAGCAGGCCGACCTGGCCGCCGAGCAGACCCGCAAGCGCACCGAGCAGGCGTTGCTGCTCACCTTCGAGAACGAGGACGACCTGCGCCGGGTCTTCAATGAGCGCACCGCGCTGATCGACAACAACGTGCAGACCGCGCGCTACAACGTCACCAGCCTGCGCGATGGCCTGATCACGTTGCTGCGCGACGCCGGCGACCGCGAGCTGTCCGGGCGCAAGGTGCCCGACAAGCTCGCCAACGACATCCAGGAACGGCACCGCACGCTGATCTGGCAGCAGCGCCTGCAGGCGAGCTTCGAGCGCCAGCGCGCGGAGCTGGACGGTGAGATCGAGCAGATTCTCGAACGCTACCGCGCGATGAAGACACCGAACCCGGGTTGAACCAGCGCCGGGGCTACAGCGCGACCTCGCGCCCCGGCAGCAAGGCTTCCAGCTGTGCCTTGAACAGCGCGCGGATACGCGCCAATGCCGCTTCGTTCTCCGCCTCAAAGCGCAGCACCAGCACCGGCGTGGTGTTGGACGCGCGCACCAGTCCCCAGCCATCGTTGAAATCGGCGCGCAGGCCGTCGATGGTGGCGATGCGTGCGCCCTCGAAGGGCGAACCTTCCTGCTGGCCCTGCACGGCGGCGATGAAGCGCGCGACCAGGTCGTGCGCCGGGCCGTCCACGGCCAGTTTGATTTCCGGCGTGGACACGCTATCGGGCAGCTCGCCCAGCACTTCCGAAGGCGTCTGCTCGCGCTGGGCGAGCACTTCGAGCAGGCGCGCGGCTGCGTACAGGCCGTCGTCGAAGCCGTACCAGCGTTCCTTGAAGAAGAAGTGGCCGCTCATCTCGCCGGCCAACTCGGCGTCGGTCTCGCGCATCTTCGACTTGATCAGCGAGTGTCCGGTCTTCCACATCATCGGGCTGCCGCCGTGGCGCAGCACGAAATCCTGCAGCTTGCCGGTGCACTTGACGTCGTAAATGATCAGCGCGCCGGGATTGCGTTGCAGCACGTCGGCGGCAAACAGCATCAGCAGGCGGTCGGGGAACACCACCTTGCCCTCGCGGGTGACCACGCCCAGGCGGTCGCCGTCGCCGTCGAAGGCCAGGCCGATGTCCGCGTCGAAACGCTGCACCATCTGCACCAGGTCTTCGAGGTTTTCCGGGTCGCTCGGGTCGGGATGGTGGTTGGGGAAGGTGCCATCGACATCGCAGTACAGCGGGATCACTTCGGCGCCGATCGCCTCGAGCAGGCGCGGCGCCAGTTCGCCGGCCACGCCGTTGCCGGCGTCGGCGACCACCTTGAGCGGGCGGTCCAGCTGCACGTCGTCGGCGATGCGCTGGATGTAGTCCTCGCCGACATCACGCTGGCCCAGGCTGCCGGGTTCAGCGGCGGTATGCAGGCGGCCTTCGGCAATGCGCTGGTACAACTCGGTGATGCCTTCGCCGGACAGGGTTTCGCCGCCGATGACGATCTTGAAGCCGTTGTAGTCAGGCGGATTGTGGCTGCCCGTCACCGCCACGCAGCTGCCGGCGCGCAGGTGATAGGCGGCGAAATACACCACCGGGGTTGGCGCCAGGCCGATATCGGTGACCTGGCAGCCGGCGCGGCGCAGGCCTTCGATCAGCCCGGCCGACAATTCCGGACCGGACAGGCGGCCGTCGCGGCCCACGACCACGTCGCGCAGACCCTGCGCCTGCATGACGCTGCCGATCGCCTGGCCAATCAGTTCGGCCACGCCCGGATTCAGTTCCTTGCCGACCACGCCGCGGATGTCATAGGCGCGGAAGATGTCGGCCACCACCGTCGGCGCGGCCACGCTGCGCCGGGCGGGGGCGGCGTCGGCTGCATCGTCCTGCGCCGCAGTGGCGGCGGCAGCGGCCGCCTCGGCTTCGCGCTGCAGGCTTTCGCTCAGGGTCGGCGAGTCGCTGCTGTCCTCGACGCTGGCGCGGCGCTTGGGCAGACGCACGCGGCCACGTCCGGCGAGGATCGCCAGCATCGCCAGGACAACCAGCAACACCGCCACGATCAGGCAGGGAATCGCGCCCAGGCCCATCGGCCCGGCTTCCACTTCGCGCACCGCCGCGGCCAGGCGCAGGCCATCCTTGCCGATAGCCCGCGACATCGCTTCGGCCGAGCCTTCCAGCCCGGTGTCGCCCTTCTGCACCACGTTGAAGCTGCCCTGGCGCAGGGCCAGGTAGCCCTCGGCGGGCACATCGAGGGTATCGAAGGCGCCGGTCACGCGCAGCAAGGGCAGGCGCACGAAACTCACCGCGGGGGTGTCGCCCAGCTGCACGCGCGCGGCCACGCCCAGGCGCGGCTGACCGTCGTCGCGCACGATGCGCACCTGTGGCTTGTCTGCCTGCAGCGCGGCCTCGAGCAAGGCCAGGCGCGAGTAGCCGAACGCGGCGCTGTCGGCATAGGCCTCGGTCAGGTCCGCCGGCCAGATCTGCACGTCCTCGGCGCCCTTGAAGCGCTCGCGGATCGCCGCGGCCGCGGCCGCGGCATCGCCCCCCGCCAGCGCGGCAGTCACTGCCGGCTCCTTCAGCAGGTTGGCGTATTGCGTGGCCTGGCTGGATACGGCACGCCCAACCTCGACCAGGGCACGGTCACGCGCGCTGGCCACCGCCTCGCCGGCGGCCTCGTGGCGCCACTGCGCGTAAGCGTTCCAGCCAAACCATGCGGCCAGCAGCAGCGCCAGCAGCGCCAGCAACAGCGCAGACCTGCGCAGGCTGGCCACGGCCTGCCCGCCTTCGTTCGTCCTGCTCATCTCGACAGCCCCCTGTCAGCGCACGCCGGTGTGGCCGAATCCACCCGTCCCTCGCGCACTGTCGGCGAAAGTATCCACCACCTGCAACGTCGCGCGCACGATCGGCAGCAGAACCAGTTGCGCAATGCGGTCCCCGGGCGCGATGGTGAACGGCTCACGGCCCCGGTTCCAGACGCTGATCAGCAACGGTCCCTGGTAGTCGGCGTCGATCAGCCCGGTGCCGTTGCCGAGCACGATGCCGTGCCGGTGCCCCAGCCCCGAGCGCGGCAGGACCACCGCGCACAGCCCCGGGTCTTCGATATGGATGGCGATGCCGCTGGGCACCAGCACCGCGTCGCCCGGCTCCAGCGTCATCGGCGCCTCGGTCGCGGCACGCAGGTCCATGCCGGCGCTGGCGGCGGTGGCATAGGCCGGCAGCGGCCATTCGTCGCCAAAGCGTGGGTCGAGCAGCTTCAGCTGCAGGGTGTGGTCGTTCGCGCTCATGCCTGCAGCCTCTCGGAAACCAGGTCGAGCAGCCGCTCGGCCAGTTCGGCCTTGCTGCTGCTGGGGAAGGATCGCTCGCCGCCCTGCCAGTAGGCGGTGGCGGCGTTGTCATCGCTCTCGAAGCCGCCGCCGCTGATGCCGACCTGGTTGGCGATGATCAGGTCCAGGCGCTTGGCGGCGAGCTTGCCGCGAGCGTATTTCTCCACGTCATGGGTTTCGGCCGCGAAGCCCACCACCAGCTTGAGCGCACCGGTCTGCGCGGCGACCTCGGCGAGGATGTCCGGAGTGCGCACCAGCTCCAGGGTCAGGGTCTCGCCGGTCTTCTTGATCTTCTGCGGCACGGCGCGGCGCGGGGTGTAGTCCGACACCGCGGCGGCGCCGACATAAATGTCGGCCGGAAGGGCGGCGAGCACGGCATCGCGCATCTGCGCGGCCGAACGCACGTCCACCCGCTTGACCCCGGGCGGCGTGGGCAGATGGACCGGACCGGCGACCAGGACCACCTCGGCGCCCTGCCTGGCGGCCGCGGCGGCCAGTGCAAAGCCCATCTTGCCGCTGCTGCGGTTGCCCACGTAGCGCACCGGGTCCAGGTCTTCGTAGGTGGGGCCCGCGCTGATGACGATGCGCTGGCCCTTGAGGCGCCCGTCGCCGGCCGGTGCGGGCGGCGCGGCGGTCGTGGTTGCGGCCAGCGCGGCGACCAGATCGAGTGGTTCGACCAGGCGGCCCGGGCCGGACTCGCCCTCGGCCAACGGGCCATCGGCCGGGCCGACCACGGCCACGCCACGCGCGGTCAGCGTGGCGATGTTGGCCTGGGTCGCCGGATGCAGCCACATGCGGTGGTTCATCGCCGGGGCCACGGTGAGCGGCGCGGTCGTGGCCAGGCACAGCGTGGTCACCAGGTCGTCGGCCAGGCCGTGCGCCAGGCGCGCGAGCAGGTCGGCGGTGGCGGGAGCGACCAGAACACGGTCGGCCCAGCGCGCCAGTTCGAGGTGACCCATGGATTGCTCGGCCGCGCTGTCCCACAGGCTGGTGCGGGTCGGCTGCCCGGACAGCGCCTGGAAGCTCAGCGGGGTGACGAACTGCTGCGCACCAGCGGTCATCGCCACTTGCACCTGCGCGCCTGCGTCGCGCAGGCGGCGCACCAGCTCCAGGGACTTGTAGGCGGCGATGCCGCCACCCACGCATAGCAGCACGCGTTGCCCCTGCAGCGGGCCGGACTCGGGATTCGCGCTCACGTAAGGGAATTCCTACACATACAAGGTGAATTAGATTAACCGAAGGCCGTGCCGTGCCTGATACGGACGCCGGTCCGGGCCATGCATCCTAGCCATATGCACATAAAGTATTGGCCCGTTGACGAACGTCCCCGCGAAAAACTGCTCGAGCTCGGGCCGGGCCGGCTGTCGGACGCGGAATTGCTCGCCATCTTCCTGGGCTCGGGCATCCGCGGCGAGGATGCAGTGAAGACCGCGCGCAACCTGCTGGACAAGGCCGGCAAGCTGCGCGGCCTGCTCGATCGTGACGCCGGCGACATGAAGCGCCTGATCGGGCTCGGCCCGGCACGTGCCTGCAAGCTCTCGGCTGCCCTGGAGCTCAACCGGCGCCATCTGTGGGCGGGGCTGGAGCGCGGCGCGGCGCTGAGCAATGCCCAGGACGCCGGGAATTACTTCTCGGCGCGGCTGCGGCCGCACAAGCAAGAGGTCTTCGCGGTGCTGTTCCTGGACACCAAGCACCGGGCCATCGCCTTCGAGGAGCTGTTCAGCGGCACCATCGACCGCTCCCAGGTGCATCCACGCGAGGTCGTGCGCCGCGCCCTGGCCCACAACGCGGCGGCCGTGATCGTCGGGCACAACCACCCGTCCGGCCACGCCGAGCCCTCCGCCGCCGACCGCAGCCTCACCCGCCGGCTTCACGAGGCCTTGGGTCTGGTGGATATCCGCCTCCTCGACCATTTCGTCATCGGAGACGGCCTGCCCGTCTCCATGGCCTCCCGGGGTCTGCTCTGAGGCCGCGAGGCGGCCGCGGTGCCGGCCTGGGCACGCCGGTGCCCGAGCTGAACAAAGCTGACGTTGCTCACCGCCCGGTCGGTTAAAATCGCCGCCTTTCTCGTTCCAGCAGAATCCTCAGTGAAACCCCAACTCCGCGCCCTGATTGGTCAAGGCATCGAAGCCTTGCGCGCCAACGGCACCTTGCCCGCCGACACCCTGCCGCCGGACTTCGTCGTCGAACGCCCAAAGACCCGCGAGCACGGGGACTTCGCCACCAATGCCGCGATGCTGCTGGCCAAGGCGGCGCGCAGCAACCCGCGCGCGCTGGCCCAGGCGCTGGTAGATGCACTGCCGGCCAGCGACGATGTGGCGCGCGTGGAAATCGCCGGCCCCGGCTTCATCAACTTCCACCTTGCTCCGGCTGCCTACCAGCGCGAAGCTGCGCACGTGCTCAAGCAGGGCCAGGACTACGGCCGCAATCTTTCCGGCGACGGCCACAGCGTCGGCGTGGAGTACGTCTCCGCCAACCCGACCGGCCCGCTGCATGTCGGCCACGGCCGCGCCGCGGCCATCGGTGACAGCCTGGCGCGGCTGCTCGAAGCCAACGGCTGGAACGTCAAGCGCGAGTTCTACTACAACGACGCTGGCGTGCAGATCGAAAACCTGGCCCGCTCGGTGCAGGCGCGTGCCCTGGGCCACACGCCGGACAGCGCCGGCTGGCCAGAGGAAGGCTACCGCGGCGAATACATCGCCGACGTCGCCAAGGCCTACCTGGCGGGTGAAACCGTGAACCTGGAAGGCCACCTGGTGACCGGCACCAAGGATCCGCAGGACCTGGCCTCGATCCGCCGCTTCGCCGTGGCCTATCTGCGCAACGAACAGAACCACGACCTGGCCGCGTTCGGCGTGGATTTCGACATCTACTTCCTGGAGAGTTCGCTGTACCAGGACGGCAAGGTCGAAGAAGCAGTGCAGAAGCTGATTGCCTCGGGCCACACGTACGAGGAAGGCGGCGCGCTGTGGCTGAAGTCCAGCGACTTCGGTGACGACAAGGACCGCGTGATGCGCAAGTCTGACGGCACCTACACCTATTTCGTGCCGGACGTGGCCTACCACCTGACCAAGTGGCAGCGCGGCTATGAGCGCGCGATCACCGAGCTGGGCGCCGACCACCACGGCTCGCTGGCGCGCGTGCGCGCGGGCCTGCAGGCGATGGACCTGGGCATTCCCAAGGGCTGGCCCGAGTACGTGCTGCACCAGATGGTCACGGTGATGCGCGGCGGCGAGGAAGTGAAGCTGTCCAAGCGGGCCGGCAGCTACCTCACCCTGCGCGACCTGATCGATGAAGTCGGCCGTGATGCCACGCGCTGGTTCCTGATCGCGCGCAAGCCCGATTCGCAGCTGACCTTCGACATCGACCTCGCGCGTCAGCAGAGCAATGACAACCCGGTGTTCTACGTGCAGTATGCGCACGCCCGGGTTTGCAGCCTGCTGCGCCAGGCGCAGGAGAAGGGGTTGGCGCACGATCTGCCCGCCGGCATCGCCGGTCTGGGCAAGCTGCAGGACGAAACCTCGCTGTGGCTGATGATCGAGATCGCGCGCTACCCGGAAGTCGTGGAGGCCGCGGGCGAGGCGCTGGAACCGCATCAGATCGCGCAGTATCTGCGTGAATTGGCGCACGCCTTCCACACGTGGTATCACGGGACGCCGGTGCTGGTGGACGATGCAGCCGAACGCGACGCCAAGCTGGCGTTGGCGCAGGCCGCGCGGCAGGTGCTGGCCAACGGCCTGGACCTGCTCGGTGTCAGTGCCCCGGAAAAAATGTAAGGAACCGCAAGGTTCGCGGCAGTTCAACGGAGAAGTAGTAGATGGCAGCACGACGCGGTAAGAGCCAGGCCAAGCGCAACAGCAGCAACGGCACCCCCGGTTGGGTCTGGCTGGTGGCGGGCGCGGCAATTGCGGCCGTGGTGTTCCTGGCTGCGCCCGGCTTGTTCAAGAAGGACGGCGACGGCTTCCTGCGCGTGGGCCCGCGGCCGAACCCGGATGCGCAGCCGGCACCGGTGGCCGACGCCGATGTCGACACCCCCGCCGAGCTGCCCAAGCCGGCCACCGGCAAGCCGGCGGCCAATGCCGACGGCAGCGCACCGACCCAGTACGACTTCTACACCTTGCTGCCCGGCAAGGAAGTGCAGATGTCCGATGCCGAACTGGCGGCCAGCGCGCGCGCGGAAGAAGCAGCGCGGGCACGGGCGGCCCTCGAAGGCAAGCCGGTGCCACCAGCTCCGGCCGCAGTGACGGCGGCGACTACACCTGTTGCCGGCAATGCGCCGAGCCAGCCGGCGCCGCTGAGCGAAACCCCGGGGCCGCGACCGCTGCCGGAAACTGCGCCGCCGCGCACCACGCCGGCGACTTCGCCTGCGGCCACGCTGGCTACGACGACACGCACGGAGCAGGCGCCCGCAGCTGCTGCCAGCGCAGCACCGGCTGCGACGGCCAGCACCAACGACAACGTGCGCTACATCCTGCAGGCCGGCTCGTTTGGCGCCTCGGGCGATGCCGAATCGACCAAGGCCAAGCTGGCCATGCTCGGCCTCAGCGCGCGGGTGGAATCGGCACAGATCGGGGGCAAGACCGTCTACCGCGTGCGCATGGGGCCGTATGGCACCGCCAGCGAACTGGCCGAAGCCAAGCAGAAGCTCAGCGGCAGCGGCTTGCCAGCGATCGCGATCAAGGCGCAGTAGCCCGGCGCAGCAAGACCGATCGCATGCACCCTCGCAGAGCCCGGCCCCGAGCCGGGCTTTGCGTATGCCGCGGCGCCGCGATGGTGCGAAAATCCGTGTATCGCTTCCGCACGGAGTTGCCATGACCCAGACTGCCCTCATTACCGGTGCCACCTCGGGCTTCGGCCTGGCCGCGGCGCGGCGCTTTGCCACTGCCGGCTGGCGCGTCATCGCCACCGGGCGGCGCGGCGAGCGGCTGCAACCGCTGGTGAAGGAGTTCGGCGCCGATCGCATCCACGCGGCGGTGTTCGACGTGCGTGATGCGGGAGCGATGGACGCGGCGCTGGCGGCACTGCCGGCCGATTTCGCCGACATCGACCTGCTGGTCAACAACGCCGGCCTCGCGCAGGGCACCGCGCCGGCACAGTCGGCCTCGTTGCAGGACTGGCACACGATGATCGACACCAACATCACCGCGCTGGTGAACCTGACCCATCGCGTGTTGCCGACGCTGATCGCACGCAAGGGCGCGATCATCAACATCAGCTCGGTCGCGGCCACCTACCCGTATCCGGGCGGCAATGCCTACGGCGGCACCAAGGCCTTCGTCAGCCAGTTCTCGCTGGGGCTGCGTTCGGATCTGCACGGCACCGGTGTGCGCGTGACCTCGATCGAGCCGGGCATGGCCGAGACCGAGTTCACCCTCGTCCGCACACACGGCGACCAGAGCGCCTCGGACAAGCTCTATACCGGGGCCAACCCGATGACCCCCGAGGACATCGCCGAGTCGATCTTCTACGTCGCGACGTTGCCGCCGCATCTGAACATCAATCGCCTGGAGATCATGCCGGTGACGCAGTCCTTCGCCGGCTTCCAGGTCGCGCGCGAGACCTGACCGCGCGGCCATGCTTCGACCCGCGTGGCGCCGCATGCGCCACTCAGGTCACGGCGGGAAAATCCTCGACGATGTCGAGCACGCCGTTGATCACGAACTGCACGCCCAGGCAGACCAGCAGAAAGCCCATCAGCCGGCCGAAGGCCTCGATGCCGCTCTGCCCCAGCAGCCGGATGATCGCTCCGGCGCTGCGCAGGCACAGCAGCAGGACCACGCTCGCCAACAGAAAGGTGAGCGCCGGCGCGGTCCACATCACCCACGGCGCAAACGGCATTTCGTCGCGCATGGCCGCAGCGGTGCTGATGATCAGCGCAATGGTGCCCGGCCCGGCCGTGCTCGGCATGGCCAGCGGGATGAAGGCGATATCGGCCTTGCTGCGCTGGCGAATCTCCTCGCTGCGCGCCTCCACCTCCGGTTCCTCACCGGACTGGTCGCTGGGGAACAGCATGCGGAAGCCGATGTAGGCCACGATCATCCCGCCAGCAATGCGCAGGCCGGAGATCGAGATGCCGAACACGCTCATCACCGTCTGCCCGGCATAGAAGGCGACCATCATGATCGCGAACACGTAGCAGGCGCACAGGAATGCCTGGCGGTTGCGCTCCTGCTCGGTCATGCCTTGCGACAGGCCCAGCAGCAGGGCGACGGTGGTCAGCGGATTGGCCAGCGGCAGCAACATCGCCAGCCCGATGGCGACGGCCTTGAGCAGTTCCATGCGGCCTCCTGGATGAGCGTTGCGCCCGGCCGGGCGTCGGCGCGCGCATCATCCACCATTCCGGCGTGGGCGGCATGTGCATGCCGCCCGGGTGCGATGGCACGCTCAGGCGTACTGCATGGCGCCGTGGCCAAACGACCAGTTCTCACGCGCCGTTTCGACCAGGTGGATGAAGACATCCTCCGGCCGCAGCCCGGGCGATTGCACCAGGCGTTCGACAATGTCGCGGTACAGCGCCTTCTTCTGGGTGACGCCGCGCGAGGCCGAACAATTGATCCGCACGAAGACCAGCTCGTCGCTGCGGGCGATGCCGAGGTAGCCGGGGTCGTAGTCGAACTCGTGCGCCTCGTGCTGACTGACCAGGATGAAGCGGTCGTTCTCCGGCACCTCGAAACTGGCACGCAAGGCGGCGTAGACGCCATCGCGGATGGCGGCAATGCGTTCAGGAGTGGTATGACGCAGGGCGATGTGGACCAGGGGCATGACCGTCTCCAGTGGGAAGCAGGCGACCATCGTGGGACTGGCGGATCGTCCAGTAAATCGGATAATTCGGTATCAACGATCCACCAAATCAGGACGTTCCATGCGCACGACCCATCTCGACCTGGACGCCATGCGCAGTTTCGCCACCGGCATTGCGCTGGGCAGCTTCGCCCGTGCGGCCGTGCAGCTGCACCGCTCGACCTCGGCGGTCAGTGCGCAGCTGAAGAAGCTCGAACAGCAGGCCGGCGCCCCCTTGCTGGTGCGCCAGGGCCGCGGGCTGGTGCTGACCCCGACCGGCGACCTGCTGCTGGGCTACGCGCGACGCCTGCTCTCGCTCAATGACGAGGCCGTGGCCGCGCTCGACGGCGCGCACTGGCAGGGCGAAGTGAGTCTTGGCCTGCAGGCCGAATTCGGCGAGCAGTTGCTGCCTTCGGTGCTGGCACGATTTGGCCGCGCGCATCCCAAGCTGCAGGTGGAAGCGCAGATCGCGCGCGGCGCGGTGCTGGTGGACGGCGTGGCGGCCGGGCAGTTCGACCTGGCGCTGGCGTGGTCCGGCCCGCCGATGCCCGCGCAGTTGGCGCCTGAAACACTGGCGTGCGTGCCGCTGTGCTGGGTCGGCCCGGCGCTGGCCAGCACCCGCGAGGGACCGCTGGCGCTGGCGCTGCTGGATGCACCCTGCCCGATGCGCAGTGTCGCGATCGAGGCGCTGGACCGTGCCGGCATCCCCTGGCGCGTCGCCTTCAGCAGCGCCAGCCTGGCCGGGGTGTGGGCGGCGGTGGAGGCCGGCCTCGGCATCACCCTGCGTACGCCGCTATGCCTGCCCGGCGGGCTGCGCGTGCTCGATGCGGAGGCCCACGGTTTGCCGGCAATGCCCACTGTTGACCTGCAGCTCTATCGCACCAGTGACACGCCCGCGGTCAACGCGCTGGCCACGCTGGTGCGCGAGGCGGTGGCCGGACAGGTCGCGGCGCTGCCGCAAGGGCGCGCGCCGCGTCCGCGAGCTCACACCAGCGGTTCGTCCGACAGATAGGTGTAGCCGGTCAGCCCCGCTTCCAGCGCATCGGCCAGCTCCTGCGCGCGCGCTGCCGGCAGCTGCGCGGCGGCGATGCGCTCGGCATAGGCGCTGCGCAGTTCGTCCAGGCGGTAGCCCACGTAGTCGAGCATCACGTCGGTGGTGTCGCCGCGACGCTGCTGGGCAATGCGGTAACCGTTGCCTTCCACCGCAACTTCCACCGCATCGGTGTCGCCGAACAGGTTGTGGATGTCGCCCAGAATTTCCTGGTAGGCGCCCACCAGGAAGAAGCCAATGCGGTACGACTCGCCCGAGCGCAGCGCATGCAGCGGCAGCGAGGTGTCCAGGCTCTCGTTTTCGACGTAGGTCTTGACCATGCCGTCCGAGTCGCAGGTCATGTCACAGACCACGCCGCGGCGGTCCGGGGCCTGGTCGAGACGCTCGATCGGCACGATCGGGAACACCTGGTCGATCGCCCACACGTCCGGAATCGACTCGAACACGCTGAAGTTGACGAAGTACTTGTCGACCAGGCGCTCGTTGAGCTCGTCCAGCAGCGGCCGGTGGCTCTTCTCGTCGAAGCTCAGGCGCGCGCGCACGGCGTGGGCGATCGCGTAGAACAGGTCGTCGATGCGCGCGCGGTGAACCAGGTCGATCTGCCCCAGCGCGTAGGCCGACAAACCTTCGGCATGGAAGTGCTGGGCCTCCTGGAACAGCTCCACCGCCGGGCGCACGTCGAGCTGGTCGTGAATCTCGCGCAGATGGCGAATCGCCGCCGGCTCGTCGTCGTGCGCGTCCGGCACGCGGCCTTCCGGCGCCTGCTCCACTTCGGTCACGTTGGCGATCAGCACCGCGTGGTGCGCGGTCATCGCGCGGCCGCACTCGGTGACGATGCGCGGCTGCGGCAGGCCGTGTTCCGCGCAGGCGCTGGCCAGCGGCTGCACGATGTTGCCGGCGTAGGAATGCAGGCCGTAGTTGATCGAGCAGTAGCTGCGCGAGCGCGTGCCTTCGTAGTCGATCCCCAGGCCACCACCGACGTCGACATGGCTGATCTTCGCGCCCAGGCGCGAAAGTTCGACGAAGTAGCGGGTCGCCTCGCGCATGCCGTTGGCGATGTCGCGCACGTTGGAGATCTGTGAACCCATGTGGAAGTGCAGCAGGTTCAGGCACTCGGCGTATTCGGTGTCGCGCAGCGACTTCCACAGGTCCAGCACCTGGCGCGGCGACAGCCCGAACTTGGCCTTGTCGCCGCCACTGTTCTGCCACTTGCCCGCGCCCAGCGAGGCCAGGCGCATGCGCACGCCCAGGCCCGGCTTGACCTCGAGGCGGCGCGCCTCCTCCAGCACCAGCTTCAGTTCCGAAGGCTTCTCGATGACGATGAAGGTCTGCAGCCCGAGCTTGCGCCCGATCAGGGCCAGGCGGATGTACTCGCGGTCCTTGTAGCCATTGCAGACGATCAGCCCGCCCGGGCGCGACAGCGCCAGCACCGCCATCAGCTCCGGCTTGCTGCCCGCTTCCAGGCCAAAGCCTTCGCCATGGTGCGAGGCCAGCGTGCCGGCGACGCCGCGGTGCTGGTTCACCTTGATCGGGTACACGGCGGTGTAGCCGCCGGCGTAGTCCCAGTCAGCCTGGGCCTGGGCAAAGGCCGACTGCAGCTTGCCCAGGCGCTGGCCGAGGATGTCCGGAAAGCGCACCAGCAGCGGCAGCTTGGCGCCGGAGGCGCGCGCGGCGTCCACCACTTCCGGCAGCGACACGGCCGGGCCTTCGGCGCCGGTCGGGCGCACCACCACGTGCCCGGCCGCATCGACATCGAAATACCCGTCTGCCCAATGCGGGATGGAGTAGGTCTTTCGGGCTTGGTCGATGGACCAGGTCATGGCGGTTCCGGGGGCAAGGCGCGAGGGACGCGCATTCTACCCGCCTCCCCCCGCTACTTGCGGTAAACGGGGTCTCCCACCGCCTTGCGCAGGCGCCGCGCCACCGCCGTGTATTGCCGTGATCCGGCAAAGACGATGAAGGTGCCCGGCAGTTCAATGGCCTCCACCAGCTGCTTGAGCCGGGTTTCCTCGCGGTAGAGGAATCCGCGCCAGGCGACCAGCAGCACGTAGTGCGGCACGCCGTCGTCTTCGCCGGGCAGCTGCTTGCGTGCGAGCCAGGCCTTGCTGACCGTGCCTTGCCGCGCCAGCGTCGCGCGCAGACCGGCCAATGCCTGCGCATCCAGTCCGTGTGGCAGGAAGCTGTCCTTGACGCCCAGCTCGTGGCGGCCCTGCTGGCCGCGCAGGCGTGCGTCCTGCAGCTGCTGCCACTCGCGGGCCACTTCGTCCTGCCCGGCCACGTCGCCGTTCTCGCGGTAATAGTGCGCAAGGTGCTGCAACGCGGCCTGGCGGCTTTGCGGGTCCAGCACCATGGCCCGGCGCAGGTGGGCCACGCCGGCGGCGTTGCCGGTCTGCAGCATCAGCACGCCAAGCCGGTAATGGACGAAGGGATGGGTGGGCGCGTGCTCCAGCGCGCGGCGGTATAGCGCGAGGGCGTCCACCTCGGGCCGCAGCGCTTCGGCCAGCCGCGCGTGCTCGACCACCGCATCGGCGTCATGCACGGGCATGGCTTCGAGCTCTTCCAGGCGGCGCAGGTCGGCGGCGTGCTGGCGATGGTTCTCGCGCCAGTCGAACTCCACCTGGCGCCGCCATTGCTCGCTGAATTCGTTCTCCAGCTGTGGCAGCAGCCCGCCCAGGTAGGTTTCGGCAAAGCTGCGCGCTGGCGGCGGCACCAGCGCCGGCTGCACGCCGAGCGCGGCCAGGCGCTGGGCCAGGGTCGGATGCGTGTCGTCGTGGCCGGGCGGGCGGCCCAGCAGCCGCGCCAGGCGCTCCGAGTCGGCTTCGTGCGGCTGCCTGAGGCTGTCAGCCATGTCGCGGTAGAGCAGCATCGGCGGCGCCGCCTCGGCCACGCCACGGCGCCACATGCCCGGCCAGAAGTCCTGGCTCAGGCGCTCACTGCCGAGGTTGACCCGCACCAGCGCCTCTGCGGCCACGCGCGCGCCGGCCACCTGCGCGGCCACGGCATCGGCCTGGTATTCCTGCGTTCGCGCCAGCACGAAGCTGTAGGCATTGAAGTACGGCGCATACCAGCGGAAGAAGCGCACGAATGCGCCGCTAGCCCACGAGCGGCGCGCCTGCAGCTGCACCAGCACGCGGTCCCAGCTGGCACGCACGCGGTAGATCCAGCCGCCAAAGCGCCCATGGCCGCCGCCGAAGTGGCCAAACTCGTGGGCGATCACCGAGGCGAATTGCTGTGCATCCAGCGCCTGCATCAGCGGCAGGCCCAGTACCAGGTAGTGGCGATGGCCGAGCAGGCCCAGCGCGCGCGGCACGGTGGCGGCGGCGGCGTTGAGCTCGCCGTTGATGATGATGCCGTGCAGGCGCGGCGCGCCGGTCTGGCGCCGCAGGCGCTCGACTTCGGCCTGCAACGCCGGCGCCTCGTGGCGGCCCAGGCGGCGGCCGTGGGGTGCGTCGAAGCGGATCCAGAAGCTGCGCAGCAGCATCCAGCCAAAGCCGATCGGTATCCAGACAATCTTGACCAGCTTCAACAGCAGCAGCGGGCTGATCGCCACCAGCACCACCACCAGCCCCACCGAGACCCCAAGCGCCAGCAGCAGGGCCCCGCCCAGAACCGCAAAGCCGGCCAAGGCCAGCAGTGCCACCTTGAACCGATAGCGCCCCGGCGCATGCGCCGCTTCGCGTTCCAGTCGCTCGATCAATGCGCGATGCGCCACGACGTCCGTCATCCCCGTTCTCCCCCGAGAAGGCGCCTTCCCGGCGCCGGTCGGCACATGGTAACGGACGCCTGCGGGTGCCTTCGCTACAATGCGCGCCCTCCCCGCCCATCTGGCCGGTCGGCCGCGGGCTCGCCGCAAGGACTCCCCCATGAGCAGCAACGACAACTGGTACATCGAGCATTTCCAGCCCACCGGCTCGGCCATCGGCTACCGCATCACCGGCAAGCTGGACGAGGTGCAGTCGCCGTTCCAGAAGATCGAGATCTTCGACACCACGGACTGGGGCAAGCTGATGGTGATCGACGGCGCGGTGATGCTGACCACGCGCGACAACTTCTTCTACCACGAGATGATCAGCCACGCGGCGCTGTTCACCCACGCCGCGCCCAAGCGCGTGGTGATCATCGGGGGCGGCGACTGCGGCACCCTGCGCGAGGTGCTCAAGCATCCGGGCGTGGAGAGCGCCACGCAGTGCGACATCGACGAGCAGGTCACCCGCATGTCGGAGAAGTACTTCCCCGAACTGTGCGAATCCAATGGCGACGCGCGCGCCGAACTGCTGTTCGACGATGGCGTGGCCTACATGGCCAATTGCCCGGCCGGCAGCGTGGACATCGTCATCGTCGATTCCACCGATCCGGTGGGCCCGGCCGAGGGCCTGTTCAACAAGGCCTTCTACGACAGCTGCTTCCGTGCGCTGAAGGACGACGGCATCCTCGTGCAGCAGTCCGAATCGCCGCTGGCGCTGCTGGACCTGATCAAGGAAATGCGCCAGGAAATGGGCAAGGCCGGCTTCCAGTCGTTCAAGACCCTGCCCTTCCCGCAGCCGTGCTACCCCACCGGCTGGTGGAGCGTGACCATGGCGCGCAAGAACGCCGGTGCCGACTTTGCCTTCCGCCAGGCCGAGGCACAGGCCAAGAGCTTCGACACGCTGTACTACAGCGCCCATCTGCACACCGGCGTGCTGGTCGCGCCGCCATTCGTCGCCCGCGCGCTGGGTGAATGACGCACGCCACACCCCGCGCACGGTGAGCGCTTCGCCGCAACGCGCGCGGGAATGGGCGACGCGGGCCAGTTTCCTCGTCGCCGGGATCAACCTTTCCGCCTGGGCACCGCTGGTGCCCTATGCGCGTGACCGCCTGCATGCCAGCGAAGCCGAGCTGGGCTTGTTGCTGCTGGCCCTGGGCATCGGTTCGGTCAGCGCCATGCCCGTCGCCGGCTGGGCTGCCGGCAAGGTCGGTTGCCGCCGGCTGATCGTCGCGCTCGGAGCGCTCGCTGCGCTGTGTCTGCCCGGCCTGGGGCTGGCTTCCAGCTACCTGGGCCTGGCGGCGGTGCTGTTCGTCTACGGCGCGGCGCTCGGCGGCATGGACGTGGCGATCAACCTGCACGCGGTGATGGTCGAACGCCAGGCCGGGCGCCCGCTGATGTCCGGCTTCCATGGCTGGTTCAGCGTTGGCTGCATCGTCGGCGCCGGCAGCGTCGCCACCATGCTCTGGCTGGGCGCGACGCCGTGGCAGGCGGTGTTGCCGATGCTGCTGCTCGGGCTGCTGTGCCTGTGGCGCTGCGCTCCGCATCTGCTTGCGGCCGGCGGCAGCGGCGAGGGCTGGCATTGGCCGCATGGCCGGCTGTTGCTGCTCGGCGGCATGGCCTTCGCCACCTTCCTGATGGAAGGCGCGATGCTCGACTGGAGTGCCATCGCGCTCAACACCTTGCAGCGCGTGGATACCGCCCGTGCCGGCATCGCCTATGCGGTGTTCGCCATCACCATGACCGCCGGGCGCTTCGGCGGCGACTGCTGGGTGGCCCGGTATGGCGGCATTCCGGTGCTGCTGGTCGGCGCGGGCATGGCAGTGGCCGGCCTGGCCCTGGCGCTGTGGACGCCCTTACCCGGCCTGGCGTTGGCCGGCTACGCAATCGCCGGTCTGGGCGCCGCCAACATCGCGCCGCTCGCATTTTCCGCGGCCGGGCGGCAGCCCACCGGCAATCCGCAGGTAAACGTCGCCGCGGTCTCGGCGATGGGCTATTCCGGCACGCTCGCCGGGCCTGCCCTGATCGGCTTCATCGCCCACGCTAGCAGTCTGCCGCTGGCCCTGACCTGGGTCGCCGCGGGACTGGCGCTTGCGGTCATGATCGGGAGCAGCAGCGTGCGCAACACGGGCGCGCATTGACTCGAAGCCGTTCCATCGGCGGAACATTGCATTTTTTTAACATTAAGAATTTGCAGACTGCCGAGTTTTAAAATTGCTCCTGTCGTCGGGCGCGGTCCCGACGCGGTTTTTCCTCGCGACCCGGCCCCCCACCCCTTGCCGGCGCAGGACCAAGGAGCAACAGATGAGAACCCGCGCGTCCACCTTCATCGGTGCCGACCTTGCTGCACCCGTGCTGCTGAAAGAAGGCACCCGCCTGCTGGAGCCGGATGTCTACCGCACCCACGTCAATGGGCGTCTGGCGGTGGTCAAGGACTACGGCCGCTACCGCCGCACCCTGCTTTCGCCGATCGCGCGCCTGATGGTGCGGCACGAGGCGCGCATGCTCGAACAGCTGAAAGGCTGGCGCCACGCGCCGGCGCTGCTCGGCACCCTGGGCGGCCTGGCGCTGGGCATGGAGTTCATTCCCGGCGAGACCCTCAGCGCCAGCGCGCTGGTCGGGCAGGAAGTGTTCAACGACCTGCAGGCGGCGCTGGAGAAACTGCATTCGGCGGGCATCACCCACAACGACCTGCATGGCACCAATGTGGTGGTCAGCGCCGGCGTGCCGGTGTTGATCGACTTCACCTCGGCCTGGCGCTTCCCGCGCTGGTTGCGCGACAACCCGCTCTCGCGCCAGCTGCGCCGCAGCGACCAGGCCAACCTGCTGAAGATGCAGCAGCGCCTGACCGGCGTGGCACCCTCGCCCGAGCAGGCCGCACTGACCGCCGAACCGGGCTGGGTCAGCAGCCTGCGCCGCGGCTGGAAGCGCTTCTACCGGCGCATGAAGGGCAAGACGGGCTGAAGCTTGCCCCTGGCACGACGCGCTTACAGCGCGTCGGCGTCCAGTTCGCCGGTGCGGATGCGCACCACGCTGGCCAGGTCGTAGACGAAGACCTTGCCGTCGCCGATCTTGCCGGTGCCGGCCGCGCGCACGATGGCTTCGACCACCGCGTCGACCTGGTCGTCGGTCACCGCGACCTCGATCTTCACCTTCGGCAGGAAATCGACCACGTACTCGGCGCCGCGATACAGCTCGGTGTGGCCCTTCTGCCGGCCGAAACCCTTCACTTCAGTGGCGGTGATGCCCGCCACCCCGCAGCCGGCGAGCGCTTCGCGCACATCGTCAAGCTTGAACGGCTTGACGATGGCCATGATCATCTTCATCGGGCGTTCCCCAGTCCTCGGCCGTTTCCGGACACAAGAATAACCCGTCCCATCGCAGTGCGCGTCCAGCTCCGCGGCGAGCGACGCACAGGCGATCGCGGCTTATCCTTACGCCATTCCCACCGCGGCGCCGATGGCGTCCGCCCTGCGCACAGCCGATGCTGAGCAGGCCCTACCGGAGACGCCCCATGATCGATTTCAACCAGCTCGACGACCTTGCCCGCCGCCTCAGCGACCTGGTTCCGCCTGGCTTGCGCGAGTCGCGCGACGAGTTGCAGGCCAGCTTCAAGGGCGTGCTGCAGGCCGGCCTGTCCCGGCTGGACCTGGTGACGCGCGAGGAGTTCGACGTGCAACGCGCGGTGCTGCTGCGCACGCGCGAAAAGCTCGAGGCCCTCGAAAAGGCCGTGGCCGCGCTGGAAGCACGCGGCGGCAGCGCCGCGTGAGCTGACAAGGTCCTCGCAGCGTGAGCCTGGCGCTCGTGCACAGCCGGGCGCGGGTAGGCGTGGCGGCACCGGAGGTCAGGGTCGAGGTCCATCTGTCGGGCGGGCTGCCTTCGACGCAGATTGTCGGCTTGCCGGAAGCGGCGGTGCGGGAATCACGCGAACGTGTACGCGCGGCGATCCTGTGCGCGCAGTTTGAATTCCCCGCGCGTCGCATCACCATCAACCTGGCGCCGGCGGACCTGCCGAAGGATGGTGGCCGCTTCGACCTGCCGATCGCGCTAGGCATTCTTGCCGCCAGCGGCCAGCTGGATCGCGATGCACTGGCGGGACTGGAATTCGTTGGCGAACTCGCCTTGACCGGCGAGCTGCGGCCGGTTGATGGCGTTCTGCCTGCGGCGCTGGCGGCCATGCAGGACGGGCGGAGGCTGATCGTGCCGGAGGCGAATGCGGCCGAGGCCGGTCTGGCGCAGCGTGCCGAGCCCATCCCCATGCGCACGCTGCTGCAGGTGTGCGCCAGCCTGCGCCGCGAACAGCCGTGGCCGGCGCTGGCTGACTCCTGGTCCGCACCTGAGGCAGTCGCCGCAGGGGTTGGCGACCTGGCCGATGTACGCGGCCAGCCTGCGGCACGGCGTGCACTGGAGATCGCCGCCGCTGGCGAGCATCACCTGCTGCTATGCGGCAGCCCGGGCAGCGGCAAGACCTTGCTGGCTTCGCGCCTGCCCGGCCTGCTGCCGCCGTTGAGCGAGGACGAAGCGCTGGAAGTCGCGGCGATTGCTTCGGCCAGCCAGTCGGGCCGCGGCCTGGAAGCCGCACGCTGGCGTCAACGCCCGTTTCGCCATCCGCACCATACCGCCAGTGCGGTGGCGCTGGCCGGCGGCGGCTCGCTGCCACGGCCCGGGGAGATTTCCCTCGCCCATCACGGCGTGTTGTTCCTCGATGAATTGCCCGAGTGGCAGCGGCATGCGCTGGAAGTCCTGCGCGAACCGCTCGAATCTGGCGCCATTGGGGTTTCGCGTGCGGCGCTGCACCTTGAGTTCCCGGCGCGCTTCCAACTCGTTGCGGCCATGAACCCCTGCCCTTGCGGCTGGGCCGGTGACCCGAGTGGCCGCTGCACCTGCACGGTCGAGGCGATCCGCCGCTATCGCGCGCGCATCTCCGGCCCATTGCTGGAGCGCATCGACCTGCATGTGGAAGTGCCGCGCCTGCCGCCACATGCATTGCGCCATGGCGCACCGCTGGGCGAAGACTCGGCGACGGTACGCGCGCGAGTGCTATTGGCCAGGCAGCGCCAGCTCCAGCGCGCCGGGGTTCCCAACGGCCGCCTCGATGCTGCCTGCACCACGCGCGACTGCGTGCTACGCGCCGAAGACGAACGCGTGCTCGAACAGGCGATTGACCAGTGGCAGCTTTCAGCGCGCTCGATGCACCGCATCCTGCGCGTGGCACGCACGGTGGCGGATCTGGACGCGAGCGACCGCATCGAGCGGGCGCATCTTGCTGAGGCGATCGGTTATCGGCGGATGGATCGCGAGCTGCGTTGAAGCTTGCGCGCGTCGCCTCACATCAGCGCGGCCTGAGCGCGCCCGTCGTCAACTCTCGCCCGGCGGCGACAGCGTATCCAGTTCCTGCGCCGCCGCCTGCGCGGCCTCCAGCGTATCGAAGGCCACGCCGGTATCACCCACCACGTATTTGTCGCGGATTTGCGCGCCCGCGTGTTCCTGAATCCGGTAGATCGGATTGCTGTCGCTACCGCCCACTCTCTGCCTGTCCATCGTCGCCTCCCAGGTTCGCGCCCACGCTAGCGACCTGGCCGATTCCAGCGCGTGAACGCGCCACGCGCCAGCCATGCAGCGCCCAGGCTGCGAGCAGGCAGCCGACGAGCGTCGCCAGGTACGCCAGGGCGACGAAGGCCAGGCCGGGCTCGTGCAACACGCCCTGGCTATCCATGTGCGCCGGCCGGGAAACCGCGACTGCCAACGCACTGGCCGCCGCGAGGAAGCTCCCCGCGGCCGCACTCCAGCGCAGACGCGGCTTCGCCGACCGCAACGCCATCCAGGTGCACACGCCACCGAGAACGGCGATCGACAACAGCATCACCAACGATGCAACGAAATCCATGGAGCACCTTCTTTGCCGGAAAACTGCATCCTTTGCGATGACGATGAAGTCGGCATGAAGTAGCGTGCGCCCTGCATGCCGGTATGTAACTTCCTGTCGCAAGTGATGCAGTTTGCGCGCGGCGGCGCCAATAACGCCCGGCTATGCTGCCGGGCCACCCAGATCACAGGACCTGCCTTGAAACTGCTGCTCTCCTCATGCTGCATCGCCTTGTGCATGACCCTGTCCGCCGGTTGCAGCACCGCCGGGGTTGCACCGTCCAGCGAGGTCACCGTATCGAAGCCAGCCGCGCGGCTACCCGGCCTGCGCTATGCGTGGGTGCCGATGCCTGCCCAGCTTCCCGCCGAGTCCGACGCGCGCGTGCTCGACCCTCAGTTCCGCAAGCGCCTGCAAACGGCGCTGGACAGCGCCCTGCAAGGCAAGGGCTACCAGAGTGCGGCCACGCCGGCGCAGGCCGACTTCCTGGTGGCCTTCCGCGTGGGTGCGCAAGACGAAGCGCAGACCTTGCTGCGCGACGAAGGCGTTGGCAGCCAGCCCACCCCGCAGGGCACGATCCTGTGCACTGACGATGGCTGCTCGCAGATGGTCGTGCCGGGCGGTGACGGCGCGCCGGTCATCGATATCCGCCGCACCCGCTATGTCGAGGGTGGCTTGCAGATCGAAGTGATCGAACCCGCCACGCTGCGGGTCGTGTGGCGCGCGCTCAACCGCGGCACCGTGCAGCGCAACGATGGCAGCACCCAGCGCCTGCAAGCCATCGCCAACGACACCCTGGCCCAGCTGCCGCGCGCAGCTCGCTGATCTGCGTGGAACTGACTTGAGCGGGCCGGTTTGGACGGGCCGGTTGAACGGGCCCGGGTTCGTCTCAGGCAGTCTGCGCCTGCACCAGCGGTTGCGGCGCAGGGGCCCGGCTGGGGAAGGCATGGCGCAGGATGCGCCAGGTCACCTGCCCGAACTGCCGCGGCAGCGAGCCGGTGTTGTAGTGCTGGCCGTAGCGCACGCAGATCTCGCGCACTTCCTTGGCGATGGCGGCGTAGCGACGCGCCGGCAGGTCGGGGAAGAAGTGATGCTCGATCTGGTGGCTCAGGTTACCCGTCAGCACATCGATGATCGGACCACCCGAAAGGTTGGACGAGCCGCGCAGCTGGCGAAGGTACCAGTGGCCGCGTGACTCATCGCGCAGGCATTCCTTCGGGAACACTTCCGCATCGGCGGTGAAGTGGCCGCAGAAGATCACCACGAAGGTCCACACATTGCGCATGCCGTTGGCCACCAGGTTGCCCAGCAGTACCGGCAGGAAGAACGGGCCGGCCAGCAGCGGGAACAGCAGATAGTCCTTGAGCAGCTGGCGCGCCATCTTGCGCCCCACCGGTTGCGCCGAACGCAGCAACTGCCGGCCGGTCATCTTGCCGTGCAGCCAGCGGCCAATGCGCAGGTCCTGGATCGCCACGCCCCACTGGAACATCAGCGCGAACACCACCGCGATCGGCGGTTGCAGCAGGTAGAACGGGCGCCAGCGCTGCTCGGGGAAGATGCGCAGCAGGCCGTAGCCGATGTCGTCATCCATGCCACGCACGTTGGTGTAGGTGTGATGACGGAAGTTGTGCGTCTTGCGCCAGTTGTCACCGGTCGCGACGATGTCCCATTCGTAGGTGCTGCCCTGCAGCTGCGCGTCGCCCATCCAGTCGTACTGGCCGTGCATGACGTTGTGGCCGAGTTCCATGTTCTCCAGGATCTTCGACAGGCCCAGCAGCAAGGTGCCAGCGATCCACGCCGGCCACAGCAAGGCCGGCACGAAAGCGCCGAGGAACAGCAGGGCACGGCCGGTCACGCCGGTCCAGCGCACGGCGGCGACCACGCGACGGATGTAGCGCGCGTCGCTGGCACCGAGGTCGGCAGTCACGCGCCGGCGCAATGCGTCCAGCTCATCGCCGAAGGACTGCAATTCGGCCGGCGACAGCACGCGGTTGGCGGGACGGGTCATGCGCGATTTCCTCAAAGTTCCAGGATCAGGTTGGTGCTCGGCGCCTGCACGCACAGGCGCACCGGCGAAGCCGGCTCGTCGTGCTGCTGGCCGCTGTGCAGATGGCGGGTGGCGCCGCTCTGGCGCTGGCACACGCAGGTGTTGCAGATGCCCATGCGACAGCCATGGCGGGGCTTCAGACCGTGCGCTTCCAACCCTTCGAGCAGCGAGCGGGCGCGCGGCAGGCGCAGGGTGCGGCCGCTGCGGGCAAGCACCACTTCCACTTCGCCGGCGTCGCCGGCATCAAACACAGGAGCACTGAAGGCTTCGGCCTGGAAACTTCCCACGTGGTCCTGCAAACGCTGCCGCGCAGCCTGGACGAATCCACCCGGGCCACAGGCCAATACCTCGGCCGCGGCCAGCGCCGGCCACTGCGACTCGGGCAGGGCATCCACGCGCGGTGCACCTTCGCCGGTGACCAGCAGGCGTAGGTCCAGGCGGGGATGGGCATCGGCCAGCGCGCGCAGCTCCGCCGCGAAGCAGGCGTCCTCGCGCTGGCGCACCCAGTACAGCAGGGTCACATCGCGGTCGAACCCGCGCTCAGCCTGCGCACGCAGCAAGGCACGCATGGGGGTGATGCCACTGCCCGCGGCCAGCAACAGCACCGGGCCGGTGCCGGCGGGCCAGGCAAAGTCGCCAAAACCCTGTCCGAGTTCAAACACGCTGCCGATCGGCGCGGTCTGCGCCAGATAAGGACTGACCCGGCCCTGCGGCTGCGGCCGGAGCGTGATTTCCACGCGTCCGGGACCGGTCGCGGTAGGGCTGTAATGCCGGCGCAACCAGCGCCCTTCAATCTCCACGCCCAGCTCCACATGTTGCCCGGGGCCGATGCCACGCCAATGTCGATTGGCCTGCAGCACCAGGGTGACGGCGCCAGCGGCTTCAATGCGGCGCTCCAGCAGCCGGGCACGCGGACGATTCCAGGTCCACAACGGATTGAGCCGGGTGGCCCAGAAGTCGAAAAACGCGGGATCGAGCCAGCGCTGGGTGGCGTCGGCGGCAGGGGCGTTGGGGGCTGGCGAGGGCATGGCGGGCACTATACGCATGAGCGCACAGCTGTGTATACAGTTGTACATGGCCGCGGGAGCGTATGATTCAGGCACTTGCCCGTCGGATCGACCATGCCCGCCAGCGCTTCCCTGCACGACACCGCCCCGGCCCGCAAGCCGGCGATCTCGCGCGAGGACCTGCTGACCGCGGCGCTCAAGCTGATCGGCCCGCACCGCAGCCTGTCCACGCTCAGCCTGCGCGAAGTCGCCCGCGAAGCCGGCATCGCACCAAACAGCTTCTACCGCCAGTTCCGCGACATGGACGAGCTGACCGTGGCGCTGATCGACCTGGCCGGGCGCTCGCTGCGCACGATCATCGGCCAGGCCCGCGAGCGTGCCACCTCCACCGAGCGCAGCGTCATCCGTGTGTCGGTCGAGACCTTCATGGAACAACTGCGCGCCGACGACAAGCTGCTGCACGTGCTGCTGCGCGAAGGCGCGGTCGGCTCGGATGCGTTCAAGCATGCGGTGGAGCGCGAGCTCAATTACTTTGAAGACGAATTGCGGGTGGACCTGATCCGCCTGGCCGCCGCCGACGGTGCGGTACTGCATGCGCCGGAGCTGGTCTCCAAGGCCATCACCCGCCTGGTGTTCGCGATGGGCGCCACCGCGATGGATCTGCCACCGGAGCGCGACGAAGAGCTGGTCGAGCAGATCTCGCAGATGCTGCGGATGATCATCGTCGGCGCGCGCCAGCTCGGCCGCCTGCCGCACTGACGCGCCGGGTCAGCCCAGCAGGCCCTGCACGCGGGCGTAGTCGTAGGCTTCCACGTCGTGGGCCAGGCGCAGCTTGGCCATCGCCGAGCGCTTCTGCCGGCTCACCGTCTTGATGCTGCGCTGCAACTTCAAGGCGATCTGCGAAACACTCATCCCACGCACGAACAGGCAGAACACCTCGTACTCGCGCGGCGACAGCGGCGTGGTCGGCACCGCCTTGGCCTGGCGCTCGCTGAGCATCCACTTGTCCTGCAAGGCGGCACTGAAATAGGTGCCGCCGGCATGCACGCGGCGGATCGCCACCGACAGCGCTGCCAAGGGCTCGGTCTTGAGCAGCACGCCGCGCAAGCCAGCCGAGACCGCAAGCTGCAACACGGCCAGGTTGTCGACCATGGTGAAGGCCACGACCGGCAGGCTGGGCCAGCGTTGGCACAGCACCTGGAGCATGGGCACGCCATCGGCATGTTCGCCGACCGGCATGTGCAGGTCGGCCAGCACCACATCGCAGCGGCGGCTGTGCAGGAAGCGGAACAGCGCGTCGGCGCTCTCGGCTTCGCCGACGACACGGATACCCGCGTCATCCTGCAGCACGCGGCAGACCCCCGCCCGCACCAGCGGATGGTCATCGGCCACCACGATCTTGATGAGTGCCAAGAAGCGCAATTCCTGCACGAGGGGCGCGAAGGCTAGCGCGGCATCGCCAGCCACGCTCGTGCTTTCGCCTCGTAGCGCAGCGACGATACGATTGTTCTGAGCAAGCACAAATGGAAGTTTTCAGGACGGCACAACACACCTCGCTTGCGTGAGGTATATCTACTACGAGGCAGGGGTCGCCGCGGCATTGAGACATGTCGAATGTCAGCGCTATTGACCCATGGGATTTCGCCCTGCGAAGAACCTGCCTTACGACGGCGTCCATTGCGCCGCGTCGACCAGCCGATCGAGCATGGCTTCCGCCGGTTCGTCGGGCTGGCGCACCGTCGGCAAGGGCCGGGCCACGCCCAGCAAGGCATACACGGCCTGCTGCGCGCTGCGCACCGAGTACTCGACAGTCAGGGCCGCCTCGTCTTCCAGCTCGACGTACTGGCCAAGGAAGGCCAGGTTCCGCGAGCCGACCGGCACCGGCGCCGGCCGGTCGCCCTGGGTGCGCACCAGGTAAGGGCTGGTGACATAGGGCATGGTGCAGGGGATGCAGTTGGAGGCCGCCATGAGGGCTTCGCGTTCGCGCTGCGGATACTGCAACTGGAACAGCACCTCTTCCAAAATCTCCTGGCCGGTGCATTCGCGCATCGGCTTGCGCACGAAGTCGCCCGGCCGATCATGCGCCAGGCCGTAACCCCACCACACCGAGACGCTGTCCGGCTGCTCCATGAAGAAGGGTTGGTCGTACAAGGCCAGGGTCAGCAGCCAGCCTGAGCCATTGAAGCGGATCATCTCGGCGCGGTCGCCGCCCGCTCCGCGGAAACCGGCCATCGACGCAAGGAACGTCGGGTCGTCCGTGGTCACGGTGAACGATGTCCACTGCGAACTGTCGACGTGGCCGCAGAAGACTTCCGGCCGGCCCAGGTCCGCGCGTCGCGCGGCAAGTTGCCGCCACAGTTGCCAGGCATCGCCAGGCGCGGCCGCGGCAGCCAGCGGCGCCGCTTCGACCATCGAACCGAAGGTGGTGTCAGCGGCCATCGAACCCAACGTGACGAAGACGCAATCATCGGGCGCGAGCGTCACGCGTCGTGACTGTCCATCGCTGAGCAGGTGCAGCGCGCGGGCGCACAAGGCATCTTCGCCTTCATCCAGTTCCACGTCGGCGACCCGGGTGCGAAAGCGGAATTGCACGCCCTGGCTGGCCAGCCAGCGTTGCAGCGGCAGCGCCAGGCATTCATAGGGGCTGTACAAGGTGCGGTAGATATCCGCCGGGTCGGCCTGGAACACCAGCTGCGCGGCTTGCCGGCGCAGGTAGCGGCGCCATTCCACGGCGCTGTGCCAACGCCGCAGCGCGAACACGGTGGACCATTCCAGCCAGAAGGCCGTGGCAAAGAACGCCTCGTCAAAGCAGTCCAGGATGCGCTTGCCCTGCAGCGCCTGCTCCGGCGCCGCGAGCACTTCGCGCAATGCCTGCCGATGGCGTTCTTCCAGGCCGGCCAGCCACGCCGTCGTGGCAGGAGTGCGCGGCGTCACCAGGCGCACCTGCGCCGGCCCGCGCCCGGCCCCGGCACGCCGGCTTTCTTCGTTGACCGAGATGTGCGGATTGCTGACCGACGGGATGCTTGCCATCAGGTCGAACGTGCACGCGTACTGGCCGGCGAAGATCCGGTTGCCGTACATGCGGTAACCGCCGGCGGCGCTGCCGTGCACGTCCAGCGCGCCGCCAAAGCCTGGCTGCGCTTCAAGGATGACGATGTCGCTTCCGCTCACCCCTGCGTCCCGGATCAGGAACGCCGCTCCCGCCAGCGACGCGATGCCGCTGCCCACGAAATAGTGCCTGCTCATCCGCCAAGTCCCTGCAGAGCCAGAAAGGCGGCGCCCACCCCGACGGCGCGCCGACGTGGCAGGTTACGGGCAGCCGCCGCGAGCGTCATGTGAAGCCAGTCATGGCCCGGCGCCGGGGTTGCGGTTCACGCGTTCCAGGCCGAGATCCGCAGTTGCAGGCGCCCGCGCACCCCGGGCCGCGTCGGCACCGGCCTGCCGTCCACGGTGCTGGTGCTCTCGAAGGGGATGTCGATGTCCACATGGCGCTGGCGCATCTGCTCGGCGGACACGTCCACGTCCTGGCTGGGGCTGCTCACGCCGCTGTCCTGCCAGGCGAAGCGCACCTTCCAGGCCGCGCCATCGCGCAGCGGTGGCACCATCGACAGCACGATCGAATTGCGGAACAGGTAGCCGCCCTCGTAGTGCTGATTGATCCACAGCTTGCGTTCGATCTCGTAGTCCGGCACGCGGATACCTAAGGTGAGGCCGTAGGACAACGAACGGTCGCTGCTGTCCACCTTGGCCGCGTTGGCCAGGAACACCGTGGACAGGTAGTGCGGTATTTCCTTCTTCCAAGTGGCGTGGCGGATACAGGCAACCGAGTCCTCCTCGGCCACGCGCCGCGTCAGGTACCACAGCTTGCCGCGGGGCGAGGCCAGCAGCTCGACCTGGTACAGCGCATCGACCTCGCGGCCGGCGGCGCGCGCCTGCTCGACCTTGTCCGGCAGCCGGATCTCATCCAGCGCCAGCCACACATCCACGCGCACGTCGCCAAACAGAAAGCGCGCCAGGTTCTGGAAGGCTTCCTCGCTGTTGACGATGCCGTAGAAGCCCGAGTGCGAGCGATAGGCAAAGGCCTTGGCGCAGTAGTCACCCAGGCTGCCGTCGGCGTTGACGCCCTGCAGGGTGGCGTTCTCGATCTTGACCAGGCCGTCGCTGCCATTGCCGACGAAGGTTCGCGACAGCCCGGCGGCGGCGCTGTAGTCGCTGCGGTTGGTGCCGACCATGCAGAACACCTTGCGCGAGGGAAAGCGGTCTTCGGGCAGCAGATCAACCCGGCCGCCGTTCTTCTTCGGCAATTCGCCCAGTGCCAGGTACTGCGGCATGCGCCGGTCGCGGTCGAAGTTGTCGATGTCGTAGGCGGTGAGCCAGCTGGGCACGTTGGCGCCGATCACGTCAATGCCGTTGTGCGGCGTGGCGTAGGTGAAGAACTTGTCCACGCAGTCCTTGACCCGGGCCGGGTCGAGCGCCGGATTCTGCAGGAAGGCGCGGCTCACCAGCCCGCCCATCGAATGCGCGACCAGGTAGCAGCGAAACTGCGCCGGCGTCACCTGGTTGGCCGGGTTGGCGCAGATCAGCTCGCGCACGCGCGCCACCAGTTGCGACAACCGCTTGGCCGAGTCCTCGATGCTCGGCGTCTTGCCACCACCGAACAGCGAGGACGCCGGGTCGTAATAGCGATGGATCACCACCGAGCGCGAACCCAGCTGGTTGCCCGTCGGCTGGCCTTCAGCGCTGGATTCCCAGCCCGGGTCGAGGATGTCCTGCCCGTCCTCATACACGTCGCTGTACTCGAACTCCGACATCAGCCGCACCACCGGCGACTCGAACACGTACTTGCGCGGCGCGCGCTCGCGCTCGGCCACGGCGCGGTACACGGTGGAGCCGAGGTTGAATCCACAAAAGGGATCGGCGCTGGTCTGGTCCATCTCGCCGCGCGTCATCGCGTAACCGCGCACGTAGATGATGGGGTAGTACGGGGGCGTCCAGGGGGTCTTCTTGGCCTTGGCCATGGCAGCTTGCTCCTCTTCGTGGGCGGTCGTGGAGACGCTTGGGAGACAACGGCGGACAGCGCTTGCGCAGGCCAGGAGTGTGCCGGGGTGGCGGCGCAGGAGACGAGACGGGGGTCGCGAATGGCTTGCCTGCAATGCGAAGAATCGCGAGGGAACACCCGTCGTGCAGACGGCAGCGGCGCGCCAGAGGCGCCAGTTTGTAGGCTGGCAGGGTCAGGCTGGTGCCTGGCGACCTGCTTTGTGCCCTTGTGTCATCAGGAGAAACCGAATGGATCAGACCCGCTTTCGCGCCGGGCTGCACAAACGTCCGGCGTGCACCGCCCTCTGCCGACTGGCGACGCTGCTCCTGCTCATCACCGGCGGCGACGCGGTCAGGGATTTCGCCACAGGTGTGGCCGACGCGATTTACGACGAAATGCCCCGACGATAACGGCGACGCATCCTGGCGCCCTGCCTGCGAAGGGCGCCAGGTAGCAGCAGGCGCGCAGCGTTACCCGCGCTCGCGCAGCCAGCGCGCGATCTGCGGCGCGAAGTAGGTCAGCACCCCATCGGCACCGGCGCGCTTGAAGCCCATCATGGCTTCCATCACGCAGGCGCGCTCATCGAGCCAGCCATTGGCGGCGGCGGCCTTGAGCATCGCGTACTCGCCGCTCACCTGGTAGGCGAAGGTCGGCACGCGGAACTCCTCTTTCACCCGGCGCACGATGTCCAGGTACGGCATGCCGGGCTTGACCATCACCATGTCGGCGCCCTCTTCCAAGTCCAGCGCGATTTCGCGCAGGGCCTCGTCGCCGTTGGCCGGGTCCATCTGGTAGGTCTTCTTGTCGGCCTTGCCGAGGTTGCCGGCGCTGCCCACGGCATCACGGAACGGACCATAGAAGGCCGAGGCGTACTTGGCCGAATAGGCCATGATCCGGACGTTGACGTGCTGCTGCGCATCGAGCGCGCGGCGGATCGCACCAATGCGGCCGTCCATCATGTCCGAGGGCGAGATGATGTCGGCGCCGGCCTCCGCATGCGACAGCGCCTGCTTCACCAGCGCCTCGACGGTGATGTCGTTGAGCACGTAGCCGTGCGCGTCGATGATGCCGTCCTGGCCGTGCGTGGTGTATGGATCGAGCGCCACATCGGTCATCACCCCGAGCTCGGGAAAGCGCGACTTCAATGCGCGGACGGCGCGCTGGGCCAGGCCGTCGCTGTTCCAGGCTTCAGCGGCGTCCAGGCTCTTGCGGGCGGGATCGATCACCGGGAACAGGTCGAGCACGGGGATGCCCAGTTCCACCGCCTGTTCGCCCACCCGCAACAGCTCGTCGATCGACAGCCGCTCGACGCCCGGCATCGAGGCCACCGGCGTGCGCCCAGGCAGGTCATGCACGAACACCGGGTAGATCAGGTCGTCGGTGGTCAGCGTATGTTCGCGCATCAAGCGGCGCGAGAACTCGTCGCGGCGCATGCGGCGCGGCCGGTAGTGGGGATGGGCCATGCAGGAAATCCTCAGGTTCGACTGCCGCGCAAATCCGCGTGCCGAAGGTCAGCCACGGACATGCCCAGGCAGCCAGCGGGCAGCGAAAAAGTAAGCATTCATTCTACGCCCCCCGCTCCGGGGGCCGCCGCGACAGGCCGTCGCAGGCGACCCCGCTCAGGCAGCAGCCGCAGCTGCGCCTGAACGGTTACGCGCAAGCGCCTAGATCACGCCGCCACCCAGACTCAGGCGCAGTACGCCGACCACGATCACCACCACGTTGAGCAGCAGCCCCGCCTTGGCCCGGCCGCGGTTGCCCGGCGCGGTGAATAGCAGGCCGATGGCGGCAATGATCGCGCCCACCGCGGCAAACGGAATGACGAACCAGTTACCCCACCCGAGCAGCGGGATGAACGCCACGATCATCCACAGGAACGCCACGATGCCCCACAGCAGACTGATCAGACCCATGCCTTGCCTCCTTTCGTTGATGGCGCACACGATAGCGCCATCGGTAGCCGCCAGCCCAGTGCGCTGCGACGGGGCGGAGGGGGCCCGGACGCACGCGGCCTTGGCGCGCCGCTCACGGTGCCGGACGCAGGCTGCGGAAACGCCGCAGGTGCGCCACGATTCAGTACCTGGGCCGGATCATCTGCCCAACGACCAGGGACACGCCATGAAGACCACGACCACCACGATCATCGCCGCCTGCCTGGCCCTCGCGCTGGCCGGGTGCGCCAGTTCTTCCCGGGTGATGCTGGGCAGCGCCCGTCCGCCGGTGGACCCGGCCATGGTGCAGGTCTATGCGACCTCGCCGGCCGGTTCCGTGGAAATCGCCCAGGTCGAAGCCACCAGCGCGGTCGGCTTCGGTACCCAGGGCCAGACTGATTCGGCACTGCTCAAGCTCAAGCAAGAGGCAGCCAAGCTCGGCGCCAACGGCATCGTGCTGATGGGTGTAGGCGCGGGTGGCGGCTCACCGGCGTCGGTATCGGTGGGCGCCGGCTCGTGGGGCTCGCATGTGGGCGGCGGCCTGGGCATCGGCATCCCGACCCAGCAGAAACGCGCTGCCGGCATCGCGATCTGGGTGCCGCCTGGAACGCCGGCGCAACCGGTGCCCACACCGGTTCCGCAGCCGGTGCCGGCGCGCTGAACGCCAGGGTTCCGGGGGAGTGCCCACCGGAACCCTGGCTGCCCGGTCCTACTTCTTTTTCGCGGCGGCCTTGCCCAGCTGCGACGGAATGAAACGCTCCTCCACTGCCTTGGCCAGCTGATCCGGCGGCAGCAGGCCCTGGTCGAGCAGGAAGTTGTTGAACTTCAGGCGGTCGAATTTCTCGCCCAGCGCCAGCTCGGTGCGCATGCGCAGTTCCAGGATGCGGCTGTAGCCGTAGAAATAGCTGCCGGCCTGGCCGGGCGCGCGGACCATGTAGCGGTCCAGTTCCTGCCGCGCCATGGCCGGGGACAGGCCAACGTCGTTCTCCAGCACCAGACGCGCGCGCTCGCGATCAATCATGCCCAGGTTGAGCATCGGGTCGAGCATGGCGCGGGCGGCACGCAGCAGGCGGAATTGCAATGCAATCAACTGCCCATCCAGGGGTTCGTACGGCACCATCTCGGCTTCGGCATACAGCGCCCAGCCTTCGACGTTGACCGAGTTGAAGGCGAACATGCTGCGTGCCAGCGAGATGCCGCGCTCGACCATGGCGGTGAACTGCAGCTCGTGACCCGGGCGGCCTTCGTGCGCGCTGAGCGTCCACGCGGCCGAGCCGAAGTTGAAGTCGTCGTACTGTTCCTTCTTGCCGCCATCGGCCGCCGGATTGCCGAGCGGCAGCACGAACTGGCCCTGCTGGCCGGTATTGCCGACCAGCGGCGCGGGCAGGAAGTGCGGCGCCGGCTGGGCGGCGCTTTCGGCCGGCGAGCCCAGTCGCATCTGCATCGGCCGCTGCGGCACATCGACGATGCCCTGCTTGCGGATGATCGGGTCGATCTGGTCGATCACGCCGCGGTAGTAGTGCTCCAGCTGGTCATCGGCGATCTTGTTCTGCTTCAGCGCGCGGATCACGTCCACATAGTCGCCGCCCGCCGGCAGGCCCTTGGCCTGGGCGACCAGCGGCGCCAGCTGGCGCATCGCCGAGCGGGTTTCCATGAACTCCACTTGCGCGCGGTCGATCAAGGCCTGCGGCTCGATGCCAATGCCGACCTGCTTGAGCTGGAAGGCGTACAGCGCCGGCGGCAGGCGGGTGTCTTCGCGCGCCTTCGGCAGCACCTGGGTGCGCGTCCAGTCGGCATAGGCCTGCAGCTGGGTGGCGGCGGCCTTCAAGGCTTCGTCGGCGCCGGCGATCTGGTACTTGCCGAACAGGTCCTTGATGCCCTGGATGTAGGTATCGACGTTGGCCAGTGCCTGCTCCACTTCGCGCCGGGTCGGCTGCAGCAGCTGCGAGTTGGACAGGCGCTCGGTGTAGCGCGCCTTGGCCAGGTCGGTCATCGGCGTGCTGCCCGGCGCCAGGCCAACGTAGGCCTTGAGCCGGCCGAGCGCGCTCAGGCGGCGCTGTGCCGGGGTCTGGTCGGAAAGCAGGTTGTTGATGCCACCGAAGACCATCTGCGGCACGTCGGTCCAGGGCAGCAGGTAGCGCTCGTTGAGTTCGCTGCCCTCCACTTCCTGGTCGATGGCATGGATCAGGATGGCCAGGTCCTGGCGCACGTTGGCGTCCTTCTCCACCGCCAGCTTGGCTTGCAGTTCGGTACGGGCCTTGCCGAGAGCGGCGCGGTAGCGCGCGTCGTGGTCCGGGCCGAGGTCGGCCACCTTGTCGTCATAGCCCGGCACGCCGAAGAAGCTGACCAGCTCCGGCTGGAACGGCCCCTGCGCCTGCAGCAGGATCTGCGCGAAGCCGTTGCTGCGCTCCACCCAGGCAGGCGCGGGGTTGGTCTTGGCGGCGGTGCCCGCCGGTGGTGCAGCAGCGGCGACGGCGGGCAGCGGCGCGACCAGCGCCAGGCAGATGGCGAGAGCAAGTGGCTTCATGAGCGACTCCATGGGCAAGGAAAGCTGCACGCTACTGGCGTGGCTGCGCTACTGCAATGGCTGCAGGAGCGGCTCTTGTGGCCTTCTCGGCCATCAGCCGCGACCGCCATCTGCCAGCTCGCGGCTTCGCCGGTCGGGGCTGAAGCCCCTCCTACAACGGGCTCAGCCGGCGGAGCCGCGCAGGCAGCGGTCGATGAAGGCTTCCGCGGTCCGGTAGCGATGCAATGCATTGCTGCCCGACAGCCCGTGCTTGGCGCCGGGATAGGTCATCAACTCGAACGGCGTGCCGCGCTTCTGCAACTCGCTCATCAACGACGTGGAGTTGGTGAACAGCACGTTGTCGTCGGCCATGCCATGGATCAGCAGCAGTTTCGACTTCAAGCCATCCAGGTGCGTGGCAATACGCGCCTCGCGATAGCCATCGACGTTACCCGCCGGCAGGTTCATGTAACGCTCGGTGTAGTGCGTGTCGTACAGCGCCCAGTCCGTCACCGGCGCGCCGGCCACACCGCAGGCATAGGCCTCGCTGTGCCTGGCCAGCAGCATCAGGGTCATGTAGCCGCCGTTGGACCAGCCCTGCACGCCGATGCGCGCCGGGTCCACCCACGGCTGCGACTTGAGCCACGCCACGCCGCGCAACTGGTCATCAACCTCGACGGTGCCCTGCTTTTCGTACAGCGCGCCACCGAAGTCGCGTCCGCGCCGCGGCGTGCCGCGGTTGTCCAGCGAGAACACCACATAGCCCTGCTGCGCCAGGTACTGGTTGAACAGCGCGTCGCCCTTGCTGGCCCAGGCATCGGTCACCGTCTGCCCGGCGGGGCCGCCGTACACGTGCACCATCACCGGGTAGCGCTTGTTCGGGTTGAAGCCGGCCGGCTTGATCAGGCTGTAGTGCAGCGTGGTGCGGCCATCGGCGGCGGTGAGCGTGCCGAATTCCACCGGCCGCTGCGCATCGCGGTAACGGGCATACGGGTGCTGCGGATCGGCCAGCTCATTACGCAACAGCGTGGCGATCTTTTCGCCATTGGCGCGAAACAGCTCGATCTGCGGCGGCGTGGTCGTGTTGGACCAGTTGTCCACGAACACGCTGGCATTGCGCGCAAAGCTGGCCGCGTGGGTGCCATCGGCCTTTGAGAGGCGCTCGACCGCACCACCGCCAAGCGGCACCGCGTAGACGTTGCGCTGCAACGGCGAGTCCTTGGTGGCGCTGAAATACACGCGGCCGCCGGCTTCGTCCACGGCCAGCACGTCATCGACGATCCACTCGCCGGAGGTCAGCGGCGTCATCGTCGCGCCATCCTCCGAGGCCAGGTAGAGGTGCTGGTAGCCGCTGCGCTCGGAGCTCCACAGGAAGCGGCCGTCCTTGAGGAAGCGCAGATCATTGTGCAGCGGCACCCAGGTCGGACTGGTCTCGGTGACCAGCACGCGCTGCTTGCCATTGGCCAGAGTGGCCTCGATCAGTTCGAGCGTCTTCTGGTCACGCGACTGGCGCTGGAAGGTGAGGCGTTGCGGGTCACGCCAGTCCACGCGTGCCAGGTAGATGTCCGGGTTCGCGCCCAGGTCGACCCAGCGCGGCTTGGCGCCGGCCTTCGGCGCGATGGTGCCCAGCTGTACGCGGGCATTGGGTTGGCCGGCCTGCGGGTAGCGCTGCGCCACCACGTCGGTATGGTCGGCATAGACCTCATAGCGCTTCTGCACCGGCACGGTGGATTCATCGATGCGGGCAAAGGCCAGCGCCGAATCGTCCGGCGCCCACCAGTAGCCGGTATGGCGGTCCATCTCCTCGTCGGCCACGAACTCGGCCACGCCGTTGCCGATGGTCTCGCTGCCGTCGCCGGTCAGCTGCAGCTGCTTGCCGCTGGCCAGGTCGATCACCCACAGGTTGCGCTCGCGCACGAAGCTGACGTAACCGCCCTTGGGCGAAATCTTCGGATCGGTGGCGAAGCCTTCGCCATGGGTAAGCTGGCGCACGGCCGCAGCGCCCTGCTTGCCCAGGTCGTACAGGTACAGCTCGCCGCCCAGTGGGAACAGCAGCGTGCGCGCGTCCGGGGCCCACTGGTAGTCGACGATGCCGCTGTAGGCAGCAATGCGCTGGCGTTCGCGGCGCGCCTTTTCCTCATCGCTGAGCTGCTCGCTGCCGGGCAGCACCACCTTGGAATCCACCAGCAGGCGGGTCTGCCCGCTGGCGATGTCGTACTCCCACAGATCCAGCTGGTTGCGGTCGCTGTCCTTGCCGCGCAGGAAGGTGACCCGTGAACCGTCCGGCGCCACCTGCGGCTTCATCAAGGTCGGGCCGGACAGCGGCAGCGCACCGGTGATGGCCTGCAGGGTGAGTTTTTCGGCGTGCACGGGGGCGGCGGTGGCGAGCATGAGGGCAAGAGCAGCAAACAGATGGCGCATGGAAGGAGGGTCTCGAAGGGTTATTTCTTGCCGAACAGGTGCTTGTGCTCTTCCTCGCTGAGCGGCTTGCCGGCGTTCGGGTTGACCTGGTGCTTCAGGGCATAGGCGCGGGCCGTGGCCGGACGCTCGGCGATGGCGGCATGCCAGCGACGCACGTTCGGGTAGGGCGTCAGGTCCAGCGGCGCGGGGTCGTAGGGATTGATCCAGGGATGGATCGCCATGTCGGCGATGCTGTAGTCGGGCCCGGCAACGAACTCACGGCCATCGAGCTGCTTGTCGAGCACACCGAGCAGGCGCTGCACCTCGTTGGTATAGCGCTCGATCGCGTAGGGAATCTTCTCCTTCGCGTAGACGTGGAAGTGGCCGTACTGCCCGGTCATCGGACCGAGCCCGCCCATCTGCCACATCAGCCATTGGTTGACCGCCACCTTCTGGCGCACATCGTTGCCGAAGAAGCGGCCGGTCTTGTTGGCCAGGTACAGCAGGATCGCGCCGGACTCGAACACGCTGATCGGTGCGCCGCCGTCGGCCGGTGCGTGATCGACGATGGCCGGCATCTTGTTGTTCGGGGAGATGGCCAGGAACTCCGGCTTGAACTGGTCACCGGCGCCGATGTTCACCGGCTTGATCGTGTATTCCAGCCCCGCCTCTTCCAGAAACAGGGTGATCTTGTGCCCATTCGGCGTGGGCCAGTAGTACAGGTCGATCATGCCGCGCTCCGCGAAGTGTGGGGCCGCAGTGTAGCGCCGGGCCCGGGTTGGCAGGGCTGCCCGGGCGCCGTTACCCTGCCACCTTCCCGCCACGGATCGTTCCACGCATGTCGCCCCCCAAACGCCTGAACCCGATCGCCGCCCTCATCTTCGCCTCGCGCTGGCTGCAGCTGCCGCTGTACCTGGGGCTGATCCTGGCCCAGGGTGTGTATGTGTTCCTGTTCGGCAAGGAACTGTGGCACCTGATCCACGAAGCGCCGAGCCTGGGCGAGCAGCAGATCATGCTGATCGTGCTCGGGCTGATCGACGTGGTGATGATCTCCAACCTGCTGGTGATGGTGATCGTTGGCGGCTACGAGACCTTTGTCTCGCGCCTGCGCCTGGAGGGCCACCCGGACCAGCCGGAGTGGTTGAGCCACGTCAACGCCTCGGTGCTCAAGGTCAAGCTGGCAATGGCGATCATCGGCATCTCCTCCATCCACCTGCTGAAGACCTTCATTGCCGCCGGCGCGCTGGGCGGCCTGCCGCTGTGCTCGGCCAGCAACATCAACCTGGCGGCGGCGCAGATCGGCGAGGCCAGTTGCTCGTCGCTGACGCCTCTTGGGGTGATGTGGCAGACCATCATCCATTGCGTCTTCATCCTGTCGGCCATCGGCATCGCCTGGACCGATCGGCTGATGTCCAACGCCGCCAGCCACGGCGCCGGTGCGGGCGCGGCCCGGGCATCGGGCCACTGACCGGCGCGGAGGCGTGCACCTGATCACATAATGATCGGGCGCGTTTTCGCCGTTTCTTGCGCGCGGGCAGGCTGGCAATGCTAGATTGCCGGCTTGGCCGTCCGTCTTCGGGAGGGAAGGCGGCGGCCCCGCAAACATCCACCAGAATTCGGGGTCAAGGGGGAAAACATGTTCGATGTGAATTCGCGCCGGACGGCACGCCTGGTTGTGCCGATGCTGTTGCTGGCGGCCCTGGCCGCCTGTTCCAAGAAGGAAGAAGCCCAGCCGGCCGCGGCCACGGCGCCTGCCGCCGGCAGCCCTGCCGCCGCCACGACGCCTGCGGCCAGCCCGGCAGCGGCGCCGGCGGCGACGCCGGACACCGCGGTGTCGGCACAGGTGCAGGCCATGTCGGTCGAGCAGCTGCGCGAAGCCGCCTCGCTGGCGCTGCGCGAGAACCGCATGTACGCGCCGGCCGGCAACAACGCGGTCGAGTACTACCTGGCCCTGCGCGACAAGCAGCCGCAGGACGCCACGGTGAAGAGCGCGCTGACCGACCTGACGCCCTACACCCTGATCGCCGCCGAGCAGAGCATCACCCGCGAGGAGTTCCCCGAAGCACAGCGCCTGATCGCGCTGATCGAAAAGGTGGACGACAAGGCCCCGGCGCTGCCGCGCCTGAAGGCCGGCGTGACCAACGGCATCCAGAACGCGGCCACGCGCACCGCGCAGGAAACCGAAAAGCTCAAGAAGCAGACCGAGGAAAAGGCGCAGCAGCTGGTCGAGCAGAAGAAGCAAGCCGAACAGCAGGCCAAGGAAGCCGAGGCCGCCAGGCAGATCGCCTCGCAGCAGGAAGCCGCGCGCCAGCAGGCCGCCGAAGCCGAGCGCCAGGCCGCGGCCAGGCGCGAAGCCGAACAGCGCGCCGCCACGCCTGCACCCCGCCCTGCCGCGGCGGCACCGGCTGCGGCCGCCGCGACGCTGCGCCCGATCAGCACCCCGGCCCCGCGTTATCCGCCTGAAGCCCTGCGTGCGGGTACCTCTGGCGAAGTGCTGGTCGAGATCACCGTCGGCACCGACGGCTCGGTCACCAGTTCGCGCGTGCTGCGCGCCACCCCGGCGCGCGTGTTCGACCGCGAGGCATTGAACGCGACCAAGCGCTGGAAGTTCGAGCCAGTGGCCGCACCAGTCACCACGCGCCGCACGCTGTCCTTCAGCCCGGGCACCTGAGCCGCGGCAGCTTCTGCGTTACTGACAAGCGACGAGGCCCGGGCAACCGGGCCTCGTCAATTTTGGGCAAGAACGGATTCCTTTCGTGCCTTGAGCGGCATTCGGCGCCACGCCAAATTGAGAATAATTCTCAACAAAGGCCACGCCATTGCCCGCTTCGTTTTCTGTTCCCGTCCGCGCCCCACGTCATTGGACGCTGTCACTTCTCGCCACGCTGAGCCTGTCGGCCCATGCCGGCGAAGGTGACCCGGCACCCCCACAAACCACGCTGCCCACCCTGCACGTCACCAGCGACTGGCTTGGCCCGGCCGCCAGCGATGACAGCTTCGACCATCCGGGCGCGCGCGACATCGCCACGCGCACCGACTTCCTCCGCACCGGCGCGACCACCGCGCGCGAAGCGCTCAACCGGATTCCCGGCGTCAGCGCGCCGGACAACAACGGCACCGGCAGCCACGACCTGGCGCTCAACGTCGGCGTGCGCGGCCTCAACTCGCGCCTGGCTTCGCGTTCCACCGTGCTGATGGATGGAATCCCGGTGCCCTATGCGCCTTATGGCCAGCCGCAGTTGTCGCTGGCACCGCTGTCGCTGGGGAACATGCAGGCGGTCGATGTGGTGCGTGGCGGCGGCGCGGTGCGCTACGGGCCACAGAACGTCGGCGGCATCATCAACTTCGTCACCCGCGCCATTCCGCAGGCGCCCACCGCGCAAGCGGCGATGCAGTGGCAGGCCAGCCCGGCCTCCGCGCCGGAGGGGCCGCGCCGGACCGCAAACGCACTGCTGGGCGGAACCGGCAGCAACGGCCTGGGTGCGGCCTTGCTCTACTCGGGTACGCGCGGCGGCGACTATCGCCAGCACAGCGACACGCGCATCGACGATGTCATGCTGAAGGCGCAGTACCAGCCCGATGCGGCGCATCGCGTGCATGCCATTGCCCAGTACTACGACGGCCAGGCGCAAATGCCTGGCGGCCTGAGCCAGGCCGCGTACGCGGCCGACCCGTTCCAGTCGACACGTCCGCTCGACCGCTTCTGGGGGCGGCGCACGCTGCTCGGCGCCGGCTACGACTATGAGGACGCTGGCCAGGAGTTCTCGGCCAATGCCTACTTCACCAAGACCTTGCGCAGCAGCGTGCTCGACCAGAGCAAGTTCGTCTCGTCCTCACCGCGCTACTACTGGGTGCGCGGCGTGGAAGCACGCTATGGCCGCAACTGGGAGTGGGGCGCGGCAAGCCACCGCATCGGCGCCGGCTGGCGCTACCTCGACGAAAGCAGCCATGAGTTGCGTTACCGCGCGCCGCCCGGGGGCGCGCTGCCCGGCCCGAGCAGCCGCAACGACCGCGACACCCGCGGCCAGACCCGTGCCAATGCCCTGTACCTGGACGATCGCATCGATATCGGCGACTGGACCATCACTCCTGGCCTGCGCTACGAGTTCATCAGCCAGTCGCAGCGCAACCTGATCACTTCGCGTCCCTATCAGGCGCGCTACCGCGTGCCGCTGCCAGCCTTGCACGTGTTGTACCGCCTCAATCCCGGCTGGAATGTCTACGCCAATACCGAAACCTCGTTTGGCAGCGTGCAATACAGCCAGATGCCCAACCGTGTCGCGGTGGATCAGATCAAGCCGGAAAAGGCGCGTACCTGGGAGCTGGGCACGCATTACGAGTCCGGCGGCATCAGCGCCGCGCTGGGCGCATTCCTGGTCAACTTCAACAACCAGTACGAGAGCAGCCAGACCACCGAGCGGGTCATCGCGCGTGGACGCACCCGCCATCGCGGCATCGAAGGTCGGCTGGCCTGGGAACTGGGGCAGTGGTCACCGACATTGGAGGGCCTGGACGTGCGAGTCAACTACGCCTATGTCGATGCGCGTATCCGCGAGCGCGGCGAGAACTACGACAACCGGGTGCCGTTCTCCTCGCGCCACAAGGGCCTGGCCGCGATGGGTTATGGCCGGGGCCCATTGCGGTTGGACCTGGAACTGCAGGCGCAATCGGCGCAGTACGCGGACAACGCCAACACCCGCGTGGCCAGTGCCGATGGCAGTACCGGGCGCATTCCCGGTTATGGGCTGTGGAACCTGCGCGCCAATTACGAGTTGCAAAGTGTGCGTGGTGCGCGGGTCGGCGTGGGCGTGGGCGTGATGAACCTGTTCGATCGGCGCTACTTCACCCGCTCCTACAACGACGTCAATCGCGGCATGTACGTCGGCCAGCCGCGCACGCCTTACGTGCAGATTGCCTTGGATATGTGAGCCGGCATCGGAAGAGCACGCGCCGCCGGTGGGAGGCCGGCGGCGCGTGGTGGTGTCAGTTTGCGGCTTGGGACCGCGAGCGCTCGTGCTGGCGTTACGGTGACTTGGTCGCCGGCGTGCGCATCGCGTCGTGGCCAGCCTGCATTTCGGCTTCGGTGAGCTTGCCGTCGGCGTTGGCATCGAGCTTGGCAAACATCTGTTGCGTGCCGGCAGCATGTTCGGCGGCAGACAGGCGTCCGTCGCCATCGCTGTCGATTTCCTTGATCTTGTCGGCCGAGGACATCTTCATGCCGTCGGTCTTGCCGTCCTTGCCTTTCTTGGCAGCCCACTGCGCATCCATTTCCGCCGAGGTGACCTGATCGTCCTTGTTGGTGTCCATGGCGGTGAACATCTGCTGGGCGCCGGCGCTATGTTCGGCGCTGGTGATGGCGCCATCGCCGTTGGTGTCCATCTTCTTGAACTTGTCGTCGCCGGCGTTGGCCAGTGCCGGGATCAGCAGCAGCGCGCCCATGGCGACGATCAGCTTGTTGTGTTTCATCCTGCCCTCCGCATGTTGGGGTGTGTGGCGAGCCTGCGCGCGGGATTGTTGCCGGGGTGTCAAACGTTCGCGAAGAATCTGCGGTGCGAGGTATGCGGATGCCGGAAATCGTTTTCAGCGTTTTGGCAGACCCCATGGCTTCGGCCAGGGTCGTTGTAGGAGGGGCTTCAGCCCCGACAAGCGTTGCCGGGCGGCAGCGGCCTCAATAGCATCCACCGGCACCAAGGGGGAAAATATGCTGACTCTGTTCTGGATCCTGTTCTGGATACTCGTGGTGGCGCTTGCCACCCCACTGCTGTTGCGCCTGCTCGTCGCACCGCTGCTGGTGTATCGCAACCAGTACTTCCCAGGCCGCTATGTGCTGCCGCCGCAGGACCTGGCCGCGTTCCTGCACGTGCGCGGCGCGGCCTTTCTCTTCAATCATCAGCAGCTGCTGGAGCTGGGCTTCAAGCCGGTCGGCGCGAGCGGGTTCGCCATGTCGCATTCGACCTCGTCGATGATCATCTATCGCCGCGACGAAGACCTGCTCACGGCGAGTTTGCTGGCCACCAGCCAGCCAAACGGCGAACTGGCGGTGATGGAGTTCAACCAGTTGCATGCCGACGGCGTGGCCTTGGGCGTGAACAACAGCCCGATCCCCGGCGTCTATCCGCCCTGGTGGCGGCGGCGTAGCTATCGCCTGCGCGGTGTGACCGATGCGGCCACGCTGCTCGATCGCTTCCAGGCCATCCGCGCGCGAATGGCGCGCACTGACGTAGTGCCCCTGCCGGCGGGCGAGGAATTGCAGACCATCGCCAACTACATGAATGACGAATTGCAGGCGATGACCGAGCGTGGTTTCCTGCGCCCGGCCGATCCGGACGGGAAGGCCCGCCTGTCGCTGCGAGGTGCCTACCAGGCCTGCTGGAAACTCAGCTGGCCGTTCAAACCCATGCTCGATGCCCGCGATCTGCGCCAGGCCCGCGCCGCCGCGGCCTGATGCCATCGCAGCCCCGGCAGCGGCCAGTACCGCCACCGGGGAGTGCAGCGGCTAACCGCTGATCGCCAGCCGCTCCTGGTGATAGCGCCGCACGGCGGCCAGCGACAGCAGCGCCGCCAGGCCAAAGCCCGCCACCAGATAGACCGCCCAGACCTGCGCATCGATGGTCTCGTGGCGGATGATCTTCAGCAGCATCTGGTTCTGCGCCAGGAAGGGCACAGCGAAGTGCCATAGCTGCGTCTTCAGCGGATACACCATCAAGGCGTAGCCCGGCAGCATCGGCAACAGCATCAGCCAGGTCATGTGGCTCTGCGCTTCCTTCATGCTCTTGGCCGCGGCGGCCAGGTAGGTGAGCAGCGAGGTGCCGATGAACAGCATCGGCAGCAGCACGAACAGCATCTGCACCATCGGCATGAAGCCGACATTGAGCTGTCGTCCGGCCCCGGTGGCGAACATCGCACTGACCTTGAAGGCCAGCAGCGTCAGCACCAGCGAGACCATGCCGATCACGCAGGCGGCCGCGATCTTGCCGCTTACTACTGCGCTGCGCGGCGCCGGCGTGGCCAGCAACGGCTCCAGCGACTGCCGCTCGCGCTCACCGGCGGTGGCGTCGAGGATCAGGTACGCGCCGCCCAGGAACGAGGTGATGATCAGCAGCACCGGCAGCATCATCGCCATGAACATGCCGCGCTTGGCATCGGCCGTGGCCAGGTCCTGCATGCCGATGTCCACCGGCCGCGCGACCTGCGCATCGATGCCGCGCGCCAGCAGACGCAAGGCGCCGACCTGCTGGCCGTAAGCGGACAGCGCCGCCTGCAGCCGCGTGCTGGGGATGTCGGCATCGCGGCGGGTGGTATCGCGCAGCACTTCCACCAGCGCCGGACGACCCTCGCGCCAGGCCTGCGGATAGTCCTCGCTGATGCGCAGCGCCACGTCGATGTCCTGCTCGCGAATGGCGGTGGTCAGGTCGGCCGGTGCCGGAACCGCGTTGAGTCCCTGCGCCTTGAGGAAGGCGACCAGGTTGGGCGCGGCGGCGGCGTTGACGGTGGCGATGTCCAGCGGCTTGTCGATCTGCGTCTTGACCCGCGATTCGGCCAGTGCACCCAGGCCGAGGATCAGGATCGGATAGAGCAGCGGAGCCAGCAGCAGCGACAGCAGCAGCGTGCGGCGGTCACGCGAGATGTCGCGCAACTCCTTGCGCAGCACCGTCCACACGGTGCCGAACATGCCTCGGGAAACTTGAGCGTGGTTCATGCGTGCAATCCCTCGTCCGTGCCGATCGCCTTGACGAAGGCGTCTTCCAGGTTTTCCTCACCGGTCTGCGCGCGCAGCTCGTCGGCGCTGCCGGCGGCCACCACGGTGCCCTTGGCGATGATGGCGATGCTGTCACACAGCGCCGCCACCTCCTGCATGATGTGGCTGGAGAAGATCACACAACGCCCCTCCTCGCGCAGCTGGCGCAGGAAGCCGCGCAGCGCGCGCGTGGTCATCACGTCCAGCCCGTTGGTCGGCTCGTCGAGGATGACGTTGCGCGGGTCGTGCACCAGCGCGCGGGCAATGGCGGTCTTGGTGCGCTGGCCCTGGCTGAAGCCTTCGGTCTGCCGGTCGAGAATGTCGTCCATGTCCAGCGCCCGCGACAGCACGCGGATGCGCTCGGCGATATGCGAGCTGGACATGCCGTGCAGCTGGCCGAAATAAGCAATGTTCTCGCGCGCGGTCAGGCGCTTGTAGACGCCGCGCGCATCCGGCAGCACGCCGAGGCGACGGCGCACGGCCACTGCGTCGACGGCCGGATCGATGCCATCGACGGTGACCCGGCCACTATCCGGCGTCATCAGCGTATAGAGCATGCGCAGCGTGGTGGTCTTGCCCGCGCCATTAGGGCCGAGCAAGCCGGTGACGCGGCCGTCGCCGGCGCTGAAGCTGACGCCGTCCACTGCCTTGACCAGGCCGGTGCGCGTCTTGAACGACTTGTGCAGGTCTTCGGCGACGATCATGCCGCGTCCTCCGTGTAAGCGATGGCGTGCATCAGGGTTCCCATCCATTGAACGTGGTGAATGCCGGCACGCGGTTGAGATCCTGCACGCACTTGGCATCGAGCGACTTGGCGTCGGCGGTATCGAAGAACTGGCCGATGAGCTTGGGGATGCAACCCAGGGCCATCACGTTGTGGCCCTGCCCCGGCGCGATCAGGTGGCGGCCGTTCGGCAGGCCGGCGAGCACGCGCTCGGCGTAACGCGGCGGCGTGACCGGGTCGAGCTCACCGGACAGCAGCAGCACCGGCGCCTGGCTGCGCAGTGGCGCGGTGAAGTCGGCCGGAGCGCTGCCGGTCGCCCACACCGGACAGGCGGCAAAGAAGATCCGCGCGACTTCCGGGCCGAGCAGCGTCGAGGCGGTGGCCGCCGACGGCTGGTAACGTCCAGCGTCTTCGGCGCAGATCACCGACCACTGCATCAGGCGGTTCATCTGCCCGCCCATCTGCCGGTTGGCCAGTTGCGCCAGTGACATCAGCGGCTCGTAGCGGCCCTTGGCCGCCTCGTCGAGCACCAGTGGCAGCAGCGAGGCCGTCTGCGGCGCATAGGAGAAGGCGAAGGCCAGGCCCACCACCGTATCGGCGGTGACCTTGCCTTGCGCGATCTCGCCCGTGCCGGGATGGCGGTAGTTCACTTCGACCGGCGCCTCGCGCAGGCGCGCCAGTACATTGCGCAACTGTTCGCGGGTGTCGGTGGGGAAGCGCTTGCTGCAGGCCGCATCTTTGCGGCACTGCGCCGACTGCAGCGCGATGGCCTCCTCGAAGGTGGTCGCGAACTCGCCACCGACCACCAGATCGTTCGGCGCCACACCGTCAAGCACGATGGCCCGCACATGCTGCGGATAGCGCTTGGCGAACTGCTGGGCCACGCGCGTGCCGTAGGACACGCCCATCAGGTCCACCCGCGGTGCGCCCAGCGCCGCGCGCACCGCATCCAGGTCGGCAACGGCCTCGCTGGTGGTGTAGAAGCGCGTGTCGGTGCCGGGCTTGAGCGCGGCGGCACAGCGTGCGGCGTAATCGGCCACCGCCTTGGCGGGATCTTCGACCTCTTCCTCCGGCACTGCGAGCGCCTTGCCGTCCGGGCCCAGGCATTCGAGCGGATGCGAGCCGCCGGTGCCGCGCTGGTCGATCAGGAAGATGTCACGCTGCTTGCGGGTTTCGGCCAGGGCCAGCGCGACCAGACTGCCCACATCAGTAGCCGATTGGCCGGGGCCGCCGGCAATGAAGAACACCGGCTCCAGATCGGCGGCGACGTCGTTCTTCGATTCCAGCCAGGCGATGTTGAGCCCGATCTTGCGCCCCTGCGGCGCGGACGGGTTCTCCGGCACCTGCAGCGTCGCGCATTGCGCCTCGACGTTGCCCGCGGCCTGGGCCGAGGTCAGCGTGCACGGATGGAACTGCAGCTTGCCGCGGGTGCGGGTGGTGGGCGCCTGCTCGCTCGCCGAAGCGGCTTGTCCGCTCGGCGCGGCCTTCGCGGTGGCCATGGCGGGTGCGGGCTTGTCCGCGGGTTGGCGTGCGTGCCAATAGCGGTAGCCGAGTGCCCCCGCCACTACCAGCAGCGCCAGGATGATCCTGACCTTCTTCGACATCTGCGTTTCCTTGCCTGGGTTCTGGTTCCAGGACGCGCCGGCCCGGCCGATGTGACCGCGCCGTTGCGTCCCACGCTCACTGCCTATGCTTCGTACAAGAAAATCCGTTCTATTGCTTCCCCAAACAGGCCCGCGATGCGAAATGCCAGCGGCAGGCTCGGGTCGTACTTGCCCGTTTCCAGCGCGTTGACCGTCTGCCGCGATACGCCCAGCCGTTCGGCCAGCTCGCCTTGCGACCAGCCCTGCGCATCGCGCAGCTCGCGCAGGCGGTTGTTCATTGGTACTTGCGCCGCAGCCAGACGCTGGCCAGCAGGCGCACCAGCACGACACCGGCAAACACCCACGCCAGCGCGGGCTCGGTGTCGAGGTGGATCATGCCGAAGCGATGCAGCACCCACGCCGCAAAGCACGCCTGCGACACCACCAGCGCGGCGATCGCCAGGGCTTCGAGCTCGATCCGGCGCTGCAACTCGTCGGCATCGCGCAGGTAGCGCAGCGTCGCGCGCAGCAACACCAGCAACGCGGGCAGCGGCAGCAGGCACAGCGCGAGCAACAGCCAGCCGGG
>DASPIU010000032.1:0-66125 GCA_035629025.1 Stenotrophomonas sp.
ATCCTGGTGGGTGCCGCGCTGACGATGGTGGCCGGAACGGTCAAAGAAGGCGTGTGGCGTTTGGTCGCGCTTGCAATGGTTCTTGTCATCGGCATCGTGCTCGGAATTCGCGCCCGCAAGGACTTCTGAGCCTTGCAGCGCTCAGGCTGTTCCCGAGCAAGCGACGTAACTCGCGAAGTCTCCTTATACTGACGCGCAAAAACGTCGGAATCGGCATGCTCGTCATGTTCAACAAGCCTTATGGCGTGCTCACGCAGTTCAGCGACAGGGGCGCCACCGGCCGCAGAACGCTGGCCGAGTTTGGGTTGCCAGCAGGGGTCTACGCGGCGGGCAGATTGGACATGGACAGTGAGGGGCTGCTCCTGCTCACTGATGATGGTGGCCTTGCGCACAAGCTCACCGACCCGCGACACAAGCAACCGAAAACCTATTGGGTCCAGGTCGAAGGCCAGCCGTCCGACCTGCAACTGGATGCACTCCGACGCGGCGTGGTTCTCAACGACGGCCCGACCCGGCCCGCACAGGTCCGCCTGTTGGCGGCACCGCCTGACCTGTGGCCGCGAGATCCGCCGGTAAGGTTCCGCAAGACCGTTCCGGATGCATGGCTTGAGATCACGATCAGCGAGGGCCGGAATCGGCAGGTGCGGCGAATGACAGCGGCCGTGGGCCTTCCCACGCTGCGGCTGGTGCGATGGTCGATTGGTCGCTGGACCCTGTCAGGGCTCGCACCTGGAACGTGGACAGCGGTCGGCTGAGCAACTTTTGTTGCTATTGGTGGCATTACCCAGGGCAGCCAAGTACGCTTTCCCGATGCGCGCCAAGCCCAATGCCCAGCCCAACCAGAGCCTGATCGACGGCATCGCCACCTTGCAGGCACTGGCGTCCTCGCCCGAGCCGGTGGGCTGCCGCGAGCTGGCCCGGCAGCTCGATGCCAATCCCACCCGGGTCAATCGCCTGCTCAAGACCCTGGCCTACCTGGGCATCGCCCGGCAGACCGCCGATCGCAAGTACACGCCCGGTCCCGGCATGCACGTCCTGGCGGCGCAGAGCCTGTTCGCTTCCGGGCTGATCCGGCGTGCGATGCCGGTGCTCGAACACCTGCGCCGCTTTGGCCACACCGTCGCGCTGGGCGTGTTGTGGAATGACAGCGTCAGCTATCTGTTCCATGCGCCGCCTGGCATCGAGGCCGCGCGCGGCCTGGGCCGCATCGGTTTGCTGCCGGCGTCGACCAGCGGCATCGGCATCGTGCTGCTCGCGCAGCTGGCCGATGAGGAAGTACGCGAGCTGTATCGCGACCGCCCGATCCCGATGTTTCCCGAAGGCATCGAACAGCTGCTGCAGACCTTGGCCGCGACCCGCGCGCAGGGCTATGCGCGGGTGCATGTGGCCGACGAGCGCGACCACCATATCGTCGCCATCGCCATGGGCGACCCGGTACATGCCGGCATTGCCATGTCCGGCTGGATCCCCGAATCGGCCACGGCCGAGCTGGTCGCAGCGCTGCGCGCGGCGGCGGTGGAGATCGGCTGAGCTTTGCCGCGCTGCGGTTTGACTTGTTGCTACAATAGCAATACGTTGCAGCCTTCCTTGGGGAGGCAGCAGCGATGGCCAAGCGGGTATGCGGGTGAGCGGCACGACCGGGCGCACGAAGTGGGTGCTGCTGACGCTGCTGTTCTTCTCCACCGTCATCAACTATCTGGACCGGCAGGCCCTGTCGATCCTGGCCACGACGATCCAGGCCGATCTGGGCATGAGCGACATCGAGTACGCGCGCGTGGTCCAGGTCTTCCTGCTGGCCTACGCCGGCGCCTATGTGATGGCCGGGCGCCTCACCGACTGGCTGGGCTCGCGCATGGCACTGATCCTGTTCGTGGGGTGGTGGTCGTTGGCCAATATCGCCACCGGATTTGCGCGCAGCAGTTTCCAGCTGGGGGCGGCGCGCTTCGCGCTGGGGCTGGGCGAGCCGGGCAACTACACCGTTGGCACCAAGGTCGTCTCCGAACAGTTCCCGCCGCGCCAGCGCGGCCTGGCGCTGGGGCTGTACACCGCGGGCGCGATGATCGGCGCGACGCTGGCACCGCCGCTGATCGGCGGCATCGCGCTGACCTTCGGCTGGCGCAGTGCGTTCTGGATCACCGGCGTCGCCGGCCTGGTGTGGATCGTCGCCTGGTGGTGGGCCTATCCGCGCCACCTGGATCGCGAGCGTGCCGCCGGCGCCGCAGCGGAGCCCTCGATGAAAGGCGTCTGGGGCCGACTCGCACGCGACCGCACGGTGTGGGCGCTGATCGGCTCGCGGATGATTGCCGACCCGGTCTGGTATTTCTATCTGTTCTGGTTTCCCAAGTACCTGGGCGATGTGCGCGGCATGAGCCTGGCCACGATCGCTTCGCTGGCCTGGGTGGTGTACGTGGCGGCGGACATCGGCAGCGTCGGTGGCGGCGCGATCTCCGGCGCGCTGGTGCGGCGCGGGGTCAGCCCGGTGCGCAGCCGCCTGCTGACCATGACCGGCGCCGCCGCACTGGCGCCGGTTGGCATCTTCATCGCGACGCATCCGTCGCTGCCGGTGATGCTGGGCATCGCCTGCCTGGTGACGTTTGCCCACCTGGTCTATCAGATCAACCTCACCGCGCTGGTGGTGGACACCTTCCCGTCACGCTATATCGCCTCGGTGGCCGGGCTGGTGGGTTGCGGCAGCGCTCTGGGTGGCATGCTCTCGGCGCAGGTGGTCGGCACGTTGGTGGCCAGCGGTTCGTTCGACCGCACGTTCGTGCTGATGGCCTTCCTGCATCCGCTGGCGCTGGGATTGGCCTGGCTGGCGCTGCGGCTGGCCAGGCGTTCGCCGCTGACGATGATCTACGAAGGACCGGCTCAGGCCACCGCTTCGGCGTGATCCCAGAACCGGGCGCCCGGCGTGGCGCCCAGGCCCGGGCCGCTGGGCAGGTGGTAGTGGCCATCGCGGTAGGCCATGTCGGTGTCGAGCATCTGCAACGAGCGCGAGAAGATCGAGTGCTGCCATTCGTGGCGCCACAGCCCCGGCACCACGCTGGTCGCGTGCAGGCTGGCAGCCAGGAACAAGCCGCTGCCAATGGTCGCGTGCGGCGCGACCTGCACGCCATGCGCTTCTGCCATGCGCGCGATGCGCAGGAACTGAGTGATGCCGGTATGGCCCATCTCCGGCTGGATGTAAGCCAGCGAACGCCCCGCCAGGCGCAGGCGCGCCTCGTACTCGGTATGCCATTCCTCGCCAGCGGCGATCGGCACCGGGCTGGAACGGCCCAGCGCGATCAGCCCTTCGACATCTTCCGGCTTGAGCGGTGCCTCGATGAACTTCAGCCGATAGGGTGCCAGCTGCTCGGCCATCGCCTGCGCCTGCGCCAGGTCGAACTTCCAGTGCAGATCCACCATCAGTTCCGGTCCGCTGCCGAGCGCATCACGCAGGGCGGCAACTTCCTCGACGATACCCTCGTGGCTGACCACTGCGTGGATCTTGAACGCGTCGTGCCCATCGGCCACGAACTCGCGCGCCATCTGCAGCTTCGCTTCGAGCGTGCTGGCCGGCAGCCCGGACACGTAGCCGGGAAGGGTCGAATGGCGGCGCTCGCCCAGCAGCGACCACAAGGGCACGCCGCGTGCGCGGGCGCGCAAATCCCACAGTGCAATGTCCAACGCGGCGATGGTGTCCACGTGGAAGCCGCCGAAGCAGCCGCGCACGCGCATCAGCCCGTACAGGTCGTCCCAGATCTGCTCCACGTCTTCCGGCTCGCGACCGATCAGCTCCGGTGCCAGCAGGTCGTTGATGATTTCGCACACCGCGCGTGGCGCGCAGATGCCGTAGGTCTCGCCCCAGCCGACGTTGCCGTCAGCGGTGGTCACGCGTACCACCACCGAGCGATCGGCGGTGGGGTAGATGGTGCCGTTGCCCTTGCGTACCAGGTAGCCACGGCTGTTGATGCGCTCGCCCGGCCCCAGCGGCCCGAGGTAGGGCGTGGTGCGCGGGATGGTGACGATGAAGGTTTCGACCTGGGTAACGTGGCTCACGGGATCATCCTCCGCACCTGGCCCGGTGCGCGGTCCAGCGGCAGCAGGTCGCTGATGCGGGCCAGCAGGATATCCAGTTCGCGCTGGTCGAATGCATCCAGTGCCGGGCCCGGCGCGCGGACCTTGTCGCAGGCGATCAAGCCGCGGCGCAGCAGCACCGCCTTGGTCAGGCGCCAGCGGAACACCGCCTGCATGCTCAGCAAGGGCAGCGTGCGCTCGAACAGGTCGCGGGCGCGTGCCTGATCACCCGCGGCCCAGGCCTCTAGCATCGCCACGTGCACTTCGGTGATTTCGGCGGCGGGCATGGTGCCGACCGCGCCACGACCCAGCTCATCGAGCACATAGCGCGCGCCGGCGCCGCCGAACACCGCGCGCACCTGGCTGCCGGCCTGCGCCGACAACGCGGTGATGCGATGGCCCGAAGGCATGGTCTCTTCCTTGACGTATTCGATACCGGGTACGCGCGCGGCCAGCGCCACCACTTCGTCCACGCCCAGGCCCACGCCCATGGGCGCGGGCGCGTTCTGCAACATCACCGCCACGCCGGATTCGGCATGCAGGCGCTCGAAGAAGGCCGCCATGGCTTCCGGATCACCGGCATGGCGATGTGGGGTCAGCACCATCGCCGCCTGCGCGCCAGCGTGGCCGCCTGCGCGCGCGAAGGCGATGGCTTCCTCCACGGTCTTGGCGCTGGCGCCGACGATCAACGGCACGCGGCCGCGATTCCATTCGCCCAGGCGCGCGGTCAGATGCAGGCGCTCCTCGGCGGTGAGCATGTCGTATTCGCTGGCCAGCCCCGGGAACACGACGCCAGCGGCGCCAGCACCGAGCAGGTACTCGAACACGTTGGCCATGCCCGCCTCGTCGACGGAGCCGTCGGCGTGGAAGATGGTCGGGAGAATGGGGAAGACGCCTTGCAACTCGGCCATTGCCGGAATCCTTTCGGTAAGTGTGTCGTTATAAGCAACATGATGGAGGGGGAAAACGGGCACCGACGGAGCCTGTTTCAGTTTTTACGTTGCGCTGCAGCGTGCGCCCCGAAAACATATTGCTATATTAGCTACAACACTGCCAAGTCGCAGTGCAGCAGTCCACACGGATTCACGCTGGATCGCAGCGTCGGATCGCCGGCAGGCAAGGGGAGGCGTGTCAGCGCCTGGGCCTGCGGACGGTGTCCGCTGTCGCGGTTCCTACTTTGGGGGAGGGCCCATCATGCGTAGCTTTCGACGTTCCGCCTTGTTCACTGCTCTGAGTGCCGGTCTGCTGGCACCGTGGGGCGTTTCCGCGCAGTCGGCCGCAGCGGCTGGCCAGGACGCGGCCACCACGCTCGATGCAGTCACCGTGACCGGCATTCGCGGCAGCCTGGAAGCCTCGCGCGATCTCAAGCGCGATTCGCCGCAGATCGTTGATGCCATCGTTGCCGATGACATCGGCAAGCTGCCCGACAGCAATGTCGCCGAATCGCTGTCGCGCGTGGCCGGCGTGCAGCTCGAACGTGGCATGGGCGAGGGTAGCGACATCCTGGTGCGCGGCCTGCGCGAGAACGTGCTGCTGTACAACGGCCGCCAGATCGTCGATGCCACCGGCCGTGGCGGCAACGGCCTGGATCAGCTCGCCACTTCCACCTACGGCCTGCTGTCGATGGTGCCGTCGGAACTGATCTCGCGCCTGACCGTGACCAAGCTGGCCGGTGCCGACCAGATCGCCGGCGGCCTGGGCGGCATCATCGACATCCAGACCCGGCAACCGCTGGCCGGAGACAGCGAGCAGAACGTGGTCAGCCTGGCCGGTACCTACGACGAGCTGTCCGATTCCTACGGCCACAATGCCTTTGCGCTGCTGTCCACGCGCACCGAGGACCGCCGCTTCGGCGCGCTGGTCTCGGCCACCTACAGCAGCCGCGAAGTGGTGCAGCAGGGCCTGGACACCTTCTCCGGCTACTCGCGCTTCACCGACCCGGCCAACCCCGCGCTCTCCCGCTTCGGCAGCATCGACATGCGCGCGCAGAACATCGACGATGACCGCGAGAAAGTCGGCGCCAGCGTGGTCCTGCAATGGCGCCCGGTCGATGGCGTGGAGGTCACCTCCGACACCTTCTACTCGCGGCAGGAAGCCAAGCGCGATCGCTACTGGATCGCCTTCAACCCATCCACGGGGCTGAGCAACGCGGTGTATTCGGACCACAACATCCTGTTGGCCGGGCGTTCCTCTGGCAGCGTGCTGCTCAATGCCGAAGCGGCCGATATTGATTCGGACGTGTTCTCCACCGCGCTGCGCGCCAAGTTCCGGGTCGGCGAACAGCTCGACGGTTCGGTCGAAGCCGACTGGGGCCGCTCCACCGCCACCTACGACCAGCATTACATGCGCCTGGCGCCGATGGCCGGCCTGACCTCGGTCACCGACTTCGACCTGCGCAATGGCGACTTCGGCAGCTTCAATGTCAGCGGCGTGGACGTGACCGATCCGGCGCAGTGGCGCATGACCATCATGTTCGACAACGAGTACCGCGCGCAGACCGACACCAAGGCCCTGCGCAGCGACTGGAGCTGGGCGTTCAACGACGGCCCGCTGAGCTCGCTGGACTTCGGTGCGCGTTTCAACCGCCTGGAAAGCGTGCAGGACCCGTTGCGCGCCGACATCCGCCCGGCCGGCGGCATCCCCGTCACCCAGATGGGCGACTACATCCGCCTGTACAGCAACCCGGACTTCATGCCGGGCCAGTTCGCAGGCCTGCCGCGCGAATACCTGGGTCCCTATCGCGCACGCTTCGGTGGCTGTGAGACCTTCACGACCTTGCCGGTGATCTCGCAGAACGCGCAGTGCCTGGACCCGCGCAACAACGCGCTGGCCTACGGCTCGACCTTCAGCGTGGACGAGGACTTCCTCGAGGCCTACGCCAAGCTCAACTGGGATACCGAAGTGGGCGGCAGGAGCCTGACCGGCAATGTCGGCGTGCGTTATGTCGGCCGCGACCTGACCTCGCGCGGCAACCTGCTGACCGGTACCGGCGGGGTGACCCCGTCCACCTTCCGCCGCAGCGATGACGAAGTGCTGCCTTCGGCGGTGGCCAAGCTGCAGCTCAGCGAATCGCTGGTGCTGCGCGGCGGCGCAGCCAAGGTGGTGGCGTTCCCGAATACCGAAGACCTCAACAACGGCGTCACTCTCAACAACAATGCGGTGTTCGACGCCAACGGCGTGCAGGTCTCGCCCGGTACCGGTACCGGCGGCGCGCCCAACCTGGACCCGTTCAAGGCCAACCAGTACGACCTGTCGCTGGAGTGGTACTACGGTGGCGAAGGCCTGTTGTCGGCGGGCGTGTTCTACAAGGACGTGTCCACCTTCATCGTGCAGAAGCAGAGCGCCGAGGTGTACAACAACACCAACTTCCTGATCCTGCGCAAGATCAACGGCGACTCGGCCAAGGTGCGCGGCGTGGAACTGCTGGCGCAGGTGCCTTTCAGCGGCATTTTCGACGGCTTCGGCGTGGTCACGACCTACACCTACATCGACTCGGAGACGCCGATCACCGACGTCAACGGCAACGCCATGACCTTCCCGGGCCTGTCGAAGAACAACGTCAACCTGATCGGCTATTACGAGCAGGGCCCGTTCGGCGTGCGCGTGGCCTACAACTGGCGCGATGCCTATCTGGTCGGGCTGTCCAGCGCCGCCACCGGCGTCTACAACGACACCTACAAGGACCTGTCGGCCACGCTGAGCTACGATTTCAGCGACCGTCTGTCGCTCAAGATCGAAGGCAACAACCTGCTCGACAGCCAGCAGCGCACCTACGACGGCTACGAAGAGGGCCTGCGCACCAATGTGGTGTTCGGCCGTTCGTACAAGGCCAGCCTGACCTACCGGTTCTGAGGTCGTTGACGATGAGGAAGTGCGGCAATGAGTGAGGACGCAATGCGCGGCAAGGTGGTGCTGGTCAGCGGCGCGGCCAGTGGCATCGGCGCGGCGGTGCTGGCGCGGCTGCAACAGGACGGCGCCCGGGTGGCGGCGCTGGACCGGGTCGCGGTGAGCGGCGCCGACGCCAGCGCGGTCGCCGACCTGCGCTCGGCCGAGGCAGTCGCCGACGCCGTGCAGCAACTGCAGGCGGCGCTGGGCCCGGTGGAAGCGCTGGTGCATTGCGCCGGCGTCTGCCCGGCCGGCGCCACCCTCGACGGTGACGATGCGCTGTGGCTGGATACCTATTCGGTCAACGTGCTCGGCGCACTGCGGGTCATGCGCCAGGTGGTGCCGGGCATGCGCGCGCGCGGCGGCGGTGCGGTAGTGCTGGTGTCTTCGATCAACGCGCGCTTTGCGACCCCGGGCCTGGCGGCCTACGCCGCGTCCAAGGCGGCGCTGGAGGCGCTGGCGCGGACCGCGGCGCTGGAGTTTGCCGCCGATGGGGTGCGCGTCAATGTCATCGCGCCGGCATCGATCGACACGCCGATGCTGCGCGGCTCCTTTGAACGCACCGAGGACCCGCAACAGGCGCGCGCGCGCAATGTGCTGCGCCATCCGCTCGGGCGGCTCGGCACGCCGGCCGATGCCGCCGAACTGGCGCTGTTCCTGGCTTCGCCGCGCAGCAGCTGGATCACCGGAGCGGTCTTTCCGCTCGACGGCGGCGCCGGGGTGACGCGGCAATGAACCAGGCAATGGATCGCAGCATCGTCGGCATCAACTGGGGCAGTACCAACTTCCGCGCATTCCACATCGGCAGCGATGGCCGCCTGCTGGATGCGCTGGAACAACCACGCGGCATCGCCGGCCTGGACCGGGCGCAGATGCAGGCCCTGGTGGCCGAGGTCGCCGCACGTTGGCCGCAGGCCGCGCGCATCTATGCCAGCGGCATGATCGGCTCGAACATCGGCTGGAGTGATGCCGGCTATGCGGATTGCCCGACCACGTTGGCGCAGCTGGCCGCGCGCCTGCATGAAGTACGCATCGGCGAAGTCGCCGTCGCCATCGTGCCGGGGCTGGCCTGCCGCCGCGCGCACGACGATGCGCCGGACATCATGCGCGGCGAGGAGACCGAGCTGCTCGGCCTGATCGCCGCCGGCAGCCTGCCCGCTACCGGCTTGGTCGCGCTGCCGGGCACGCACAGCAAATGGGTGCGCCTGCAAAACGGCGCGGTGATGGAATTCATGACCGCGATGTCGGGCGAGATCTTCGACCGCCTCACCGCGGCCGGCCTGCTCGCGTCCGTGGTCGAAGGACCCGCCGAAGCAGGCCCTGCCTTCAGCGCGGGTTTGCAGGCGGGCCACGACAGCGGCCTGGGTCTGGGCACGCTGTTGTTTGGCGCGCGGGCGCGGGTGATCCGCGGTGACCTGCCGCGACGCGAGGGTGCCTCGTATCTGCGCGGTGTGTTGATCGGTGCCGAACTGGCCGACGTGCGCCGGCAATGGGGCGACGCGTTGACGGAACCGGTGCCGCTGATCGGTGCCGCGCCGGTGTGCGCGCTGTATGCGCAGGCACTGGCCGAACTGGGCGCGCGCGGCGAGCAGATTCTCTCCCACGATGCTTCGTTGCGCGGCTTCCAGGCTCTCGATGCGGCCGGGGCGGCGGCTTGAACAACACTGCGCAGCACCCGGATGCGGCGGCACGTGGCCGCGACATTGACGCGGCACTCGAACAGGCACCGCTGGTCGCGATCCTGCGCGGCCTGCGTGGCGAAGAAGCGCTGGCCGTCGGCGAGGCGCTGTACGCGGCCGGCGTGCGCGTGGCCGAAGTGCCGCTCAATTCACCCGATCCCTTTGCCACGATCGCCGCGGTGGCCCGGCACTTCGAGGGGCGCATGCTGATCGGTGCGGGCACCGTGTTGCGCGTCGAAGAAGTGCACGCGCTGGCCGACAGCGGTTGCGCGTTCTGTGTATCACCCAATACCGACACCGCGGTCATAGGCGCGGCGCTGCAACACGGCATGGTGCCGATGCCGGGGTTCTCGACGCCGTCGGAGGCCTTCGCGGCCATTGCCGCGGGTGCGCGCCATCTCAAGGCCTTCCCTGCGCATGGCGCCGCGCCACGGTTGTCGGCGCTGTCGGCGGTATTGCCCAAGGGCGTGCGGCTGATCGCGGTGGGTGGTGTCAGCCCTGGCGATCTGGATGCGCTGTGGGCGGCCGGCGTCGTCGCCATTGGCGTCGGCTCGGACCTGTTCAAGCCCGGCCGCTCGGCCGAGGATGTGGGCGCGCGTGCAACCGGGTGGATGCGTGCGTTGCGGCAGCGGCCGGCACGTGCCGCGCTGCTGTGCAACCCGCAGGCGACGGTAGGGGAGTCGCCGCTGTGCGTGGGCGCTTCGGAAGTGTGCTGGCTCGACCCTGTCGGCCCGAGCCTGCTGCGCTGGGATGGCGAGCATTGCAGTCGTGTGCCACTGAGTGAGCCGGTGTGGGCGCTGGCGGCGGTCGGCGATGGTTTCGTCGGCAATGGCGAAGGCCATTTCCTGCGCATGAGCGCAGCCGGCGAGATCGTCGCGGGCCCGGACATTGAGCTCGGCGCGGGCTGCCGCCTCAACGACATGGCCATGGATGCGCGCGGCGGTCTGTGGGGTGGCTCGATGCATCGCGGCCTGCTGTCCGGCAAGGGCGCGATCTTCCACACGCCCGATCCGTTGCAGGCACCGCGTCGTGTCGCCGAGGGTCTGGGCATCGCCAACGGCATGGTGTTCTCCGCCGACGGCCAGACCCTGTTCGTCATCGACACGCTGGCGCGGACCTTGCTCGCCTATCCGGCCGACATCGTGGCCGGCACGCTGGGCGAACCGCGGGTGATTACCGATTTCCTCGGCGTGCCCGGCAAGCCCGATGGCCTGGCACTGTCACCGCAGGGTCGCCTGTGGGCGGGGATGTGGGGCGGGCACGCGGTGGTCGAGCTGGCGGAAAATGGCGCGGTGCTGCGTTCGATTCCGATCCCGGCGCCGCATGTGGGCAGCCTGTGCTTCGCCGACGACGGCCGGCTGTTCGTCAGCACGGCGCGCGCGCGCCTGAGCCCCGATGCGTTGGCGCAGTATCCCGGCTCGGGTGGCTTGTTCGTGATCCAGACCTGAGGCCAGCGAAAAAAAATCGCCGCGTCATGCGCGGCGATCTTCAGGCTGCTTGCGGGCGCGATCAGGCGCCGGCCTGATCGCTCGAATCGGTGTCCTGCCCGCGATACTGCTGCTGCGCGCTGCGGCGCGCGCTGGCATTGCCCTGTTCCAGGCGTTCGGCGCTGCCATCCACGGTGACCTGGCTGCGGCCCTTCTTCTTGCGATACAGCGCGTAGGCGATCAGTCCGACGCCCGCGGCCGCGGCGGCCACGGTCACCACCGGATTGCGGCGCGCGAAGCGCGTGGCGACCTTGCCGCCGGTCTTCACCGCACCCAGTGCCGCGCCGGTCTTGATCCAGTCCACGGCATGCGGCGCGACCTGGTGGCGCAGGTTGCTGCCAGCATGGCGCAGGCCGTCGCCCGCGGTGGAGGCCAGGTCCAGCGCGCGTTCCAGCGCCCGGTCGGTGATCACGGTCAGTCTGCTCATGGCGGGGGATTCCTTGGTTCGGCGGCTATGGAGGACCAGTTTCGGCGCGTGCACGTATAAACCATGTCAGCGCGGGAGGCCTGGCATGTCCGCGCGCTGAACCAGCGCCGCCTGCACCGCTCAGGTGCCGCGCGGCTTGGCGCGATGGGTGGCGGTCGCGCTCCAGGGATCGTCCGGCCAGGGATGGCGCGGGTAGCGGCCCTTCATCTCCTTGCGTACTTTTGGGTAAGTACTGCTCCAGAAGCTGCGCAAGTCCTGGGTGACCTGCAGCGGCCGCCCGCCCGGCGAGAGCAGGTGCAGAGTCAGCGGGACGCGGCCGTCGGCCACGCGCGGCGTATCGGCCAGGCCAAACAGCTCCTGCAGCTTCACCGCCAGTACCGGCGGTTGTGCTGCGCCATCGTGGTCCAGCGCGTACTCGATGCGCCGCTCCATGCCCGAGGGCACGATGATGCGGATCGGCGCATGCCGATCGACCGCTTGCCGTTGCGCCCATGGCAAGGGCGAACGCAGCGCCTCGCCCAGCTCTTCCTCGCTCAGTGCATCCAGGCGCCGCTTGCCCGCAAACGCGGGCTTGAGCCAGGCATCGAGTGTGTCCAGCAACGCCGCATCGCTGAGGTCGGGCAGTTCCAGTTCCGGCATCCAGTGGCGCAGCGACTGCGCGCGTGCCTGCCACTGCCGCAGGCCATCGGTCCACGGCAATGCCTCCAGCCCGAGCTCGCGCACCGCGTCGGTGAGCGCGGCGGCTGCCTGCGCCGGATCGACGCTGCCGGCGGGGCGGCTGTCGAGCACGATGCGGTCGAAGCGGCTTTCGCGCAGCGATACCAGCGCACGCCGCGCCGCGTCCCAGCGCACCACGTCCTCCTGCACGAAGCGTTGCGGAAAAGCGCGCCGCAGCCAGCGCTCGTCCACCGGCGCGGCCCGCAGCAACAGTGCGTCGCGGGCCTCGAAGCGCAGCTCGCTGGCGACCAGCCAGGGTTCGCCGCGCAGGTCGCTGTGGTCGAACAGGCGCACGCTGCGGCCGTTGGCGAGCATGTAGCGCAGTGGATCAGTCGGGTGCCGCGCGGCAATGCGATCGGGGAAGGCATGGGCCAGGAGGTCGCCCAGCTCGTGCGCTTCGATGTCGCTGGGTGGCGCGGCGTCGCAACGCAGCCGCCGGCGCCACTGCTTCGCGGCAGCGTCGATGGCGGCCAGGCCAGCGCGGTGGGCCTCCGCCGGCACCCGGCCGTGGCGCAACGCGGCCAGCGCACGCCAGCGCGCGGCCAGTGCATCGCCGCCCTGGCGCAAGGGATCGCGTGCTTCGAGCAGTGCGGCCAGGTCGCAGGCCAACGCCTGCGCGCGCGACCCCTGGGCCTGCAGCAGCATTGCCGCCAGCCGTGGGTGCGTGCCCAGCGCCAGCATGCGCCGGCCCAGATCAGTGATGGTGCCGCTCTCGGCCAGCGCGCCGAGGCGCTGCAGCAATTCGCGCGCCGCCGCGAGCGCGCCCGCTGGCGGCGGATCGACGAAACGCAGGGACTCGCTACCCCAGGCGGCGAGCTCCAGCGCCAGCGCCGCCAGTTCCACCTGCGCGATCTCTGCGCGCCGCTGCGCTTCCAGGCGTTGCGATTGTGGCCACAGCCGGTAGGTCCAACCCGCGGCGACACGACCGGCGCGGCCGGCGCGCTGGTCGGCCGACGCCTGCGAGATGGCGGTGACCTCCAGGCGCGAAAAGCCGCTGTTGGGATCATAGGCCGGCTCGCGCGCCAGCCCGGCGTCGATGACCACGCGTACGCCGGGCAGGGTCACCGAGGATTCGGCCACATTGGTTGCCAGCACCACGCGGCGGTGGCCGGCGGCATCAGGCTGCAGCACGCGCGACTGCTGCTCGACCGGCAGTTCGCCATGCAGCGGCAGCACCTGCACCGCCGGGTCGAGCGCGCCCTCCAGCGCCGCCTGCACGCGGCCGATTTCGCGCTGGCCCGGCAGGAATACCAGCACGTCGCCCGGATGCTGCGCCAGCGCGTGTTCGACCGCGCGCCGTGCCTGTGGCTCCAGCGCTTCGTCGCGCCGCGCCGGGAAGTGCGCGATCTCCACCGGGTAGCTGCGGCCCGCGCTGCTCAGGCGCGGCGCATCGAGCAGGCGCGCCAGGCGTTCGCCATCGAGCGTGGCGGACATCACCACGATGCGCAGGTCTTCGCGCAGCTGCGACTGCACATCCAGCGCCAGTGCCAGGCCCAGGTCACCGGCGAGGTGGCGCTCGTGGAATTCATCGAACAGGATCGCGCCGACGCCCTCCAGCAGCGGGTCGTCCTGGATCATCCGGGTCAGGATGCCCTCGGTGACCACTTCAATCCGGGTGCGCGCGCTGGTGCGGTTCTCGAAACGGATGCGATAGCCGACCGTCGCGCCGACCTCCTCGCCCAGCTGCCGCGCCATGAAGGTGGCGGCACTGCGCGCGGCCACGCGGCGCGGCTCCAGCATCACGATGCGCTGGTCACCGCGCCACGGCGCATCCAGCAGGGCCAGCGGCACCTGGGTGGTCTTGCCGGCGCCGGGCGGCGCTTCAAGTACGAGCCGGGGATGCCGCAGCAGGCTGTCGCGGATGTCCGCCAGCAGCGGCGAAATGGGGAAATCGGGGTTGGCCATCGCGACTAGGATAAGGCCCGCGCCCGCTACAATGCCGCGCCTTGAACCGCGGCCTGACCATGCACCCCCTGATCGACATCGGCGCCAACCTCACACACGACAGCTTCGACCGCGACCGCGACGCCGTACTCCAGCGCGCGCGCGAGGCCGGCGTGGCGCAGATGGTGATCACCGGGGCCAGCCGCGAGCACTCACCGCTGGCGCTGCAACTGGCCCGGCAGCATCCCGGCTTCCTGTATGCCACCGCGGGCGTGCATCCGCACCATGCCGTGGAATACACCGACGAGTGCGATGCGGAAATGCGTGCGCTGCATGCGCACCCGGAAGTGGTGGCGGTGGGCGAGTGCGGCCTGGACTACTACCGCGACTTCGCACCGCGTCCGGCCCAGCGCCGCGCCTTCGAGCGCCAGTTGCAGCTGGCTGCCGACCTGGCCGCGGCCGGCAACCGCAAGCCGCTGTTCCTGCACCAGCGCGATGCGCATGCCGACTTCCTGGCGGTGATGAAGCAGTTCGACGGCCAGGTCGGCGCGGCGGTGGTGCATTGCTTCACCGGCACGCGCGAGGAGCTGTTCGACTATCTGGACCGTGACTGGTACATCGGCATCACCGGCTGGCTGTGCGACGAGCGCCGCGGCGCGCATCTGCGCGAACTGGTCCGGCACATCCCCGGCGAGCGGCTGATGATCGAGACCGATGCGCCGTACCTGCTGCCGCGCTCGCTCAAGCCGATGCCCAAGGACCGCCGCAACGAGCCGATGTTCCTGGCGCACATCGTCGAGGAACTGGCGCGTGACCGCGGCGAGGATGTGGCCACCAGCGCCGCGCTGACCACGGCTGCCGCGCGTACGTTCTTCCGCCTGCCCGGCTAGCCCGTGGCGTCGGCGGCCAGTGCCCACAGGTGGCGCACCACCGGCGTGCCCTCGCGCGCGGCCGGCTGCGCCGCCAGCGCCAGCCGCGCCAGCGGCACGCGGCCTTCGATCTGCAGATAGCGCACACCGGGCAATTGCACCTGCGCGGTCGAGGCCGGCACCACCGACACGCCCAGCTCGGCCGCGACCAGGTTGACGATCGACGACATCTGCGGCGCTTCCTGGGTGATCTGCAGGCTGAAGCCGGACTCGCGGCACACCGCGAGAATCTCGTCGTACAGACTGCTGCCGAAGCTGCGCGGAAACAGGATGAAGGGCTCGCCGGCCAGCGCGGCCAGCGGTGCACGCGCGTGCCCGGCGAGCGGATGCGCGGCGGGTACTGCGATCATCATCGGCTCGTCCGCAAAACGCAGCAGCTCCAGGTCCGGTGGCGGCGCGGTGGGCGTGTAGCGGATGAAGGCGGCATCGAGGCGGCCGTTGCCCAGCGCTTCGAGCAGGCCGGCGGTATTGGTTTCCTCCAGAACCAATTGCACCCGCGGCCATTGCCGGCGGAAATCGCGGATCAGCCGTGGCACCAGCGGGTTGAACGCCGCCGAGGCGGTGAAGCCCAGGCGCAGCCGGCCGCCTTCACCGCGCGCGATGCGCCGCGCGGTATCGGCGGCGCGCTCCACGTCGGCCAGCACGCGCCGCACTTCCACCAGGAACGCCGCTCCGGCTTCGGTCAGCGTGGCGCCCGCATGGGTGCGGCGGAACAACGGCGTGCCGAGCTCGCGTTCCAGCGTCTGGATTTGCTGGCTCAGCGGCGGTTGCCCGATGCCCAGCCGGGCCGCGGCACGGGTGAAGTTGGCTTCCTCGGCCACGGCCAGGAAGTAGCGCAGGTGGCGCAGCTCCATCATATGCAGAAGATATGGGGACTGCGGGCATCATATATTGGACAGAGGGTCGGTAGCGGCGAACAATGGCCGCTCCCCACCGTTGCCGCTGTCGTGAATTCCTCCGTTTCCGCCATTGCCCGGCCTGGCGATATCGATGCCGGCGCGCTGCTGCGCATTCGCATCGCGCTGTTCCTGGCCGGCTTCGCCACCTTCTCGTTGCTCTATAGCGTGCAGCCGCTGTTGCCCGAATTCGCCCGCGAGTACGGTGTCGGCGCGGCGACCAGCTCGCTGCCGTTGTCGCTGGCCACCGGCGCGCTGGCGCTGGCGATCTTCTGCGCCGGCGCGGTGTCGGAGAACCTGGGCCGGCGCGGATTGATGTTCTGTTCGATCGCACTGGCAGCGTTGCTCAACGTGGTGGCCGCGTGGCTGCCGCACTGGGGCGCGCTGGTGGCGGTGCGCACCCTGTCCGGCCTGGCCCTGGGCGGCGTGCCCGCGGTGGCCATGGTCTACCTGGCCGAGGAATTGCCGGCCACGCGGCTGGGCGCGGCGACCGGGCTGTACGTGGCCGGCAACGCTTTCGGCGGCATGAGCGGGCGCATCGCCATGAGCGTGCTCAGCGACCACTACGGCTGGCGCGTCGCGCTCAGCGCATTGAGCGTGTTCGACCTGCTGTGCGCGGTCGGCTTCGTCCTGCTGCTGCCGCCCTCGCGCAACTTCCTGCGCCGCCGTGGCGTCAACCTGCGCTTCCATCTGCGTGCCTGGGGCGGGCACCTGCGCGACCGCCATCTGCCGTGGCTGTTCTCGATCCCGTTTTTGCTGATGGGCTGCTTTGTCAGCGTCTACAACTACGCCGGCTTCCGCCTGGGCGGGCCGGAGTTCGGCCTGAGCCAGAGCCAGATCGGCATGATCTTCGCCGCCTATGTGTTCGGCATCGTCAGTTCGTCGCTGGCCGGCGCGGCCTCGGATCGCTTTGGCCGCGGCCCGGTAGTGCTCGCCGGTGTGGCCATCGCCATCGCCGGCATGCTGCTGACCCTGGCGCACGTGCTGCCGGTGGTGATCGTCGGCATCGTGCTGCTGACGATGGGTTTCTTCATCGCGCATTCGGCGGCCAGCGCCTGGGTCGGCCGCCTCGGCGGCGCGCATCGCAGTCACGCGGCTTCGCTGTACCTGTTGGCGTATTACCTGGGCGCCAGTGTGATCGGTTCAGTCAGCGGCAGCTTCTGGCAGCACGGCGGCTGGAATGCTTTGGCCGCGTTCTGTCTGGCGCTGCTGCTCATCGCGCTGCTGGCCGCGCAGCGCCTGCGGCGCGGTGCAGAGGATGGCCGGGCGCCGGCTGCGGTCGCGGCCGATGCCTGCTCCAGCAGCGGCGCCTGAGCGGACAGCGAAGCCCGCACGCTGCCCGCACCAAGCTGATCGTGGTCAGGGAACGGGGCCGCGACGCATCACCAGACGCCTTGCGTCCGGCAGCCAGCGGCCGCATCTGCTCAGGCATGACCACCCCTGCCGCCCTGCGCGAATTCATCGAGCGCCATCGTCGCCTGTTCGTCCTCACCGGTGCCGGCTGCAGCACCGCCTCCGGCATTCCCGATTACCGCGATGCCGAGGGCGACTGGAAGCGTGCGCAACCGGTGACCTACCAGGCGTTCATGGGCGATGCCGGTGTTCGCAGGCGCTACTGGGCGCGCAGCCTGGTCGGCTGGCGCCATTTCGGCCAGGCCCGTCCCAATGGCACCCACCACGCCCTGGCGGCGCTGGAAGCACGCGGCCAGCTGGCCTTGTTGCTGACCCAGAACGTGGACGGCCTGCACCAGGCCGCCGGCAGCGCGGCGGTGATCGACCTGCATGGGCGCCTGGACCAGGTGCGCTGCATGGGCTGCGAGGCGCGCTCGTCGCGCGCCGAACTGCAGCAGGCGCTGGAAGCCGACAATCCGCATTGGGCCACGCGCGAAGCGACGCAGGCACCGGATGGCGATGCGGACCTGGAAGACGCCTCGTTCGACGACTTCAACGTGCCCGCCTGCGTGCACTGCGGCGGCGTGCTCAAGCCAGATGTGGTGTTCTTCGGCGAGAACGTGCCGCGCGAGCGTGTGGCGCAGGCACAGGCGGCGCTGGCGCAGGCCGATGCCGTGCTCGTGGTCGGCTCGTCGTTGATGGTGTATTCCGGCTTCCGCTTCGTGCAGGGCGCCGCGCGCGCGGGTTTGCCGGTGGCTGCGCTCAACCGCGGACGCACGCGCGCCGATGACCTGCTGAGCCTGAAGGTGGAGCACGATTGCGCCGATGCGCTGGCCTTCCTGCATGCGCACGCGGCTGCGCCGGCCGCGACGCAGTGATCCAGTGGCGCGGTTGATCCGGCCGCGCATCGCCGCTGCAATGGCAACCCGGCCGCCACCCCCACGGCGGCCCGCAACGAGGCATTCCGCTTGAGCCACCTGTTCTCGCCGCTGGCGCTGGGCCCGCTGACCCTGTCCAACCGCATTGTTGTCGCACCGATGTGCCAGTACTCGGCCGAAGACGGCCTGGCCAATGACTGGCATCGCATCCACCTGGGCATGCTGTCGCAATCCGGTGCCGGCCTGTTGATCCTCGAAGCCACGGCGGTGGAAGCGCGCGGGCGCATCACCCATGCCGACCTCGGCCTGTATGACGACGCGACCGAGGCCGCATTGGCTCAGGTGCTGACATCGGTACGGCGCTGGTCGCCGATGCCGATCGGCATCCAGCTTGCGCATGCCGGTCGCAAGGCATCCACGCAGCGCCCCTGGGAAGGCGGCGGCCCGATTGCCGCCGATGCGGTGAACGGCTGGACCACGGTGTCCGCTTCCGCCGCGCCGTATGCCGAGGGCTACTCGACGCCCGAGGCGCTGGATGCCGAGGGCCTCGATGCGATCGTGGCCGCCTTCGCCAATGCCGCGCGCCGCGCCGAGCGCCTGGGCCTGGACCTGATCGAGATCCACGCCGCACACGGCTACCTGCTGCATCAGTTCCTGTCGCCGCTGTCCAACCTGCGCGAAGACGCCTATGGCGGCTCGCTGGAGAACCGCATGCGCCTGACCTTGCGCGTGCTCGATGCGGTGCGCGCCGCGGTGTCGCCGAAGATCGCGGTCGGCGTGCGCATTTCCGCGACCGACTGGGTCGAGGGTGGCTGGGACGTGGCGCAGAGCCTGGTGCTTGCGCGCGCGCTGGAAGCGCATGGCGCGGCCTTCATCCACGTATCCAGCGGCGGCCTGGACCCGCGCCAGCACATCAGCGTTGGCGCCGGCTACCAGGTACCGATGGCCGAGGCGATCCGCGCCGAAGTCGGCATCCCGGTGATCGCCGTGGGCCTGATCACCGAGCCGGCACAGGCCGAGTCCATCCTCGCCGAAGGCCGCGCCGATGCCATCGCCGTGGCGCGCGCGATCCTGTACGACCCGCGCTGGCCCTGGCATGCGGCCGCCGAACTCGGCGCGCAGCTGCAGCCGGCACCGCAGTACCTGCGCTGCGAGCCACGCCAGGCGCGCGGGCTGTTCGCTGCGCCGAGCGCCTAGCTAGCGGTGTCATTGGCAGGCGCGGCATCGTTGCGCCTGCAAGTGTCGCGGCAGGGCGAAGCGGCTGGCTATGATCGGCAGGATGCGCGCCGACTACATCCTCACCCTGTCCTGCCCTGACCGTACCGGTATCGTCTACCGGGTCACCGGCCTGCTGTTCGAGCTGGGCTGCAACATCCTCGATGCGCAGCAGTTCGGCGACGAGGAGAGCGGACGCTTCTTCCTGCGCGTGCATTTCGACACGGATGCCGCGCTGCCGCCCGATCGCCTGCGCGCCGCGCTGGCCGCGCTGGCCAGCGACTTCGGCATGGACTGGCAGCTGCACGATGCCCGTCGCCGTGCGCGGCTGCTGGTGCTGGTCAGCCGCCAGGGCCATTGCCTCAACGACCTGCTGTTTCGCGCGCACAGCCGGCAGCTGCCGGTGGATATCGCCGCGGTGGCCTCCAATCATCAGGACTTCGCGCCGCTGGCCGCGTCCTATGGCGTGCCCTTCCACCATCTGCCAGTGCACGCCGGCAACCGCGCGGCGCAGGAAGCGGAGCTGCAGGCGCTGGCGGCGCGCGAGCGCATCGACCTGGTGGTGCTGGCGCGCTACATGCAGATTCTCTCGCCGGGCCTGTGCCTGGCCTGGGCGGGCCGCGCGATCAACATCCACCACAGCTTCCTGCCCAGCTTCAAGGGCGCGCAGCCCTATCACCAAGCCCACGCGCGCGGGGTCAAGATCATCGGCGCCACGGCGCACTACGTAACCCCGGACCTGGATGAAGGACCGATCATCGAGCAGGACGTGGCGCGCGTGGACCATGCGATGCGTCCGCGCGAACTGGTGCGGCTGGGCAGCGATGTCGAATCGCTGGTGCTGGCGCGCGCGGTGCGCCGCCATGTCGAGCACCGCATCCTGCTCAACGGGCATCGCACGGTGGTGTTTCGCTAGCGCAGGCCAGCGTTGGGCCGTGGACTTCAGCTGTCGGCGTCGATCGCGATGCCGGCCGCATGCAGTGCATCGCGCGTGGCGTTGTCGTTGGCGGCGTCCACCGGCCGCGTCAGCTCCCACCGGAAACGCACGCGCAGGCCGGCACTGGCGGCGTCCTGCGCGCTCCACAGCACGCAGTAGTCGCGCGCCAGTCCGCAAACGTGGACCTCGGTGATGCCACGTTCGCGCAACCAGCCGGCCAGGCCGGTCGGTGGACGGTCGCCGGTCGGGCCGTGGTTTTCGCGAAAGGCGCTGTAGGAATCCACCTGCTCGCGCGTGCCCTTGCGCAGGATGAGATCGGCGCGGTTCCAGTCCACGCCCGCATGCAGCGCCGCGCCGGAGCTGCCTTGCACGCAGTGGTCCGGCCACAGCGTCTGCGGATGGCCGTGCAGGCTGATCTGCTCGAAGGGCCGCCGACCCGGATGCTGGCTGGCGAACGAGGCATGCGCCGGCGGGTGCCAGTCCTGGGTGGCCACGACCGTTGCATAGCGCCGCGACTGCAACAGCGCGGCGATCGGCGCGACCACTGCCTCGCCATCGGCGCAGGGCAGGGCGCCGCCTGGCATGAAGTCGGGCTGCAGGTCGATGACCAGCAGGGCAATATGCGGCGCAAACTCGGACATGGCAGCAGACATGGACGCGGGGACTGCTAGCGTACGCGCCCGCCGCCGCGGTGCAATGCCGCAACGGCCTTCATCGGCTCTTCTCCACGGCTCGACCAGACTGCGCGCAACTTGGGTGGGAGCGTAACGATGTTCTGGCGACGCAACGGTTTGTCGTTGACGGTGGGCGCGCTGATGCTGCTGTTCCTGGGCGGCCAGGTGCTGGCCGGGCACGCCACCTACAACGAGGAGCTGGCGCGCGCGCATCAGCCGCTGCTGGATCTATGGGAATACCTGCACACCGGCCACTTCGTCTCGGCCACGTTCGAGAACTGGGAAAGCGAATTCCTGCAGATGGGCATGTACGTGCTGCTCACGGTGAAGCTGCGCCAGGTCGGCTCGGCTGAATCGCGCCCGCTGGATCCGGCCGAAGAGGAAACCAACATCAAGCCGGGCCCGCTGCCGTGGCCGGTACGTGCCGGTGGCATCTGGCTGTGGCTGTACAGCCATTCGCTGTCCATCGCTTTTGGCGTGCTGTTCCTGCTCAGCTTCATCCTGCACTTGCTGGGCAGCTGGCGCGCCGATGTGGCCGAGCGCCTGCGTGAGGGCCTGCCCACGGCCAGCCTGTGGCATCACCTGATGAGCTCGGAGTTCTGGTTTGAGTCGATGCAGAACTGGCAGAGCGAATTCCTTGCCGTGCTGTCGCTGGTGCTGCTGACGATCTGGCTGCGCGAGAAGGATTCGCCGCAGTCCAAGGCGGTGGAAGCGCCGCACTCGCAGACGGGCGACTGAGAGCGGCGCCGCGCGCTCAATCGTGGCGTGGTGCCGAGGGCGGCGTGTCGTCGTCCAGCTGGTCTTCCCGGCACGGCGAAGCGATGCTCGTGCCGTGGTGGCCGCGTTCGCGCGCCTTGCCGGCCAGTGCTTCATAACGGCGGCGGATGCGTTCAAGCTGCTGCTCGTCCAGTTCCTCCATGTCCAGCAACAGGTTGTCGGCGGCACGGGTGGCGCGGATGAGTTCGTCCAGCTTCAGGTGCAGCGCGGCGGTGTCGGCGTTCTGGGTGTGCTGGATCAGGAACACCATCAGGAAGGTGATGATGGTGGTGCCGGTGTTGATCACCAGCTGCCAGGTGTCATTGAACTGGAAGATCGGTCCGGTCAGGCCCCAGACCAGAACGATGCCGACGGCGCCGGCAAAGACCCAGGGCGAGCCGGCGGCGCTCGATGCTTTCTTCGCCAGGGTGTTGAACAAGCTGCGAATGTGCATGGCGGCTCCGCTGACGCGGCACCATCGCCGCTGCGGCACTGTGGCCGCGGGCGGATCGATGCGGCGTCAAGACCGCGCGAGTACGTTCAGCTGCCGCGCGGGGCTGTCGGTCGCTCGTAATCTTCGGGCGTGGCGTGGTCGCGGCCCCTGGGCTCGTCGGGCATGTCCCGGTCCTTGTCGTGCGGCGCGTTGCTGCGCAGTCGGTCGGGAGTGTGGGCCTTCTCCTGGTCGCTGGCCGGGCCTTCGGGTTTGCGGTCTGCGTTCATCGGTGCACTCATCGCGGCGTGGCGGATGCCCGCAGCGTCGCGCAGGCATTGCTAGCGCGACGTGCAGCGGCGGTGAGGAATTCGTCGCCGCAGCGCGCTGCGTTCTCCGCTCAGCCTTCCAGCAAGCTGCGATCGCGTACCGCGCCCTTGTCGGCGCTGGTCGCGAGCAGCGCATAGGCCTTCAGCGCGGTGCTGACCTTGCGCGGCCGCGGCGCCGCCGGCTTCCAGCCCAGCGCATCCTGTTCGGCGCGGCGTGCGGCGAGGGTGGCTTCGTCCACTTGCAGGTGGATGCCGCGGTTGGGGATGTCGATCAAGATGGCATCGCCCTCGCGCACCAGGCCGATCGCGCCACCGGCCGCCGCTTCCGGCGAGACGTGGCCGATCGACAGACCCGAGGTGCCGCCGGAAAAGCGTCCGTCGGTAAGCAGCGCGCACTGTTTGCCCAGGCCCTTGGACTTCAAATAGCTGGTGGGGTACAGCATTTCCTGCATCCCCGGGCCGCCCTTCGGGCCTTCGTAGCGGATGACCACGACATCGCCAGCCACCACTTCGTTGGCAAGGATGCCCTTGACTGCCGCGTCCTGGCTTTCAAACACGCGCGCGCGGCCCTGGAATACATGGATGGATTCATCCACGCCCGCGGTCTTGACCACGCAGCCATCGACGGCGAGGTTGCCATGCAGCACGGCCAGGCCACCTTCCTGCGAATACGCATGCGGCACGCTGCGAATGCAGCCGGCGGCGCGGTCCAGGTCCAGTGAGGGCCAGCGCGTGGACTGGCTGAAAGCCACCTGGGTCGGGATACCGGCCGGGCCGGCGCGGTAGAACGTATGCAGGGCTTCGTCGTCGCGATCGCTCACGCTCCACTGCGCGATGGCCTCGCCCAGGGTGTTCGCATGCACGGTAGCCACGTCGGTATGCAGCAGTCCGCCGCGTGCGAGCTCGGCCAGGATCGCCATGATGCCGCCGGCGCGATGGACGTCTTCGACGTGATACTTCTGCGTGTTCGGGGCGACCTTGCACAGCTGCGGCACGCGCCGTGACAGGCGGTCGATGTCGCGCAGGGTGAAGTCGACTTCGGCTTCCTGCGCGGCGGCGAGCAGGTGCAGGATGGTATTGGTGGAACCGCCCATGGCGATATCCAGGGTCATTGCATTCTCGAAGGCCTCGAAGGTGGCGATGCCACGCGGCAGCACGCGCGGGTCTTCGCCGCCATACCAGCGGTGGCACAGTTCCACGGCCAGGCGGCCGGCGCGCTTGAACAGCTGTTCGCGGTCGGAATGGGTGGCCAGGGTGGTGCCGTTGCCGGGCAGCGACAGGCCAAGGGCCTCGGTGAGGCAGTTCATCGAGTTGGCGGTGAACATGCCCGAGCAGGAGCCGCAGGTGGGGCAGGCGCTGCGTTCGTATTCGGCGACCTTCTCGTCGGTTGCGCTGGCGTCGGCGGCAACCACCATGGCATCGACCAGGTCCAGGCCGTGTTCGGCCAGGCGGGTCTTGCCGGCTTCCATGGGGCCGCCGGAGACGAAGACGACGGGGATGTTGAGGCGCAAGGCGGCCATCAGCATGCCGGGGGTGATCTTGTCGCAGTTGGAGATGCACACCAGGGCGTCGGCGCAGTGTGCGTTGACCATGTATTCGACGGAGTCGGCGATGATCTCGCGGCTGGGCAGCGAGTACAGCATGCCGTCGTGGCCCATGGCGATGCCGTCGTCGACGGCGATGGTGTTGAACTCCTTGGCGACGCCGCCGGCCTGTTCGATTTCGCGGGCGACGAGCTGGCCCAGGTCCTTTAGGTGGACGTGGCCGGGGACGAACTGGGTGAACGAGTTGGCGATGGCGATGATCGGCTTGTGGAAGTCGTCGTCTTTCATGCCGGTGGCGCGCCACAGGGCGCGGGCGCCGGCCATGTTGCGGCCGGCGGTGGAGGTGCGGGAGCGGTATTCGGGCATGCGGGCGGGGGCTGGCGGTCTAGCGGATTGCGGTTTGGTTATACGGGAAATCTTTGGTTGCCTCTGCAACTTTGGGGCTTGGGTTTATCAGTGGGTGCTACAGGCATGGGTCAAGTGCCAGGGGAATGGGCTACGTGCTACGGGCATGGGCTACGTGCTACGGGCATGGGCTACGTGCGGCGGGCATGGGCTACGTGCTACGGGCATGGGCTACGTGCGGCATCCGGGGGGCAGGCCCTGCCAGGACACGCGGTGAACCCATCCATGGGGCTCGTAGGCAACATCCATGTTGCCTACGGTCCTGGCAGGGCCTGCCCCCCGGATGCCCGATGGTTCACTGCCGGCTGATGGGAAAGCGGTGGGTCCGGAGTGGGGGGAGACGGGCACTATCGCGGTGGTCGTTGCGGCCGTTACCATCGACGGTCGCGACTCGGATGAGGACTGCAAGCTATGCCGCAACACACCACCGTTGAACTGCACGGGCTGCTCCAGGAGCGGTACCGGGATGCAGGGATCGAGGTCGAGCTGATCGATGGGCTGGAGCCGGCGCTGAACCTGACGCTGCGCGAGCACGGGGACATGCAGGTGCAGGTGGCCGCGTCCGGCGGGCAGGTTTTCGTGTCCACGGTGCTGGTGGAAGCGGCGCGGGTGCGTGATCGGGCGGCGTTCAATGACGCCTGCCTGCGCCTGAATCCGCTCAACCCGCTGTCGAACCTGGGCCTGGTCCAGATCGAGGGCAATGATGCGTACATCGTCTTCGGCGAGTTGTCCGCTTCCTCCACCGTCGAGCAGATCGACGAGGAGATCCTGACCCTGGCCGCCAATACGCTGGATGCGGCTGAATCGCTGAAATCGTTCTTCGCCTGAGGCCGCGCCATGAGCATTCTGTCCAAATTGTTGACCCTGTTCCGCGGCACTGCGCATGAAGCCGGCCAGAAGGCCGTGGACGCCAACGCGCTGCGCATCCTCGACCAGGAAATGCGCGATGCCGGCGCCCAGCTCAACCGCTCGCGCGAGGAGCTGACCAAGCTGATGGCGCAGTCCAAGCTGGCGCAGCAGAAGATCGACGCGCGCGCGGCGAAGATGGCCGAGTACACGCGCTACATCGAAGGCGCGCTGGCCAAGGGCGACGAGTCGCTGGCGCACGAGGTAGCGAGCAAGCTGGCGGTGCTGGAAGGCGAGGACCGCACCGAGCAGACGGCCAAGGGCGCGCTCGACCGTTCGGTGACCACGCTGAAGGCGACGATCCAGAAGACCGAGGCGCAGCTGCGCGGGATGCGCCAGCAGATCGACACGGTGAAGGCCACCGACGCGGTGCAGCGGGCGCAGGCGGCCATTGCCGCGCGCCATTCCGGCACGACCAGCAAGATGGGCTCGGCACTGGAGTCGCTGGACCGGATCAAGAGCCGCCAGTCCGAGACCGCCGCGCGCCTGGAGGCGGCCGAGGAACTGGAAAGCTCCAGCGGCGACGGCGATCTCAACCGCCGCCTGGCCGCGGCCGGCCTGCTCGAAGGTGAGGCCGATGCCGCCTCGGTGCTTGCGCGGTTCCGCAAGCCGGCGCAGCTCGGCCACGAGGCCGGCGCGCCGCCGCTGATCGGGCAGATTCGCGACGTGCAGGAAGTACCGCGCGGCGATTCCTGAAGCATTACCGGGCAGGGACGCCATGTATCTGATCGGCCGCCTGATCCTGGTGCTGCGCCGGCACGTGCGCCGGCTCAGCTGGGGTACCGTCGCCGGCGCATTGCTTTGCCACCTGGCCTTGACCTGGGTATTGCTGGCCTGGGCTGGGGAAGGCAGGCTGACCGGGCTGGACGCGTTTCCCTATTACTACATGACCACGGCCACCACCATCGGCTACGGCGATCTGTCGCCGGCCACGGTGGCCGGCCGCTACATCGCCGCGTTCGTGCTGATGCCCGGCGCGGTGGCGTTGTTCGCAATGGTGCTGGGCAAGACCAGCGCGGTGCTGCTGGCGTTCTGGAGACGACACCACATGGGCAAGATGGGTTATCCGGATCTGGTCGGGCATACCGTGCTGGTCGGCTGGCGCGGTGCCGAGTCGATGCGGCTGGTCGAACTGCTGTTGTCCGACAGCGCCACCGATGACGAGGGCGTCGTGCTGGTGGCGACCGGTCTGCAGGAGAACCCGGCGCCCGACCACCTGCGCTTCGTGGCCACCGAGACCTATACGCAGACCGAGAGCTACCTGCGCGCGGGCATTGCCGGCGCGGCGCGGGCCATCATCAACCCCGGCGACGACGACCAGACCCTGGCGGCGGCGTTCGCGCTGATGGCGCATGCCCCGCGCGCGCATGTGGTCGCGCATTTCGACAGCGAAGGTGCAGCCCGCCTGGTGGCCTGCCACTATCCGGGCATCGAATGCACGCGCCCGCTCACCGCCGAACTGATCGCGCGCGCGGCGCAGGACCCGGGCAGCGCGGCGGTCACCGAGGAACTGCTGTGCGCGCATCAGGGGCCGACCCAGTTCAGCCTGATCGTGCCGACGCACGCCGACGCGCTGCCCTATCCCGGTCTGCTCGCCGCGTTTGCCGCACATGACGCCCTGCTGCTGGGCTATCGTGCGCCGGGTGGCGCGCTGCAGGTCAATCCCGGCCGCGCGGCGACGGTGCCGGCGGGCTCGCAGCTCTACTATCTGGCGGCGCAGCGCTTGCCCACGGCGGCTATCGACTGGGCCACGCTGAGCGCGGGAGCAGCTTGATGGGCTGGCGCGAGAAATGGTTTGGCGGCGGCCGTGACAACGCGCCAGCGGCCGCTTCCGGGGCGATCAGCCATGCGCTGCCGCTGGGGCTTCGCCTGGGCGGGCAGCTGCAGTTCGACACCACGCTGTACCGCACGGCGCCGCAGGCGATGACCGCCGAGCTGCCGTCCGGCTTCCAGGGCATTCCCTGCTACGGGCATGTCGAACTCGGCGATGGCTATGCACTGCATCGCTTCTATCTGGACGACGATGCCTTCGTCCAGGTCACGACCTGCGGCGATGACGTGGAAGCGATCAAGGGCTTCGTCTATTGCGAGACGGTCAATCCGCCGGACAAGGCCGGGTTCCAGGATTTCGTGCTGCGCCACCCGCACCTGGGCGCCGACAGCATCGACTACGCGGGGCGACGCTGGCAGCGCGCCACCCAGTCCACCCAGGCGCAGGGACGCATCCCGGCCATTGCCTACGACGAAGTGCTCTACCGCTACCAGCCTCCGCGCCGCGATGGCGACCTCACTCACTACGCCATGCTCTACCGCCGCGAAGTGCCCGAGCTGCAGCGCGATGAATTCCTGCTGGTCACCGGCGAGGATTCCGGGCCCAGCGAATTCTGCGTGACCTATGCGGTCGGCATCGATCTCACCCTGGCCGACCTCGACATCGTCTGACCTTCCCGCCACTCATCGAAACGGACCTCATGAATCCCATCTCGCTGCAAAGTTTCCTCGCATTCCTTTCCTACTTCGGTGTCGGCCTGCTGGTGCTGGGCGCGGCCGTGCTGATCGTGGCGGTGATCACGCCGCACCGCGACTTCACCCTGCTGCGCCAGGGCAATGCCGCCGCGGCGACGGCGCTGGCTGGCAACCTGATCGGTATCGCGCTGCCGCTGCATTCGGCCATCAGCCATTCGGTGAGCCTGATCGACGCATTGATCTGGGGCGCGGTGGCCGCCGTGGTGCAGGTGGTAGCCTATCTGCTGGCCAGTCTGGTGGCCGGGCGCCTGTCGCGGCAGATCACCGACAACGTCACTGCTGCCGGCATCTTCTCGGCGGGTGTGTCGATTGCGGTCGGGCTGGTCAACGCCGCGGCGATCACCCCGTGAACGCGGAGCGGCCCATGAAGCGCTCACGCGATCTCCGTCTGTCCCTGATGCGGGCCGGCGCGGTCGTGGCCTTGCCGGCCGTGCTGGCAAGCTGCGATTCGGCCCCGCCGACCGGCGTGGTGCTGTCCTCGTCATCGGACTGCTACCAGCTCAAGGACCCGCACGCCAGCACCCAGCAATGCCTGGCGGCCTACGACCAGGCCGTGGCCGCGCACCAGCGCAGTGCGCCGCGCTTCGAGACGCGCTACCAGTGCGACGAGCAGTTCGGCAGCTGCACCGCGGTGACCGGCGACAACGGGCAACAGACGTGGATTCCACCGATGGGTGGTTTCCTGCTGGGCTACGCGCTGGGCAACATGACGGGGAACCGGGCGGTCTACAGCACTGGCGGCCTGCCGCTGTACCGCGACTACCGCAGCGGGCGCTACTACCGCCCTGACGGTGGCCTGGCCAGCAAGCGCACTGGCACTGTGCGCGGACCCGCTGGCAGCCTCTCCACGCCGACGCGGGCGATCACCGTGTCGCGCGCCGGTTTCGGCTCCAGCGCCGCGGCTCGCAGCACCTTTGGTGGCGGCCGCAGCGGCGCCCACTTCGGCGGCTGAGCATGCAGCGCATCGCCATCGACGAGCGACCCGGCTGGCGCGAGCAAGCCGAGTCGCTGGGGTTCCACTTCCATACCATCGACGGCGAGCCGTACTGGGATGAAACGGCGTACTACGCCTTCAGCCTGCGGCAGATCGAAGACGACATCGAAACGCCGACCCAGGCGCTGCACGACATGGCCATGCAACTGGTCGATGAAGTAGTGCGTTCCGAGGCGCTGCTGACGCAACTGGCCATTCCCGCGTTCTACTGGGACTGGATCGCCGACTCCTGGGCACAGCGCCAGCCGCATCTGTACGGGCGCATGGATCTGGCCTACGACGGCCGCGGTCCGGCCAAGCTCTACGAACTCAACTACGACACGCCGACCTCGCTGTATGAAGCGGCGTATTTCCAGTGGCTGTGGCTGGAGCAGCGCATCGCCGATGGCGCCCTGCCGGCCGGCGCCGACCAGTACAACCAGATCCAGGACCTGCTGTGCGAAGCGCTGGGTGCCTTGGCGCAGAGCGGCGCGATTGCGCGGCGGATGCATTTTTCCGCGGTGCGCGATTCGATCGAGGACCAGGCCACCGTGCGCTACCTGCGCGACTGCGCGCACCAGGTCGGCATCGATAGCGCCGAGGTGGCGATCGAGGATATCGGCCTGAGCGCGGACGGCTGGTTCACCGATGCCGACGACCAGGTCATCGGCACGCTGTTCAAGCTGTACCCGCTCGAATTCATGATGGAAGAACGCTTTGGCCCGGCATTGCGCGAACAGCGCATGCAGCTCATCGAGCCGGCATGGAAGGCGGTGCTGAGCAACAAGGGCATCCTGCCGCTGCTGTGGGAGCGCCACACCGGCCACCCCAATCTGCTGCCGGCGTTCTTCGCCGAGCCCGGGCAGGTGCTGGCACCGGGATGGGTACGCAAGCCGCTGCTCTCGCGTGAGGGCGCGAACATCGAGTTGCTCTCCGCGCAGGGGCAGGCCGCGTCGAGTCCAGGCCCCTACGGTGACGGTGCGGCGATCTTGCAGGCACATCATCCGTTGCCGGTGTTTGCAGGTCGCCACGCATTGGTCGGCAGCTGGGTGGTGGCCGACCGGCCGGCCGGGCTGGGCATGCGTGACGACGACGGCCCGATCACCCGCGACACCTCGCGTTTCGTTCCGCACGCGATCATCGGCTGAGCCAGCGTGGCGCGCGCGCCTTACACTGGCGCCATGCGCGACTGCCTTGACTGCCGCGACGGCTGCGGTGCCTGCTGCGTCGCCCCGTCGATCACTTCGCCGTTGCCCGGCATGCCGCAGGGCAAGCCGGCCGGCGTGGCGTGCGTGCAGCTGGACGAGAACATGCGTTGCCGGGTGTTTGGTCGCGCCGAGCGGCCCGGCTTCTGCGCCAGCCTGCGGCCGGCGGCGGACATGTGCGGGGGCTCGCGCGGGGAGGCCTTGGCGCTGTTGACCGCGATGGAGTTGGCGACGCGACCCTGATTGCGGTTGCGCTCATCAGGCATCCATAAGGTTGCTGGGGTCGCTGTAGGAGGGGCTTCAGCCCCGACGAGCGGAGTCGCCATCTGTCAGACCACGGTCGCGGCTGAAGCCGCTCCTACAGATCCGGTTGGGCCAGATATTTGTCCTTCAAGCGCACGTAATGCGCGGCCGAATACTGCAGGCTCTCGATCTCCTTGTCGCCCAGCTTGCGCGCCAGGCGCGCCGGATTGCCAAGCCACAGCTCCGCCTCGCCGACCTGCTTGCCGGGGCCGACCACCGCGCCGGCACCGACGAAGCCGTACCTGCCCACGCTGGCACCGTCGAGGATGCAGGCACCCATGCCGATCAGGCAGAAGTCGCCAATGCTGCAAGCGTGGATGATCGCGCCGTGGCCGATGGTCACGTCCTCGCCGATCAGCGTGGGATAGCCAGCCTTGTTGAACGGACTGTGGTGGCTGACATGGACGATGCTGCCGTCCTGGAGGTTGCTGCGCGCACCCACGCGCACGAAATTGACGTCGCCCCTGATCACCGTGCCCGGCCAGATCGATACGTCGTCGCCCAGCACCACGTCACCGATGATGGTGCTCGCCGGGTCGACATAGACGCGCTCGCCCAGTTGCGGAAAGGCCTCGCCGAAGCGGCGCAGCGGACCGCCGCTCATGCCGCGCTCGCGCGCCGCGCGCGTTCAAGGTGCACCAGCAGCAGCGAGATCGCCGCCGGGGTCATGCCGGGAATGCGCTGAGCCTGGCCGATCGTGGCCGGGCGCACGCGTTCGAGCTTCTGCGCCACTTCGGCCGACAGCCCGCGCACGCCGGCATAGTCGAAGCCTTCGGGAATGGCAGCGTGCTCGTGGCGCTGCTGGCGTGCGATCTCGTCGCGCTGGCGATCCAGGTAGCCGGCGTACTTCACGCTGATCTCGACCTGCTCGGCTACCTGTGCATCAGCCACGCCCGGGCCCAGCGAGGGCACGCACATCAGCTTGGCGTAATCCAGTTCGGGGCGCTTGATCAGGTCCAGCACGTTGGTCTCGCGGCTCACCGCCACGCCCAGCGCCTGTTCCACCTCGCGGCCCAGGGCATTGCCCGGCGTGGCCCACAACGCGCGCAGGCGCTGGCGTTCCTGTTCGACGGCCTCCTGCTTGGCACTGAACCGCGACCAGCGCGCGTCATCGACCAGACCCAATTCGCGGCCGGCCGGCGTCAGGCGCGCGTCGGCGTTGTCCTCGCGCAGCTGCAGCCGGTATTCGGCGCGACTGGTGAACATGCGGTACGGCTCATTGGTGCCATGGGTGATGAGGTCATCGACCAGCACGCCGAGGTAGGCCTCGTCGCGGCGCGGCGACCACGCCGGCAGCGCGCGTGCGTGGCGCGCGGCGTTCAGGCCGGCGAGCAGGCCCTGCGCGGCGGCTTCCTCGTAGCCGGTGGTGCCGTTGATCTGCCCGGCGAAGAACAGGCCAGCGACCAGCTTGGTTTCCAGCGACGGCTTGAGCCCGCGCGGATCGAAGAAGTCGTACTCGATCGCGTAGCCAGGCCGGGTGATGTGCGCCTGCTCGAAACCGCGGATCGAACGCACCAGCGCCAGCTGCACATCGAACGGCAGCGAGGTGGAAATGCCGTTGGGATAGATCTCGGTGACATCCAGGCCTTCGGGCTCGACGAAGATCTGGTGGCTGTCCTTCTCGGCGAAGCGCACCACCTTGTCCTCGATCGAAGGGCAGTAGCGCGGGCCGATGCCTTCGATCTGCCCGCTGTACAACGGCGAGCGGTGCAACGCGGCGCGGATGATCTCGTGCGTCTGCGCGGTGGTATGGGTGATCCAGCAGCTGACCTGTTGCGGATGCTCGGCGCTGGAGCCGATGAAGGACATCACCGGGCGCGGGTCATCGCCAGGCTGTTCCTGCATCACCGTGTAGTCCAGGGTGCGGCCGTCGATGCGCGGCGGGGTGCCGGTCTTGAGGCGGTCGATCACAAACGGGCGCTCGCGCAGCCGCGCCGCCAGCGTGGTGGCCGGCGGGTCGCCCATGCGGCCAGCGGCGTACTGGGTCGGGCCGACATGGATCTTGCCGGCGAGGAAGGTGCCCGCGGTCAGCACCACCGCCTCGGCCTCGAAGCGCAGCCCGGTCTGGGTCAAGACGCCACGCACGCGGTCGCCCGCGGTGGCGTCATGGTCGATCAGCAGGTCATCCACCGCGGCCTGGAACACGGTGAGATTGGGTTGCGCCTCGACGATCCGGCGGATCGCGCTGCGGTACAGCGAGCGGTCGGCCTGGCAGCGCGTGGCGCGCACAGCCGGGCCCTTGGACGCGTTGAGCGTGCGCCACTGGATGCCGGCCTGGTCAGCCGCGCGCGCCATGGCGCCGCCGAGTGCATCGATCTCCTTGACCAGGTGGCCCTTGCCGATGCCGCCGATGGCGGGGTTGCAGCTCATCGCGCCCACGGTCTCGATGTTGTGGGTGAGCAGCAGGGTGCGCGCGCCGGTCCGCGCGGCGGCCAGCGCGGCCTCGGTGCCGGCGTGGCCGCCACCGATCACGATCACGTCGTAGCGGTAGAAGGAATCAGTCATGGCGGATGGCCCGGGCGGGGGCGGCAGTATGGACGGGCCCGGCATTGGCCGCGGCGGAGGTTGGGCCGGTTTTGTCGGAGAAGTCACATTTTACGAAACCGGGCCTCAAGTTGGCACGCTTCCTGCGGATAACCCGATAGCACCCAATCGTGGCAATGCGACACAGGGGCGTAAGGCTGGAATTGGAACAGGGGCCAGCCAGGCGCACATTGGGGAAGCGCGGGGCCGGTAGTCGGGGGACTGCCGGCCCTTTTTTTGCCGGTCATCCAGACATGCTGCCTGTCAGCGCCAAAAACAAAGCCCCGGCATGGCCGGGGCTTTGTTCGTTTGAGGCGCCGACGTCCGACAGGGCCGGAACAGGGGGGATCCAGATTTCCCTGTCGGACATCGACATTGAAGCGGCAGGTGCCGAAGGCTGCGTCAGAAAGCGACGCTATGGGTCACCCGTGGCCGTAGCTTGCGGCCAACCCGGGCGGCGCGCAAGCCCCTCGATCCTGCAAATGTGGCCGCGGTCGCACTCGGCGGCCACGCCCCTGAACCCGTCAGGGTTCGATCTGTCGCACGCGCGGACCACCCGGGCGACCCTGCGCCTTGGGCACCGCGCGCGGCGCCGACGGACGCGGACCTTCCGGACGCGACGGCCGTGGTCCGGTGGGCATGGGACGGTCTGGCGGACGGCCATCATGCGGACGGCCATCGGGCGGGCGACCCGGCCGACCGCCATGCGAGTCCGGCGGCCGATGATCGGGCGGCCGGTGGCCAGGGCGATAGGGAGGGTAGACGGGGCGATAGTAGCCACCGCGGTAGTACGGATAGCCGCCGTAGCCGTAAAAGCCTATGCCGCTGCCGTAGTAGGGATAGCCGTAGTTGTAATAGCCGGGGGGATAGCGGTACTGGACGCTGGGCGTGCCCCGGTAATAGCCGGCGTTGCCGCCGGTGTAATCGTAGGTGGCACATCCGGCCAGGCCCGCCAGCGCCACGGCGGCGATCAACAGGCGGAGCTTCATCTCGGTTCTCGTCATCAGGTGTATGCGCCTACTCTCACTGTGGCGGATTGAATCCGTCCTTAATTTGTTCGGTATTGGCGGCGGCTTTCCGAAGTTGGCGAAATGCTTCATCTCACGGCGGTGACGGCCCGGGCTCGTCGTCGGTGCGGGAGGATCAGTTAACCTTGCCGGATGAGCGCAGAACGCCCGGCCGATTTCAACGATGTCCTGCAAGCCGCGGTGCGCATCGCCCCTCACGCCGAAGTCACGCCAGTGCTGCGGTCGCGGGCGCTGGATGCGCTGAGCGGCGCCGAACTGCATTTCAAGGCCGAGCACCTGCAGCGTGGTGGCGCCTTCAAGTTCCGTGGTGCCTGCAATGCCGTGTGGAGCCTGGACGAGGACGCCGCCGCGCGCGGCGTGGTGACCCATTCTTCCGGCAACCATGGCGCGGCGCTGGCCCTGGCCGCACGCACGCGCGGCATCGCCTGCCATGTGGTGGTGCCCGAGGGCGCGGTGGCGGCCAAGCTCGCCAACATTGCCCGGCACGGCGCCACCCTGTGGCGCTGCGAAGCCAGCACCGCGGCGCGCGAAGCGGCCTGCGCGCAGGTGCAGGCTTCGACCGGCGCCACCTTGATCCACCCCTATGCCGATGCCCGGGTGATGGCGGGGCAGGGCACGGCGACGCTGGAGCTGCTGCAGGTCAGCGGGTCGCTCGATGCGATGGTGGTACCGGTGGGCGGCGGCGGGCTGGCCGCGGGCACGGCACTGGCCTTGCGCGAGCGCGCGCCCGGTTGCGCACTGGTGCTGGCCGAGCCGGCCGGCGCGGCGGATGCGGCGCGTTCGCTGGCCAGCGGCCGGCGCGATGTCGATTTCGTCCCCGATACCATTTGCGACGGCCTACGCGCCGGCATCGGCGTGCCGAACTTCGAGCTGCTGCGGGCCAGCGGCGCCGAAGTGGTGACCGTGGACGACAGCCAGGTCGTGGCCGCGATGCAACTGGCCTGGCAAGTGCTCAAGCAGGTCATCGAACCGTCGTCGGCCACGGTGCTGGCCGCGGTGCTGGCGCAGCCGCAACGGTTTGCCGGGCGCCGGGTCGGGCTGGTCCTGTCGGGGGGCAATGTCGATCTGGAGGCGTTGCCGTGGCGCTAGGACGGCGCGGACGCGGCGCCTGGGGCTGGACGTGGCGGCTGCTGTGCGTGGCCCTGGCCTGGTTGCTCGGGGTCTCCGCCTGGATCATCTGGGTGGGCGACCGCGACCAGGCTGCGCCGGCGGATGTGATCATCGTGCTCGGCGCGGCCGCGTATGACGCCAAGCCCTCGCCGGTGTTCGAGGAGCGGATTCGCCACGGCCTGGCGCTGTACCAGGCTGGCTATGCGCCGAAGATGATCTTCACTGGCGGCTTTGGCGGCAGCGCGGCGCGCTTTTCCGAGTCGCAGGTGGCGCAGCGCTATGCCCTGCGCCACGGCGTGCCGGCCAACGCGGTGCTGATCGAAACGGTGTCGCGCACCACCCGGCAGAACCTGCTGGAGGCACGCGCGCTGATGCAGCGCGAGGGCATGCGCACCGCGATCATCGTCAGCGATCCGCTGCACATGGCGCGCGCGCTGCGGCTGTCGCGCGAGCTGGGGATCGAGGCGCTGGGCTCGTCCACGCCGAGCACGCGGTTCCGCAGCTTCCACACGCGCTGGCGGTTCCTGTTACAGGAAATCTACTTCTTCCACCGGGATCTGTTTCTAGCCGCGAGCTAGAAACAGATCCCGGTGGAAGCGGCTTTGCGTTGCAAAGCCTGTGAGCGGTGCTTCCTGTCCCCGCGTCGCCGGTTACAACAGGATGATGCCAACCACCACCAGCGCGAAGATGCCCCACTTGAGCGTCTGGTACAGCGGGTTGTTGCGCTCCTTCAGCGCCTTGGCGCGCAGGCGCACGGCGTAGAAGTAGCGGAACATGCGGTTGATGCCGCCGGTCTTGTCGCCTTCCTGGTTCGGCGAGGCGCCCGCGGCCAGCAGGCTGCGCCCGACGAAACGGTTGAGCGCGGCAGCCCAGCGCCAGCGCATCGGCCGCTCGATGTCGCAGAACAGGATGATGCGATCCTGGTCGGTGTCGTTGCGCGCGTGGTGGATGTAGGTTTCGTCAAACATGGTCCACTCACCGTCACGCCAGCTGTGGCGCTGGCCGTCGACCTCGATGAAGCAGCGGTCGTCGTTGGGCGTGGCCAGCCCCAGGTGCAGGCGCATCGAGCCGGCGAACGGGTCGCGGTGCGGACGCAGCTCCGAACCCGGCGGCAGTTCGGCGAACATGGCCGCCTTGATCGTCGGGATGGACTTCAGCAATGCGGTGGTCTGCGGGCACAGCTCGGCCGCCGACGGGTGCGCGGTGCCATACCACTTCAGATAGAAGCGCTTCCAGCCGCGGCGGAAGAACGAGTTGAAGCCGACATCGGTATAGCCATCGGCGGCGCGGATCTTCTGCATCTGCTGCAAAGCCACGGCCTCGTCGCGGATCGCCGGCCATTGCGCGCGCAGCGGTGCCAGCTCCGGGAACTCCTTGCCCGGGTCGATGAAGGGCGTCGTCGGCACGCGCGAGCACAGGTACATCAGGGCGTTGATCGGCGCCATGAAGGTCGAGTGATCCAGCAACTGGCGGCTGAGGCGGTGACGCACGCGGCCGCGGTAATGGATGTACAGCGCTGATGCGATGAACAGCGCGATGAGGAACCACTTCAACATGCGAAGGCCGGGGAGGGGGTTGAGGCGGCGGCAATTCTAACCCCCCCGGCGGGCCGGGTCGCCGTTGCGGGTGTTCAGTCGCGCGGGCGGCGCCGGATCGGAATCTGCGCCAGCGGCACGGCGGCGATGTCCTGGCCACGCTCGCGGATGGGCGCGCCGGCCTCCGGCGCCCAGGCATGGGCATAGATCACTTCCCAGGTGCTGGGCAGCTTGCCATCGGCGCGCCGCAGCGGTTCGTATGCGGCCGCAGCCGCGGCAAAGCGCTGCTTGCCGGTCAAGGTGTGGCGGCGCGCGCTGAGCGCGTTGGTAGCGCCCATCGCGCGCAGTTCGCGCATCAGCGCCGGCAGGTCGGCATAGGTCAGGGTGAACTGGTCGCGGTCCAGCACCGGGTCACGGAAGCCGGACATCATCAGTGCATCGCCGAACTGGGCGATTGGCGCGAAACGGCTGACGTGGGGCACCGCGTCGGCCTGGGCAAAGGCTTCGCGCAGCTCGAACAAGGTGTCCGGGCCGAAGGTCGAGCACAGCAGCAGGCCGCCCGGCTTGAGCGCGCGGCGGAAGCCGGCAAACACCGCGGGCAGGTCCTCGATCCACTGCAGGCACAGGTTGCTGAAAATGACATCGACACTGCCGTCGGCCAGCGGCAAGGCGCGCGCGTCGCCGGCCACGCGCTGGAACGGGCGCCACCAGCCGGCCTGCTTCTTCGACTCGCGCAGCATCGGCAGCGCCTGGTCCAGCGCGATCACCTGCGCCTTCGGCCAGCGCTTCTTCATCGCCGCGGCGGCGTGGCCGGTGCCGGCGCCGATATCGAGCACGACCTGCGGCTGGCGCTCGTCGAGGTAGTCGAGCGATTCGAGCAGGCGCTTGCCCACTTCCAGTTGCAGGGCGGCAGCGGCGTCGTAGCTGCTGGCGGCGCGCGAGAAGGCGCGGCGGACGTGGCGGGGGTCGAGATGGGAATTCATGGAATGCGTATTGTCGCCGCTGCGGCAGCGGCGTGGGAATGTCTGTTCAGCGGCTCAGAACGTGCCGGGATAGGCACCGCCATCGATGAGCAGGTTCTGCCCGGTGATGTAGCCGGCCTGGGCGCCGCACAGGAAGGCGCAGGCCACGCCGAATTCCTCGGCATTGCCGAAGCGCCCGGCCGGCTGCGCCTGGCGGCGCTGTGCGGTGATCTCGTCCACGCTGCGACCTTGCGCCTGCGCGGCAATGGCGAAGTTGCCGCGCAGGCGGTCGGTATCGAACGAGCCCGGCAGCAGATTGTTGATGGTGACGTTGTCGATCACGGTCTTGCGCGCCAGCCCGGCGACGAATCCGGTCAGGCCGGAGCGCGCACCGTTGGACAGACCAAGCACATCGATCGGCGCCTTCACCGCGCTGGAGGTGATGTTGACGATGCGGCCGAAGCGCCGCGCCCGCATGCCATCGACGGTGGCGCGGATGAGCTCGATCGGGGTCAGCATGTTGGCATCGAGCGCGCGAATCCAGTGTTCGCGCTCCCAGTCGTGGAAGTCGCCCGGCGGCGGGCCGCCGGCATTGGTGACGAGAATGTCCACCTGCGGGCACGCGCCCAGCGCCGCCTGCCGGCCCTCGGGTGTGGTGATGTCCGCGGCCACGGTGCGTACTTCGGCGGCGCCAGGCAGCGCGCGCAGGCGTGCGGCGGCCGCTTCCAGCGCTTCCGCGCCACGGGCCACGATCACGACGTTGACGCCTTCACCGGCCAGCGCCTGCGCGCAGCCCAGACCCAAGCCCTTGCTGGCGCCGCATACCAGCGCCCAACGTCCCGCGATGCCCAGGTCCATGTCGTCATTCCCGTTGAGCCAAGCTGCATGATCCGCCAAGCGCGGCGGCAACGCTCAATCCAGGCTGGAGACGAAGCGTTCCAGCCGCCCGGCCACTTCGTCAGCATGGCCGAGGAAGGGTGCGTGGCCGCCGCCGCCGATGGTGTGCGCGGATGCCTGCGTGGACAGTGCCGCCGCGGCGTGCATCCCGGCGGCCGGTACCAGGCGGTCGCGCTGGCCGGCCAGCCACAGGCTGGGCGTGGACAGTGCTTGCAGGGCGCGGCGCAAGTCGGTGCGACGCAGCAGCGCCAGGCCTTCCTGCAACGCGCGCGGCGCCGGTTCGCCACGCGCGACCAGGGCCTGCTTGAGCGTGCGCAGTTCGCTGCGCGCGTGCTCGGAGCCGAGCGTGTCCAGCGCGAGGAACCGATCTAGGGTGCCGCGATAGTCCTCGGCCAGGTCGTGGCCGAACTGCGCGAACACTTCCGCGTCCACCGCCTCGGGCCAGTCCGCGCCGCGGACGAAACGCGGTGTGGCGGCGATCATCGCCAGGCCGCGCACGCCCGGTTGCGTGGCCGCGGCGTGCAGGGCGAACAGTCCGCCGAGCGACCAGCCCAGCCAGACCGCGGGCGGCGTGGCCGACGCAATGGCGCTGACCACGTGCGGCAAGGCCAGTGGCGTTGCATCGTCGCGGCTGTGGCCGTGGCCCGGCAGGTCGACCAGATGCAGGCGAAAGCGCGGTGCGAGGCGCTCGACCAGCGGCGCGAACACGCCGCCATGCAGCGCCCAACCGTGGATCAGGACAATGTCCGGCCCCTGGCCGACGGTTTCGATATGCATGCGTGTTCGGTCGAACGCGGCGCTGTCAGGCGCGCAGCGCGGCCACGTGCTGCTGGCGCTGCACGATGTCGCGCGCGCGTGCGGCGGCTTCGACCAGCTCCAGCACCTGCTGCGGCGTATGCAGCGCCGACAGCGTCACCCGCAGTCGCGCCTTGCCTTCGGGCACGGTCGGCGGGCGGATCGCGCTGACCAGAAAGCCCGCGTTCTCCAGCGAGGCCGACATCGCCATCACCGTGGATTCGTCGCCGCACACCAGTGGCTGGATCGGCGTGTCCGACGCCATCAGCGACAGGCCATGACGGCGCGCGCCGTCGCGAAACTGGCTGATCAGCCCGGTGAGTTTTTCGCGGCGCCAGTCGTCGCGGCGCGCCAGCTTGACCGCGGCCAGGGCGGCGGCGGCCTGGGCCGGCGGCAAGGCCGTGGTGTAGATGTAGGGGCGCGCGGTCTCGGCCAGATGCTGGATCAGCGAATCGTCGCCGACCACCAGCGCCCCGTGCCCGCCCAGCGCCTTGCCGAGGGTGACCAGTTGCAGCGGCACTTCAGCCACGCCCAACCCGGCGTCGGCCACGCAGCCACGGCCGTGCGGCCCGACCACGCCCACGCCATGTGCGTCGTCCACATACATCACCGCTTCCTGCATGCGCGCCACCAGGCTCAATGAGCGCAGCGGGGCGATATCGCCGTCCATGCTGAAGACGCCGTCGGTGACCAGCATGGCCGCGCCTTCCTGCGCGCTCTTGAACTGGCGCATGGCGCCTTCGGCATCCAGGTGCGGGTAGCGGCGCAGGCGGCAGCCGGCCAGACGGCTGGCGTCGAGCAGGCTGGCGTGATTGAGCCGGTCCTGCACGCACAGGTCGTCTTCTTCGCTCAGCAGTGCCTGCTGCACGGCCAGGTTGGCCAGAAAGCCACTGCCGAACAGCAGCGCGCGCGGATAGCCCAGCCATTCGGCGACTTCGCGTTCCAGCGCCTCGTGCAAGGCATGGTGGCCGCAGATCAGGTGCGAGGCACCGGCACCGGCGCCTTCGCGCGCGGCGGCGTCCTGCATCGCGGCAACTACCTCGAACTGCTGCGACAAGCCCAGGTAGTCGTTACTGCAGAAGCCGGTCAGCCAACGGCCATCCACTTCCAGGCGCACGCCATCGCGGCGGCTCACATTGCGGCGCACGCGGATGCGGCCCTGCGCAGTGCGCAGCTTGCGCAACGACTGGATACGTTCGTGCAGGTCGGGGCGGGCCATGGGCAATCCCTTTGCAGTCCGGGGTCCGGGCCGGCTAGGTTAACCGCTGCCCGGTACTCCCGGGGCGGTGCCGGCCGACGACCGGCAGGCCCGGGGGCTCAGGCGGCTTGTTCGCAGCCGTCGCGGCAGGTGATGTCGGCGTGGACGGTGCCCGGATGATCGTGCCCGGCCGCGTCCACTTCCACCGCCATCGGCGCCAGGCCCAGGCGCTGGAACAGGGCCTGGTCGCGCTCGGTGTCCGGGTTGCCGGTGGTCAGCAGCTTTTCGCCATAGAAGATCGAGTTGGCGCCGGCCATGAAGCACAGCGCCTGCAGTTCGTCGCTCATCGCCTCGCGGCCGGCCGACAGGCGCACCATCGAACGCGGCATGGTGATGCGCGCCACGGCAATCATGCGCACGAATTCAAACGGGTCCAGCTCCGCGGTGCCGTGCAGCGGCGTACCAGCGACCTGCACGAGGCGGTTGATCGGCACCGAATCGGGATGCGCGGGCAGGTTGGCCAGGGCCAGCAGCAGGCCGACGCGATGGTCGCGGGTTTCGCCCATGCCGACGATGCCGCCGCAACAGGTCTTCAATCCGGCATCGCGCACATGGCCGAGGGTGTCCAGGCGGTCCTGGTACTGGCGGGTGTGGATGATGGAGTCGTAGAAGTCTGGCGCGGTGTCGAGGTTGTGGTTGTAGTAGTCCAAGCCCGCGTCCTTGAGCGCCTGCGCCTGGCCGGCGTCGAGCATGCCCAGCGTGGCGCAGGTCTCCAGCCCGAGGGCCTTGACCTCGCGGATCATCGCCGCGACCTTGGGAATGTCGCGCTCCTTGGGCGAGCGCCACGCCGCGCCCATGCAGAAGCGCGAGGCGCCTGCGGCCTTGGCCTGGCGCGCCTTGGCCACGACCGCGTCGGTATCCATCAGCTTCTGCGCGCTGACGCCGGTGTTGTAGCGCTGCGCCTGCGGGCAGTAGGCGCAGTCTTCCGGGCAGCCGCCGGTCTTCACCGACAACAGCGTGGAGACCTGCACCTCCGCCGGGTCGAAATGCTGGCGGTGGACGCCGGCGGCGCGATACAGCAGCTCGGGGAACGGCAGCGCGAACAGGGCGTGGAGTTCTTCGGCGCGCCAGTCGTGGCGGATTTCGGTGGACATCGACGTTCCTGGCGTGCGGCTGGAGGCGAGGAAGTCTGGTGAGGGTGGGTGGGGCTGTCAACTCCACAAGTGGCTGGGTGGTTTACGGTGGTCGCGGCGGCTGGGCAGGCGGTCCCTCCCTACCGGGAGGCAAAAAACTTCCACTCGCCTCCCTGTAGGGGTTGCCGGGCTGACTACATCCGATCCGAACAAGAAGGCCGCGTTTGCTCCGACAACAAGTCGAAACGAACAGAAAAGTATCATCTGTGATACCTTAAGCCGCATAAGGTAATAGGGAGGGAACTCATGCGTACGCCAGCCCCAGCGTTCGCCACCGCGCAGACGGTACGCGCTGCGCGCCACCTCGGCCGTCTCGTGCGCGAAGCCCGGCTTGCCCGGCGCATGCCGCAGTCCGAGCTCGCGGCGCGGGCCAAGACCAGCAAACCCACCGTCATCCGGATCGAGAAAGGCGCGGTAGAGACTGCCCTCGGGACCTGGCTGGCGGTCATGGAGCAGGTCGGCCTGCTCGGCAAGATCCTCGAGATGGAGGACAAGGTTTCGTCCGAGCTGGCAGCTCAGCAGCGTGCCCGGCGCGCGCGTCCGAAGGCCACGCCTGACCTGGACTTCTGACGATGGCTGTCAGGTTCGTCTTCATCCATCTCCCCGGTCAAACCGAGGCCGTGCCTGCAGGGCGGCTTGAGCTCGTGCTGCGCGATGGTCAATTGCTGACCTCACGATTCCAGTACGGCGAGCGCTACCGCCAGCGCGCCGATGCGCTTGACGTGGACCCGGTGCCGTTGCCGCTCGCTGGCGAGACCGCCACCGCGCGTGAACCGGTGGGTGGGCTGCCACTGTTTGGTGCGATCCGGGACGCAGCGCCCGATGCCTGGGGCCGCCGCGTGATTGAAAACAGGCTCGGCCGCGCGGGCCCGCTGCCCGAAGTGACCTACCTGGATCACGCTGGCTCCGATCGTTCCGGCGCGCTGGACATCCGCACCAACCGCGACAGCACGCCGCGCGAGTCCACGCTGCCGACCAGCCTCGACTTGCCCTATCTGCTCGATGCGGTAGGGCGCATCGAAGCCGGTGAGCCGGTGCCTGCGCAGCTGGCGCATTTCTTCCAGGGCGGGCCGACCATGGGCGGCATGCGACCCAAGGCGGTGATCCACGATGGCCGGCGCCAGTTCATCGCCAAGTTCCCATCCACCTCGGACCGGCGCTTCAGTGTGCCGGCGGTGGAGCACGCCACCCTGGTGCTCGCGCGCGAATGTGGCCTCGACGTGCCGGCTACCCGGCTCATAGAGCTCGACGGTGACCGCAAGGTGATGTTGATCGAACGGTTCGACCGCGAGCCAGTGGAAGGCGGCTTCGCGCGCCGGCACATGGTGTCGGCGCTGACGATGCTGGGGGTTTCAGAGCTCGAATCGCCGGACCAGAGCTACCAGGCGATCGCCGAAGTCATCAGTTCGCGCGGCGCCGCAGCCTACGTTGAACGCGACAGGGTCGAGCTGTTCAAGCGCATGGTGTTCAACATCCTCGTGACCAACAACGACGACCATCTGCGCAACCACGCATTCCTCCACGACGCAGCAGGCCGCGGTTGGCGCCTGAGCCCGCTGTATGACGTGGTGCCATCGCCGGAAGTGGGAACCGACCGTTTCCTCAACCTTTCCGTTGGACCGCAGGGCCGAGCCGCACGGCTGGACAATGCCCTTGCGGGTGCCGGGGCGTTCGGCATCCATCGCCGGGCCGCGGCCCGCATCATCGATGAACTCGTGTTGTGCACGCGGGGCTGGCGCAACACGTTCGACGCCTGCGGTGTATCCGAGCGCGACAGTGAAGCCGTCCAGGGCGCGTTCCGGCGAGCGCAGGACATCGGCATCCGCGAGGTCGAGCGCGCGCTGTAGCCGCCGCTACCGCCTCATGCAACTGTCATCCCCCGTCACCGCCGGCGCCTTCATCCGGTAGATATCCAGCTTGCCCGCGCGCGGCGCGCGCGCCGTGCCCGTGACCAGCAGCTCGCCGGGCTTGTGCGCATCGAGCGCCGGGCCAAGCGTGGTGCCGCCTTCATCGTTGAAGGACAGCGCCAGCGGCTGCGCCTCCGCATAGCGTCCCTGCCGGCATTGCGCGACCCATAGCCGCACCGGCGCGGTGGCCGCATCGGCCGAGCGCGCAAAGACGATGGCGCGACCGTCGCCCAGCCACGCGGCGTCGAACTCGTCCTGCGCCGTGGCCAATCCCGCGACCGGCTGCGGATCGGCGAAAGCCTGCCCATCCCAGCGCGCGACGAACAGGTCATGGCGCCCGGCGCCGCCATGGCCATCGCTGGCGAACAGCAGGCTGCGCCCGTCGGCCGAGAGTGTCGGCGCCCATTCGTCGCCTCGTGAGTTGACGCCCGCGCCGAGGTTCTGCGCAGGGCCGAAGCTGCCATCGGCGGCAACCGCCGCGCGATACAGATCGTCGCCGCCCTGGCCGCCCTTGCGGTTGGAGAAGAAGTACAGCCAGCGACCGTCGGCGCTGAAGAACGGATCGAAGTCGTTGGCGCTGGAGTTGAGCGGCAGCGGTCGCGCATCCTGCCAGCGGCCATCGCGCAGCACGGCCTGCCACAAGTCCCAGCCACCCGCGCCGCCGGGCCGGTCGGTGCTGCCCCAGACGATGCGCTGGCCGTCCGGCGACACGCTGCCACGCACTTCGTTGGCGGCAGTGGAGACCACGCCCATGCCCTCGATGCCGAACTCGGACAGGCCCGAGGCGGGCGGGGTAAAGAGTAGACTCGCGGTGAGCGCGAGCAGCGGCAGTCCGAGACGCATGTCCGGTTCCCCAAGGCGATGCGCACCAGTCTAGCCAACCCGAGAGGCCACATGACCCCGTCCCGCTTCGCTGTGTTCGGCCACCCGGTCGCCCATTCGCTCTCGCCGCGCATCCATGCCGCGTTTGGACGGCAATTGGGGATCGCGCTCGAATACGTCGCTGTTGACACCACGCCCGCGCAGTTTGGCGATGCCCTGGCGCAGCTGGCGGCGCGTGGCGGCCACGGCGCCAACGTCACCTTGCCGCTGAAGGAAGACGCTTTCGCGCTGGCCGCGACCCACAGCCAGCGGGCAATACGCGCTGGCGCAGTCAACACCCTGGTGCGGCGCGAAACCGGCTGGCACGGCGACAACACCGATGGCGCCGGCCTGGTTCGCGACCTCACCGAACGTCACGGCCTGGACCTGCGCGGCCGTCGCGCGCTGCTGATCGGCGCAGGCGGCGCGGCACGCGGCGTGGCACCGGCACTGCTCGATGCTGGCGTGCGCGAGATGGTCATCATCAACCGCACCCCCGCGCGCGCCGATGCGCTCGCCGATGCCCTGGGCGAACCCGACCGCGTCTACACGCGCTACTGGGAAGACCTGCGCGAGCTCGGCGACTTTGAATTGATCATCAACGCCACCGCGGCCGGCCGCGACCCGGCCGGCGCATTTGCCCTGCCGCTGTCGCTGGTGGACAGCATGACCGCGGCGGTGGACCTGAACTACGGCGAGGCGGCGATCGACTTCCTGGCCTGGGCACGCGCGGCGCGCTGCCGCGACGTGGTCGATGGCCTCGGCATGCTGGTGGAGCAGGCGGCCGAGGCGTTCGAGCTGTGGCACGGCGTGCGGCCGCAGACCAATCCCATCCACGACGAACTGCGCCAGCGCGACCGCGTGCTGGTGGGCGAGGACTGAATCATGGCGATGGCCGCCCTGCTCGCCCTGCTGGACGCCCTGCTGTGGCGCCTGCCGATGTTCATTGCCATTGCCGTGGGAATGTCCCTGCTGTTGCGCGCGCCCGGCACGCCGCAACGGCGGCTCGGCATGCTGGGCCTGGCGCTGTGCCTGGCCAGCGTGCTGGTCGATGCCCTGGTCGGCATGCTGCCGATGGCACTGCTGTCGCAGGGTGGGGCGACCTCGTTGTCGCAGCTGGCGCCGATCATGCGCGGGGCCGGGCTGGTCGTGCACCTGCTGCTGGCCGGCGGCGTGCTGATGCTGTCGTGGGCCTTGGCGCGCACGTCGCGGCTCACTCCGACGCTGGATTGAGCCGCAGTCCCAGCCATTGCGACCAGGGGCGTGAGAAAATGCCCGCATGAACGATGAAGTGGCCGCACCGCCGGCAGAAGCGACCGGCAAGGCCACCGGCCCGCGCAAGCTCGACGAGAGCTTGAAGGCGAGCATTCGCGAAGCCTACGCCAGGCTGCAGGCCAACACCCCCGGCTTCACTACTCGGCGCGCGCAGAGCCGCATGATCGGCGTGGTGTCGCGCGCGCTCGCCACCTCTGGCGGCATTGCCGTGGCTGAAGCACCCACCGGCGTCGGCAAGAGTCTGGGCTACCTGACAGCCGGGGTGCCGATTGCATTGGCGGCGAAGAAGAAGCTGGTCATCAGCACCGGCACCGTGGCGCTGCAATCGCAATTGGTCGAGCGCGACATACCCGCCTTCCTCAAGGCCACCGGACTGGAGGCCAGTGTCGCCCTGGCCAAGGGCCGCACCCGCTACCTGTGCACGCGCAACGCCGCCGAACTGCAGGGCGAAACCAGCCAGGACGCGCTGTTCGAGGATGCGCAGGCGCTGTACGACCGTCCGCTGAGCCCGGCCGACACCGAAGTGGCGCGGCGCCTCGGCAAGGCCTATGCACAGCAGGCATGGAATGGCGACCTGGACCAGGCGCCGGAAACCATCTCCCTGCCGCTGCGCCTGCGCATTACCACGCCGGCCTCCGGCTGCGCCGGGCGGCGCTGCAGCTACGCGGCGCAGTGCCCGGTGCTGCGCGCGCGCAATGACGTGCGCGAAGCGCAGATCGTCGTCACCAATCACGCCTTGCTGCTGTCCACCTTGCAGCTGGGCGATGTGGAAAACGGCCAGCCACTGATCGCCGCGCCCGCGGACATGCTGCTGGTGCTGGACGAAGGCCATCACGTGGCGGGGGTGGCCATCGACCAGGGCGCGGCGAACCTGCCGCTGGACGACATGGCCAAGCGCACCGGCCGCTTGCAGATCCTCATCGCCGCCGCGTACCGCGCAGTGGACAAGGAGCGCATCGGCACGCTGCTGCCCAACGAGGCGGTGGAACTGGCGGCCGATGTCGCCAAGCGGCTGAAGGCCTTCGATGCCGAAGTCGAGCGCACCTGGAAGCCCGATGCCAGCGAACGCGAGCCGATGTGGCGCGCGCCCAATGGCCAGCTGCCGCCGGACTGGATGCCGGCGATCGAGGAACTGGGCGAGCAGACCCGCGCCCTGTTCAATTGGGTGCATGCGGCGCATGGCCTGGTCGCAAAGGGCAAGCCGGAAGATGCTGCGCGTGAGCGTCTGCAACGCAGTTTCGGCCTGGCCCTGGAAATGGTCGAGCAGCAGCACGCGCTGTGGACTGGCTGGCGCCGCGAGGACAAGGAGGGCCAGCCGCCGATGGCGCGCTGGCTCACGCTGACGCGCGAGGGCGACATGGTCTGCCATTGCTCGCCGGTCTCGGCCGCGCATGTGCTGCGCTCGCTGCTGTGGAACGAGGTGGACTCGGTGGTGATGACCTCGGCCACGCTCACCGCCGGCGGTGATTTCCACGCCTTCGCCATCGACACCGGCCTGCCCGAGCATGCCGAGATGGTGTCACTGGAGTCACCGTTCGACCTGCCCAACCAGGCCGAGCTGGTGGTGCCGAATTTCCCGGTTACGCCCGACGACCGCGAGGGCCATCCCAAGGAAGTCGCACGTTATCTCGTGCGCGAACTGGACTGGGGCAAGGGGTCGATGGTGTTGTTCACTTCGCGCTGGAAGATGGAAAAGGTTGCCGACCTGATGCCCATCACCCAGCGCAACCGCGTGCTGGTCCAGGGTGAGGGCAACAAGTCGCAGATCATTGCCGAGCACCTGCGCCGGATTGCGGCGGGTGAAGGTTCGGTATTGTTTGGCTTGAACTCGTTTGGCGAAGGTCTGGACCTGCCAGGAGAAGCCTGCACGACGGTCGTCATCACCCAGGTGCCCTTCGCGGTGCCGACCGACCCGCAAACCGCGACGCTGGGCGAGTGGCTGGAAAGCCGCGGGCACAATGCCTTCAACCTGATCGCCATCCCGCACGCGCTGCGTACGTTGACTCAGTTCGCGGGGCGGTTGATCCGTACGTCCAGTGACCATGGCCGCGTGATCATTCTTGACTCGCGGTTGCTGACGCGGCGCTATGGGCGCCGCATCATCGATGCGCTGCCGCCGTTTCGGCGGGTGATTGGGTGAGTTCGCCCAAGTAGAACGGGGGCGTCTGGAGTGTGCGTTGGCGTAGAGTTTCGCCCTCCAGGTAGGAGTTCTGGAGACGGACAGCAGAGCTGAGGATTTGCGACGTCGGCGGATGGACTTATCCCGAAGGTTGGACGGGGCCATCGTCAACAGGGCGGTGCTGGCTGTTCATAAGCGTTAGCTTGGCCCAGCGAGTCCCGAGGGAAGAAGTTCACATTCCCAGGGAGGAGTTCAGTAAATTCCCCGGGAAGAGTCGCTGCGATTGAACAAGTAAGGACTCCTAATGTCGTTTTCATATTCAGCATGGCTCGGCAATGTGAGAATGATTGCAGAGGCATTCGCCGACAGCGAATTTCAGCGTGATGCATGGAGCGGGAGACTGGCGTCTTCCCTTAGCTCTCCAGATGAGATGATGTGCGTCTATTTTGATGATGTTCTCGTCCCGGATTTCATTGCTGAGAACCGAAGCGACATCGGCGAGGGGTGCGCCGCTGTGGGTGCTGCGCTGACAGCGTTGCTAGAGCAATTTCCATGGCCCATGGATAACGGGTTTATATCAGCAGAACTGTTACTCGAAATGCCGCAGTGGTCTGATGTGTGCAAGGCGGCAGGCGCCTTTTTGGAGTGTCTGCCCGCTGATGGCTGACTGGGGAGCGGCTCGATTACGGCCGGCGCAAGATCACCACTGATTTTCGCGAGCCTGGCGAACCCTGCAGCGGTCATTGGTTTTACTGAATATCAACACGAAGAGCGGCGAGGTCTCTTTGAGCTGGAAGGCGACGGGATCAAACCTAACGCAACACCGAACGGTGTGCGCCTTGAAAGATGGGGCCTGCTAGTGAAGCCAAACAGCTTTCTCATGCATAGGTTTGCTTGCGCCTTGCTGCTTATTGCCACCGCCTCACTGGCCGCTGTATGTGACCGTGTTTTGGCAGCACGCTGGCAGGCATGCAAACTTGCCGGCCATCCGACTTCTGGGGCCATCACCCTGGGTCGACATACCGGGATATTGTTTATTAGTCTCGCACTTCGTCTGCCCACCATTCCTTGCTGTGTTATCTGCCTTTGACCTGCCCCCACTGAGCAGTACCAAGTGAAGTAAAGTCAAAGGGCGCGATGGGTCTCCCAGCAACGGGCAAGTTCTCCGCTGCGAATGCAATCTAAAATTGAGCGATACGCTATGACGGCCTCGATCAAAGTTCATTTTCAGTTGCTGCAAGATGCGGATGGCTACCCTCCGGTAGCAGTCGAATCAATATGGGCCACGCCAGGTGATGCGCCAAACATATTCGTTTTGGACAACATTCCGTTCTTTGTCCGGCAGGCAACAGTCGGGGACGTCGTCAAGGTGCGGGAGCAAGATGGCAGATACTGGTTCGATCACGCCGTGGCCAAGTCAGGGAATTCCTTGATAAGAGCTGTCTTCTTTAACTCCACTGGTGTTGATGAGGTTAAGGTTTGTCTTGTCTCGCGAGGATGCGCCGCTGAGTATTTGCAGGCGCATAACCTGCTGGCAGTCAACGTCCCTGTCGAAACCGATCTTGCCTCTATCCAGCAATACTTGGATGCGAAGGCAGCAGAGGGGATGCTGGACTACGAAGAACCTATACTGCGGCAGTAGTGAGGCGTTCCAGTTCAGTTGGCAAGCGCTCGAGCTGCATAGGCTAAAGCCGGACTTGGCATCGACACACCGGTTCAATTCTTGAGATGCATCCAACATCGCTCGGCGCTGGCTGCAAGAACGCTGCCGGACTCATGACGCACGTGCGGAATGGTGGGCCGTGGTCGCTGGAAGGAACGGCGCTCGTGGGTACGTTCCTCGTCCACGTGAGCGAAACGCGGCTGCGTACTTCCTTGTAGGGCGACTGGCGGAAGCGTGAGAGTTTCAGTGGTGACGGATGAGTACGCGCACGCAGCGCGATCGCAGTGTCGTAACGTCTGTACGCAGGTGCAGCTAGCACAAGCCAAACCCCAGTCGCGATAGGCGCTCGTCAGCCGGACTAACCAGTCGGCATCCGGGCGTTCTCTCCCGCCGGCCTTGGCTTGAAGCGAAAGCACGTCTGGCTCACCGAGAAGGTCTGCAGGTCGGCGCTGAGCTGGGGGCCTCGGCATACATCTTCTTCAGTCGACGGTTTTCGTCCTGCAGCTCCTTGAGCTGGGACATCAGCGAGGCATCCATGCCACCGAACTTGCTGCACCATTTGTAAAAAGTTGCCGAGCTGACCTCCGATCAATTTTGGATTCAACAAGGCATTAGACGCTATGAAGAGACCAAATGAACTCTTGTGTGTGGTGGGGCTTCTGGTGGCATCTTCGGGGCTCGCTGCATGTTCACCAGTTGGATTTGAGTGCGGGCAAACTGTGCAGGGTGTTGTCCCCTCGCCAGACGGAGATTTTGTTGCGGAGGTTCTACTTGTTCAATGTGGCGCTACAACTGCAGACGCAACTTGGGTTCTACTGAGTCGCAGCGGCGCGTCGGTTGATAGTGATAACGATAAGGTTGCGGTATTTGAGGGTGGCGCTGTGGATGCGTCGTGGCGTGCCGCGACCCTGAATATTGATTTCAAGGGATCAAAGGCTTTCAGGATGGAGCGTGAGAAGCACGGTGTGTCGATTACCTATAACGAGAAGTAATGTGCGTGAGAAATGTTGATTTGATAAGAGACGGCCACTTGGGGGTGGTGGCCATGTCTGGGTTGCTCAGCCTATGGGCTCATCTGCTACTTGCCCTCGTTGAGGCCTTCTCCAGATTGGGGGCTCGGCCGTGTTGTAACTCTAGAGGCAATTGAGGAACATGCGCTCCAGACTGTCGCAAAGCCGCTTCGTGGATCCGCTTACTTCAAGGGCTACCGGACAGCCAGCGCGGAGCGCGGCTCCGATTCCGCAGATTGCGGACCTTCAATGCCGACGTGACTAGGTGGCGATGCGGGCATCGACCTGTGTACGCTTCGACCAAGCGCGGCCGAACCCATACTCCTTCAAGGATCCTGACGGCCGCTGCCCAATTTGCATCCCAATAGGGGTCGGTATCGGGATCTGCCTTACGTCCGGGCCTGCAAATGCTCCCGCTCCCGGTGAGCCGACTGTAAACGTGCCCGTCGGCGAGCAGATTGCTAGCGCGATTCCAAATGGAGGCAGGGCAACCTCCATGTTCAAGATGACCGCGAGGCGGGCACACAAGCTGGCACAAAGAGCCGCGACACGCGAGGCGAAGCGTGAGGCCGGAATCCTTACAAGTCAGCAGGCTCAAAGCCAGACAAACGGCAGTGTCGGTAGCTCCCTGTGGGTAGGCAACAAACACACGAGGTTGCGGGCGGTGGACGCAGCAAATGTCGGTTCAAGTCTCTCGGGTCACGCGAGGCGAGCATGCTGGTATGCCTCAAGTTGAAGCTGGGCGCGTGAAGACTGGCGGCCAGACCGACCCTGCGGGCAGGCCGCGAATACAGAGCGAAGGTAAAGTAAGGGTCGATTTTGATCCTGAAAAGTAGGAGTCATACTAATGGACAGTAGAACTGAGGAATTGCAGCGTCGACGGATGCGCTCCGCCAAGCTCAGGGAGTTGGCCGGCAAGCGAGCGGCTTACGGGGGGGGAGCTGGCGATTGCTTTCTCGCCCGTCGCGGGACATGAGCTGACGCTCGCTGACTTTTCGCTCGAAGTGCCAGTGCCGTTCAGCGTAGTGCTATCGGAGAAATTGGATGCATCACCAGGGCTGGTTGCGGCATATGTCCATTTCGAAGAAGCTGCAAGAATCGCAGCATGCATAGACAAGAGAAGTCTGAGCGGATCGGGGTTGGTTGGAGTTCTAGACAACGAGTATTTGGGGCTCTGTAGAGTTACAAGCTTTACGGTATTGGAAGCGCTGAAAGTCGCTCAAGAAATCAATGATACTGTCGTGTTTTACCCCCATGACTTGGATGGAGCGATCGTCATCGATTTCTACTCTGGTGGGCCGTGGGGAGAATTTAGCCTTGCCGTACAAGGTGGCGAGTTTATCGGACGCGTGAGTAGTTGCTTTTCGTGAGTCAGCCGCCTGAGCTTAGTGCCAGTATCAGGGGCTGCCAGGCTTTGGTATACGGCTGCATACGGAACTTCATTGGGTCGTGGATGGCGGCGCCTGGATCTGCCTAATGCGAAAAGCCGGCAGTTGGCGCTAGAAGCCATTCCGGATAGCAAATCCGCCGTATGCCTTGGGGCGCGATCGAATTGTCCGCCCGAGCGCACGCAACGAGGTCAGTCTGGGCAGCCCTGCCATGCAGTGTGACATGAGTCACGCAGTTGAGGTCTGCACTCAACGATACTTTGCCGAGTCTGGCGCTTCCGATGATCCGGGGATGGATCTCGCCACGACTGTCAGGGGGACAACTTGAGCAATCGACTGGATTCGCTGCGCCACTTCGGCGCGGCTTGCGATGTCGTGGCGTCGCGCAGGGAAGCGGTTGCACGTCGGGTCCGGTCGGGCCGCTGGTGCGTGGCCGCCCTGGTCCTGATGGCCGGGATGACCGCTCACGCCGAGATTCCCAGCTGGAATACCGAGTACGGCAACCGGCTGAAATACGGCGAGATGGTCAAGCCTCTCGAAGGCGAGCTCTTCGGCGAGCAGATCAATCTCTACGACGGCTCCCTCTCGTTCGCGACAACGGACATCTCCTTGCCGGGCAACAGCGAGATCCCGCTAAGCGTGGGGCGCACCCTGAACCCCACCGATCCCAAGTCCAACCTGCCGTTCGGCGATTGGGAACTGGATATCCCCTCGATTTCCGGACTGTTCGGTGGCGACGCCGCTACCGTGGCTGCCGGCTACTGGGCACCCGCGCAGCGTTGTTCGACGGTAGGGCCGCCGCCGGCGGTCACCATCAAGAACAGGCTCGGCACTTACAACATGACCCTCAGCAATTACGAGTACTGGGACGGCACCCGCCTCTCAGCCCCGGGGGGCGAAGGTGGCGAACTGCTCGGCGCGCCGGGCGACGCGAAGCAGCCCAGGCCGAACGTGAGCGTGGCCACGCCTTGGAACACAAAAAACGGCTGGTTCTTCTCCTGCCTGCCCAACCTCAAGAGCGGACAGGCTGGAGAGGGCTTCCTGGGGCATTCCCCCGATGGAATGAAGTACTACTTCGATTGGATGGTGGTGCGTGACTACCAGGCCGACGCGACTATCCAGCCTTACGACGCGGTGTCCTACACGCGCTTGCCGCGAAACAAGGTGTTCCTCTATCCGAGCCAGGTCATGGATCGGTTCGGCAACTGGGTGCGCTACGAGTGGGAGGGCAGCAAGCTCAACCGGATCTATGCGAGTGATGGTCGCAGCATCAGTCTGACATGGGATACCGGTGGGCGGATCTCCGCGATTACTGCCGGCACCCGTCAATGGACGTACCAATATGGCGCTTATAACCGGCTGATTTCCGCCACACAGCCGGATGGCCGGGTCTGGAGCTACGACATTCCGCCGCCGTCCATCTTGTACAAGCGGCCGGTGAACGATACGGAACCTGAGTCGAACTACAAGGACTACATGGGTCTTTGCGCCAAGATGAGCAAGATCATCGACGTCGAGGCCACATACAACATCATCCATCCAAGTGGGGTGATGGGAACGTTCCGGCTGCACCCGATCCGTCATGGGCGCTACGGGATCCGCTTCGACTGCGTGGAAAATGGCGTTGACGGCACCATCGCAAACGGATGGAACCGTACACCCATGTACCGCGATGCTTTCACGCTGACGTCCAAGACCATCAGTGGTCCGGGAGTGACGACCGCCCAGTGGCTCTACGCTTATCAGAACCTGGGCGGCCGCTATAACGTTGACGTCAATTCCGCCAACTGGGACCCGTATCCGGTCGGCTCGGCGGAGCACAAGTTCACGGTCGAAACCGGTCCGGACGGTACCGAGAAGACCTACGAGTACGGCAAGGAAGCGGGCTACAACGACGGCAAGCTACTCGGCGTCGTGACCCGCAAGGCCGGTGCTGTCGTCAAGACCGAGGCCACGACCTACTATCCGGTCTCGAATCTCGCCTCGGCGCCTTTTCCGCAGAACGCGGGCATCAGCTTCGTCTATGGCACTGAAGAGATCCTTACTTATCAGAATCAGCCAGTCCAGAAGACCACGCTAAGCCAGGATGGCGTGCAGTTCTCGCAGGAGACGACGGCTTTCGACGCGTACGCGCGCGGTACGGGGAGCGTGGAGAGCAACTCGCTTGGGGAGTCCCGCGCCAGCACGCAGGAGTTCTACGATGACCTGGCGCTGTGGCGGGTTGGTCAGTCCAAGCGCAGTACCGTCGCGGGCATCGAGAATGTGCGCGTCGAGTACGATGCCGCGAACGCCTTGCCGGTCCGCTTCTACCAATTTGGGCGCCTCACTCAGACGGTTGGCTACGCCAGCGACGGCACGGTAGCCAGCGTGGCGGACGGCCGTGGCAACGCCAGCCAGCTATCGAATTGGAAGTTCGGCATCCCGCAGCAACTGCGGTTTCCAGCCACGCCGGAAGCGCCCGGCGGCGCGGTGCGCTCCGTTGTCGTCGACGACAACGGTTGGATCACTTCGCTGACCGACGAGAACGGCTACGCCAGCACCTATGGCTACGACGCGATGGGACGGTTGAACTCCATGCAGTTCCCCTCGGGCGACAGCGTCGCCTGGAACGGGATTACCTACAGCCTTGCGCCACTGACCACCGCGGTAAAGGGTGTCCCAGTCGGGGGCTGGCTGCATACCCGGACCCATGGCGCCCATGTCACCGAGACCTACATGGATGCGCTGTTCAGGCCGGTCCTAGTCAACGAGCTGGCCAACGGCCAGCCGGTCAGCGCGGTGGTTACCCGTTACGACGTGAGTGGTCACAAGGTCTTTACCTCGTATCCGGTGCAGCAGGTCACCAGCATCAGCCAACAGTTGACAGGTGTGGCGACCGAATACGACGCGCTGGAGCGACCGGTCAAGGTCATCCAGCACTCCGAGCTGGGCCCGCTGGTCACCACGACCGAATACATCGGCGGTCTCAGTACACGGATGACCAACCCGCGTGGCTTGGCGACGACCACCCGGTTTCGCTCGTATGGGCAGCCGAAATATGAGCAAGCCATCGCCATCACCCAGCCGGAGAATGTCGTCACTGAGATCGAACGCGACGCGCTGGGCAGTCCGACGGCCATCACCCGGCACAGCGCCGACAACACCCATTCGCTGACGCGGCGTTACGTCTATGACGCCAACCACCTGCTGTGCAAGACCATCGAGCCCGAGACTGGGGCGACCGTGTCCGCGTACGACGCTGCTGGCAACCTGGCCTGGTCGGCGGCGGGGACCACCCTGACCGGCACCACGACCTGCGATACCACCAGCGCACAGTCCAGCGGACGAGCCGTCACCCGCACCTATGACGCGCGCAATCGACTCACGGCGTTGCGCTTTCCGGATGGGCGGGGCAACCAGGATTGGACGTATACGCCGGATAGCCTGCCGGCCTCGGTGACCACCACCAACGACACCAGCGTGCTGCCGGTCGTCAATTCGTATCAGTACAACCGCCGGCGCCTGCTGACCCAGGAGTCGCAACAGCATGCGGTGCTCGGCGCCCGGACCTTGGCCTATGCCTACGATGCCAATGGGGCACTCGGCAGCATTACCTATCCCAGCGGTCGCGCGGTTGCTTTCGCGCCGGATGCGCTCGGTCGGCCGACCCAGGCCGGCACCTATGCCACTGGCGTGACCTACTATCCGAATGGCGGCATGTCCCGCTTCGTATACGGCAACGGGATCGTGCACACGATGGTGCAGAACGCGCGTGGCCTGCCGGACCGGAGCACGGATCTTGCAGGCGCCACGCCCGTGCTTGACGACGGCTATGACTACGACGCCGTGGGCAATGTCATGGCGATCAGCGATGGCGTGCCTTCCGGGACCGGCAATCGTGATATGACCTACGACGGCCTGGATCGCCTCAAGACCGTGCAGTCGGCGGCCTTCGGTGCCGCAGCCTATACCTATGATGCGCTGGACAACCTGCGCAGCGCCAAGGTGGGCGTGCGCGATCGCAGCCATGTGTTCGACGCGACCAACCGGCTGACCAACATCATGGATGTCGGAACTGGCGCCACGGTCACCGGCCTGTCCTACGACGTCCAAGGCAATCTGGCGAACCGCAACGGTACCTTGTTCGATTTCGACTACGGCAACCGCCTGCGCTCGGTGCAGGGCACTGAGTCTTACCAGTACGATGCGCAGGGGCGACGTGTTGCCTCGGTCTCGACGAGCGCTGGCGCGATTTACTCGTTGTATGACAACAGCGGCGTCTTGCGCGCCCAACGCAACGAGCGCACGGGCAAGGAGATCGAATACATCCACCTCAACGGCAGCCTCGTTGCGAAGACCACAGAGAACCTCAAGCCGACGGTGCCGGTGCTCACTGCTCCCGCGTATCTGAACCAGGGTGCCTTCACGGTGTCCTGGACCGCGGTAGGGGCCGCCACACGCTATGAGCTCCAGGAGGCCGTGGGCACTGCAGCGTACGCCGGCATCTACTCCGGTGCCGCGCTCAGCACCGTCATCAGCGGGAAAGGCACAGGAAATTACCAGTACCGCGTTCGGGCCTGCCGGGACAACTGCGGTAACTGGAGCAATGTGGCGGCGGTATCGATCGCCCTGCCGCCGGCGCAGGCGCCGACGTTGACCGTACCGCAGTATGGTGACAATGGCGCATACAGCGTCAGCTGGACCAGTGTCGCGGGTGCGGAGCGCTACGAGCTCGAGCAGAACTCAAGCGGCACCTGGGCCCAGGTCTACAACGCGGCCGCACTTTCGTGGTCGATAACGGGCCGGGCCGCCGGGAGCTACAGCTACCGCGTGCGCGCCTGCAACTCCATCGGCTGCGCCGGTTACTCTGCGACCGGTACGGTCCTGGTGACTTATCCGCCTGCTTCCGCCCCGACGCTCTCGGCACCTGCGAGGGCCACCCTGGCGGGCTGGGCGGTCAACTGGACGACGGTCGCGGGCGCAACGTACTACCGCTTGCAGGAAAGCGCCAACGGTGGCAGCAGCTGGACGACGCTGGCCGACAACGTCGGCACGTCAGCTTCGTTTGGCAATCGTCCGGCGGGCGACTACTACTATCGCGTGGCCGCGTGCAATCGCGCCGGCTGCAGCACCGTCTGGTCCGCTACCGCCAAAGTCACCGCGGTCGCGCCCCCGACGCTTGCGCCGACACTGAGTGCGCCTACGCTGGTAAGCACCACCAGCTACACGGTCACCTGGGCGACGCCCGCTGGTACCGAAACTGTGATCCTGCAAGAAAGCGCCAACGGCGGCGCCTGGACCGAGGTCTATACGGGTGGTGGCACATCATTCGTGGCTAACAGAAGCGACGGCAGCTACGCCTACCGGGCGCTGGCCTGCAACTTCGGTGGCTGCAGTTCCTCGTACTCGGGCGTGGTGACGGTGGTGGTGGTGTTGCCGCCGGCGACGCCGGCGATCGAGCTGGCCAACTGGCTGACCACCAAAACCGCGCCGTACCGAGTGTGGTGCGAAGTGGGCTGGAGTGCGGTGGCGAAGGCGACCGAGTACCAGGTGCAGAGCGGTGGCGGCGCCAGCGTCTACACCGGTCCCAAGACCTATGTAGCGGCCAATGGCAACGCGTATTGCAAGGCGGACTACAAGGTTCGCGCGTGCAACGGCGTCGGCTGCTCGGCGTGGTCGACACCGAACTACCCGGTCACGCAGGGAGTGCTGGAACAATGAGCACGATGCGCATGAAGAGTGGCCGCGCTGATTTCGCATGGATGCGGCCGGGCTGGCGGATCGATCGGTGGATGGGCCGCGTGGCGGCCTGCCTGGCGCTGTTCATTACGGCCGGGCTGGCGGATGCCCAGACGGTGGAGTACATCCATACAGATGCGCTTGGCTCGCCGGTGGCGACGAGCAATGCATCTGGAATCGTCATCGAGCGGCAGGTTTATGAGCCGTATGGTGCGCCGATTTCGCATGGGCCGACCGATGGGCCTAGGTTTACGGGACATGTGGAGGATTCCTCCACCGGGCTGATCAATATGCAGCAGCGCTATTACGATCCCGGCGTGGGCCAATTCCTTTCTGTAGACCCGGTTGCGCCGTCTGCGAAAACGGACACGCATTTCAATCGCTACCGCTATGCCAACAGCAGTCCGCAGAGGTTTACAGATCCAGACGGGAGGGTTGCCATCGTGACCGCCAACAAAGATGGATCCATCAATGTAAATATTCCCGCAACTTTCAAAGGAAACGCTGCGAGTGCGGAGAACATAGGGACGTTGAAGAATCAAGTTGCCGCGTTGTCGGGCACCTACAACATCAACGGAAAGGAAACCCAGGTGAATTTTACCGTTTCGGACGTCGGGAAGGAGACCCCTCGCGCGGCTCGGAACGTCATTACGCTCACGAATGGGCAGACCTCCGGCGCGAGTGGCCGCAGTAATGCGCAATTGGGCGGGAGGAAGGCGGAGATCGATGTGACGGACAGATTCGTTCCGAACGGAACAGGCCCGCATGAACTTCTCCACTTGGCAGACGTGGACGACAGGTACGATACGATTACGCGCACACCAGATCCAGCCTGGGGAAACAATATTATGAACGTAGTGCCGGGTAAGCTCGAAGATCGTAATATGCCGGAGCTTATGAATAGTAGGAACAACATATATCGTTCTGAGGAGTGATCCATGCGATTCTTTACGCAGGTATTGGTCTTGGTCGGGTTGCTGCTCGTGAATCCGATTTCTGCAAGCACTCGAGACCTGTCGAACTACAGGTGTGATGTATTCAATGCGGCGTTCTGTTTTCGCCTCCCAGCCGGCGCAGAAGTCAGACACTCTGTGCCATCGGATTTTCATTTTTACGAAGTTCTTGTCGGGCCTACTGTCATCGCCACGGTGTACGCGGGAGATGGAATCCGCGCTCCGGAGCCTAATAACAAGGTGAAGTTGATCCCTACAACTGCGGGAGCCCTCAGCGTCTCGCATGGCAGCGAGGCCGGTATCGACATTTACATACGACCTAGCGGCCAAGAGGATTTAATTGTTCACTTGAGCGTGACCACAGACCCCGGCATGGTAGAGGTTGTACGCGAGCTGACGTCAAGCTTGCGGCCTTGTCGCGCCATCCGTGCGGGCGGCCAGAGGTGTCCCGTGAACACCGCGTGGAGTAAGGAGATATTGGCGTTTCTCCCTTCCCCTTCGCCCAACGATCGGGTTGGAGCACCCCTCAAACCCTAGCCCGCAACCCATCCACAGCAGATCAACGCAATCGCCCATCCAATCAGCGTTGCCTTACATATGGGGGATTCGGCAACCGGACTGGCATATATGCAGCAGCGCTATTACGACCCGACCATAGGTAGGTTCCCGTCGGTCGATCCAGTGACGGCAGACTCAGACTCAGGCACAGGCGCGAACTTCAACCGCTATAAGTACGCCGCGAATAATCCGTATCGCTTTACTGACCCTGATGGACGTCAAGAGCGGGCAGCTGAACGATTCGGCGATGCCTATGCAAGTGATCCCAAGGCATTTGAACCATTTGAGCCTATTGCGATTCAAGTCACTGCAACCGCGATAGCTTTGACGCCTGTTGTAGGTCCGATTCTGACGCTTAGCTTCCGTACGGCAGCTAGAAATGCAGAGCAGCCGGCAGCCAGCGCGCCCAAAGGCGATCCTCATGCGCCTGGAGCTGCGCCAAACGGTGCCGTGATTGTTCGCGGAGGAACGGGTGAAATGCCGGCTCCCGGCACCACTTTCTCGGGTTCTCAGGGCGGTAATGTCGCAGAGGCTGGCGCAGGCGTCCACTCACGGTACGATTCGCACCTCTACCGCCGGTGAAATTAGGGCCGGCGGCGGCCGAGTAGAAGTTGCGCCTGAACCAACGCGCTCAGGTCAAGTAAACGGACAGCATGTCAACGTCACAGAGGGCGGAACGACGAGTACCTTTAGCCCACCGCAGCCAAATCCTGTGCCGAAGCCGGAGCGAGTCCAGTGATGATAATGCCGACTGGTGTATGGCTAACGATCGTGAGCTACCGAGACTTCTATGATGTGCCAAGACTGATGTTGGCAGCTGATCCTGAGTCCAGGTACTGGATCTTGGATAGTAGTTTTGATGACGAGCAGGACGAATATTCGGCCGCCTATAGTGTGTACTTTGCGGGCAGACAACTTGAGCAGGCCAATGCAGCTTTTGATTTCCATGCCAAAGGCAACAAAAGGGAAGTAAGAGGAACGGTTCCCATTACGCATCTCAAATTTGATCCAACAAAGCGACTCCAATTCGTCTTGCAGCCGACGTCCCCCCGCTTTCAGTAGCGGGGTCGTTTAGAGTCCGGGGTTTATCGTAGCGCCTTTGGCCGCCAACTGTTTCGCATAGGCCGCTGGCGTGAGGCCGCCCAGCACTTTCTTCGGTCGTTCCTCGTTGTATTCCCGCCTCCAGATCTCGATTTCGGTGCGGGCATGCAGCAGGGACGGGAACCAGTGCTCGTTGAGGCATTCATCGCGCAGGCGACCGTTGAAGCTCTCGATGTAGGCGTTCTGGTTCGGCTTTCCAGGCTGATCAGGCGCAACTGCACGCCGCGTTCGTAGGCCCATGCGGCCATCGTCTTGCCGCAGAACTCCTTGCCGTTGTCCGTCCGGATCACCCGCCGCAGGCCACGCGTCTGCGCCAGGCGATCCAGCACCCGTGCCACGCCATGGCCGGAAATCGCCCGCTCTACCTCGATGGCGACAGACTCGTGCGTGGCATCGTCGACGATGGTAAGCGCCTTGATCACCCGACCTTCCGCCGTGCGGTCGAACACGAAGTCCATCGATCAGACCTCGTTGGCCATCGCCGGCCGCAACAGCGGCTGGCGATGGCCAAGGGCGACCTTCTTGCGCTTGCGCCGCCGCACCTGCAGCTGGGCTTGCTGGTACAGCCGCTCCACACGCTTGTAGTTCACCGGCCACTGCTCCTGCCTCAGCTTCAGATGGATCATCCCGACGCCGTAGCGCTTGTGTCGCTGCGCCAGCACCAGGATGCGTTCGCGCAGCTCGACGTCGCGATCCGGACGCGGCGTGTAGCGCAGCGCGCTGGCGCTCATCCGCACCGCCGCCAGCGCCCGCCGCTCGCTCACTCCCCGCTCCACCAAGTGTCGCACCAGCGACCTACGCGCCGGGGCGCTCACCACTGTTTTCGCAGAGCGTCCTTGATCACGTCGTTCCCGAACATCTGCTCGGCTAGCAGCTTCTTCAGCCGGGTGTTCTCGGCCTCCAAATCCTTCAGTCGCTTGGCTTCCAGCACCGTCATTCCGCCGAACTTGCTGCGCCACAGGTAGTACGAGGCCTCGCTGAAGCCATGCCGGCGGCACAACTCCTCGATCGGTAGCCCGGCTTCGGCCTCACGCAGGAAGCCGATGATCTGCTCTTCGGAAAAACGCTTTCTTCACGTCCAATCTCCTTCTCGTTGGGGATTGGACTCCAAATCGGCCTGCTACTCAAAAGCGGGGGACGTCGAGGCCAAAAAACGCGCTAAAATTACCGGCAATGGAAACCCGAAAAAGTCCCCCGGGACAGGCAAATAGTGCTGAAAGTCAGCACTACACCGCCTCCCTGCGCCTCTCCGTCGCCCCCATGATGGACTGGATTGGTTCGAGTAAATAGTGCTTATGTAGCAACCACTTAGGCATCTCGGCATGTCGGGATGTTGCACTTCCGTAGCATGCCGCGTTCGGCCAGAGACCTAGTTGCCCTTCCCTTATCGAGGCGACCACGACCTCAAAGGATCCGCTTTAGATCGGAGGCCGACTACTGTTACCTGCCCCACACCGACACTGGAGTCTCTTAACAGGAGACTGCCTTTTCCTCTCGACGCACGCCGTGGAACAAGGGGAAGCTGGTCGGCCAGAAGGCGCCGCTCTGGCTTAGCGACATTTTGTCCATCGGGTCCGACTACAGCTAGGTAAGAACGCCCGGGATCTAGCTCTATTCAACCTAGCTATTGATTCGAAGCTCAGGGGATTGATGGGCAGGCGGAGTCGCTTACCATTCCCCGCGCCCCCAGGCCACGCTCCAGGTGGATGGCACGGCCCGGACCGACTGGAGGATTGCGTGCAGACAGCCACCCTTCGACACTTGCGCTATTTCGTCACGGTGGTTGACGCGGGAAGCATCTCGCGGGCCGCCGCGACCATCCATGTCGCCCAGCCAGCCCTGAGCAGGCAGATGTTCGAGCTGGAGGACGTCATGGGCATCGACCTTCTCCACCGGACCGCGCGGGGCGTGCGGCCGACGGCGATGGGCGAATGCCTGTACCGGGAGGCGCAACGCATCCTGCGGCAGGTGGATGAGTTGCCCGCGCGCATACGCGGTGCATCCGGTGTCATCGAAGGGGTCGTGACCATCGGCATGTCGTCCACACTCGCCTCGTACCTGGCTGGCCAACTCATGGAGGCCTGTGCTGCGGCATTCCCGCAACTGAAACTGCGTATCGTCACCAACGACAGCCTCCAGTTGAAGGCTCGGGTGGATGCCAACCAGATCGATCTGGCGATCGTGTTCGAGGATCAACCTGCGCCGGAGTATTCCAGCAGAGCCTTGTTTCGCCAGCGCCTGTACTTCGTCAGTCGGACGCCGCTGTCCGCCGGTTTTGGCCAGATCATCACGCTGCAGAAGACTGCCGAGCTGCCCACCGTGATGCCCACCTTGCCCAACGTGTTGCGGATCCTGCTGGATCGCGTGTACCAGGAGGCCGGACTGGTCCCGAATGTCGTCGGCGAAGCGGATGTCTTCGCCAGCTTGATGGGAGCCGTCGCTTCCGGGATGGGCGATGCCGTGCTGCCCATCGGCGATCTGGCGATGTCGCCGGGGTACTCCAATCTGATCGTGCGCCAGATCGCGCCGCCGATGTACCTCTCCGCCGCCTTGATCCGGGCGCAGGATGTACCGTTGAGCCATGTCGTCGGGTTGGTCGGCCGGCTGACGGAGGACTTCATCCATCGGCTCGTGCAGGCCGGCCAGATTCCCGGGGCGGAATGGATCGGTGCCGAAGCCGCGCAGCTAGAGGATCAGTAGCGCCAGGAACACGGTGAGCCAGCCGCCCAGACGCGTGGACAATAGTGCCAGGGGCAGCAGGTCCATGCGCCGGGCAGCATCAAGCAGGGCAATGTCACCGGAGCCACCCATCGCCGCGCGCGACAGCGCGATGAAGGCACCTTCGTCGCTCTGCAGCCGCGCCCACTGCGCCATCCAGGCGCCGGCCATAGCCAGCGTCAGCACGGCTGCGCCCAGCACTAACACCTTGGCCGCCGTCAAGCTCGATACCAGGGTTGCCCAAGGCACGTACACAGCGCCGACCACGATCAGCAATGGAGCCAGCAGGACCCGTGTCGCGAAGCGGTAGAGCGCATCGATGCTGCGATGAAGGCCCGCGGGCACCAAGCCGCCCATCGCGAGCAGGAGCGCAACCATGATCAACAAGAGCGCCTCGTTCATGCCCGTCAGACGGCCGATCCACCCGATGAATGCTATGCATGACAGCAAGGCCACGGTCGCCAACGCGATCTCGCGGATGCGGGTCGGACCAGGCGAGACCGGGTATGGAGAAGCCTGCTGCAGGAGCGTTGTCCGATCTCCGGCGCCCTTGCCTGCATGCAGCCGCGTTACAGCCGCTGCTGCGATGATGGCCATGAAGTTGGCGAGCACGACGGCGGGAAGAAGCCTTGCCAGCACATCCGACTGGCCCGTACTGGTCTGATAGGCGAACGCCAGGGGCAGGGCGCCGGAGCTGACTCCTCCGCCCATGGCAGGGGCCAGTACCGTCAGCAGTACATCACGTACATCCAGATCCAGCGCGACGGCCATCGATGCGCCTGCCATGAGGGCAAGCGCACTGGGGACGATGACCAGAACGCCGATGAGCAGAGCGGAACGAAGCACGCCCCGTGCATCGATGCCGAGCAACCCTCCGATGACGATCACGCCGACGAACATCATCAGCACGTGCCCGGATTCCAGCGCGATGCGCACGTCCTGCACGAGCGCGGCACCGATCCACCCGGCATGCACGGCATAGGAAGGGAGCAAAAGGAATACGAGCGTCGTCAGGCCCGGAATATGCGGAACGCGCCGCGGCAGAAGCCGGCGCTGCGCGCGGATGATGCGGTGCAAGGACATCGAGTGCCTCCGCAATGGAGCCAGGCACGAGCATAGGCATCACTGCGCGGCCATTCCAGCAGGCCGGCAAGGAACATCTTCACGCAGGTCCTGGGAGGGGGTGACATGCGAGGCGTCGGAGGCGCCATGCCCGCACGGCATGGGCGCATGCGCAAACGGTATCGCTGCACTTTCGCAGGTTTGACAAAGGTCAAGTCGTAAGGGGGCGGGGTGGCCCAGATTTGCGGCCACCATCCAACCACCAGGGCCTTTCCGATGAAAACGCATCACTACCGCGGCTCCCGATCTCCGTCCGCAGCCTCGCCGCGCAGCCGCGGCATCCTCGCACTGGCGATCACGCAGGCCATCGCCACGCTCGCTATAGCAGGCCATGCCGGCGCGGCGACCCCCACCCCGAACACGGCTCCGATCGACCAGACCAGCATGGGCACCACGCCGCCAAACCAGTCGAGCACGACCGGCGGCACCGCTGACGACATCACGGTGCAGATCACTGGCGGCCAAGTTGTCGGCAGCAGCGATGGCAACCCCACCATACTCCTAAGCAGCACCGGTGGTACCGGTGGTACCGGACAGGACGGCGGTGCGAGCTACGGCGGCGCCGGTGGCGTGGCCGGTCAGGTTTGGCTGGAGATGGACCCCGGTTCGGCCGTCGTCAGCAGTGGCACGGCGGGTGCCGCAGTGTGGCTCGACAGTCAGGGCGGCCAGGGCGCGACGGCAGGCGACCAGGGCAGCGGCGGTGCTGCCGGCCAGCCCGGCCACGGCGGCGACAGTGCAAGCATCCTGTTCGGGCAGGCAGGCTCGATCGTGAGCGCGAATGGCTGGAACGGCAGCACACCCGGCACCACGGCGGTGCTGATGACGGCCAATGGCGGCGACTCCGCGCAGCCACTGTACGACGCGGAAAACACCGACGGCAGTGATGGCCCGGCCGGCGGAAACGGCGGCGACGGCGGCTCGATCGACTACAAGCTGTACGAAGGCAATGTCACTTCGGCCGGCTCGGCGATCGTCGCGCTGAGCCAGGGCGGGCTGGGTGGCGATGGCACACAGGCGGCACGGGAGCTCGGCAAAGGCACGGGCGGCGCGGGCGGCACGGGTGGGGATGGTGGGCAGATCCAGCTGTTCGTCGGCCAGTCCGGCGTGGCCTCCCCGAACATCTCCGCAATCGGTGCCAGTAGCGCGGCGACAGGCGTAACGATTCCGGTCGATGCGAACGGCCATGTCGCGACTGCATCGATGATGGCGGCCGGCATCCAGGCGCAGAGCATCGGCGGCGTCGGCGGCTACGGCGGTGGCGCACAGGGCCTGCTGGCGAATGCCGGTGCGGGCGGAAACGCGGGCAATGGTGGCCTGGTGCAAGCCAGCGTGCAGAGCACGAACATCACCGCGTCCGGGTTCGCGGCGGCTGGCGTGCTGGCGCAAAGCATCGGCGGTGCGGGCGGCAACGGCTCCACCGCGACAGACCTGTTCTTTGGAACGGGCGGCAAAGGCGGAAGGGGTGGCGATGGCGGGGAGGTCGATGTCGCCCTGTGGGAACCGACCGCAACGCTTCCCACCGGCCTTATCATCACGTCGGGCGACGATTCGGTCGGTGTCGCTGCGCAGAGCATCGGCGGCGGCGGCGGTGCCGGTGGCTCGTTGCAGGCCACCTCCCTGCTGGCCGGCATATCGATCGGTGGCAGCGGCGAGACCGGCGGGGTCGCCGGTGCGGTCACGCTCTACAACGGCTATCCGATCCGGGAAGACGGTGCATCGGCCGAGCCCGGCCAGGTGATCTACACCACCGGCGAGCATTCCAGCGCGCTGATCGCGCAGAGCATCGGCGGCGGTGGCGGCCTTGGTGGCTCGGCGCAGAACACGGTGATCGGCCCATTCAACTACACGGTGGGTGGCAACGGCGGCTCGGGCGGCAGCGCAGGCACGCCAGGCACGACGCAGGTGATCGGCTACAACAGCGGCATCGTCGCCACCAAGGGCAACCACGCCAAGGGACTGGTCGCGCAGGCGGTCAGCGGTGGTGGCGGTGACGGTGGCTCGGCCACGGCACTGACCGTCAACAGCGAGGGCGCCACGTCGGTGACGGCAAGTGTCGCG
>DASPIU010000033.1:0-37904 GCA_035629025.1 Stenotrophomonas sp.
TGGTGCATGAGCTGGCGCACCTGAAGGAGTCGGACCACAACAAGGCCTTCTACCAGCTGTGCCTGCACATGGAGCCGGACTACCACCAGCTGGAGTTCGACCTGCGGCTGTATCTGACGCAGCTTGAGGTGGGGCAGGCGCGCGCTTAGCCGCGACCATTTGCGGTCGTGACCTTGTTCGGGAGACTGGGGCGCGGGTGGTCGAGGGCTGGCCGCCCCGCCGTCTGCCGCCAAACGGTGTGATGAATGCCGCGCCGCGAGGCAAATCGCTAACATCGCGGGGTTCCCGCCAGGTGGCCGCCGCGATGTCCGACTTCACCGTGCACCTGCTGTTGCAGACGGCGTTGGTCGAGGTGCGCGACGTGGTGTGCGCCGGTACCTGCCGCCATGCCGGCGCGGTCGAACGCTCGCAACGCACCGGGCTGGTGTTTCCGTATCGCGGCACCTATGTGCGCCACGTCGGCGATGACCTGGTCATCGCCGACGCCAGCCAGGTGCTGTTCTTCAACGCCGACGAGGAGTATCAGGTCAGCCATCCGCATGCCGGCGGCGATGCCAGCCTGGTGCTGACCATCGACGAAGCGCTGTTGCAGGAAATCACACCGCCCGCATTGCTGCACGATGCATCACCACCACGCTTCCGCGTGCCGCGCCTGCGCATCGACCCGCGCACGCAGGTGCTGGTGGCGCTGTTGCGGCACAGCCTGCACGAGGGCATTGCTGACACCCTGGAAGGTGAAAGCCTGGCGCTGGTGCTTGCACAGCGCGCCATCGGCCCGCGCACCGCGCACGCAGCCGGTGCCAGTCCTTCGCGGCGGCGGCTGGTGGACCGGGCCAAGCTGGTACTGATGGGTGATGTGGCGCGGCGTTGGACCTTGGCCGAGGTGGCCGCGCAGGTGGGCGTGTCACCGGTCTATCTGACCCAGAGCTTTCGCGAAGTGGAAGGCGTGCCGCTGTATCGCTACCAGATGCGCCTGCGCCTGGCCCGTGCGCTGGATCTGCTGGGCGAGTACGAGGACCTGGCCCGCCTCGGACAGGACCTGGGCTTCTCCAGCCACAGCCATTTCAGCGCCGCGTTCCAGCAGGTCTATGGGCGCAGCCCCAGCGAATTCCGCCAGCTGGCGGTGCAGGCTTCTCCGGCGCGCGATCGCTAAATTTCCTGATAGCGAGGCCCTGCCACGCAGGCGTCTACTGTCCTTGCCCACTACGGCGAACGGGAGAGGGACATGAGCCAGAAGACCTGTGCAGCCTGCGATTGCGAGCTCGACGAAAACGCCATCCAGGTGAAACTCGGCGGCAAGGTGGTGGAAGTGTGTTGCGAAGAGTGCGCCACCCAGCTGCGTGAGGCCTACGCCGCAGCCGCCAACGGCTGACCGTGCGCCGGAGGCACCGGCCTCATGCCGGTGCCTCCGCTTTCAAACCCCGACACCCGTCTCCGCCAGCGGCAAACGCTGGCGGCATGAATCCCTGCGGCCCTGTGCTGCCGCATCAAGGAGCACCCACCATGTTGAATCGAAGGCAGTTTCTTGCCGCCACCGGCTGGGCGGGCGCGTCGCTGGCGCTGTCCGGGCTGCTTGGCGCCAGTGGCGGCATGCACCCTGCCGATCCGTCGCTGGATGCCGACAGCTTCCACGGCCTGCGCCGTTATGCGGGCATACCGCAGGGCGACATTGCCTATGTCGAGCAGGGCAGTGGCCCGGCGGCGCTGTTCCTGCACGGTTTTCCGCTCAACGGGTACCAGTGGCGCGGCGCGTTGCCGCGGCTGGCGCCCTATCGCCGCTGCATTGCCCCTGACTTTCTCGGCATGGGATACACGCGCGTGGCTGATGGCCAGGCGGTGGGGCCCGATGAGCAGGTCGCAATGCTGCTGGCGCTGATGGACCGCCTCGGCGTGGACAGCGCTGACCTGATCGCCAACGACAGCGGTGGCGCGGTGGCGCAGCTGCTGCTGGCGCGCCATCCGCGGCGCGTGCGCACCTTGCTGCTGAGCAATTGCGATACGCAGATGGACAGCCCGCCCCCGGCGCTGCTGCCGGTGATCGACCTGGCCCGGCAAGGCCGCTTCGTCGACGACTGGCTCGGAAAGTGGCACGAGGACCGCACGCTGGCACGTTCACCGCAAGGTATCGGCGGCATGTGCTATGCCGATGCCGCGAACCCCAGCGACGATGCCATCGACATGTACTTCGGGCCGCTGCTTTCCACCCAGCTCCGCACCGATATCGCTCACGCCTATGCGATGGCGCTTGCGCGCAACGCGCTCATTGGCGTGGGCGCCGCCTTGCGCCAGAGCCACGTGCCGGTGCGCGTGGTATGGGGGATGGCAGACAGCATCTTCGACTCGCGCAACGCCGACTACCTGGAGCAGGCATTTGGCAACCCGCGTGGCGTGCGCCGTCTGCCGGACAGCAAACTGTTCTGGCCGGAAGAGCGGCCGGACATCATTGCCGCCGAAGCGCGCGCGCTGTGGAATGCGTGGGTTCCCGTGGCGGTACGGCGATAGTTCCACGCCGACTTCGCGTTGCGCGAGGACATTGCATCCTGCGCGGATGACCAGACAGCATCGGGGTTGCCCCAGCCTCAGCCAGGGCAACCCCGGTTCGCTATTCCTCTTCTTCGTCTGGCATGACGGCTCTCCGCGTTTGCCGCGGCCACTCCGCGGAAGGCCACGTTCCCTTGGGCGCCGTTAACCCGGCGTGTCCAAGCGGTTGCCCTGCATGCACGGGGTCATGAGTCGGGCAAGGGGTTCAGCAGCGGGAGGCGTCAGCCGCGTCGCGCGGCCTCGATCGCGGCCACATCGATCTTGGTCATGCCCATCATCGCGTCGAAGGCGCGCTTGGCGGCAGCCCGGTCTGGGCCGGTGATCGCATCGGTCAACGCGCGCGGGGTGATCTGCCAGTTCACACCCCAGCGGTCCTTGCACCAGCCACAGGCGCTTTCCTGACCACCGTTGTTGACGATCGCATTCCACAGCCGGTCTGTCTCGGCCTGGTCATCGGTGGCGACCTGGAACGAGAACGCCTCGTTGTGCTTGAACGCTGGGCCGCCGTTGAGGCCCAGGCAGGGGATGCCGATCACCGTGAACTGCACGGTCAGCACGTCGCCCTGCTGGCCGGAGGGGAAGTCGCCCGGCGCATGCATGATGGCGCCCACGCTGCTGTCCGGAAATGTTTCGGCATAGAACGTCGCGGCATCGAGCGCGGTGCCGTCGTACCAGAGGCAGATCATGTTCTTGGGGACCATCGGATTTCTCCCGAAGTGGAGGAGTTCGCGCGGGTGCCGTGGAGGGACGCCTGCTGCGCTGGCAGCGCGGGCGGGGTCATTGTGCCACTGCCTCGGGCGGGCACGTCTGATGGCAAACCGAAATATATCGCAACGTAAGGCGTGCCATTCCGAAACGAAATGCCTACACATCGGCAAATATTTCGCACAGAATCGGGCGACAGAGCGGCGCCACCGCGTCGGCCTCCACGGGAATCTTCCATGCCGTCCTCGCTGCGTCCGTCCTTGCTGTCCCGCGCGTTGCTCGTCGCCGCCGTCGCCACTGCCACGCTGGGTGCGCAGGCCAGCCAACCTAACGATGCCCTGCAGCCTTCGGGCCGCTTCAGTGTCTACGGCGCGGGCGCGGGCGCGGCGCAAACGCCGCCGATGGGCTTCAACCCGTGGAACGCATTCCGCACTGAAGTGGATCAGGCCAAGATCCTCGGCGTGGCCGAAGCCATGAAAGCGCGCGGACTGCAGGCTGCCGGTTATCGCTACGTCAATGTCGACGATGGCTGGTGGCTGCGGCGCAAGCCCGACGGGCAGATCGAGATTCGCACCGCAATGTTCCCCATCGCCCGGGGCCAAGGCGAGGACACCAGTTTCCGCGCTTGGACCGATCGCCTGCACGCCATGGGCTTCAAGGCCGGCCTGTACACCGACATCGGCCGCAACGCCTGCTCGCAGGCGTTCGACCGCACCAGCCCGAACCTTCCTGTTGGCGGCGTGGCTGAGCGCGAGATTGGCCTGCAAGGCTTTGAATATTCCGACCTCAAGACCATGTTCCAGGACTGGGGTTTTGACTATCTGAAGATCGACGCCTGCGGCGTGGCCGACTTCGGCCCGGGCAGCGAGCCGGTGCGCGAGGAACACTATCGGCCGCTGCGTCCGCTCATCGTTCGCGAGGACGCAGTGCGCACCGACGCCGATGCGGTGGAGACCCGTTACGCACGCATCGGCCGCCTGCTCGCCGAGCTCAACCCGGACAACGACTACGTGCTGTCGATCTGCCCCTGGGGCCAGGCCGGTGTGCGCGACTGGGGTGGCCGCCACGGCAACCTGTGGCGCACCAGCAGCGATATCGAGCCGACCTGGGAAAGCATGCTGCACAACTTCGACACCGCCACCCGCCGCGAGCTGTATGCCGGCCCCGGGCGCTGGAATGATCCGGACATGCTCGCCGTCGGCCTGGGCGAGTTCGATGCCGCGCACCTGGAACAGGCGCGCACTCACTTCTCGCTATGGGCGATCCTGTCGGCGCCGCTGCTGCTGGGTTTTGACCTGGTGCATGCGCCGCAGCCGCTGATCGACCTGCTGTCCAATCCCGAAGTGATTGCCATCGACCAGGACCCGGCCGGCAACCAGGGCAATCTGGTGAGCGATACCGACGGGGTGCAGGTGCTGGTCAAGCCGCTGGCCGCGCGCGGCGAGCGTGCGGTGCTGCTGTTCAACCGTGGCGAACACGCCGCGGTGGCGCGCGTGGACGCGGCACAACTGAAGCTGCAGGATGGCGCGCCGTATCGCGTGCGCGACCTGTGGCAGCGCCGCGATCTGGCACCCACCCGCGAAGCGCTGTCGTTCCCGCTGCAGCCGCGGCAGTCGATCCTGCTCAAGGTCAGCGGCGAGCCGGTCGGTGCCCAGGCGCGGCTGCTGACCGAGATGACCGGGCGCATCAACGTGGCCGCCTCCGGCCATCCCGGCTACAGCTCGGCACTGACCGAGGCCACCGGCATGCCGCGCGCCGACGCCACGCCGTATGGCATGCCGCTGCGCATCGCCGGCAAGAATTACGCCTATGGCATCGGCGCACACGCCAACTCGCGCCTGGAAGTGCTGGCCAAGGGCGAGTTCTCGCGCTTCACCGCGCGCGTCGGCGTGCAGGACGGCGGCAGTGTTGCGGGGCCGGTGATCTTCCGCGTCTACGCTGACGGCAAGCTGCTGCATGAGGGCAAGGCAGGCGCGGCCGGCGCAGTGAGCATTGACGTGCCGGTGGCCGGTGTGCAGGTCATCGAACTGGTCGCCGCCGCGCCTGGCGTGGCGGCCGACGCCTTGCCGCCGCTGGTGGCCTGGGGTGATCCGCGCCTGCGCTGACTGTCGCGGCGCCGGACCTCCGTCCGGCGCCGCGCCCGGTTCACCGGTGCCCGCGCTCCTCGCGCGCCCGCGCGCGCCGGTCGAACAGCAGCGCGCTGAGCACGATGCCCAGACCCAGCATCACCGCCAGCACGAACAACACCATCGCGACGGCGGGGTAGCCCCACAAGCGGAACTCGGTGGGGATGCGCATCATCTGCGTGGACGCGAGGATCAGTGCAGCCGTGACGATGCCGGCGGCGACGCGGTTGGCGATCTTCTGCAGGTTCTCCATCAGGTGTGACTCTTCCAGCCCGGTCACCTTCATCTGCATGCGGTTTTCGGCCAGCAGCGAGAGGATGTCGGACAGGCGGCGCGGGCTGTCGCGCAGCAGCGCCTGCACTTCCATCGCCTCGCTGGCCAGGTTGGCCGCCGACAGCGACTTGCGTAGACGCGCGCGCATCACGCTTTGCAGGTGGCGCTCCACCACCCGGCGGATATCCAGGGCCGGTGCCAGCGTGCGGCATACCGCTTCCAGGTTGAGCAGGGTCTTGCCGAGCAGGCTCAGCTCCGGCGGCGTGCGCAGGCCGGTGGCGGTGGCGATGCGCACCAGTTCCAGTACCACCTGCCCCTCGGTGGTGGTGTCGTGCGCGGCGTAACGGGCAATCATCTGCCCGACTTCGCGCAGGTAGCGCTCCTCGTCGTAATCCTCCAGCCGCGTACTCAGGGCGATGGTTTCGTCGGCCACTTCCTCGCCACGGCCATCGACGGCGGCGAACAGCAGCTTGAGCAGGCGCTCGCGCAGGCGCGGCGGTACGTGCGCCACCATGCCCAGGTCGAAGATGGCCAGACGCCGGTCGTCGGTGACGCGCAGGTTGCCGGGGTGCGGGTCGGCGTGGATTTCGCCATGCACGAAGATCTGGTCGAGGTAGCCGCGGATCAGCGCGCTGGCGACCGCGCCCATGTCCTGCTCGGTGCGGCGCACCGGTGGAATCGCGTCCACGCGCACACCGCGCGCCATCTCCATGGTCAGCACGCGCCGGCTGGTGAAGTCCCACACCGGCTGCGGCACCCACAGCTCGGGGAACGGCGCCAGGTGCTGGCCGAAGCGCACCAGGTTCTCGGCCTCGGCCTCGTAGTTGAGCTCGGCGATGAGCGTCTTGGCGAATTCATTGAGCCAGTCGGCAAAGCGTACGCGACGACCCAGCCCGGTGAGGCGGTCAGCGGCATTGGCAAAGCTGCGCAGTACGTCCAGGTCCGAGCGGACCTGTGCGGCGATCTCGGGCTTTTGCACCTTCACCGCCACTTCGCGGCCGTCGCGCAGCGTGGCCATGTGCACCTGCGCCAGCGAGGCGCAGCCCAGTGGCACCTCGTCGAAGCTGGAGAACACCTTGCCCAGCGCCACGCCGATCTCCTCTTCAAAGATCTCGCGCACGCGCTCGGCCGGGATCGGCGCCACCTGTTCCTGCATGCGTTCCAGCGCGCTGGCGAACTCCGGTGGCACCAGATCGGGGCGGGTGGACAGCATCTGCCCGAGCTTGACGAAGGTCGGGCCCAGCGCCTCCAGGTCGCGCACGAACTGTTCCGGATTGCCATCGGCCGGCACCTCGGCGGTGACCGTGGGGTCCAGGTTGAGACCGGAGAACACGCCCGAGGTGCGGTAGCGCAGCAGCAGCCGCAGGATCTGCGTGCGCCGGCTGATGCCGCCGACCACGGCCGGATCGGCATTGCGTGGTGGCGCCGCGCTGTTGCCATGAGCCGCGGCAGGCGCGGGGGCAGGCGAGGGGACCGGGAAAGTATCGCTTTGGCCGGACAAGGGAGGTTCTCCACGTCGTAGGGGGCCAGTGTCACCAGCCGGCGGTGGTGGCTTGGTGAATCCCACGCGCCCGGCGGTTTCCCCGCCGTGCCCGCGATCGGCGAGAATCGGCCCGACCCTCAATGGAACTGCTCGATGGCCGGCGCCACCCTGTTCACCCTGCTTGACGATATCGCCACCCTGCTCGACGACGTCTCCATCCTGACCAAGGTGGCGGCCAAGAAGACCGCCGGCGTACTCGGCGACGATCTGGCCCTGAACGCCCAGCAGGTGACGGGGGTCAGCGCCGACCGCGAACTGCCGGTGGTATGGGCCGTCGCCAAGGGCTCGCTGGTGAACAAGGCCATCCTGGTGCCGGCGGCGCTCGCCGTCAGCGCGCTGGAAGTGTGGCTGCGCGGGCGCGGCTGGCCGATTCCACTGGTGATCCCGCTGATGATGATCGGCGGTGCGTACCTGTGCTTCGAGGGCGTCGAGAAACTTGCGCACAAATGGTTGCACCGCGACGAGGATTCCGAAGCGACCCAGGCTGAGCGCCTGCGCAAGCTGGCCGATGAGTCAGTGGACGTGGTCGCGCTGGAGAAGGACAAGATCAAGGGCGCCATCCGCACCGATTTCATCCTCTCGGCCGAAATCATCGTGCTGTCGCTGGGCGTGGCGAGCGGGCGTCCGTTCGAGCAGCAGATCCTGATGCTGATCTCGATTGCGCTGGCAATGACCGTTGGCGTGTACGGGCTGGTCGGCGGCATCGTCAAGCTCGATGACCTGGGCCTGTGGCTGTGCCGCAAGGGTGGGGCGCCTGGGGCACTGGGTCGCGGCATTCTGTACGCCGCGCCGTGGCTGATGAAGTCGCTGTCGGTGCTCGGTACTGCGGCCATGTTCCTGGTCGGCGGCGGCATCCTGGTGCACAACGTGCCGGCCCTGCATCACTTCATTGCCGGCATCGGTCCTTCCACGGGCGCCGTGGCCACCTTGCTGTCCGCGCTGGGCAACATGGTCGTGGGGATCATCGCCGGCACCCTGGTGCTGGCCGCGGTCACCGCCTGGCAGAAGATGCGCGGGACGCGCGCAGCGCACTGAGTAACCTCACGCACGTCCTCGCAACGTCCTGATCCCTGGAGAAACAGATGTCGCGCATCGCGGGTCTGATGGCTTTGGTTCTATCGACGGGCATCGTGCTGCTGCCGGCGCGCGCCGCCGCACACTCCGATACTCGCCCCGACGTTCGCGCCGACGAACAGGTGACGATTGAAGGTGGACGCGTGCAAGGCCGCCGCAGCGATGGCGTGCTGGTGTTCAAGGGCATTCCGTATGCAGCACCGCCAGTCGGCGCCCTGCGCTGGCGCGCGCCGCAGCCGGTGCCAAGCTGGCAGGGCGTGCGTGAGGCGCGCGCCTATGGGCCCGATTGCATGCAGAAGCCCTTCGCCACCGACGACGCGCCGCTGACCACCGACCCGGCCGAGGATTGCCTGTATGCCAACGTCTGGCGTCCAGCCGATGCCAGTGCGCCGTTGCCGGTGCTGGTGTGGATTCATGGCGGCGGCTTCGTCAACGGCGGTGCCTCGCCCCCGAGCTATGCCGGCAAGGCGCTGGCGCGGCAAGGCGTGCTGGTCTTCAGCTTCAACTATCGCCTGGGCCGCTTCGGCACCTTCGCCCATCCGCAGCTCGGTCGCGCCGGCGCCGATGCCGGGCAGCTCGGCAACTACGGCTTCATGGATCAGATCGCCGCATTGCAATGGCTGCAGCGGAACATCGCCGCCTTCGGTGGCGACCCGACCAACGTCACCGTGATGGGCGAAAGCGCGGGCGTCATGTCGGTGCACGCGTTGCTGACTTCGCCGCTGGCGCGTGGTCTGTTCCACAAGGCGGTGATCCTTTCCGGCGGGCAGCCCGCCGCACGCGGCACCCTGGCGGAGGCCGAGCGCGCCGGCCTGCGATTCGCCCAGTCCCAGGGCATCGCCGGCGACGATCCGCAGGCCATCGTCAAACTGCGTGCATTGCCGGCCGAGGCCATCGTCGGCGACCTCAACCTCGCCACCCTGGACGCGTCCACCGCCGCCGGCAGCTACACCTTTCCCTTTGCCGACGGCCGCGTTGCCGTGGACATGGCCAGCGCCTACCGCGACGGCCGCTTCGCTCATGTGCCGCTGATGGTCGGTGCCACCGCCGACGACATTGGCGGCGCCGATGGCTTCATGATTGCCGGTGCCCGCGAAACCGCCGACCTTTTCGCCAGCGCCGGCCAGCCCACCTGGTACTACCGCTTCGGCTACGTCGCCCAGGCCACCCGCCCGGCCCATCCCAACGGCGCCGCCCACGCCAGCGACATTCCCTACTTCCTCAACACCGTCGGTATCCGCTACGGCGGCGACACCCGCCCCGCCGACCAGGCCATCGCCGCCACCACCAGTGCGTATCTGATCAACTTCCTCCGCACCGGCAATCCCAACAGCCCGAACCTCCCGGCCTGGCGCCCCCACACCTCAACCCAGGACGGCATGCTGACCATCGGCCGCGACGGCACGATCAACTAGGACATGGCGCGTAGAGCGTTCGCGGCTGAAGCCGCTCCTACAGCCGCTCCTACCAGTCGCTCCTACCAGCCGCTCCTACCAGCCGCTCTTACAGCCGCTCCGACAACGACATTCGCGCGACCCCGCTTTCCCATCCGCCGCAGTGATCTGTCGGGCATTCGGGGGCAGGCCCTGCCAGGACCCTAGGCAACATGGATGTTGCCTAGGAGTCCCCAGGGATGGGTTCACGACGTGTCCTGGCAGGGCCTGCCCCCGGATGCCACGCACCGAGCCCTGCGAGCCGACCAACAAAGCAACCAGCCCCCCAACAGCAAACCGACCAACCACCAAACGACCAACCACCAAACGACCAACCAGAAAACCAAGCCCTACTCGGCATCCACCACCCGATTCTTCCCCGCCTGCTTGGCCGCATACATGGCCCGATCCGCCCGCCGCACCACCCCGTCAACACCTTCCCCAGCCTGACAAACCGCCACCCCCGCACTGAAACTCACAAACACCCGCTGCTGCTCATGCAACACCCCCCGCTGCGCCAGCGCCCGCTGCAACCGCACCACCGCCGCCCGCGCCTCGAACGCCGTCGCATCCGGCAACAGCAACACGAATTCCTCCCCGCCAAACCGCGCAATCGCATCGCTGCCCCGCAACACCGTCCGCGCCGTCGTCACCAGGTGGCGCAGCGCCGCATCGCCTCCCGCGTGCCCGTACGTCTGATTGACCAGCCGGAAATCGTCCAGGTCCAGCAGCGCCACACATAGCGGCTGCCCACCACGCAGCGTGCGCGACTGCTCTCGCGCAAACAGCTCCTCGAACCCGCGCCGATTCAGCGCCCCGGTCAGCGGGTCCTCGCGCACCAGGTCCGACATGTCACGCAATTCCTGCTCCAGCGCCTGGATGCGCTGCTCGGCGTCATCCACCTGGCGCTGCGCCTCCACCAGTTCGTCGCGCGCTCGCAGCGCCTGCGCCTGCACGCTCGCCGTGTCCGCCAAAATGTCCTGCAACAGCCGCCCCAGCCCGGAAATGCTGCGCGCATTGGCAATGGCCTGCGAATAGCCCGCCACCCGGTCGTGATATTGGCCGGTGCTCGCGGCCATGCCGTCGAGCCGGTCGACAAAGGACACCATCATTCCGCGCATTGCCTCCTTCGACTCGGCAATGCCCTGCTTCAACAGTCCCTGCTTGTACATCACCTCGCGCAGGCTGCCGCGCGCCTGTTCAAGTGTGGTCTTGTCCAGCGGCCCGGCAATCAGCTGGCGGATCGTGCCGATCTGCCCCTGCAGCCAGCTGCGGTCGTCGAGCAACTCGCCCACGTTTTCCAGCAGCAGGTCGAACAGGCCCAGCAACAGGTTCTGCTGCTCGTGGCTGTCCTCGGCGCGCAGGCCGATCTGGTGGCACAGCTCGCGCACGCGCAGTTCAAAGTCCTGCACCGGCTGCCCCGGGTGCCAGCCACGCAGTGACTGGGCCAGGGTCTGCGACTGCTCGGTGAGCTGGCGCTCGCGCAGCAGGGCGGTGGCCAGGCCGTGACCCAGGGTGTGGCGCAGCAGGTCACGCCATTGCTCGGCCTCGCTGCGGCCACCGCCCGCCGGTTCCAGGTCGATGGTGCGGATGTACTTGTCGATCAACTGGCGCAGCGCGCGGCCATAGGCCTCCCAGTCGCTGGCGGCATGCGCATTGCGCAGGCGCGCGCCCATGTCGGCCAGCTCCCCGTGCAGCGTGGACATGCCTTCGGCGAAGGCCCACAACAGCGCCGGCGGCTGGCTGGCGGGCGCGAACAGGCGCTGCAAGGCCGCGGTGGCGGCCGCGGGGTCGAAGGGCGGGGCCTCCGTGGCGCCCGGCAGCCGGGCGGCAGCGACGGAAGCCGGCAACAACGTGCCGCCCAGGGCGTTGCCCGTGTCGGCCGCCGCTGCGCCACGCGGCCACCAGCGACGCAGGACGCCGCGGCGGGAGGAGGGGTCGCGGGAATCGGACATGCAAGGGCCAGCCAGGGGAGGGTTCGATGCCGGGTTATCGGCGTGGCGGGCAGAGGCTTGAATCGTTCAGTGCGGGCGGAGCCGCGCTCATTGGGCTGGACCGGCGTCTGCTTGAACGGTTCATGTGCTGTGCTCCGCGGTGGCAGGGCGTGTAGCGATCGGCTTGCACATGGACGCACTCGGCTTGAACGCACCAGCAAAGGGCCGCTGCACTTTGTTGGCGCAACCCGACAACGCAAGACGCTGGGCGGTGCATGCAGTAATGAGTGATGCCGCGCAGTTCTGAGCACAGGCGGCTTTGTCATCAAAGCTATGCCAATGCTTCACGCCTCTTTTATCGCGATTTGCCGACTATCGCTTTCAGGCTTCCGTGGCGGATTCGCGAAAGCCGCAGTTGTTGACCCAAATCGCGTTCACATCGCCCGCAGTTGGGGCGATGGCTGTCTGTTCTTGTTTTTCCGTCTTCCCCCCACTCCCGACGGATGCTGTGATGGCCCCTGTTTCGACTTTGAATCCCGCTGTCGCGCCGCTGCAGGATGCAGCCGCGCCCGCTCCGTTGCGTTCGCCTGTCGTACGCCTGCGCGCACCGCGCCGGCGCGATGCGCGTGGCCGCTTCACCCCTCACCACCAATGGCAGATGGATATCGCCCCGGTGCGGGACAGCGCGCTGTTCGTGGTGCCGGAAATGGCCGACTTCGTGAAGGCCGGTGGCCTCGGCGATGTCGCCGCCGCCCTGCCGCGCGCGCTGCGCCGCCGCTACGACGTGCGCGTGCTGATTCCCGGCTACCGCGATGTGCTGGCGCGTGCCGGCGCCATCGAGCATGTCGGTCGCATCCCCGCGCAAGCCGGCCTGCCCAGCTGCGATATCGGCCGGGTGGAACAGGCCGACGGCCTGCCGGTCTATGTGCTGCTGTCGCCGGCGCTTTTCGAGCGCGAAGGCACGCCGTACGTGGACGCCGACGGCGTGGAATGGCCGGACAACGCATTGCGCTTTGCCACGCTGTCGCACGCCGCCGCGGAAATCGCCGCCGGCCGGGCCGGCCTGGACTGGCGCCCGCAGCTGCTGCACCTCAATGACTGGCCGAGCGCGCTGGCCGCGGCTTACGTGCGCTGGCGTGGCGGCAATACGCCGTGCCTGCTGACCATCCACAATCTTGCTTACCAAGGCCTGTTTCCCAGCGCGCTGGCCGCGCAGCTGGGCGTGCCGGACGAACACGTCGGCGAGCTGGACTTCCATGGGCAGCTGTCGTTCCTGCGCGGTGGCATCGTCAACGCGCGCCAGGTCAACACTGTCAGCCAGAGCTATGCCAGCCAGATCATCGCGCCCAACGACGGCTGCGGGCTGGATCAGCTGCTGGCGCAGCGCGCGCAGCGTGGCGCCCTGAGCGGCATCGTCAACGGCATCGATGCCAGCTGGGACCCGCGCACCGACGCGCACCTGCCGGCGCGCTTCAGCATCACCCAGTGGCAGGGCCGCGCCGAGAACGCCGCGCACGTGCGCCGCGCCTTCGGCCTGCCCGACAGCAACGGGCCGCTGTTCGCGGTGGTCTCGCGCCTGGTACACCAGAAAGGCCTGGACCTGACCTGCGAGGTCGCGCCGCAGATCGTCGCCGCGGGCGGGCAGATCGTGGTGATCGGCGGCGGCGAGCCGCAGATCGAACAGCAGGTCGCGGCGCTGGCGCGGCGCTATCCCGGCCATGTCGGTGCGCACATCGGCTTCGAGGAGGGCCTGGCGCGGGCGATGTTTGCCGGCGCCGACTTCCTGCTGATGCCGTCGCGCTTCGAGCCCTGTGGCCTGAGCCAGATGTACGCGCAGCGCTTTGGTTGCCTGCCGATCGCGCACGCCACCGGCGGACTGATCGATACCGTGGACGATGGCGTCACCGGCTTCCTGTTCCATGGTGCCAGTGCTGATGCCTTGCGCCGCTGCCTGCAGCGCGCCTTCCGCACCTTCCGCCTGCCGAGCCTGCTGGCGGCCATGCGCCGTGCCGCGATGCTTCGCCCCAGCGGCTGGGAAGCAGCAGGCAATGAATACCTGGCGCTGTACAAGCGCACCGCAGTGGAACTGACATGAACGAGCGCGCTGGGGAGCGTACGGAGGTCGCCACGGCAGACACCACACACTACGAACCACACGACCCCACCCCACCTTGCGCCACGCTGCGCGCGCTGGCGCAGGGCGAACCCGGCGATGCCTTTGCCTGGCTCGGCCCGCATCGCACGGCTGACGGTGGCTGCCGCGTGCGCGCGCTGTTGCCGGGCGCGGTGTCGGTCGCCTTGATCAACGCCAAGGGCGAGTCGCTCGCGCCGATGCGCGCGCTGGGCGACGGCCTGTACGAGGCGACGCTGCCCGCGTCCACGCCGAGTGGCCACCGTTTGCGGATCGAGTGGCCCGGCGGTCGCGAGGACATCGAGGACGCCTACGGCTTCGGCCCGGTGCTGGATGAGGACCTGCTGCGGCGCCTGCGCGATGGCGACGGCGAGGCCGCGCGTGCGGCACTCGGCGCGCATCACGTGGTGCACGAGGACGTGCCCGGCGTGCGTTTCGCGGTATGGGCGCCGAATGCGCAGCGCGTGGCCCTGGTCGGCGACTTCAATGGCTGGGACGGACGCCGCCATCCGATGCGCCTGCGCCACACCGCAGGTGTGTGGGAGATCTTTGTGCCGCGCCTGAGCGGTGGCGAGCGCTACAAGTTCGAGATCACCGCCGCCGATGGCGCGCGCCTGCCGCACAAGGCCGACCCGGTCGCGCGCTGGGCTGAGCTGCCGCCAGCCACCGCGTCGCGGGTGCCGGCGGCGGCGCCCTTCCCGTGGCAGGACGAGGCCTGGATGGCGCAGCGCCCGGCCGCCACCGCGCCGGCACCGTTGTCGATCTACGAACTGCATGCCGGCTCATGGCGGCGCGATGCCGAAGGCCAGTTCCTGGACTGGGACACTCTGGCCGCGCAACTCATCCCCTACATCCAGGGCCTGGGCTTCACCCATATCGAACTGCTGCCGGTCACCGAATATCCATTTGGCGGCTCCTGGGGCTACCAGCCGCTGGGCATGTACGCGCCCACCGCGCGGCATGGCGACCCGCATGCGTTTGCGCGCTTCGTCGATGCCTGCCACGGTGCCGGCATCGGCGTGATCCTGGATTGGGTCAGCGCGCACTTCCCCAATGACGAGCATGGCTTGCAGCGTTTCGATGGCACCGCGCTGTATGAGCACGCTGACCCGCGCGAGGGTTTCCATCGCGACTGGAACACGCTGATCTACAACTACGGTCGCCATGAAGTGTCGGCCTATCTGGTCGGCAGCGCGCTGGAGTGGATCGAGCGCTTCCATGTCGATGGCCTGCGCGTGGACGCGGTTGCCTCCATGCTCTATCGCGACTACAGCCGCGAAGAGGGCGAGTGGGTACCCAATGCGCACGGCGGCCGCGAGAACCTGGAAGCCATCGCCTTCCTGCGCCGGCTCAATGCCGAAATCGCCGAACGCTTCCCCGGCGTGATGGTGATTGCCGAGGAATCCACCGCCTGGCCGGGCGTGACCGCGCCGGTGCAACAGGGCGGCCTGGGCTTCACCCACAAGTGGAACATGGGCTGGATGCACGACACGCTGGGCTATCTGCATCGCGACCCGATCCACCGCGCGCACCACCACAGCGAGATGACCTTCGGCCTGGTGTACGCCTTCTCCGAGCGCTTCGTGCTGCCGCTTTCGCATGACGAAGTGGTGCACGGCAAGGGCTCGCTGCTCGGCCGCATGCCCGGCGACGAATGGCAGCGCCGTGCCAACCTGCGCGCCTATCTCGGCTTCATGTGGGCGCACCCGGGGGCGAAGCTGCTGTTCATGGGCGGCGAATTCGGCCAGCCTGCCGAATGGGATCACGACGCCGCGCTCGACTGGGCGCGCGCGCAGACCCCGGAACACGCCGGCCTGGCGCGGCTGGTGGCCGACCTCAACGCGCAGTTGCGCGCGCAGCCAGCCTTGTATCGCGGCGACCATGTGCCGGAAGGCTTCGACTGGAGCGTGGGCGACGATCACCGCAACAGCGTGTTCGCCTTCATCCGCCACGACCCGCAAGGCGGCCCGCCGTTGCTGGCGGTGAGCAACTTCACCCCGGTGCCGCATCACGGCTATCGCGTCGGCGTGCCGCATGCGGGGCACTGGCAGGAATGCCTCAATACCGACAGCCGCTTCTACGGCGGTGCTGATCTTGGTAACGCCGGCGGCTGCCGCACCGAGGCCGTGCCGATGCACGGGCACGCGCAATCGCTTTCGCTGACATTGCCGCCGCTGTCGACGTTGTACCTGCAGGCCATCGCATGAGTGCGCCACCCGCGCCAGGCGCGCCGCCACCAGGCCCGCTCGGTGCCTGGCCAACCACAGCCGGCCGCGTCGGCTTCCGCCTGTGGGCGCCGGCCGCTCGCGAAGTCGAACTGCTGCTGGGTGAGCAGGTCCTGCCGATGCAGGCCGAGACCGGCGGCTGTTTCTTCGTCGAAGCCGCCGCCGCCGATGGCAGCCGCTACCGCTATCGCATCGATGGTGCCGACGCGGTGCCGGACCCGGCTTCGCGCTGGCAGCCCGATGGCGTGCATGGCCCCAGCGCGGTACTGGTCCCCGACTACGCCTGGCAACAGCCGCGCTGGTCGGGCCGGCCCTGGGCCGAAGCCGTCATCTACGAAGTACACCTGGGCGCCTGCGGCGGCCATGTAGGGCTGCGCGCACAGCTGCCGCGGCTGGCAGCAATGGGCATTACCGCGATCGAGCTGATGCCGGTGTCGCAGTTCGCCGGTACGCGCAGCTGGGGTTACGACGGCGTGCTGCCCTATGCGCCAGCCGCCGCCTATGGCCACCCGCGCGAACTGAAGGCGCTGGTGGACGCGGCACACGCACACGGCCTGATGGTGCTGCTGGACGTGGTCTACAACCACTTCGGCCCGGACGGCAATTACCTGCAGCAATACGCGCCGGCATTCTTCCGCGAAGACCTGCCCACGCCGTGGGGCGCGGCGATTGATTTCCGCCAGCCGGCGGTGCAGCAGTACTTCATCGACAACGCGCTGATGTGGCTGCGCGAGTACCGCTTCGACGGCCTGCGCCTGGACGCGGTACACGCCATCGTCCCCAACGCCTTCCTCGACCAGTTGCGCAAGGCCATTGCCGCGGCGCTGCCGCTGCCGCGCCACGTCCATCTGGTACTGGAGAACGAACACAACCAGGCCTCGCTGCTGGCACGCGGCTACACCGCGCAGTGGAACGACGACTTCCACAACGCATTGCACGTGCTGCTGACCGGCGAGCGCGAGGGCTATTACGGTGCCTTTGCCGATGACCCGACCGCGCATCTGGCGCGCGTGCTCGGCGAGGGTTTTGCCTTCCAGGGCGAGCCCGATGGCAATGGACGTGCGCGTGGCGAGCCCAGTGGCGGCCTGTCGCCGGATCACTTCGTGGTGTTTGCGCAGAATCACGACCAGATCGGCAATCGCGCGCTCGGCGAGCGTCTGCGCACGCTGGTGTCTCCGCAGCGGCTGCGCGCCGCCCTGGCTCTGACCGCGCTGACCCCGATGATCCCGCTGTTCTTCATGGGCGAGCCGTGGGGCGCGCGTCAGCCCTTTCTGTTCTTCACCGATTTCGAGCCGCCGCTGGACGAGGCCGTGCGCGAAGGCCGGCGACGCGAGTTCGCCCGCTTCGCCGCTTTCGCCGATGCCGAGTCACGCGCGCGCATTCCCGATCCCAACGCAGAGGCCACCTTCCTCGCCTCGCGGGCGCCCATCGACGAGGCCGACAGCGAAGAAGGCGCGCGCTGGCGCGACTGGTTCTCTGCATTATTGGCCCTGCGCCGGCGCTGGCTGGTACCGGGGCTGACGCAGGCCAGGGCCCTGCCGGTACGACGCCTCGGCGAGGGCGCGCTGGCGGTGGGCTGGGAACTGGCCGAAGGCAACTGGCACCTGGCGTTCAATTTCGGCCCGGCGCCCGTGCCGATGCCAACCGGCGCGCAATGCCTGTTGCTGGCCGAGAACGTGGACACCGGCCGCGCGGTACTGCCGGTGGATGGCTTCGTTGCCTGGCGCGAGGCGCGCGAGGTGGCGCAATGACCACGCCGCTGCATGCGCTGGCCGAGGCCGCCGGCCTGCTCGTTGATTGGGAGGATGTCGCCGGGCAATCCCGCCAGGTGGAAGCGGACACCCTGCGCGCGCTGCTCGCCGGGCTGGGCCTGCGCGCCGACAACGACCGCCAGTGCCGCGAAAGCCTGCGCGTGCTCGGCGCTGCGCCCACGCGCGCGCCCCTGCTTACCGCGCGTGTCGGCGAATGGATCGCAATGGACGCTGCGCCGGGTACGCCGTGCCGCTGGCAGGACGAGGCCGGCCAGGCGCACGACAGCAAGCTCGATGCCGAAGGCCGCGCGCAGGCGCCGGCGCAGCCCGGCTACTGGCAGCTGGAGTGGCGTGGCGGCCAGCAGGCAGTGGCGGTGGCCCCGCAGCGTTGCTGGCAGGTCGCCGAGGCCTGCGCGGCGCCGCATCCGCGCGCCTGGGGCCTGGCCTTGCAAGTGTATTCGGCGTGCAGTGAACTGGATGCGGGCATCGGCGATGTCGCCGGTTGCGCCGACTGGCTGCGCCATATCGCCCACGCCGGCGCCGATGCGCTGGCGTTGAGCCCCACGCATGCGCCGCGCGGCCGCGCCGGTGTGTACAGCCCCTACTCGCCGAGCGACCGTCGCTTCCTTGATCCGCTGCATGCCGCACCCACGCATGTACTCGGGGCCGCCGCGGTGGCCGCGCTGGATTCACAACCGGCGTTGCGCGAGCGCTGCCTGCAGTTGCAGGCCCAGCCGTGGATCGACTGGCCGGCCAGTGCCGCCGCCAAATGGCAATGGCTGCGCCTGCTTCACGAGCGCTTCGACCAGCTCGATGCACCGCTGCGCAACGACTATCAGCGCTTCTGCGAACAGGGCGGCACGGCGCTGCAGGGTTACGCGCATTTTGCCGCGCGCGACCATGGCGGCGACGATGCCGTGGCCCAGGACGTTGAGCTGCATCTGTTCGCGCAGTGGCTGGCGCAGCGCAGCTGGTCCGGATTGCAACGCGAGGCGCTGGAGCGCGGTATGGGCATCGGCCTGATCGCCGACCTGGCCGTGGGCTTCGACCCGGCTGGCGCGGAAGCGGCGGCCTGGCCGCAGGCGTCGCTGTCCGGCCTGGTGCTGGGCGCGCCGCCTGATGCATTCAATCCCGAAGGCCAGGTCTGGGGCATTGCCGGCTATTCGCCACAAGGCCTGCGCGACAACGGCTTTGCGCCGTTCATCAGCCTGCTGCGCGCGGTGCTGCGCGATCGCGGCGGCCTGCGCATCGACCACATCCTCGGCCTGCTGCGGCTGTGGCTGGTGCCAGCCGGTGCCGGGCCGGGCGAGGGTGGCTACCTGCGCTATCCCTTGCAGGATCTGTTGAACCTGCTGGCGCTGGAATCCTGGCGTCACCGCGCGATCATCATCGGCGAAGACCTCGGCGTGGTGCCGCCGGGCTTTCGCGATGAACTGGCCGCGCGCGGCGTGCTCGGCACCGACGTGCTGCTGTTCTGCCGCGACGAGGAGGGCCGCTTCCAGCCACCCGCGGCGTGGCGCGCGCAAGCCGTCGCCACCAGCACCACGCATGACCTGCCGACCTTGTGCGGCTGGCGCGCCGCGCGCGAGCTGGACTGGCGCGAACGCCTCGGCCTGGGCAGCGCCGCGCAGTTGCGCCAGGAACGGCTGCAACGGCGGCAGGCAGTGCTGCAGCTGCGCGCCGCCTGCGAGAGCGAAGGCCTGGTTGATGGCGATCCCTGGCTGGATGCGCTGCGCTACACCGCGCGCGCGCCCGCGGGGCTGGCGCTGTTGCCGGCCGAAGATGCGCTGGCGCTGACCGAGCAGCCGAACCTGCCCGGCACGGTCGCCACCCATCCGAACTGGCGCCGGCGCCTGCCGCAGCCACTGCCGCTGGAACCATTGCAGCAGTCGCTGCTGGCGTTTGCCGATGCACGCCATGGGGCGGGCCCGCGGAGCCCGGCGTGATCGCGCCGCGTGCGACCGTCCGCCTGCAGTTGCATGCCGGCTTCGACCTGCATGCGGCGGCGGCGCAGCTGCCTTACTTCGCCGCGCTTGGCGTCAGTCATCTGTACCTGTCGCCGATTGCCGCGGCCGTGCCCGGTTCGCGCCACGGCTACGACGGCATCGATCCGACCCGGATCAATCCCGAGCTGGGCGGCGAAGCGGCGTTCCTGGATCTGTCGCGACGCGCGCGTGCGCTCGGGCTGGGCTTGATCCTGGACCTGGTGCCGAATCATCTGGCCACGCATCCCGGCAACGCCTGGTGGTGGGACGTGCTGCGCAACGGCCGCCGCAGCCGCCACGCTGGCTGGTTCGATCTGGACTGGCGCGCGCCCGGGCATGACGGACAACTCTGGCTGCCGGTGCTTGACCGCCCCTGCGCCCAGGCCGTGGCCGACGGCGTGCTGCAGCTGGAAGTCGATCCGCAGGGCCAGGCCCAGCTGCGCCATTACGAACATCCGTTCCCGCTGCGGCCGCAGTCGGTGCCCTCGCTGCCGCCGGCCGGCCTGCGCGCCTGGGTCGCCGAGCTCAACGCGCAGGCGCGCAATGGCGACCCGCGCCTGCTGCGCCTGATCGAGCGCCAGCCTTATCGCCTGGCCTGGTGGCGCGTGGGCAACGACATGGTCAACTACCGCCGCTTCTTCGACATCACCACGCTGGTCGCGTTGCGCGTGGAATTGCCGGCGGTGTTCGACGCGGTGCATGCGCTGCCGCTGCGGCTGGCCGCCGAAGGCCATGTGGATGGCGTGCGCATCGACCATATAGACGGCCTCGCCGATCCGGCGGGCTATCTGCGCCGGCTACGCGCGCGACTGGATCAGGCCGGGCGCCAGCGCGGCCTGGCGCCGGGCGCGCTGGCGCTGTACGTGGAGAAGATTCTCGCCCCCGGTGAAGCCCTGCCGGCCGACTGGGCCTGCGATGGCACCACCGGCTACGACTTCATGGATCAGGTGAGCGGCGTACTGCATGCGCGCGGTGGCCGCGCGCCCTTGCGCCAGTTGTGGCGCGCGGCCAGCGGCCGCAGTGGCGACTTCGGCCAGGAGCAGCGGCAGGCGCGCGAGGAAATGCTGCGTGGCCCGCTGCAGGCCGAATTCGTGCGCACCGTGCGCGCGCAAATGGCGCTGGCGCGGCTGGACCCGGCCACCCGCGAGTTCAGCCCGCAGATGCTGGCCCGGGCGTTGGCCTGCCTGCTGCGCGAATACCCCGTGTACCGCAGCTACGCTGGCAACGGTGGCCTGGACGAGGTGGACATCGCGCATCTGGAAGGCGCCCTGGCGCGCGCGCGCGTCGGCCAGCCGCAAGCCAGCGTGGCCGCGCTGGAGGCCATCGTGCGCTGGCTGCGCGACGACCGCGGTGCCGAGCGCAGCCAGGTGGCGCTGCGCCGCATCCTGCGCCGGCGCTTTGAACAACTGTCCGCGCCGCTCAACGCCAAGGCGGTCGAAGACACCGCCTTCTATCGCCATGGCGTGCTGCTCTCGCGCAATGAAGTCGGCAGCGAACCGGATCATTTCGCGCTCACTGCCGCGCAGTTCCACGAGGCTTGCCGGCAACGTGCGCGGCAGCATCCGCGTGCGCTGCTGGCGACCGCCACGCATGACCACAAGCGCGGCGAGGATGTGCGCGCGCGGCTGGCCGTGCTTTCGGAGTGGCCGGCGTGGTGGCGCGAACAGGTGCGCGGCTTCGACGCCATGGCCAGTGCCTTGCCGGTACCCGCGCCGGACCCGGGCGATGCAGCGATGCTGTGGCAGACCGTGGTCGCGGCCTGGCCGTGCGCGCTGGCGGTGGATGATGCCGACGGCTTGCGCGAATATGCGGCGCGCATTGCCCAGTGGCAATCGAAGGCGCTGCGCGAGGCCAAGCTGCGCAGCAGCTGGCTCGACCCGAACGCCGAATACGAACAGCGCGCCCAGGACTTCGTGGACGCCGTGCTGAGCAGCCGCGCCGGCCTGCCGCTGCGCCGCGCGCTGCAGCGGGCAATGCGCCGCATGGCCGTGCCCGGCGCGCGCAACGGTCTGGTCCAGGCCTGCCTGCGCCTCACCGTGCCTGGCGTGCCTGACCTGTACCAGGGCGCCGAAGGCTGGGACCTGTCGCTGGTGGACCCGGACAACCGCCGCGAGGTCGACTACGCGCAGCGCCAGCGCTGGCTCGACGATCAGCGCGACTGGACCACACTGCTGCACGACTGGGCCGATGGCGCGGTCAAGGCCCGGTTGATCGCGCGGCTGCTGCAACTGCGCGCGCAGTATCCCGGCCTGTTCGTGGGCGGCAGCTACCAGCCCCTGTCCGGTGCCGGCGAGCGCGTGCTCGCGTTTGTACGCAGCGACGGCCAGCGCCAATTGCTGGTGGCGGTGACGCGCCTGGGCGCCGAAGACGGCGCGCAATCACTGGCATTGCCAGCGCGCAGCTGGGGCCAGGCCGCGCTGGCGTGCGCACCAGGCCGTTACCGCGACGTGCTGGAGCAGCGCGACATCGAGCATCGCGGCCGCCGCGTGGCCGTTTCGACACTGCTTGCACGTAGCCCGGTGGCAGTGTGGTTGTCCTGCTGAGAGGGCACTGATGAATTCCACCGAACGAGAAGCGCGCATCCGCGAACTGGCGCGCGAAATCTGGGAGGCCGAAGGCCGCCCGGACGGCCAGGAGCTGCGCCACTGGGGCATGGCCGAACGCCTGGCCGATGCCGAGATCCGTGCCGCCGCCGAAGACCACCACGAGCCGGACCCGAACTGATGACAACGCCTGAAATCCTGGAGCGCGCATGCCGCCGCGCAAACTGACCCAACGCTCGCGCATCCGCGAGGGCCGCCCGTTCCCGCTAGGTGCCACCTGGGACGGACTGGGGGTCAACTTCTCCCTGTACTCGGTCAACGCGACCAAGGTAGAGCTGTGCCTGTTCGACGAGCGCAACCGCGAGACCGAGCGCATCGAACTGCCCGAATACACCGACGAGGTGTGGCACGGCTACCTGCCCGACGCGCGCCCCGGCCAGCGCTACGGCTATCGCGTGCACGGCCCCTACGCGCCGGACGCCGGGCACCGCTTCAACCCGAACAAGCTGCTGCTCGATCCCTACGCCAAGCAGATCGTCGGCCAGCTGAAGTGGGCGCCGCAGCTGTTTGGCTACACCATCGGGCACCGCGACAAGGACCTGAGCTTCGACCGCCGCGACAGCGCCGCCTTCATGCCGCGCTGCGCCGTGGTCGATCCTGCCTTCACCTGGGGCCAGGACCGCCGCCCGCAGGTGCCGTGGCAGAACACGGTGATCTACGAAGCCCATGTGCGCGGACTGAGCATGCGCCACCCGGCGGTGCCCGAGGAAGAGCGCGGCACGTTCTCGGCGCTGCGCAACGACGCGCTGGTCGATCACATCCGCCACCTCGGCGTGACGTCGGTGGAACTGCTGCCGGTGCACGCCTACGTTGACGATTCGCAGCTGCTCGACCGCGGCCTTCGCAACTACTGGGGCTACAACACCATCGGCTTCTTCGCGCCGCAGCCGCGCTACATGGCCACCCGCAGCGTGGCCGAGTTCAAGCAGATGGTCGCGCGCCTGCACGCCGCCGGGCTCGAGGTGATCCTGGACGTGGTCTACAACCACACCGCCGAAGGCAACGAACTGGGGCCCACGCTCTCGTTCAAGGGCATTGACAACGCCAGCTACTACCGCCTGGCCGAGGACCGCCGCTACTACATCAACGACACCGGCACCGGCAACACCTTCGACCTGACCAATGCCGGCGCGCTGCGCATGGTGCTCGATTCGCTGCGCTACTGGGTGCTGGAGATGCACGTCGATGGCTTCCGTTTCGACCTGGCCACGATCCTCGGCCGTGAGCGCTATGGCTTCGACCCCAGCGGCAGCTTCCTCGACGCGGTGCGCCAGGACCCGGTGCTGAGCCAGACCAAGCTCATCGCCGAGCCATGGGACATCGGCCCCGGCGGCTACCAGGTCGGCGGCTTCCCGCCCGGCTGGGCGGAATGGAACGACCGCTTCCGCGACAACGTGCGCGCGTTCTGGCGCGGCGATGCCGGCCAGCTCGCCGAGCTGGCGACGCGCCTGACCGGCTCGGCCGACCTGTTCCGGCACCAGGGCCGGCGCCCGCATGCGTCGGTCAACTTCATCACCGCGCACGATGGCTTCACCCTCAACGACCTGGTCAGCTACGAGGGCAAGCACAACGAGGCCAACGGCGAGGACAACCACGACGGCAGCGACAACAACCTGTCGGCCAACTACGGCATCGAAGGCCCCACCGACGACATCACCGTCAACGCCACCCGCCGCCAGCAGATGCGCAACCTGCTGGCGACCCTGCTGCTGTCGCAAGGCACGCCGATGCTGCTGGCCGGCGACGAGTTCGGTCACAGCCAGGGCGGCAACAACAACGCCTATTGCCAGGACAACGAGACCACCTGGATCGACTGGGAGGCAGCCGCGCTGGCACCGGCCGCCGATCAGGCGCGATTCGTGCGCCGCCTGCTCGCGCTGCGCCGGCGCTACCCACTGCTGCACCGTGGCCGTTTCTTCGACGGCAAGTTCGATGAAAGCCTGGGCTTCAACGATGTCACCTGGCTGGCACCCGATGGCGAGGAGATGACGCCCGAGCAATGGCAGGACCCCAACGCGCACGCGCTGATGATGCGCCTGGACGGCCGCGCCCCGGCCAGTGGTCTACGCCAGGTCGCGGCCAATGTGACCTTGCTGATGCTGCTCAACGCCGACCCGCAGAATCCGGTGGACTTCCGCCTGCCGGCGATGCACGACGAACACTGGCGCGTGCTTATCGACACCGTGCGCAACGGCGGCCGCGCCGCGCCCGGCGGCAGCACCTGGACCGCGCCGCCGCGCTCGCTGGCGCTGCTGGCGGTGGAGCGTGACCGCCAGGCCAGCAGCGCCAAGGTGCTGCCCGATGGGGGACAGCAGGAGCATTACTGAGCTGCTGGGCCACGGCGCTAGAATCCGTGGCTCCACGCAAGGAACCGGTCATGCTGAAAATCTGGGGACGCCACAACTCCACCAATGTGCGCAAGGTGCTCTGGTGCGCCGAGGAGATCGGCCTGGCGTATGAGTCCATCGAGGCGGGCGGCGCCTTCGGCGTGGTCGATTCGGCGCAGTACCGCGCGCTCAATCCCAACGGCCTGGTGCCGCTGATCGAAGACCACGGCCTGCCGCTGTGGGAATCGAACACCATCGTGCGCTACCTCAGCGCGCGCTACGCGCTCGATACGCTGTACCCGGCCGATCCGGCCACGCGCGCGGTGGGCGAGAAGTGGATGGACTGGACCACATCGAGCTTTGCCGCGCCGTTCCGCGATGTGTTCTGGGGCATCGTGCGTACCGCGCCGGAAGCACGCGACGCGGCGAAAATCGCCTCCGGGCTGCAACGCTGCGGCGAGCTGCTGGCGATGGCCGATGCGGCACTGGCGCAGGCACCGTGGCTGTCCGGCGAGCGCTTTGCGATGGGCGACATCCCGCTCGGCGCCTTTGCCTATGGCTGGTTCGAGATGCCGATCGAACGCCCCGACCTGCCGCACCTGCAAGCCTGGTACGCGCGCCTGCGCGAGCGCCCCGCCTACCGCAAGGCAGTGATGACGGCCCTGACCTGAGCGCGGGCCTCAGCCGCGCGCGCTGGTGATGACCGCGCCTTCGCGCATCACCAGGGTCACCGGCGTGCGGCTGACCACGTCGAGCAACTTGTCCCACTGCGCCTGCTCCAGCGGCGCGCTGGCATGCAGCACGCGGTGCACGTGCAGCTTGCCGTCCTCGCCGCGCGTGGAACTGAGCTCGGCGCGGAACTCGCCCAGTTCCCAGCCTTTCTTTTCGGCATACATGCGCAAGGTGATCGCGGTGCAGGCCGCCAGCGAGGCAAGGTACAGATCGAACGGCGCCATGCCGGCGTCCTGGCCGCCGAGCGCGGCCGGTTCGTCGGCGACCAGGCTGTGGCGGCCGCTGCTGATGTGGTGGGCGTAATGCGTCTGGGTGGAGGTGATGCTGACGTGGGCCATGGACGTTTCTCGGAAGCGTGGGGAGGTCAGGGGCCGAGCGATTGGCCGCCATCGACGGCGAGGATCTGCCCGGTGATCCAGCGCGCCTGCGGCGACAGCAGGAACAGCGCGGCGGCGGCCACATCCTCGACACGGCCGAACCCGCCAAACGGAATCGCATCGCGAATCTGCGCGTACAGCGCTGGCTCTTCTTCGCGGCGGCGGTCCCACAGGCCACCGGGGAATTCGATCGAGCCCGGCGCGATCGCGTTGACGCGGATGCGTTCGGGCGCCAGTTCCTTGGCCAGCGCCACCGTGTAGTAGTTCAACGCGGCCTTCGCGGTGGAATAGGCCGCCGCGCGTGGGGTCGGCCGCAGCGCATTGATCGAGCTGATGTTGAGAATCGCCGCCGCGCCGCTGCGGCGCAGCCAGGGCAAGGCGGCGCGGTTGCAGCGCACCGCGGCCATCAGATCGATGTCGAAGCCGGCCTGCCAGCTCGCATCGTCCTGGCCATTGCCGTAGCCCGAAGCATTGTTGACCACGCCGTCGATGCCGCCCATGGCCTCGGCAGCGGCGCCGACCCAGCCTTCGATCTGCGCCGGGTCGGCCAGATCGCAGGCCTGGCAGTGCACGCGGCCGCCGTGGCGCAGCAGGGTTTCGCCGGCATCGGCAAGCGCCCGCGGGTCGCGGCCGCAGATCGACAATGCCGCGCCAGCGCGGGCAAGCGCATCGGCGATGGCCAGGCCAATGCCGCGGGTGCCGCCGGCAATGAGCAGGCGCTGGTCGCGCAGCGGAAGTTCGGACATGGGCAGCCTCGCAACGGGGACGCCGCATTATCCGCCATGCCGCGCGTTGTCCCACCGTGCTCATCGCGATGCGCTATGTGCTCATGCCGGTTGGTCGGCCCCGATCTAACCCTTCCTTTACACCCGGCGCTGCGCGCACAGGCACAACGGAGCTCCCCACGCTGGACAAGGCAAGGCCATGGGCAAGCACATCACCGTGATCGGCGCCGGATTCTGTGGCGCGGCGCTGGTCCGCGAACTGGCCTTCCGCGCCGACGCCGCCACCCGCATCACCCTCGTCGGCATGGCCGATACCTTCGGCAGCGGCATCGCCTACGGCGCCGCGCGGCCGGAACACCTGCTCAACGTGCGCGCGCGCGACCTGGGCATCGACGCCGATGAGCCCGGTGGCTTTGCCGACGCCCTGCACCTGGGCGAAGCCGGGCGCCAGGCCTTTCTGCCGCGCCTGGCCTTTGCCGATTACCTGCGCGGTGAACTCGAGGCGGCGATGGCCTCGGCCGCGGCGCACATCGTGTGCAAGCCACAGGAAGCGATTGCCGCCGAGCGCACCCAACGCGGCTACCGCATCTTCCTGGCCGACGGCGAAGCCTTCGACAGCGACCAGCTGGTTCTCGCCGTGGGCGCGCTGGCGCCGCAGGCGCTGCCGGGCGTGGGCCCGCGCCTGAGCGTGCACCCGCGCTACATCGGTTGGCCGTGGCAACCCGGCGCGCTGGACGGCATCGCGCCGCAGGCGCGGGTGCTGATCGTCGGCACCGGCCTGACCATGGTGGACGTGGCGCTGTCACTGCAGGCGCGCGGCCACGAGGGCGGCTTGCACGCGATTTCGCGGCGCGGCCTGGCGCCGCAGGCACACGTGGCCGCAGCAGGCCCGGTGGTCGAGCTGCCGCCCGCGCTGCAACAGGCACTGCGCCAGGGCGACCTTGGCGCCGTATTGCGCGGCGTGCGCGCGCTGGTGGCCACCGGCGCGCCCTGGCGCGGCGCGGTGGATGCGTTGCGCCCGCACCTGCAGCCGCTGTGGCGCCGATTGGATGCGCGAGCGCGCTCGCGCTTCCTGCGCCACCTGCGGCCTTATTGGGAAGCGGCGCGGCACCGCGTGGCACCAGGCGCGGCACAGACCCTGCAAGCTTTGCGCGACAACGGGCAGTTGCAGCTGGAAGCCGCACGCCTGTTGCGCGCGCGCTGGACCCCGGAAGGCCTCGAAGCGGTGCTGCGCCGCCGCGGCGAAGCCGAGTCGCGCACGGAGCGCTATGACGTGCTGATCCGCGCCACCGGGCTGGATACCGATATCGACCGCACCAGCGATCCGCTGATCGCCGGCATGCGCGAGGCCGGCCTGCTGCAGGCCGACCCCCTCGGCCTGGGCGTGGTAGTGGATGCGGACTTCCGCGTGCGCGATGCTGCTGGCCGCACACTGCCCGGCCTGTACTGCATCGGCCCGCTGCTGCGCGGCATGCTGTGGGAGATCACCGCGGTGCCCGAACTGCGCGTGGCCGCGCGTACGCTGGCCCGGCAACTGCTCGAACCGGCTCGCGTCACCACTCCACGCAGCTTGTTGCGCGTGGTCGGCTGAGGCGGCGGCTCAATCGTCGGCGTCGTCGCCCGGCGCATCATCCCCAGGTTCGTAGGCGAGCAGATCCCCGGGCTGGCATTGCAGGTATTCGCAGATCTTCGACAAGGTCTCGAAGCGGATGCCACGCACGCGCCCGGACTTGAGCAGCGACAGATTGGATTCGGTGATGCCCACATGCTGGGCAAGTTCGCGCGAGCGCACCTTGCGCAGCGCGAGCATGACATCGAGGCGGACGATGATGGCCACGGCGCGCCTCAAACGATGGAACGCTGGTCTTCTTCGAGCCGGGTCGCGGCATCGAAGAAGCGTGCGACCAGCCAGAGCACGGCGGCGACCAGCAGCGACAGCAGATCGGCGCCATCGAGGTTGAGCACGTGGCGCTCGCCCTGCGGTACCAGCCAGGCGCTCAGCATTGCGGCGAGCACGCCATGCACCAGCACCGCCCACAGCAACAGCAGCGCAAAGCGGCCAAACCGCCGCCCGGCTTGTGGCGGAAACAACTGATCCGCCCGCACCTGCCCGAGCAACACCGCGAGTTGGTAAAGCGCCGCCGCCACCAGCACGCCCTGCGCAATGGCGAGTGCGCTGGCCCACGGCAACGGCAGGCCGCCGGCATCGAGCCACGCACCGCCCGGACCGGTGCCGCCCTGCCAGACGCCCAGCAGACCGGCGGCGGTCAGCAGCGGGGTCAGGACCACGCCCAGCCAGATTCCCCAGCGCAGCCGCCCGGCGGCCCGCGCGAGCCGTCTTGATCTTTCTGTGATTCGCATAGTAATTTCTGTTTTACAGAAAAACATTTCTCCAGATCAGGATACGCGCAATGAACAAGCCCTCCAAGTACGCAATCCCGCGGGCAGCCGCGCTGACGCTGGCCTTGTTGCTCGCGGTAGCCCCCGCAGGCGCCGCGGCGCAGGACGCGCTGGCGCGCCAGCGCCTGCAAGCCGCAGCCGATGGCGATGTCGCCAGCCTCGCCGCCGCCTTGCCGCAGTTGCCGGCCCCGTGGGACATGCTGGCGCAGGCGCGCCTGGCCGCCGGCCGGCTCGACGAAGCGCGTGCGATTGCGCTGGCCGAAGCGTTCCTGGCCGGTACCGTCCCCACGCCCTGCGATGCCGCGCTGGCGCAGTCGATCATTGCCGACGCCGCGTTTGCCTCGGCACGCTATGCCCGCGCCGCCAGCGCCGCGCAGGCGCGCGCGCAGATCCTGACGCAGTGCCACGCCGCGGCAGACGAGATCGAAGGCGCCACCACCATGGCCGGGCTCGCGCAGCGCCTGTCCGCGGTGCCGCCGCCGCACGTGGCCGCGTTCTCACCGGTAGCCGTGCACTTCGTGCGCGACAAGGCCGGGCTGGCGCGCACGCCGGTGACGATCAACGGCCAGCCCCAGGAAGCGGTGCTCGATACCGGCGCCAATGTCTCGGTGGTATCGGCCAGCACCGCCAAGCGCCTGGGCCTCAAGCCGCTGGGCAACGCAGGCGTTGGCACTTCCAGCCGTCAGACCATCAGCACCGGCGTGGCCGTGGCCGACCGGCTGGAACTGGCCGGCCTGGTGCTCGAACACGTTGCCTTCCTGGTGCTGGACGACGCCCAGCTGGAGATGCCGCTGCCCGGCGGTTACCGCATCGATGCCATCGTCGGCTTCCCGGTGTTCCGCGCGATGCAGCGCGTGCGCTTCGGCCACGACGGCACGCTGACGCCAGAGCCCGGCATGCGCACCGCGGGACGTCCCAACCTGGCGCTGGCCGGCAGCGATCTGTTCGTCGAGGCCCGCGTCGGCGGCGTGGCCGTGCCCCTGCACCTGGACAGTGGCGGCAGTGCTTCGGCGCTGTCGCCGCGCTTTGCCGAAAGCCATCCGCAACTGCTGCAAGGCCTGCCGCGCGAGCGGCAGCGCCTGGCCGGTGCCGGCGGCGCCACCGAACGCAGCGTGGCGAACTGGCCGCAGGTGCGGGTCGAAGTGGGCGAGCGCAGTACGGTCCTGGCGAATCTGGCGGTGGCACTGGCTGATTCGGACGACGTGCGCATGCGCACCCAGGGTGTGCTCGGCGGCGACGTGCTCAATGCCTTCGACAGCTGGACGCTGGATTTCGACGCGATGCGCCTGGAACTCGGCGCGCCGCTGCCTGCCGCGGCGGCCGCGGCGCACTGAGTCGGGGCTCCACCAGACCCGCAAAGAGAAAGGCCCGGGCACCTCGCGGCGCCCGGGCCTTTCGACGAGGAACGACAGTCGCTTACTGCGCCAGGGCGAGATCGTCGATCAGCACGCGCAGGAAGCGCGCGGCCTCCACGCCGGTGGCGGCGCGGTGGTCGAAGGTCACCGACAGCGGAATGATCTTGTGCGTCTCGATCCCGCCCATCACCGGCACCACCTGGTGACGGGCGCGGCCGGCGGCCACGATCGCCACGCACGGCGGCACCACCACCGGAGTGGCATAGCGGCCGGCGAACATGCCGAAGTTGGACAGCGAGATCGTGTAGCCGCTGAGCTCGGAAGCCGGCAGGCTGCGCGCCTCGACCTGCTGGCGCAGGCGGTTGACGCCTTCGCGCACGCCCCGTGCATCGAGCATGTCGGCGTTGCGCAGGGCCGGCACAAACAGGCCTTCCTCGGTATCGACGGCAATACCCACGTCCACATGCGGGTGCAGGGTGCGGGTCAGCGCCTCGCCATCGAACCAGGCATTGAGCGCGGGCACGGCCTTGCAGGCGGCGACAATCGCGCGCACCAGGCGGCCGGTCATGTCGTTGCCCGGCGTCCAGGCGTGGATGTCGGCGTCGTCGTTGAGCGTGGTCGGCACGACCTTGGCGTGGGCATCGGCCATCACGCGCGCCATGTTGCGGCGCACGCCCTTGAGCTGCTCGGGCTGGCCGCTGGCGGCGCTGCCCGGCGGCTGTGTGCGCATCGGCTTGCCTGCTGCCGAGAGCGGGGTGCGCGCAGGCGAACTCGTCCCCGTCGCTCTTTCTGCAGGAGCGGCTTCAGCCGCGACCTGCGAAGGCCCTGCGGTCGCGGCTGAAACCGCTCCTACAGGGGCGGCCATCGCGGCGGTTCCGCCCGCGGCCGCCTGCTTCACATCCGCCATCGACACCGTGCCATCCGCGCCGCTGGCGCGCACGCGCGACAGATCCACGCCGAGCTTCTTGGCCAGCGCGCGCACCGCCGGCATGGCACGCACGCCACCGACGGCCACCGCCTGCTCGCTGTGCACGGTGTCCGAACTCTGCATCGCGCCGACCACGGTGCCGGCGTCGGCACGCTCGGCCTCGCCCGCGCGCACCGGCAGCTCGCCGCCGTCGTCGGAGGCCACGACCTTGTCCGCCTTGGCCGGGGCCTTGTCGCCGGTGCTCGGCGCGTGGCCGCCATGCGAGTGGCCAGTGTCCTGCGCCTCGGCGCGCTGCGGCAGGTTCGGGTCCGGCTCGAACTGCGCCAGCACGCTGCCGGTGACGATCACATCGCCCGGGCCGCCAGCCAGCTTGAGCACCTTGCCGGAGACCGGCGAGGGCACTTCGACCACTGCCTTGGCGGTTTCCATCGACACCAGGGGTTCGTCCAGGCGGATCACATCGCCTTCCTTGACGAACCATTCGACGATGGTGGCGTCCGGCAGGCCTTCGCCCAGGTCGGGCAGGTGGAAATTCTTGGTATCGCTCATCGGCAAGTCTCTTCCATCAGTTCGAGATCGGCGGCCGGCAGCCAGCCCTGCGCGCCGTCGGCGCGTTCGGACCACCACCAGCCACCATGTTCATGGTGCAGGATCACTGCTTCGCCGCAGTCGGCGTCGAGCTCACGGGCATCGTAGTCCCGCAGGGCCTCGGCGCGGCCATCGCCGAGCGGCCGCAGCCACTCGACCGGCGCCCAGCCGGCGTGCCCGCCTTCGACACCGACCCAGGCGAACGCTGGCCATTCCTCGTCGCGCACCCCGAGCTCGACCACCTGGCCGGCGCGGAAGCGGATCGGATTGGCGTAAGGCGTCCGGTAGTCGCTGAGCAGCCGCGCCCGCATGTCAGCCCGCGGCCACGGCCTTCTTCGCCGCGGCAACGATGCGCTCCACGCTGGGCAGGTACTTCATTTCCAGGCGGAACAGCGGGATGTGCGTGTCGTAGCCGGTAACGCGCTGGACCGGGGCGACCAGGTCGTACATCGACTCCTCGGCCAGGCGCGCGGCGATCTCCGCACCGAAGCCCGCCGTCTTCGGCGCCTCCTGCACGATCACGCAGCGGCCGGTCTTGGCCACCGACTCGGCGATGGTGTCGAAGTCCAGCGGACGCAGGGTCGCCACGTCGATGACCTCGGCGCTGATGCCTTCGCCGGCCAGCTTGTCGGCCGCTTCCAGCGCCTCCTTCACCTGCGCGCCCCAGGCCACCAGGGTCACGTCGGTGCCGTCGCGCAGCACGAAGCACACGTCCAGCGGCAGCGCCTCGCCATCGTCGACGACGACTTCCTTGTACTGCCGATAGATGCGCTTGGGCTCCATGTAGATCACCGGATCCGGCTCGCGGATGGCCGCCAGCAGCAGGCCGTAGGCGCGCTGCGGCGACGACGGCAGCACCACGCGCAGCCCCGGCACATTGGTGAAGATCGCCTCGTTGGCCTCGCTGTGGTGCTCCGGCGCGCGGATGCCGCCGCCCCACGGCACGCGCAGCACCATCGGGCAGTGCAGGCGACCGCGCGTGCGGGTGCGCAGGCGCGCGGCGTGGCAGATCAGGTGATCGACCATCGGGTAGACGAAGCCGTCGAACTGCGCCTCGGCCACCGGCTTCATGCCCTGCGCGGCCAGGCCGACGGTGAGGCCGGCGATGGTGGTCTCGTCCAGCGGCGTGTCGAGCACGCGCTCGCTGCCGAAGCGCTGCTGCAGGCCGGCGGTGGCGCGGAACACGCCGCCGTTCACGCCCACGTCCTCGCCCAGCACCAGCACCGACGGATCGTGCGCCAGCTCCCAGGCCAGGGCCTGGGTGACCGCTTCGATCAGGGTGATGGGGGTTGCGGTCATTGCGGTGTCTCCTGGCGCGGCGGCGTGGCGCGCGGCGGCATCATGCGCGGCGGCGCGCGGGGTCTGCGTGATCTTGTCCACGGCGATCTCATCCATGGCGCTGCTCCAGGGCCAGGGCTGCGGCGCGCTGGGCCAGCAGGTCCGGCGGCGGGTCGGCATACAGATAGTCGAACATCGCTTCGACCGGCTGCACCGGCGTGTTGAGGTAGGCGTTGACCTCCTCGTCCACGCGCGCGGCGCACTCGGTCTTCCAGGCGTCCTCGTGCGCTTCGCTCCACAGGCCCTGGGCGACCAGGTACTTGCGCAGGCGCAGCATCGGCTCGCGCAGCCAGGCGTCCTTGACCTCTTCCTCGCCGCGATAGCGGCGGGCGTCGTCGGCGGTGGTGTGGTCGGACAGGCGGTAGGTCATGAACTCGATCACCGTGCCGCCTTCGCCGGCCAGGGCGCGCTCACGCGCCTGGCGCATGGCTTCGAGCACGGCGATCAGGTCGTTGCCGTCCACCTGCAGGCAGAACAGGCCGCCGGCCAGGCCCTTCTGCGCCAGGGTCTGTGCGCCGGTCTGCGCCGAGCGCGGCACCGAGATCGCCCAGCCGTTGTTCACCACGCACAGGATCAGCGGCAGCTTGTAGGCGCCGGCCGAATTGAGCGCGGCATAGAAGTCGGTCTTGGAGCTGCCGCCATCGCCGCAGCTGGACACGGCCACGTGCTGTTCGCCACGCAGCTTGAACGCCAGCGCGGCGCCGGCCGCGTGCAGGCACTGGGTGGAGATCGGCACGCAGAACGGGAAGTCGATGGCCGCGTCGCTGTCGCGCGCGTAGTCGTTGCCGCGCTCGTCGCCGCCCCAGTACAGCAGCACGTCGCGCGGACGCACGCCGCGCATGAACATCGCGCCGTACTCGCGGTAGCTGGGGGCGAACACGTCGCCGTGCTGCATCGAGGCGCCGATGCCCACGTGCGTGGCCTCGTGGCCCAGGCAGGAGGCGTAGGTGCCGAGCTTGCCGGTGCGTTGCAGGGCCACGGCCTTGGTGTCGAAGGTGCGCACGTAGAGCATCTGCTTGAACAAGGTCAGCAAGGTCTGCGGGTCGCAGCTGGCGGGAAGGTCGCGCACGGGCCGGCCGTCCACGTCCAGATATTGCAGGAACTCGATTTCAAACTGGGCGGCAACGGTCATGCGAACAGCACCCTCGGAAGTAAGTTTCAAATGATACGGAGCGCAATGGTAAGGAAGGTGTGACCTGCGCCTTTCCTGCGCCGCAACACGAAGCATGCTGCGCTTGCAGCAATTGTGCCCGTTGTGCGTGGCGGCGACGTTGCGCGGCGGGGCCCGGCTGATTGCTGCAGTGCGGAGCGGCGGGGGCACTGAATGCGCGGGCGAGTGTCGCGGTTGCCGTTGGGTTCCGCTTCAGCCGGGGCTGACCGCGGCCGTTTGCCGCACGCGCGCACCCTGTCGGCATGGGCCGCGGCGCCTGCGTTACGCTTGCGGACCCTCACTCTTGCACCGCCCATGCCCGTCGACAAGAACCAGCGTGATCTGGAAGCCGGCATCCACACCGACCTGGAGGGCCGCCTGACCTACGGCGGCTACCTGCGGCTGGACCAGCTGCTGACCGCGCAGCAGCCGCTGTCCGATCCGCCGCACCACGACGAGATGCTCTTCATCATCCAGCACCAGACCTCGGAGCTGTGGTTGAAGCTGCTGGCGCACGAGCTGCGCGCGGCGATCGTGTTCCTGCAGCGCGACGAGGTGTGGCAGTGCCGCAAGGTGCTGGCGCGCAGCAAACAGGTATTGCGGCTGCTGACCGAGCAGTGGTCGGTGCTGGAGACGCTGACGCCATCGGAATACATGGGCTTTCGCGATGTGCTGGGCCCGGCGTCGGGTTTCCAGTCGTTGCAGTACCGGTACATCGAATTCCTGCTGGGCAACAAGAACGCGCAGATGCTGCAGGTGTTCGCGCATGACCCGGAGGGACAGGAGCGGCTGCGCGAGGCGCTGGAGGCGCCGAGCCTGTACGAGGAATTCCTGCGTTACCTGGCGCGGTTCGGGCATGCGATCCCGGAGCAGTATCTGGGGCGCGACTGGACGACGCCGCATGTGGCCGATCCGGCGCTGCGGCCGGTGTTCGAGCGGATTTACGAAAATACGGATACATACTGGCGCGAATACGCGCTGTGCGAGGACCTGGTGGACCTGGAAACGCAGTTCCAGCTGTGGCGTTTCCGGCACATGCGCACGGTGATGCGGGTGATCGGGTTCAAGCGCGGGACTGGCGGGTCGAGCGGGGTGGGGTTCCTGCAGCAGGCGCTGGCGCTGACCTTCTTCCCGGAGTTGTTTGATGTGCGGACTTCGATTGGGTTGAGTAGCTGATTCTCGCGGCCTGTGGGCGTGTTGGCCTGCGATGTTGATCGGCTTGCGGGGATTGCGTGTGGCAGCCGGGGGCAGGCCCTGCCAGGACACGCCGTGAACCCATCCATGGGGGCTCGTAGGCAACATCCATGTTGCCTACGGTCCTGGCAGGGCCCGCCCCCGGCTGCCCGACAGATCGCCGATGCCGGTGGGCAGAGCGGGTTCGGCGGGTGCCGGGACCTTTGCTGGGGCCGTTGTGGGAGGGGCTTCAGCCCCGACGAGCGGAGTCGCGATCTGGCGGATCGCGGTCGCGGCTAAGCCGCTCCTACAGTGCATCTGGCGCCTGCCGGGGCGGTTTCCGGGTACCCCGTCACGTTGACGCCCATGTGGGCCGTCTGTGATCCTCGCCCGTCGCCCCGGCACGGCCGGGGGCCTATCGCCTTTCATGAATACGCAGGGGAAGTCCTAATGAGCGTTGACGCCGTCGCGCCGAACACCGCCACCAACCCGCCGCCCACGCCCATTCCGGAATTCCAGAACCTGCTCGGCCATCCGCGTCCGCTGTGGATGCTGTTCATGACCGAGTTCTGGGAGCGCTTTGCCTTCTACGGCATCCGCTGGGCCCTGGTGCTGTACATCGTGCAGCAGTTCTACGCCGGCAGCGGGACGGGCGAGCAGCCGGCCAACCAGCTCTACGGCGCCTACCTTGCGCTGGTGTACGCGGCGGCGATCTTCGGCGGCTACGTGGCCGACCGGGTGATCGGCTACCAGCGCTCGATCCTGCTCGGCGCGGCGATCATGTCCGCCGGCCTCTTCATGATCGCCACGTCCAGCCAGGAGCTGTTCAAGCTCGGCCTGGCCACGATCATCGCCGGCAACGGCCTGTTCAAGCCGAACATTTCGACCATGGTCGGCAAGCTGTACAAGATGGGCGATGAGCGCCGCGATTCGGGCTTCACCATCTTCTACATGGGCATCAACCTCGGCGCGATGATCTCGCCGGTGCTGACCGGTGCGCTGGCCAGCAAGTTCTTCGGCTCCGAGGCGATGCCGGACTACAAGGTGGTGTTCATTGCCTCGGGCATCGGCATGCTGCTGAGCCTGGTGTGGTTCTGGTTCGGCCGCCGCCAGCTCGAAGGCATCGGCCGCCCGCCGCTCGGCGGCGAGAACCGCGCGCGCGTGCTGTACACGCTGATTGGCGCGCTGATCGCAATCCCGGCGATCTACTTCCTGCTCACCATCGACGCCGAAACGCTGAACTGGTGGGTGCTGGCGCCGATGTTCCTGCTGCTGTGCGGGCTGATCGTGGCCGAGGGTGTGCGCGAGGGCAAGACGCATCGCGACCGTTCGCTGGCGATGCTGGTGATCTTCGTGTTCAACATCCTGTTCTGGATGTTCTTCGAGCAGGCGGGCAGCTCGTTCAACTTCCTGGCCGAGAAGATCGTCAACCGCCAGTTCGGTGACTGGACCTTCCCGGTGGCCTGGTTCCAGTCGGTCAATTCGCTGGCGATCATCACCATCGCGCCGCTGCTGGCGTGGCTGTGGGTGAAGATGGGCCGCGCCAATCCGTCGATCCCGCGCAAGTTCGGCCTGGGCCTGATCTTCAACGGCCTGGCGTTCCTGCTGCTGATGTTCGCGCTGTCCTCGCTGGTCAGTGATGCGGGCAAGATTCCGTTCTGGACGCTGTTCATGGTCTACGTCATCCAGTCGGTGGGCGAGCTGTGCCTGTCGCCGATCGGACTGTCGATGGTGACCAAGCTGGCGCCGACGCGGCTGGTCGGTTTCGGGATGGGTGGCTGGTTCCTGTCCACCGGCATCGGCAACAATCTGTCGGGCATCTTTGCCGGCCATGTCAGCGGCGAAGGCGGCATGACCGTGCAGTCGGCGCTGACCGGGTATACCTTCGGTTTCTGGCTGCTGCTCGGCGCCGGCGCGCTGCTGTTCCTGGTGGCGCCGCTGATCAGCAAGCTCATGCATGGTGTGAAGTAAGGAATCGTCGATGAAGAAGCTGTTGCCGATCGTCCTGTCCACGTTCCTGTTGGCGGCTTGCACGCAGCAAGCCGAGCAGGCGCCCGCGCCCAAGCCGCTGGACACTTCCGTGCAGAAGCCACCGGTGGCCGATCCGACGCAGCCGGTGTCGTCAGGCAATACGCCGGCGGCGGCGGACATCGCGGCGGCAGCGGCGCTGAGCGCGGGGTTCGACCCGGCGCGCGATCCGGTGGCGGACCTGGAAACGGCGAAGGTCGAGGCCAAGCGCGGGGGCAAGCGGATCCTGCTGGACGTGGGCGGGGAATGGTGCTCGTGGTGCCACGTGCTGGATGACTTCATCGGCGGCGATGCGGAGATCCGCAGTTTTCGCGATGCGAACTTTGTCTGGGTGAAGATCAACTTCAGCCCGGAGAACGAGAATCAGGCGTTCCTGTCGCAGTATCCGGAGATCAAGGGTTATCCGCATCTGTTCGTGCTGGATAACGATGGGAAGCTGCTGCATTCGCAGTTCACTGG
>DASPIU010000034.1:0-11721 GCA_035629025.1 Stenotrophomonas sp.
GCCTACGAATACCGCGGCAAGCGCACCGAGTACGCGCCGCTGGACGCGCAGGGCTGGGAAGAATGCACGCCGGTGTACCTGGAGTTCCCGGGCTGGAACGAGAACACCCACGGCATCACCGAGTGGGAGAAGCTGCCGCCTGCCGCGCGTGCCTACCTGCGTGCGCTGGAAGAACTGGCCGGCTGCCCGATCTCCATCGTCAGCACCGGTCCGGACCGCGACCACACCATGGTGCTGCAGGACCCGTTCGCCTGAGCCACGGCCGCGGCTGAGTGACAAAGCCCCGCTTCGGCGGGGCTTTGCTTTTCTGCGCAGGCCATCCGTGGCCATGGGCGTGGGGTCAGTGCACGGCGCCCGCCTTGCCCGTGCTGGCCAGCGGCGAAGGCTCCAGGTACAGCGCCTGCAACTGCTTGCGGTCTTCGGCATCCACGTCCAGCACCTGCTCGAAGTACGCATCCAGCGAGCCGTAGTCGAGGCGGATCTGATCGAAGGCCGCGGCAATCAGCGAAGCATCGGTGCCCATCAGCACGTTGCGCGCGTCCGGCGGCAGTTTCGCCAACGCTTCCATGGTCGAACTGTGCGGGCTGTCGGCCTTGCGCTCGTTCCTGGCCTGGGCATGCCGGGCCTGGCGCGCGGCTTCCTGCTTCGGGTAGATGTGGGCGCTCAACGCGTAGTCGGCGCTCACCGTTTCCGGGGCCACGCCCAGCGCGGTGAGGATCAGTGCGCCAAGCAGGCCGGTGCGGTCCTTGCCGGCGCTGCAATTGAACAGCAGGCCGTTGCCCTGTTGCAGGTCGGCGAAGGCCTGCTTGAACTGCGGCGCGTAGGTCTTGGGCATGGCCCGGTAGAAGCCGCCAAACACGCGCAGCGCGGTCACTTCGGGGTTGGCCGACGGCGCGGAGAATGCCTGGGCGAAGCCGCGCGTGTCGAAGTCCATCTTGTAATCGAGGCTGTAGTAGCGGCCGCCGTTGGTGATGCGCTGCGCGCTCGTCGGCTCCAGCGTGCGCTCGTCCTGCGAACGCAGGTCGCAGATGGTCTTGATGCCGAGCTTCTGCAGGTAGGCGTAGTCGGCGTCGGTCAGGTCGCTCATCACGCCGGAACGATAGAGCTTGCCCCACTTCACGCTGCGGCCGTCGGTGGTGCGGTAGCCGCCAAGGTCGCGGAAGTTGACCCCACCTTCGAGCGGCAGCACGCGCTCGCCAATCACTTCGCGGTGGCCGAGGTTGTCATCGACCAGCACGTAGGGGCGCACGCCGGCCGCATGTTCGAGCTCGACGCGGCCACTGCCGCCGGCAACGTCGTCTAGCTTGCCGGCCTTGCCGGCAATGCGTCCCTGCGCGTCGCTGATCGCAAGGTCGAGCTTGTCATTGGCGGCCAGAGCGCCGGTCCAGACCACGGCGATCTTGGTCGGCGAAATGCGCTCGACCGCGATATCCGGTGGCAGCGTGGCCTGCGCGTTGAAGGCCAGGACCGACAGGCCGGTGGCCGAAAGCGCCAGCATCGACAGGGTCCGCGCGCGTGGCTTCTTGCTGTTTTTCATCTTGAGTCCTCAGTAGCGAAGGGCGATGTCGAAGCCGAAGGTGCGCGGATCGTTGAAGATGCCGTATGCGCCCAGGCCGGCCGTGTTGCTGGTGTAGAACAGGTGTTCCTCGTCGAGCAGGTTGCGCGACCACAGCGAGAATTCCGCGGTGGCGCCGCTGTTGCCCATCGGCACGTCAACCAGGGCAATGCGTGCATTGACCACGAAGGAGCTGTCAGTGAGCGTCTGCTCGACTTCGCTGGTGTAGTAGCCGTCGGACCAGTTGCCATCGACATGGAACTTCAGCGCCGAGGCGCGCAGCGGCAGCAGGTAGTCGATGGCGACGCTGCCGGCGTTCTCCGGCGCGTACAGCGGCAGCACCGTCACCGACGGATTGCCGGGCACATAGGGGTTGGGCGCGCTGAGCGGATCTGCCTTGGTATAGGCGTAGTCCAGACTCAGGGTCAGGCCATCCAGCGGCATGATGTTGAATTCCAGCTCCGCGCCCTTGGACTTGCCGTCGGTGCTGGCATTGGTGGTGTCGGACACGGTGCGGGTCTGGCCGGGCGCCAGCGGCAGGTAGAAATCCATCTGCCGGTTCTTGATGGTCGAGGAGAACAGCGCCAGGTTCAGGCGCGCGCGGTCGTCCCAGAACTGCGTCTTCATGCCCAGTTCGAGGGCCTCGACTTCCTCGGGCGCGAACGCGCGGTAGCTGAGCGAGCGCGAGTTGGCGCCGCCGGCCTTGAAGCCGGTGCTCCACTTGGCATAGACCATCGTGTCCTGGCCCAGGTTGTAGGCGATGTTGAACATCGGGTCGAAGCGGCTCCACGAGCCCTCGAACGCCAGGTTGGAGGCGGCGCCGTTGAGCAGGTACAGACGGCCTTCCTTGTCATCCTTGGTCCAGCGCCCGCCGGCGGTGAGGTGCAGGTCTTCGAGCGAGGCCGGGGTCCAGGTGGCCTGGCCGAACACGCCGAGGCTGTCGGCCGAAGCCTTGCTGGCGCGGTCGATGCGCACGTTGCGCAGGTCCAGCGGCTGGTTGATCACGGTGTAGGCGCTGCCGTCGGCATTCCAGCGCAAGGTATTGGGCGTCTGCGCGTTGTCGCCGACCGTCTCGTGGTAATAGAACGCGCCCAGCACGTATTGCACCTGCGCGGTGTTGCCGACCAGCTGGAATTCCTGGCTGTACTGGTGCTGATAGACCTGGGCCAGGCTGTAGCGGCCGAATTCGCCGTTCGGCGCGAAGGTGGAGATCGCATCGGTCAGGCCGTTGTCGAACTGGCCCTGTTCGAGCTCGCGATAGGAGCTGATCGAGCGCAATTCCAGCTGCTCGGACAGCGTCCAGTTGAGGTTCAACAGGTGGCCATCGGTCTTGCCGATGTTCTGTTCCTGCGGCGCGCCGATGATGGCGGTGTCGCGCCGGTCGCGCTGGGCGCCGTCAGTCAGCAGCGGGCCGCGCGGGTAGGTGCTGCCGCCGAGATATTGCGCATGATAAGGCGTGGTGGCGTCGTAGGAATGGTCCAGCGCATACAGCGCCTCGAAGTTGTCGCTCGGCTGCCACAGCGCGCTGACCCGGGCGCCGCGCTTGTCGTAGCCGTTGAAGTCTTCCTGCCCGCGCATCGGGTTGTCGGTGGTGCCGTCGCGATGCGCCTGCACGGCGTCGATCTTGAAGCTGAAGTCGCCCACGCGCGGCAGGTCCAGGTGCACGCCGCTGTTGTAGCCGCCGTAGTTGGCAATGCCGAAATTCGTGCGCAAGCCGAACTCGCCGGTCGGTGCCTTGGTCACGATGCTGATCGCGCCGCCCTCGGTATTGCGGCCGAACAGCGTGCCTTGCGGGCCTTTCAATACTTCGATGCGCTCCACGTCGTACAGCGCGGTGCCCAGGCCCTGCGCGCGGCCCAGAAACACGCCATCGACGTACACGCCCACGCCTTGATCGCGCGCCGGCTGATTGGCATCGCCGCTGGCGCCGATGCCGCGAATGCCGATGTTCAGCGCCGAGCTGCGGGTCGCGAACGGCGCCACGCGCAGCGAGGGGATCGAACCGTCGGCCAGGCTGCCCAGCGAGATCGCACTGCGGTCCTTCAGGTCCTCGGCGTTGAGCACCGATACCGATATCGGAGTCTCCTGCAGATTGGTCACGCGCTTCTGCGCGGTGACCACGACCTGGTCGAGGGTCAGCGGGTCGGCGGCCGCGGCGCCGTCGGGTTGCTGGGTTTCCTGCGCGAGGACCGGCCCGGCGGCCAAGGCGGCAAGCGCCAGGGCGACGGCGCGGGAAAGAGGGTGGCGCATCGTGGATTCCTGAAGCGGGGAGGGAAGTAGCCGGCGATCTTGCGGACCTTCCTTGACAGTTGAATGACCATTCAACGGCTACTCCTGCGCTACCATCGCCGCCACTTCATTCCACTTCACTGCGCGAACGCGTCCATGCCTTCCTTCGCCAACAGCGATGCGTCTTCGGCCAGCGAGCATGCCCGGCAGCAGCGGCAGCGCATCCTCGACGCGGCGCGCGCGTGTTTCATCGAGGACGGATTCGAGGCGGCCTCGATGTCGAAGATCGCCGCGCGCGCGGGCCTGAGCACGGGCCTGCCGTATCACTATTTCGAGAACAAGCGCGCGATCGTGCTGGCGCTGATCGAGCAGCAGCTGGAACAGAGCCGGCAGGGGCTGGCGCAGATCCAGGCGGCCGACGACCTGGGCGGTGCGCTACAGGCTGCGTTCGATGTATGGCGCAGCGGCGAGGTGAGCGCATTCCACGTCGGCTTGCAAAGCGAGATCATCGCGCTGGGCATGCGTGATGCCGATGTCGGCCGCGACCTGCAACGCAATGCGCGGCAAATGCGCGAGCGGCTGGCGGAGTGGCTGCAGCAGCGCGATGCCGAGCAGGGCCGCGGGCGCACGCCGGACGAGCTGGCGTTGGCCGCGGCGGTGCTGCAATGTTTTGCCGATGGCTTGGCGCTGATGGCCGCGCGCGATCCGGCGTTCGACCCGGCGCTGCTGGCCGCGTTGCTGAAGCGGGTGTTGCCGCTGGCGCTGGAAGGCTGAGGCAGCGCGCCCCGGTTGCTACATCGCGGTAGGGCGTCGCCGCGCTTCGTCCTCGCCGAGGGCCGACAGTGCGGCCCATAGCGCGGCGAGGTTCACGACCATGGACACTTCGGCCGACTTGCTGTCATCACCGCTGCGCCAGCGCCGGGCATCCTCGCGCGCGTCCTGCGGCAACACCGCAAGCAGGCTGGCTTCGTCGAGGGCGCGTACCTGGCGTTGCAGGCGCATGGACAGGCGAATGGAGGCCAAGAGATAGGTCAGGGCCTGGGCCGTGGAGACGGCGGCGATCACGAACAGGGCGACGCGCAGGAAGTCCTGCTGGGCCCAGCCGGGCACGGCTTCGAGCAGGGCGGCCAGGCCGAGGGCGAGGGTGCGCCACAGTGGCCAGGGGCGCCGGCCGCGGTGCGGCCAATGCACAAGCAGGCCGCCAAGGGCGATGGCGAGGGCGGACAGGGCGATGAGGTCGTGGGCGCTGAAGGCGATCCAGGCACTGGCGATGGCCAGCACGGCGAGGGCCAGCCAGGCGGGGGGCAGCAGCCGGCGCAGATAGTGCAGCGCGACGCCGTGGATCAGCGAGGTCAGGCTGCGTTGGCGCATGCTGGCGGGCATTGGCGGGCGTCTCCTCCGGTTCGCCCGCCATCTTGGGGATGAGTCTGTCGAAGAAAGGTCAGTGAGCGGCTGCCATCTGCCAGATCGCGGCCTGGCCGGTCGGGGCTGAAGCCCCTCCTGCAACGGTCCCCGCAGCATTCCAAATGCCTGATGGGCGCACTGTAGGAGCGGCTTCAGCCGCGACCGCACATTCTCCGCGCCGGCACGCTCGCGCCAGCCGGCACCTCACCGCGCTCAGCCGCCCAGTTCCACCAGCGGCACGAAGCCACCATAGATCAGGCGCTTGCCGTCAAACGGCATCGGGTTGCTGGCCGGGTCCATGCGCGGGTCGTCCATCATCTTCTGCATGCCCGCGTCGCGGGTGGCCTTGTCCGGCCATTCGATCCACGAGAACACGACCGTCTCATCCTCGCGTGCCTGCACGGCGCGGAAGAAGTCGGTCTGCTGGCCGTGCGGCACGTCGTCGCCCCAGCACTCGACCACGCGCAGCGCGCCGTACTCCATGAAGATCGCATCGCCCTGGCGGGCATGCGCAATGAACTTCTCACGGTTGGCGGTGGGGACTGCGATGAGGAAACCATCGATGTAGGACATCTTGCCCTCCGGCTATGGCGCGGCGAAATGCGCGCCTTCAATGAGGCGACGAGTGGGGCGGCGCCGTTTCGACAGCGCGCCGGGCGTGTTCAGCTGCTGGCGACGGCAAGGCCAGGCGCTCAGTCGTCCGCCTGCTGGCCGCTGGCGTAGGCGAGGCCTGCGCGCAGCTGGGCGAGGAATTCGGGTTGGGTGAATATCTCCGCGGTGTGGCCGAGCCCGGTATACCAGGCGCGGCCGCCATCGAAGCGGTGGTGCCAGGCGATCGGATGGTCGGCGCCCATGCGACCGCCGCTGTACAGCGACTCGTCCAGCGTGGCGATCACCTGCACGCGGCCGCGCGGGTTCTGATCGTAGTTGTAGAGCTCGTCGTGCACGGGCCAGGCGTGGCCGTGCGCCACGCCAGCGCGCTCGGGCTGGACGCGGCTGTGTTGCAGGCCGGGTGGATGATCATGGAAACGCGCGCCGACCAGGCGCCCGTACCAGGGCCAGTCATAGCCGGTATCGGCGGCTGCATGCACGCCGAGGAAGCTGCCGCCCGCGCGGATGTAGCCTTCCATCGCCGCCTGCTGCGCCGGATCGAGCACGTTGCCAGTGGTGCTGGCAAACACCACCACGCGGTAGCGCGCCAGGTTGCCGGCGGTGAACGCGCTGGCGTCCTCGGTGGCATCGGCGACCATGCCGGCATCGGCGGCCAGTTGCGACAGCGTGCGAATGGCGGTGGGAATCGATTCGTGACGGAAGCCTGCGGTCTTGGTGAAGATCAACACGCGTGGGGGCGTGGCGGCGTGCAGGGTCATCGCGGGCAGGCTCAGTGCGAGAAGCAGCAGGAGGGGAAGATGGCGCATCCGCGCGATTCTGCCACCGGTAGCATCGCGGTGGGATCGCGATGGCCGGGACGCGGTTGTCCGGCCCCGGACCACGGGCATAAGCTGCGGGGACGCCTGCAAGGCGGCGTCTGCGCTTGCCGAACATCGAGGAACCGCCGTGACCGAAGTCGACCCGCACTTCTATGACCGTGCCGACGCGCTGATCGAGCTGGCCAACGCGCAGCTGGCCGGTGCCGCGCGCGGGCCGGTCAACGATTCGTTGGTGTATGCCACCGCGCGCTTCAACGCCTGGATCAGCGCCTGCGGCCATGCCTCGGCCGCGGAGATGGCCGCGGCCAAGGCCGAGACGCTGGCGGCCTTCGTCGAGCAGTACCGCAGGTTGCTGGAAGCGAACCTGGACGATTACATCGCGCGCTTCGATGCCTACCAGAGCGCGGGCAAGCGCTGAGCAGCCGTCGGCCACCGGGCGCGGATCAGAAGGTCAACCTGCCGCGCAGGCTGAACACCCACAGCGTATCGGTACTGGGGTCCAGCGCCGGATGCATCTGCAGTTGCACGTCCGGGGTGATCGCAAAGTTCGGCGTGACGTGGAAGCGGTAGAAGATTTCGCCGGAATATTGCGAGCGCAGTTGCCCGCTGGTCGGATGAACTGCGCCGATGGCCACGCCGAACAGGTCCGAGAACGCCGCGGACGGGCGCCAGCCCAGGCCCACGGCGGCGTTGCGATCGGCCAGCCAGCCTTCCGACCAGCCGGCGCGCGCAAACCACATCAGGTTCGTGCCGAGCATGTAGTTGGCATTGAAGGCCAGGCCCTTGGCGCGCGGCAGTCCGCCTTCCTCGGCGTTCTTGTACCAGGCAGTGAGATGGATGTTGTTGGCGTCCATGGCCGCGCGCGCATGGATCGGCGTGGGCGTGCGCGCCAGCCCGCTCCAGCCAACCTCCAGCATGTAGAAGTGCTCGGATTTGGAGAAGAAGTCATCGATCGTGCTGCCGGTGTCGTCGCTGTGCGTGGTGAACATGCCGGGCTTGATGTAGAGCCCGCCACTGGTCGGATAGAAGGCCACCACCGCGCCGAAGCCGCGCAGCGGCGAGGGGATGGAAGGGCTGGTGGAAAACGTCTGGGTAAGGAATTGGCGGTTGTCATCGAAGAACGGATAGGCATTGAGGAAATTCGGCGCGAAGATCTTGCCGATCGTGTACTGGATGCGGTTGTCGGCCAGGTTCTGGCGGATGTAGGCCTGGGTGACGCCCAGGCTGAAGTCGCCATAGGTGGCGGCCGTCGGCACCATCGAGCCGGTGCCCAGGCCGGCCTGCAGCGGCGCCAACTCGGTACCAAGGGGGCGGCGGTCTTCCACGGCCACCTCCAGCGACAACGCGTTGGCCTGGCCGCGGTTGAACAGCGCATAGGCAAAATTGAGCGTGAGCTTGCTGCCCACCGAGTTGTGCTCATCAATGCGGCTGCTGGAGTAGTTCTGCCCCAACACCATCCATGAGCCGCCGAAGGTCAGGCCGGTCCGCTCGCGGAAGCGGTCCTTCCACGCAAACCACGACCCGAGCGCAGTGGGCAGGCGGAACCGGCCGGTGGGCACGGCGGTGTCTTCCTGCAGGTCGCCCTGTACGGTCATCGAGGTGTCCAGCAGGTCCAGATAAGGCTCCTGGTCGGCAATATCGGCCAGGGTGGGTTCGCCTGATCCTGTGGGCGGCGCCGCTGGGTCCGCTGGCGGCGGCGCGGCCGATGCCACGTCAGCCAGTGCCACGCAGGCGAGGGCAACGGCGAAGACCGCCGAAGGAGAGTTCATCGAGAGAAACCGCTGGCGCGTCGTCCTCATCCCCGTCTCCCGTTGCATGGAGCACTACCGAAACGCGATGCGCCGGCATGGCGCCGATGCGGCTATAGCCAGGCAGGCAGGTCGCTGCCGCGCACCGTGACCAGCGGCTCGCGCCACTGCCCCGGCGTCTTCGACAGGCGTACCAGCGGTACCAGACGTTCCACCTCGCCGTAGGGCGTCTTGCGCCGCATCACCTCCGGCGGGTTCATGCGGTGGGCGGCCTGTGACGCGTCGAAGTCGATGCCGGGGAAGGCGCCGAGGCTCTGGAACCACATGGCCGCCCGCGCCAGGTTGACCCGCACATGCCAGCTGCCGCCTTCTGCCGCCTGCCGACGCATTGCCGCCAGAATGCCGGCCGCGCCGATATAACCAGTGATGTAGTCGTTCATCACCAGCGTCGGCGGGAAACGCGGGCGGCCACCGCCGCCTTCGGTGATGGTGAAGCCGGTGGTCGAGACGCCTTCCATGTCGAACGCGGCGCGGTCGCGCCACGGTCCCTCCCAGCCGTAGCCACGCACCGACAGGTAGATGATGCCGGGCCGCTGTTGCGCGACTTCCTCCGCGCCAAAGCCCAGGCGTTCCATCGCGCGCCCGCGGAAGCCTTCGATGAAAACATCGGCCTGCGGCAGCAGCGTGGAAAAGCGCTTGTGCTGATCGCTGTTGCGCAGGTCCACCCAGGCCGAACGCATGCCGACGTTGACATCGACCACCAGTGCCTCGTGCTCGAAGCTCTGGTCGCGCGCGATGTGCAGCACGTCAGCGCCGTATTCGGCCAGCGTGCGCGCGGCCGTGGTGCCGGCGATGACATGGGTGCATGAAATCACACGCTTGCCCGAGAGCGGACGCTGTGGATTGGCGGAGAACGGGCGTGCTGGTGCCTCGCCGACCTTGATGATCTCGATCAGCGGCGTCCCTGCCAGATATCGGCCTTGCGGGTGAGCCAGCCATTCCTCGTGGGTGCGGTGCAGCGCCGCCACCGCCTCATGCTCGGCCAGCGTGTCTTCCAGCTCCTGACCATTCCACTTCTTCACCGCGGTGCGAATCGCCGCGGTTTCGGGGACGCTGCCGATCACCGGCAGGATGCGCTCCATCAGGTGCGGATAGATGCCGGTGAGGTTGATGAAGCGGCCGTCCCTGGTCTCGAACGACTGAAACGACATGGGATTGCCGAGGCCGAGCGGCGCCTGCAGCATCACGCCGTTGACCGAGGGAATCCATGCGGTGAGAAAGGAGGGGATGGGGTCGCTGGCGGGAATCAACCCCGCGGCCTGCATCTTGGCGTGAACCAAGCCGATCAGCGGATTGACGTTCCACACTGCCTGGCGCAGATCGACGCTCAGATCCTGGCTCGCGCCGGTGCGCTGCCGCCAGATCGCCGCGGCGCCCACCCCTGCGGCCATCGCCGGGATCGCCATGCACGCGCCGATGCGAAAGTGACTGCGCAGCAATGGGTCGGCGCCGATGAAGCGCACCGTGCCACCGCCATCGTTCGCGCTGCCGCCGATTTCGCGCATGAACCCGGCAAAGGTGTCGTCGATGTCGAAGGGGGTGGGGGATTGGGCGGACGCCGGACCCATCGACCAGCGCGCGACCAGCGCTGCGCCTACGGTTGCCGCCCCAGCCTTGAGGAACTGCCGGCGATGCGAATCGAGCTGCGATGACATGGGCCTCTCCTGGGCAAGCCATCTGCGGAACCGCGTCGCTACTGAGTAGTCAGGTCTGGGTGAAAAGCGAATGAAATTTCGCCGTTTTTTGCGCAGATGGTTCTCGCCGCACTCGCGAGGTTTGCGCGCGCAAAAACGCCGTGGCGGGGAGGCCCCGGCCACGGCGTAGGAGAAGAATAATGAACGAGTTTTGTCTCAGCGCGCCGATGATTCAACAGCGGCCGACATCGAATACGGATGCTGCGCCGGGTCGGTCGCCCAGTTCTTGTCCGGGGTCGCCTGCATGCGGAAGCGCAGTTCGCCGCCGGCGAGGATTTCCTCGTGGCCGAGCCAGGCACGCGGCAACGGCTTGCCGTTGAGTGTGGCCGCGCCGATGTACGGATGGCGGTCACCCAGCCCTTCGGCGATCACGGTGAAGCGGCGGCCGTTGGGCAGGTTGAGGGTCGCGCGCGGCAGGAACGGGCGCCCGATCACGTACTGGTTGCTGCCCGGCGCCACCGGGTAGAAACCCAGCGCGGTGAACACATACCAAGCCGACATCTGGCCGAGGTCGTCGTTGCCGGCCAGGCCGTCCGGGCGCGCGGCGTACTGGCTGTCCATGATCTGCTGCAACCGCGCCTGCGTGCGCCACGGCTGCCCGGCGTAGGCATACAGGTAGGCGACGTGGTGGCTGGGTTCGTTGCCGTGTGCGTACCAGCCGATCAGGCCAGTGATGTCTTCCATGTGCTCGAAGATCTTCGGGTCCACCTTGGCGTCGAACACCGCGTCCAGGCGCTTGAGCAGGGCATCGCTGCCGCCATGCGCGGCAGCCAGGCCGGCCACGTCCTGCGGCACGTACCAGGAGTACTGCCAGGCATTGCCCTCGGTGTAGTCGCTGCCGTAGCCGCTGGCGCTGGGGTCGAACGGTTCGCGGAAGCTGCCGTCGCGCTTGCGCGCGCGCATGAAGCCGGTGGCAGGGTCGAAGGCGTGCTGCCAGTTGCCGGCGCGCTTGCCGAATTCGGCGGCGATGTCGGCACGGCCCATCTTCTGCGCGACGCGGTAGATGGTCCAGTCGTCGAAGGCGTATTCCAGGGTCTTCGATGCGGCTTCGCCTTCTTCGTCGATCGGCACGTAGCCAAGCTGACGGTAGGCGGCAATGCCGTCGTAGGGGCCGTAGTTGGCGCTGGCGACCATCGCCTGCAGCGCCTCGTCGGCGTTGAATCCACCAATGCCCTTCATGTAGGCGTCTGCAATCACCGGCACCGCGTGGTAGCCGATCATGCACCAGGTTTCCAGACCGTGGAACGCCCACACCGGCAGGATGCCGTAGGCACTTTCGCGGCGCGAAGCCAGCAGTGAATTGACTACGTCGGAGGTGCGCTGCGGCGGCTGCACCAGGGTCAGCAACGGATGCAGGGCGCGGTAGGTGTCCCACAGCGAGAAGGTGGAGTAGTTGGTCCAGCCGCGCGCCTGATGCACGGCGTTGTCCGGCCCGCGGTAGCGGCCGTCGCTGTCCATGTACAAGGTCGGGCCGAGCAGGGTGTGGTACAGCGCGGTGTAGAAGCGCGTGCGCTGTTCGGCGCTGCCCTGCGCATCGATGGCCGACAGTGCCTGGGTCCATTGCTTGCGCGCATCGGCGCGGACCGCATCGAAATCAAAGC
>DASPIU010000035.1:0-8172 GCA_035629025.1 Stenotrophomonas sp.
CTTCTCGTTGCCGAAGTCCAGATCGATCGGGCCGTTCATGCCGCCGGCGCGGTATTCCTCCATCTTGCGCGACAGCACGGGCAGCTTCACCTCGATGGCCTGGCCGAGCCAGCTGATACCGTCGCCGAACACGTTGAAAAATTTGAGCTTCTTGGGCAGAGCCATTGCGTTCTCCGGGGATTAGGGACGGGAGGGCGCACCCGTGGGCGCGCCGCGGCCGTCAGACGTTGATGCGGTCGGCGAAGTTGTCCAGGTACGAGCTGGTGATCTGCTGGTTGAGCTGCAGGTTCTCCAGCGGCGGCACCGGGGTGTAGTCGTAGTTGATCTGCAGCTCGCCCAGCGGCAGCGTCTGCGAGCTGTTGATCGAAGGGTCGTAGTACGCCTCGGCATCGATGATGTAGCCGCCGGCCTTCAGGTCGCGGAACTTGCCGTTGATCGTGGCCAGCAGATCCTTCACCAGGGAGGGATGCATCGGCTTGTCGACGTAGTACGCCACGCCATCGGCGATGGTGTCGGCCAGGATCTGCGCGGTGCGCGTCGCGGTCTCGAAGGCGAAGTTCTCGTCCTCCGAACAGGTGCGCGAGCCCCAGAAGCGGTAGCCGTTGAAGTTGACCAGCGTGGTGATGTCGCCCTCGTTGAGCAGGCCGGCGTCGGTGGACGGATCCTGCAGATCCCAGTGCACGTCGTGGGAAATGCCGGTGACGCCGTTGACGGCCACGTTCGACAAGCTCTTGTGCCAGCCCTGCTGCTGGTCGATCTGCGCGCGCAGGCCCATCGCCGCGGCGGTGGCGTACACCGCGTAGCTGGCGCTGGTCACAGTGTCCCAGCCGGTGAAGTCCGGCCAGATCAGCATGATCTCGCGGGCCGAGAACTGGGCGCGGTAGGTGATGCACTCGGCCACGCTGGTGCCCACAGCGCGAGCGTAGGCCATGGCGCGCAGCTTCTTGGCCACCACGCCCAGCGCTGTGACCACGGCCTGCGTGTCCAGGCCAGGCGCGCCGATGATTCGCGGGCGCACGCCCAGCTGCGCTTGGGCTGCCAGCAGCGCCTGCAGGCCGGTGTAGCCGGTGGCCGTCCGCTCGCCGATCACGGCGGTGGTCGTTTCCGCTTCGTCCGCGTTCTCGGCCACGGGGACTCGCACCACCACCGCAATGGGGTTGCACTGGTTGGCGATGGCCTGCAGCGCGGCGCGCAGCGTGCCCTTCGTGCCGGCCTTGCTGATGGCGCCCAGCACGTCGGTAATGAGCACCGGCTTGTTGGCGGGGAAGACGACTTCGTCGGCGTCGCTGGCGGTGGCAACCAGGCCGAGCACGGCGGTGGCAACGGTGCGGATGGCGCGGGTGCCGGCGCTGACTTCGACAACGCGAACGCCGTGGTGGTAGGAGCTGGGCATGAGGGTTCCTCGGTCAGTTGGAACGGAAGCGGAGCGGGATGGTCAGGCGGGTGTGCGCGTTGGCGGGCGCAACGTCGGTGCGCTGGCCTTCGATGGTCAGCACGAAGGAGCCGGGCGCCTCGCCCACGGTGAGGCCGACGCGCTTGAGGGCCAGGCGCGGCTCCCAGCGCTGCAGCGCGGTGGCCGTGGCGCCGTACAGGCGCACACGGGTGGCATCGTTGAAGGGCTGATCGATCAGCTCGGGCAGCAGCGAGCCGAAGTCACGCCGATGCACGCGCGTGCCCAGTGGGGTGGTCAGGATCTGCGCGATCGACTGCGCCAGGTGCGCATCGCTTTCGATCCACCTGCCAGTGGTGGCGCTCATGCCCTTCATTGCGGCGGCCCGGAGATACCCGAGCCCGGCGTCACACCGGTGGTCTTGTGGTTCTTCAGGCTGATGCCGCCGCCCAGCACGTCATTGTCGGCGGTCACCGTGCCGGTTACGTGCGCGTCGCTGTTGACGGTGGTCTGGCCGTTGATCGTCGTCTCGCCGTTGACGGTGAGCGGCCCATTGATCGTGATGCCGCCGTCGGCGGTCACCTCTGCCTTGCCGCCGCTCGGCAGCACGGCCAGAAGTTGGTGAGCGGCGGCGTCGTAGCTGATGGCGGCGCCGTCGCCGAACTGCACCACGGTGAGGTCAGCGCCGTCGCCGGGCGCAGGAAAGTCGTCGGAATACAAGCCGCGCAGCACCACGCCACCCATGGTTTCGCCGTCGGGCGACAGCACCAGTACCTGCTCCCCGACGCTGGGCGCAGCCCACACGATCAGCGCGCCGGCCGCAGGGACCAGCCAGGGCAGGAAGTCGGTGACCAGCTCGCCCGACTGCACGCGACAACGCCGCGCGGTGAGATCCACCTCGGCGACGGTGCCGAGGCGGATCAGGTTGGACAGGTGGCGGGTGTGGTCGGGCGAGGCCATGTGTCCATGGTCCTCGCGCGCGTGCGAACGCTCACGCCTGCTGGCGCGTAAGCTCTGCTGCTACAGGTAGCCTTGCACGAAGACGCGGGCAGCGAAATGGCTGGTGGTGACCAGACCCGAAGTGTGGCGCAGGTACACCGTGACCGAGATGGTCTCATCGATCACGTCCAGGCTCTGGCCGCGCACGGTGGCGCTGATGGTCGCGCCCGCCGAACTTGACGCAGCAACGTAGCCCGGCGCGTTGTTCGAGACCGTGGCCCGGCTGTTGCCGCTGGTGGCGATCTGGACGGTGTACTCAGACACTGAGCGGCCTGCCGGCAGCCAGGTGCCCGAAGTTGGCGAACCGGTCATGGCTGCGATTGACCACGTGCCGTTTGCCAGGATGCTCACGGACACGCCTGCTGTGATGTTCGTGTTCTCGTTGGTCAATGCCTGGCGATTGCTTTGGTAGCTCTTGCCGTTGAACGCCAACGCATACTGCGCGGTGTCCTTCTTGGCCCAGCGATTGCTCAGATCGGATCCCGCCGCGTCGCGGTAGCCCACGTCGGGTGCCTTCGTGCCGAAGAGCAACGGCGCGTAGCGCTGGTTGAGGTCGTTGCCATCGCCCGACCGGTACCCTGTCGCCGAGCCCTTGTCCCCCTGCACGAACAGGTCGAACACGTCATCGAAGTCCGTACCTGCCGAGTTGCGGAATCCACTGGGCATGGCTTAGTTGTCCGTCGACCCGCTGTGGTCGAGGCTCACCGGCGCCAGAGCGGCCGCGGCGCGCTCGTTGTGCAGAGTGTCGTACACCGCCTTGAGGTAGACGACCACGCCGGCTGCGCTAACCTGGGACAGGTCCGCTCCGGTGACCGGGTCCACCACCGCGGTGCCGAACAGACGAGTGGCGATGGCATCGGAGGTCGTGGTCAGCGGCTCACGGCCGTCGAGCATCTTGTTGACCGCTCCTTCCAGGAGAATGAATTCCATGCCCTGGAACACCACGTTGGCATTGCCCGTGAGCGGGTCGTAGAAGAAGTGGGACTCCACAGCGATGCGTTCAACGTCAACACCGGGGGCGAGGCTGCGGATGCGGGAGTTCGTTTCCATGGTTCTCTCTCAGGATTGGTGAAGGTTGCGCAGGTCGGTCACTTCGGCCTGCAGGTCGCGGATGCGCCCGGACACCTGTTGGAAAGCGCGTACGAACACCGGCATCAGCTGGTCGATCTTGATCGAAGGGAACTTTTCCTCGGCAATCGGCATGCCTTCCGCGTCCAAGGTCGCGATGGTCGCGCCCTCGGCGTCCACCGTCTCGGGCATCAGGTCCAGCAGCTGCTCTGCAATGAGGAACAGACGATCGCGCCCGTCTTCGTTGTACTTGGGCTTATATCGACCGGTGACGGTGTCCAGCAGCTCCAGCTGCTCCAGGCCGTAAGGCATCGGGCCGAGCACATCTTTCAGCCGCAGGGAGGAAGCGATGTCGAAGCCACCCGCCGCATGGCAGGCACCGGCAATGTCCAAGGTGCCAGCCGTGCCAAGCGCCATTTGCCCGAGCGTGTTACCGACGCCGTTGGGGCGGAAGAGCAGCGTGCATTGACCGTTAGAGGTGGACGCCACCCAGTAGCCGTTGGTGGTGAGAAAATTCGTGTTGCTGCGCACGTCGTTGGCTGACGTGATGGTGCCTTGGAACAGGGTGGCGCCACCGTTGAACGTGAAGCCGGTGGATGTAAAGATCAGCGGCGCCCACGCGGTGTTGGTGATGTTGACGCTGTCGATGGTCATCACGTCGCCGGCTTTTCGGAAGAAGAGCTGGTTTGATGCGCCGGCTTCGTAGACGCGAACTGACGGGGTGACCAGCGGGCCAGTCATGGTGTCGCCGGCCTTCTGGACGTAGTCGGCGTGGGGGTGTGCTGACGGGGGGAACGTGGCCGGCTTGCTCTGTACCTGGTCCCAGGTCGGCCACGCGGTAGCCGTCGCGGGGACGCCCGTCAGGTTGGCCCACTGGCGATACCACGCGCCGTGCTGCCCGTCGAGTTTGTCCGCATCCAGCCCGTTGTCGGCGCCCTCATCCTTCAGTGCCGCGCTCTTGATCTCCAGCGAGGACCGGAAGAGGGCGGCCGTGGCGAGGCCAAGCAGCGTCTTGGCGAACTCCGACGGGGCACCAACACCCAGGCGGGCGTCGAGCACCTTCTTCAGCAGCCACGCAGTGATGGCGCGCACCTTGTCGCTGCCGGCGGTGGCCTCTTGTTCGGTCGCCAGTTCCACAATGCCAGGCAACTCGGTAGTGGCGGCCGGATCGGTGAAGTTGGTGTCGCCAAAGGTCAGCTGCTGAACGTCGATATCGGCAAAGATCGCGTCCAGGGCCAGCAGCATCATCGCGGCGGCGGCCTTGCCCAATAGCAGGGTGGGCTGGCTGTACACCGCAAACAGGGTGCCATCGGACAGGTAGAGCCCGAAGCCGTAGCAGTCGTAGACCGCGGTGGATTCGTCGCGCACGGACACATGCACCGTATCGGCCGCGCTGATCGTTCCGCCCACCGTATCGAGGCGCTTGATCTCGTTAGGCAGCGCGATGAGTTCCGGTGACGAGGTGAACGGAGCGCTGGCAATGCCCACCTGCGACACCAACACGGCGTTGGTGCCGGTGTTGGGCGCGTTGACCAGGGCGGCGCGGCCAGCGTTAGTGACTTGGAGCTTCAGTCCGGGCATGGGCGGGGGTCCAGTTATTCGGCTTCCATCAGCAGCCGGCGATAGGTCGCCGCCCGCGCGACCGCGAACACGCCTACGCGCGCCTCGGCCTGGAATCCTTGAGTGAATGTGAAATGGGATCGCACGGGCTTGGTGCGCTCGACCTCTGCAATTACTGCGTCAACGAACTTGGCGCTGGCGCTCTGGCCGTCTGCGCCAGTGAGCGTGAGCGACAGGTCGAAGGTGTGCGGCTCGCCGCGCGGCTCGGTCTGCCACCACTCGCGAATAGCCACCGCGCCGCCAAAGGACTGGACCACCATGCGCACGCTGTTGGCCGTACCCTTGCGCCGCTGGATCGCGATAGCGCTGCGAACGCGCTGGCGTTTGACCGCTTCGCTCCACTCCGGCTGCCAATCGTCCAGGGACAGCGCCCATGCCATCCACGGCAGCTGATCGACCGGGCAGCGGTCGGCGTCCCATAGCGTCGGCAGCGGCGTGGGTATGGCCTCCAGGCGCGCAGTCAGTGCGGCCAGCGCCTGCTCCAGCGCGGTGGAATTCGGGGGCAGGCCGTTACTCATCGACGCCGGCGTGCTCCACGTCAACCAGGGTGCAGTAGGGTGCCTGCGTGCGGCCGATGACCACGTCCGCGGTGGGCGAGTCCAGCTCGACACGCTGCACGCCCTCGGCAAACAACATGGCCTTGATGGCGGACTCAGGCACGTCCCGCCCGATGCGGTGAGACTCGGCCAGGTAGGCGTTGAGTCGGCGCAGAGCTTCGGCCATCACTACCGCGCGATCGGGGCCGGCAAACGTGTAGACCCGGGCACGGATCTCGAAGGGGACGATCTCGGCGCTCTGCACCGTGACCGCATCGGTCAGGGGGCGCACGTCGTCGTCACGCAGGGCGGCAGTGACCGCTGCGAGCACTTCCGCTCCTGCGGTGCCATCGCCCTGGCGGGACAGGACGGTGACGATAACGTCGCCGGGCGTGGGGCTGGTGGCGCTGGCGTCCAGCACGTCGGCGTGGGCGCTCAGGGCATGGAAGATGTAGGCGCCCTCTGGCCCCGCCACGCTGAAGCCCTCCGGCGCCAGCTGGATGCGGCGACGCAGGTCTGCATCAGGTTCCAAGGTCGGCGCGATGCCTTGATCCGCATCCCCCGGATCCAGCGTCAGCCGGGACACGCCAAAGAGCGCGCCGATGTGATCCAGGTTGGTGCCCGTGGCGAAAGCCAGCATGCACTGGCGGGCCTTGTCGTTGAACGTTTGGCGCAGCCCCAGCTCGCGCGCGCAGAACAGCTGCACCAGCTTGTAGACGGGGTCGGATTCCACTAGGGCGGTGAACTCCGGCACCAGTTGCATCAGCTGCGCCATGGCTTGGGCGAAGATGGTCTCGAAGTCCAGCTCGTCAATGAGGTCGGGCGCCTGCAGCTTGGACAGGTCAACCGCGGTGTAGGAGGCCATGAACGTTGCCGGTAGGAGCGACCGGTCTAGGGTCTCCGCGCGCGTGCGAAAGACCCACTCAGTCAGCGCGTAGACCGGGTTGCTACAGAGGCCGACCAGTGGGTGTACGATTCATCGAAACCACGCAGGGGATGTGCGATGAGCAAGGATGAAAAGGGGAGCAGGACGGACGGTAAGTCGGCGCGCGATGGGAAGAACCGCCCCACTAAGGTTGCGGCTGGCCTGCGCCGTCCGGAACCGGTCCCGGCACGTGATGCACCAAAGAAGCCGCCAGCGCGCTTGTTGGGTGGCGCGAAGGGTGGAGGCCAGTGAGCCTGTTTGATGGCGCCCACGGCGAGTTCAACATCTACTCGGGCAAGGCTAGCGACGTCGCAAGACAGCTAGCCTTCGCCGGGCTCGGTTTCATATGGCTATTCAAGCCCGACGGCGCCGATATCAAGGCCGTTCCGCACCAACTGCACGCTGCGGCCGTGGTGCTCATCGCGGGTTTGGCGCTCGATGCCATTCACTACCTCGCGGGATCATTGATCTGGGGAGGGTATGCCCTCCACTACCGCGCAAAGGCGGAGGACGCGATGGGCGAGGCTCCGATGTGGCCGTTCTGGACGTTGAACTGCCTGTTCCTGGCCAAAACGCTGGCTGTAGCTGTCGGCTACGTCATCCTGCTGCTCTACGTCAAAGCTGTGCTGTACCCCGCTAGCGCGTGAGGTGTTCCAGCAGGAGGCCCCGCACAACTTCGTGGTCGGCTGGTGTGAAACCTAGCAAAACGCGGCGCTCGTAGCGCGTGCGTGGTCCCCCGGGACGTACCGAATCCATCATGCCTTCCTGATGCACGCGGGCGATGCGCCCGACACGGCCGGTAAAGCCGATGGACACTGCCTGGTCGGTGGCCATGATCTTGAAGTGCTTGGCCTGGCGCAGCTTGACGAACATCTTCAAGCGCTTGATCCGACCGGCCTTCGTGCGCAGCTGCTGTTTGCGAGGCGCGTAGGGCGTGCCGTCGGGGTTCTGCTGGCGAGCGATGCGCTGGGTTTGCGCGCGGCGCAGGGCGGTGCCGACCGTGCGCGCCAGGCGGCGACGCTCGGCCGGCTCAAGCCGGCGGAGCAGGGGCGCAGCCCAGGTCTCCAGCGCCGCCGGTTCATCCACCGGATGGATCCCAATCGGCTGGGATCTGCGGCTCGGGGGGATTGGTGAACTGCAGCTGCCCGTCGGCATCGCGCGCGACGATCACCCGTTCGGTGGCCGGGAGCTTGATCGACACGTCGAACTTGTCGTTGGCCAGCACGTCCACCTCGAAGCGGACTTCCTCGCGCCGCGCGGCGTTGGCCATCAACTCGGGCTGCTCGGCCCGGATCCACTCGGTCAGGTGGAACATCAGCCGGTCGGGATCTTCGGCCATGTCGGTGATGACCAGGTTGAGCGTGTAGCTGTACTGAAACGCTGGGCCAGGCGCGAAGGTAGACACGAGCGAGCCCGCGTCCACGAAGACCAGCAGGCGCTCTGCGTCACGTGCCAGCTCCGGCATGGCAGCCATCAGGTGCGCGCGCAGGCCGGCAGGTTTCCTCACGGGGCCGCCTCGGCAGGCGGTGCATGGGCTTCCACCCAAGCTTGCAACGCGGTCAGCTGCGCAGCGGTCTGGTGGCAGGTGGTGTAGTTGCCGGCGACGGTGTCGGCGACGGCAGAGAGCGCAAGGC
>DASPIU010000036.1:0-34276 GCA_035629025.1 Stenotrophomonas sp.
ACAAGCAGGTTGCCGCGCAGCTGGGGATCAGCGAAATCACGGTCAAGGCCCACCGCGGCAAGCTGATGCGCAAGATGAAGGCGCGCTCGCTGCCGGAGCTGGTCAAGATGGCCGGGCTGCTGGGCATCGACGGATCAAGCCCGGCCTGACCGAGCCGGCCAGCCGAGCATTCGCTTCCTGTCCTGCACTTGTAGGAGCGGCTTCAGCCGCGACCGCCATCTGCCAGCCCGCGACTGCGCTCGTCGGGGCCGAAGCCCCTCCCACAACAGCCGATCTCAGGCGGACGCGTCAATCGCCGCCTGCCGCGCCCGCGCCCATGCGCGCACATCCATCGTGTCGAAGCCTTCCGTTATCCAATCGCCGCACGCCACCAGCAGCGCGCGTGCTTCACCTATCCGCCCTTCGTGCGTCGCCACCTTGGCCAGGTCCATCACGATGCGCAATTCCCAGGCACGCGCGCCCTGTTGCCGGCTCATGCCCAGGGCTTCATCGAGCAGCGTGACGGCTTCCGCGTCACCTCCCAACGTGCGGACAATGCCCGCCTTGATCCGCAACAACTCGGGAAGCGCGAAGGCATCGCCACTGTGCCGGCAATGCGCGATGGTGACCTCCACCAGCCCCAGGGCCTCGCCGTGGCGCCCGGCCAGCACCAGCCCCTCGGCCAGCGCGATCTCGAAGGAGGTGGTCAACAATTCGTAGCGCATGCCGTGCAGCTGATCCAGGCTGTCCTGCAGCCAGCCGATGGCCTGCCCGTGCTCGCCGGCACGAATGGCGAGCGCGCCGCGCATGCCCTGGGTGGCCGCGACGTAAGGCGCGAACACGTTGGCCCGGGCGATGCGGGCGAAGGTGTCCAGGCTTTTGCTCGCGTTCTCCAGATCGCCATTCCAGAGATAGATGCACAGTGTCCACACCAGGGCGATGCAGTAGGTAACCGGGTGGTCCAGGGCTTCGGCTTCGCGCTCGACCCTCTGCGCCCAACGGCTGGCCTGGTCCGGGAAACCTTGCAGCCACAAGGTGCGCGCCAACGCCAGGCCGGTGCGGTTGCGATGGTCAAAACCGTAATGAATCGTCTGGCTGCGCCGCGATGGCCCGCTGTTTCTCAGCGCCAGTTCCAGTTCCTGGCGCGCCAGGCGTTGGTCGCCCAGCAGATGGTGCGATACCCCCGCCAGCGAAGCCGCCACTGCAATCGCCTCGGGCTCGCCGATCGTTTCGCCGACGGCAACCGCGCGTTCGGCCCACGCCAGGGAAGCGGCAAAGTTGCCGGCGCGCTCGTGGAAGATCTGCAGGCGGCCAAGCAGCTTCAACTGCGCCTCATGATCCTGCAGTGCAACGGCCAGATCCATCGCTCTGCACAGCGCCTTCTCGGCCGCGCCGCTGTTGCCGCGGGTGAACATCAGCACCAGCCCCAGCGCAGCCTGCAGTTCCATTTCGGTGGCGGTGCCGAAGTAGCCCAGTTCCAGCAACTCGATCGCGCGCGCGCACCAGTGCCGGCACTCCACCAGCAACGAGAAGTGCAGGAACACCGGCACGCTGGCCGCCGCCAGCGGCAAGGCCAGCCCAGGATCGCCCTGCGGACCGAAGCTCCATTCCAGGGCGCTGCGCAGATTGCCGAGCTGGCAGGCCAGCTGCGCGGCGCCCTTGAATACTTCCTCGGGAGAGCCGCACAGGTTCCCCAGTGCCTCCAGGTGGAAGGTGGCGTGCCGGAACGCCAGCGCATGAACCTGCTCGGGTCCATGCGCTGCCAGCTTTTCCTTGGCATAGGCGCGGGTCATTTCCAGCAACCGGTACGAGTCGACGGCGGCCGAGTGCTCGACGTTGACCAGGCCCTTGGCCGTCAGCTCATCCAGCGTGGCCGCGACGGTTACCGCGTCGATGCGTTCGTCGGTCAACACTTCGGTTGCCGCATGCAGGGAGAACCGGCCGACGAACACGCCGAGCCGGTCGAACACCAGCCGTTCAAGAGGTGACAACAGCTCATAGCTCCAATCCAGGGTCGCGCGCAGCGTCTGTTGCCGGGGCAGCGCGGAGCGCAGGCCGGACCATGCCAGCGAGAAGCGTTCGCCCAACAGCGCATGGGTCGCCTGGATGCCATGGGTCGCGGCGCGCACGGCGGCCAGCTCGATCGGCAGCGCCATGCCGTCCAGGCGCAGGCACATGTCGGCGATCATCTGGGCATCGGCGCTGCCGAGCGTGGTCGCCGCATCACGCAGCGAGGCGCGCTCGACGAACAGCTCCACCGCTGGATACGCGATGAGTTCGGCAACGGACTGGCTGGCGCCCGCCGGTGGGCATTCCAGCGGGCCCAGGCGATATACCTGCTCCTGCCGGGCACGCAGCGGTTCGCGGCTGGTCGCCAGGATGCACAGATTCGGCGCGGCCTCCCTGAGCCGCTCGACGATGCCGCAGACCGTGGCGACGACGTGCTCACAGTTGTCGATGATCAACAGCGCGCGGCTCGATTGCAGGTGCGCAAGCAGCACGAACACCGGGTCCTCGGCCTGGACTGGCAGGCCCCACGCAGCTGCCAGCGCCGAGGGCACCAGCGCGGCATCTTCAACCTGCGCCAGGTCGACGAAGCAGACCCGGCCATGGCCGGCACCCGCGGCACGGTAGCCGACCTCGACCGCCAGGCTGGTCTTGCCCACGCCGCCAGTGCCGACGATGTTGAGCAGCTTGGGTTCGGCCAGGCGTTCAAGCACACCGCTCACGTCGGCCTCGCGGCCGATGAGCGGAGACCGCGGTGGCAGTGCGCCGACGTTGCCGCTGGCGCGCGGCGATGGCAGCGCAGGCGTGGGCTCGGGCTCGGCTTCGGTGCGGGCAGCGCGTGCGTCGGGCGCCGATTGCAGTCGCTCCACCGGTTCGACAAAGGCGTATCCGACCCCGACCTGGGTGGCGATATAGCGACCAGCGGCCGCGCCGTCGTCACCGAGAATCCGGCGCAGGTGGGTCATGTGGAAGCGCAGGCTGCCTTCCTCGACCACGGTGTCGGGCCAGACCCGCTGCAGCAGCTCGCGCTTGGACAACACCTGGCCGGCCTGGCTGGTCAGGGCCACCAGCAGGTCGAGCGCGCGGCCGCCGATGTCCAGTGGCACGCCATCCTTCAGCAGCAGGCGCTTGCCCGGCCAAAGGCAGAAAGGGCCGAACCTGATTTGCGTCGACAGAAGGGTATGTGGGTCGTCGGCTACGGGCTCCACAGGCTTCGTTGCTCTCGGTGTTCTGGGGGACGTCTGCAGGCCAATGGGCCGAACTGCGCGCGTGATCGGCATGATAGGGCAAGCGGAGAGGGGTCAGGCAGCGGCTTCCGGGAGAACGGTTTGTCGGTAATGGTTGGCGGAGTCAGGCCAGCGCGAACAGGGCGGTGATGTTTCCACGCATGGCCTTGGAGTAGGGGCAAGTCAGGCGCGCGGCATCGATCAGCGCCTGGGCAAGTTCGGGCTCCATGCCCGGCAGGCTCACCGTCAGCGTGGCGCGGAGGAAGAAGCCCTTGTCGCCATGCATCAGGTCCACTTCGGCATCGACCTCGGTGGCATCGGGAAAGACAAGCTTGCGCGCGTTCGCCGCATGCCTCAGCGCACCGATGAAACAGGCCGACCAGCCAGCCGCCAGCAGCTGTTCGGGATTGGTACCCATGCCGGGTGCGCCCGGCGGGGACAGCCTGATATCGAGCCGGCCGTCATCACTACTCGCGTAACCGTCGCGGCCGCCGGTCACATGCGAGCGGCCGGTGTGCAGGATTTTCTCAACCTTGATCATGAACTTACTGATTCCGCGGACGCGGGGCTCACGCCCGCGGCCTTGATGCCGAATGGGGTCGCAGGGCGGGGCTTGTTGAAGCGTTCAAGCAATGCATGGCGGGCAACCTGCAGCAGCCAGGCGCGAAAAGGATGCTGCCGGTCGTAGCTGAGGCGTTGCCGATAGATCGTCCACAACGTTCCCTCGACCAGCTCGTCCAGCTCGTCCGGATGCAAGCGTCCGGCCTGGACCTGGCCTTCGTGGAAAGCGGTCACCAGCGGTCTGACCAGCACATGCAGCTTTTCCAGCGCACCCTTGTCGCGCCGGACCACGCCCGCCATGAGCGTGACCAGCTCGTCGTTGCTGGGGCGGTCCGCGCTTTGCACGCAGCTGGCCGGGTAGCTGTCGGACATGATTGGATGCTCCAGGTACGCCCCGCGACGTCAGTGTCGCCGGGCCCCGCGGCAGTCGCGGGACCCTCAAGGGCTGCCGACAGGATGAAAGGCGTCGGCCCGAAGCTCCAGTTATTGGCTGTTAGAAGCTGTTAGCCCTACAAGTCGTAGGCGAGCACGTCCTCGAAGCCGAACTTGCTGAAGTCGCGGATGCGCGAGGGATACAGCCGGCCGATCAGGTGGTCGTGCTCGTGTTGCACCACGCGGGCATGGAAGTCCTCGGCCTCGCGCTCCAGCCATTGGCCGTCCGGGGTCTGGCCGCGGTAGCGGATGCGCTGCCAGCGCGGGATCACCGCGCGCAGGCCCGGGATCGACAGACAGCCTTCCCAGCCATTGACGAGCTCATCGCCGATCGGCTCGATCTGCACATTGGCCAGCGCGGTGCGCGGTACCGGCGGCGCATCCGGATAACGGTGACTCTGGTCAAAGCCGAACACCATCAACTGCAGGTCCACCGCGATCTGCGGCGCGGCCAGGCCGACGCCGCCAGCGGCGTCCATGGTTTCAAACATGTCGGCGACCAGCGTTTGCAGCGACGCATCGAACGTGGTGACGGGCGGTGCGATACGCAGCAGGCGCGGGTCGCCCATGCGGATGATGTCGCGGATCATGCGGTTCCTGCTCGTTGTCGGTGTGGGCCTCGGAGCGCCCCGGCGTGTCTGTCGTCAGGGCGCCTCGACCACGACGTAGCGTACCGTGGTGCCGACGTATTCGGGGCGGTACCAGACGTTGTTGCAATTCTGGTAGGTGACATTGTCGACGACGATGACCGTGCATGACGGCGGCAACTCGTAGACCACCGAACCCATCACCGCCGCGGTGAACGCCGCCGCCGTGGTGACGGCCGCGGCCGTCGCCCAGGGATGGTCATACCAATAGGGAGGCGGGGGCGGCGGAGGCGGCGGCGGGTGCGGCCCGGGTGGATGCGGCCCGGGACCAGGACCAGGACCAGGATGTGGCGCCGGGTGTGGTCCCGGACCCGGACCTGGATGCGGCCCGGGCTCCGGATGCGGCCCGGGATGCGGTGCCGGATGCGGCGCGGGCCCAGGATGCGGCATCGGGTGCGGCATCGGATGCGGATGATTGATCATGCCGTGCGCAAAACCCATCGGCCGCAGGGCCCATGCCGGGCTCATCGCCTGCACGCCGAGCAAGGCCACCGCGGCGGTTGCCATCACCCGGATCTTGAGAGTGCGGACGGTGCTCATGGCTGCACCTCGCGCGCGTCGGTCGCGATCAAGGCAATGCGGTGGTCGCCATTGCCGGGCTTGAAGGTGAAGTCCTGCGCCGCGATCTGCGGCGACGCCTGCCAGCGCAGGTCCGCCGTGTACTGCGGCCGCGCCGCATCGGTGGTATCGGTAATGACGAAGCGGCGCGGCAACGGTTTTGCGCCATCGTCGATCCACACCTGCCAGTCCACGCCCTGCTGGCGGAAGGCGTACTGCGTGGTGGCCTGTCCGTCGATCCGCGCCGGGCCGACCACGCTGGCCGCCAGCACTGCGTCCAGCGGCGCCTGCGCGGTGCCGAACCAGAACAGGTCGGCCAGCGGCAGATGCACGTCATAGCGGGTTTCGGTATCGCGCAACAGGCTTTGCAGGTCGCCCTGCAGTGGCGCACTGGCGTAGTACTTCAGCCGTGGCGAATAGACCGTCAGTTGCTTGCCATCTACATACAGCTCGCGCGCCTGCCCGGCGTTGGCAATGCGCGCGCGCAGTTGCGAGGGCGCCTTGGCGAGATAGTCGACCGTGCCGTCGATGCGGAACTTCTGCCCGTCTTCCAGCACGTATTCGGTGGCCGATGTGCCGCTGACATGGAAGGCCGGCAGCGAGCGCAGGTAGTGGCCCATGCGCTGCAATGCGTCCAGTGCCTGCGGATCGCGTTCGGCGGCGTGCGCGCCGGACGCGGCCGCCAGCAGCAGCGTCAGTGCCAGCGTGAAGGGAAAACGTGACAAAGCCATGGCCCACCTCCGCGTGTCCTTTCCGGGTACGCGACAGTGCGGCCAGGCCTTCGCAGCAGGTCAGGGCGCCGTGCCGTCGCAAGCGCATGCTCGTGCCAGCCACGCGACGCGGCAACGGTAAAACTACTGATCGGCGACCCGCGGTGCGACGTGTCTGAGCGCCGGGACCACGCAGACTGGCGGCCACCATGCCCGGCGCGTGCGCGCATCGGGCATGGCCCTGGCCATCGCTCTCAGGCGGGCTGTGCGTTATTGGCGATGATCTCGACCCAGTAGCCGTCCGGGTCCTTGATGAAGGCCAGGTGCTTCATGCGGCCCTCTTCCAGGCGCTTCTGGTACGGCACCTGCAACGCATCGAAACGCGCGCACGCTGCGTGGATGTCCGGCACCGACACGCAGATGTGGCCAAAGCCACGGGGCTCCTGGTTGCCGTCGTGGTACACCGGCCCGTCCTGGGTTTCGGTGCCATGGTTGTGGGTCAACTCGAGCACGCCGGGAATGCCGGCCATCCACAGGCGCCGCGCCGCGTCGTCCTCGGGAATGGCAGTGCCCGCTGGCAGCAGGGCGAGAAAGTAGAGGCTGAACTTCGCTTCCGCGAAATCGCGGCGGTCGAGCAGACGGAAGCCGAGCACGCGCGTGTAGAAGTCCAGCGAGCGGGTGATGTCCTTGACCCGCAGCATCGTGTGGTTGAACACGAAGCCTGCGGTCTCGGCGGGAGCGGAGGTGGCGACGCCGGGCGTGTGCTGGATGTCGGGAAGGTTCATGGCAATCCTTGTGGGGCGAAGGAAGCCGCGCCCGCGAGGTGGCACGGCATGGGTCATTGTAGTCGCACGCAAGCACTCTCTGCCTTGAAGCCGAGTGGCATGCCGCGTAGGGATGCTTTGAAGCGCTAGGATAATTCGCACCTGTTGTCAGGTATGCCTTACGACGCACCGTTTGCAGGCGGAACACCTGGTCGCACGCGATTAGGCTTCACGCCCCTTGTTACTTGGGCAAACGAATGCACCACGCACACGACGCCACGCGCAGCCATCTTGCGCACGCGATCCTCATCGTCCTGGCCGGATCGGCTGCCACTTCACCGGCCTGGGCCAAGTGCGTGCGAAGCGGCAGCGCGATCACCTGTGACACGGCAGCGCCGTCACCGTGGCGCAACCCGCTGGGCCGTGGTGGCGCCGATGATGATGTGCGCCTGAAGCTGCTGCCCGACAGCGCCGTGATGGTCAACGGCGACGCCATCAGCATCGGCAGCGGCGGGCGCATCGATATCGGCCGCGGCGCGAGCGTGCGCGTGATTTCCCAGGGCCAGAACGTCGGGCGGCAGGTGACCGGCGAGAACGCGATCAGCATGGTGTCGGGCAATACGCTGCTCGTGGCCGAGAACGCATCGGTGATCAAGGAAGGCGACTCTCCGACTTCGGAGGTGGTCAATCCCGCAGGCGGTGGCAATGTCATCGAGAACCGCGGCCTGCTGCGCTCCAGCGGCAGCGCGGTGTTCTTCTTCGAGCGTGCCGCGCCGCTGGATGCGCGCAACCGTATCGACAACTACGGTGTGATCGAGCGGGTCGGCGGCGGCAACGTGATCGGTTCGGGTTCGGGCAACAACGGCGTGGTGTTCACCAACCGCAGCGGCGCGGTGGTCAGGGGCGACATCGCGCTGCTGGGTGGCCCCGACGAAGTGGTCATCGAGGCCGGCTCGACCCTGACCGGCAAGCTCGACGGCGGGGAGGGCGACAACACGCTGGCGCTCGGTGGTGCCGCGGGCACCGTGGACCGCTTCGAGCTGGCTGCGCGCAACATGCAGACGCTGTCCAAGATCGGCGACGGCCGCTGGGACATGCCCAAGGATAGTTTGCGGCCTTTCGGCAGCGTGGACATCAGCGCCGGCACCTTGCGCCTGGCGGGAGCACAGGATCGTTTTGCCGGCGACCTGCGCATCCAGTCGGGCGGCACGCTCGAAGCGCAGGCGGCCGACCTGCCATTCGCCGCCGCGAGCGCGGCCCCAGAGCGCGCGCTGCGCAACGATGGCCTGCTGCGCTTCATGCAGCCGGCCGACGGTCGCTATGACGGCTTGATCGAGGGCCAGGGCGCCGTGCAGAAGACCGGCGCCGGCGCGCTGGAACTGGCGCCGCGCGCCGAGGGCGGCAACACCTTCGGCGGCGGGCTGCGCGTGGCCGAGGGCGCCGTCGCGGTGACCGCCGATGCGGCGCTGGGTGCGCCCGGGGGCAAGCTGACGCTGGACGGCGGCGACCTGCGCCTGCTCCAGCGCTTCGACCTTGACCCGCGCCGGCCGGTGGAACTGGGCAGCGCCGGTGGCGGCATCGACACCGGCATCTTCCGCAGCGAGCTGGTGCGCGGCATGCAAGGTCCGGGCGAGCTGCGCAAGCTGGGCCGTGGACGCCTGGTGTTGCGTGGCGACAATACCCATCGCGGCGGTACGCGGGTGGCCGCGGGCGTGTTGCAGCTGTCGTCGATGGACGGCGAGCCCGCGGCATTGTCCGGCGGCGGCCCGGTGCGCATCGACGCCGCTGCCTGGCTTGGCGGCGAAGGCAGGATTCACGGCGACCTCGGCAATGCGGGCACGCTGGCGATCGGCAACGCGCTGCCGGGAGCGGGCAGCGCGCCGGGTCGCCTGCGCGTGGATGGCGACCTGCGCGGCAGTGGCACGGTGCAGCTCGCCGGCACCGCCCCCGGCAACGAACTGCAGGTGAGCGGCAACTACTTCGCCGATGGCGCCAGGCTGGTGTTTGGCACCACGCTGGGCGGCGATGACTCACCCACCGACCGGCTGCGCATCCAGGGTGACAGCCGCGGCAGCGCCGAGGTGATGGTGCGCAACCTCGGCGGCAAGGGCGCGCCGACGCAGGAGGGCATTGTCCTGATCGAAGTGGGCGGCCGATCAGACGCGCAATTCACCCTGCGCGGCCGCGCGGTGGCGGGGCTGTACGAATACGGTCTGGTCAAGGGCGGGAAGACAACACCCGACGACGGCAACTGGTATCTGCGCACGGCACCGCCGCCGGCATCGGCGGTAGTGCCGCCACCGGCGCGGGTGCTGCCGCCACCGCCACCGCCTGCACCACCTGCACCACCTGCACCGCCCGCGCCGCCCGCGCCGCCCGCGCCGCCGCCACCCGCGGCGCCACCGCCGACGCCTGCACCCGCGCCGCCAATGCCCGTGCCGCCACCGCCCGCACCCGCGCCTCCGGTCTATCGACCCGAGCCCGGCGTGTATCTGGGCAACATTGACGCCGCGCGGCAGATCTTCCGGCATACCTTGCACGACCGTGCCGGGGAACCTCAACTGACACGGCGCCCGGCTGGCGCCGACAGCGCGACCAGCGCGTGGGCACGCGTGACCACCAATCAGGACATCTACGGCATTCTTGACGCGGTGCTGGCGGACACGCACGCATCCACGATGCAGGTCGGCGCCAGCCTGCTGCGATGGTCGCAGCGTGGACGCAGCGAATTCGGGGTCATGCTCGGCAAGGGCCGCAGCAGCACGAGTGTTCGCAGTGCGCTCAGTGGTTATCGCGCCGCCGGCCGCGTCGAGGGCGACTCGATCGGCGTGCAGGGCACCTGGCATGCGGACGCGGCGCGGCAACGTGGCGCTTACCTGGACAGCTGGCTGATCTACGGGCGTTTCCGCAACGACGTGCAGGGGCAATGGCTGGCACCGGAACGTTACCGCGCGCGTGGCCGCAGCGCCTCACTGGAAGCCGGTTACGGGCTGGCCGTGTTCGACGACGGCCGGCGCCGACTCTTCATCGAGCCGCAGGCGCAGCTGATCCACGACGATTTCAGCCAGGACAGGCAGGTCGAGCAGAACGGCACGCCGGTGGCCGCCGGCGCGTCCGGCTACAGCGCGCGGCTGGGGGGGCGGATCTACGGGCATGCGCTGCACGCGAGCAATCGGGTGCAGCCTTTCGTCACCCTGGACGCGTGGCGCCGCGGCGGTGCCGGTTGGGTCGACATGGGCGGTGCGCGCGTGCGCAGCGGCCTGCCACGCGAGTTGTACCAGGCCAGCGTCGGCGCCCAGCTGCAGCTTGGCCGCGCCTGGACGGGCTGGGGGCAGGGCAGTGTGGCCACCGGGCCAGCGGGCTTCCGCGACGTTGGCGGGCAAATCGGGATCAAGTACCAATGGTGAGGTCCGCGCGAGTACCTGGCAGGAGTGCACACAGCCAGGCCAGGCGGGGGATTGCCGGGAAGGGCAGGCGTAGAATCTACGATCTTTCTCACACTCCCGCCCGCCATGTCGCAACGCCAGTGGGTCAACGCCGCCATCCACAAGATCGAGGCGGACTTCAACCGTTCGGCCGATACCCATCTCATTCCGCTGGCCCTGCCCGGCTTCCCGGGCATCGACCTGTACTTCAAGGACGAGTCCAGCCACCCCACCGGCAGCCTCAAGCACCGCCTGGCGCGATCGCTGTTCCTGTACGCGCTGGCCAATGGCTGGTTGCGCGAGGGGCGGCCGGTGATCGAGGCGTCCAGCGGCTCGACCGCGGTCTCGGAAGCGTACTTCGCGCGCCTGCTGGGCTTGCCGTTCATCGCGGTGATTCCGGCCTCGACCTCGCCGGAGAAGATCGCCGCGATCGAATTTCAGGGCGGCCGCTGCCATCTGGTCGAGCGCGCCTGTGATCTCAATAGTGCCTCCGAGCAGCTCGCGCGCGAGACCGGCGGCCACTTCATGGACCAGTTCACCTACGCCGAGCGCGCAACGGACTGGCGCGCGAACAACAACATCGCCGAATCCATCTACAAGCAGCTGGCCGAGGAGCCGCACCCGGTGCCGGAATGGATCGTGTGCAGCCCGGGCACCGGCGGCACCAGCGCCACGCTCGGCCGCTACGTGCGCTATCGCCGGCACGACACCCGCATCCTGTGCGCGGACCCGGAAGTGTCAGTGTTCTTCGACGGCTATCGCGGCGCGCTGGCCAACGACACTGCCGCGCGCGAGCTGCAGATCACCGGCGGTTCGCGCATCGAGGGCATTGGCCGTCCGCGCGTGGAGGCCAGCTTCATCCCCAGCTGCGTGGACGGGATGGTCAAGGTGCCCGACGACCTGAGCCTGGCAGCGATGCGCCATGTGAGCGCGCGCCTGGGCCGGCGCGTGGGCGGCTCGACCGGCACCAACTTCGTCGGCGTGCTGCTGGCCGCCGAGCAGATGCGCCGCGCGCAGCGCACCGGCTCCATCGTCACCATCCTGTGCGATGCCGGCGAACGCTACGCCCACAGCTACTACAACCCGGCCTGGTATGCCGAACGCGGCATCGATGTGCAGGCCAGCGACGCGGTCATCGCCGCGGCCGTGGCCGGGCACGGGCTGCTCGAACTGCCTTGTGCCTGGCTGGAATGATCGCCATATCGTCTCGAACCGTGTCGCTGGAGTCACCATGAACAACCCCCTGCTGGACTTCTCCGGCCTGCCGCGCTTCGACGCCATCGCGCCGGAACACGTCGCTCCCGCCATCGACCAGCTGCTGGCCGAAGCCGAGGCCGCCGTACGTCAGGCCGAACAGGTCACGCCGGTCACCTGGAACAGCTTCGTCGTGCCGCTGGACGACGCCACCGAGCGCCTGTGGCGCGCCTGGGGCCAGGTCGGCCACCTGCAGGCCGTGGTCAACACGCCGGCGCTGCGCGAGGCCTACAACGAGAACCTGCCCAAGGTGTCGCGCTTCGGCAGCGCGCTGGGGCAGAACCTGGCTCTGTACGCGCAGTACAAGCAGCTCGCCGCCGCGCCGGAAGCGGCCGGCTACGACGCGGCGCGGCGCAAGGTCATCGACAACGCCTTGCGTGATTTCCGCCTGGGCGGCGCCGAACTGGACGAGGCTGGCAAGCAGCGTTTCTCGGCGATCCAGGAAGAGCTGTCGGCCTTGTCGGCGAAGTTCTCGCAGAACGTGCTCGATGCCACCGACGCCTGGTCGCTGTTCGTCGAGGACGAAGCACGCCTGTCTGGGCTGCCGGCCGAAGTGCGCGCCGCCGCGCGCGCCGCGGCGGAGAAGGACGGCCGCGCGGGCTGGAAGCTGACCCTGCAGATGCCGTGCTACTTGCCGGTGCAGGCCTATGCCGATGACCGCGAACTGCGCGCCACCCTGTACCGCGCCAGCAGCGAACGCGCCTCGGAATTTGGCGATGCCGCGCTGGACAACAGCGCGCACATCAACCGCATCCTCGCCTTGCGCGCGGAGCTGGCCGCGCTGCTGGGGTTTGGCAGCTACGCCGAGTACTCCATCGCCACCAAGATGGCGGGCAGCTCGGGCGAAGTGCTGGACTTCCTGCGCGACCTCGCCGCACGCGCGCGTCCGCACGCACAGCGCGACCGCGCCGAACTGGAAGCCTTTGCCCGCGACGAACTGGGCCTGGCCACGCTGGAAGCCTGGGACCTGGCCTACGCCAGCGAGAAGCTCAAGCAGGCGCGCTACAGCTATTCGGAGCAGGAAGTAAAAGCCTACTTCACCGAACCGAAGGTGTTGCAGGGCCTGTTCGACCTGATCCAGGCGCTGTACGGCCTGCGCGTGGAGGCAGACACCGCGCCGGTGTGGCACCCGGACGTGCGCTTCTACCGTCTGGTGGACGCACAGGGCGCACTGGTCGGGCAGTTCTATCTCGACCTGTACGCGCGCGAAGGCAAGCGCGGCGGCGCCTGGATGGACGACTGCCGCAACCGCCGCGACCGCGCCACCGGCGTGCAGACCCCGCTGGTCTACCTGGTCTGCAACTTCGGCCAGGGCAGCAACGGTCAGCCGGCCACCTTCAGCCACAACGAAGTGATCACGCTGTTCCACGAGATGGGCCATGGCCTGCACCAGCTGCTCACGCGCATCGGCGAGCTCGGCGTGGCCGGCATCAACGGCGTGGAGTGGGACGCGGTGGAGCTGCCGAGCCAGTTCATGGAGAACTTCTGCTGGGAGTGGGAGCGCGTGCAGGGCATGACCGCGCACGTGGACAGCGGCGCGCCGCTGCCACGCGAGTTGTTCGAGCGCATGCGCGCCGCGCGCAACTTCCAGAGCGGCATGTTCACCGTGCGCCAGCTGGAGTTCGCGCTGTTCGACATGCAGTTGCACAGTACCTTCGACCCGACCCAGGACAGCGTGCTGCAGCTGCTGGAGCGCGTGCGCGACGAGGTCGCGGTGAACCGGCCGCCGGCGTGGAGCCGCTTCCCGCACCAGTTCAGCCACATCTTTGCCGGGGGCTACGCGGCCGGCTACTACAGCTACAAGTGGGCTGAAGTGCTCAGCGCTGATGCCTACGCCGCGTTCGAGGAGTCGCCGCAGCAGTTTGCGCAGACCGGTGCGCGCTTCCGCGATGAGGTGCTGTCGCGCGGTGGCAGCCGCAGTGCAGCGGAGAGCTTCCACGCCTTCCGCGGCCGTGCGCCGAAGATCGACGCACTGCTGCGGCACAGCGGCATGAGCAGCTGAGGCAGAAGCCGCGGCGCAGGCCGCGGCGATTCGATGACGCGGCCGGGCATGGGGCCCGGCCTGCGCGATCAGACGCGGCCGAACACCAGCGCCGCGTTGGTGCCGCCGAAGCCGAAGCTGTTGGACATCACCGTGTCGAGCCGGGCCTGGCGGGTTTGCCGCAGGATCGGGAAGCCTTCCACGCGCGGGTCCAGCGTGTCGATGTGCGCCGAGCCGGCCATGAAGCCGTCGCGCATCATCAGCAGGCTGTAGATCGCCTCGTGCACGCTTGCCGCACCCAGCGAATGGCCGGACAGCGCCTTGGTCGAGGACAGCGGCGGCACGTTGTCGCCAAACACTTCACGCACCGCGCCGAGTTCGGTGATGTCGCCCAGCGGCGTCGAGGTGCCGTGGGTGTTGAGGTAGTCGATCGGGCGGTCCACACCCTGCAGCGCCATGTGCATGCAGCGCACCGCGCCTTCGCCGGACGGGGCGACCATGTCCGCGCCGTCGGAGGTGACGCCATAGCCGATCAGCTCGGCGTGGATGTGCGCACCGCGCTTGCGCGCATGCTCGTAGTCTTCCAGCACCAGCATGCCGCCGCCGGAGCCGATGACGAAGCCGTCGCGATCGGCGTCGTAGGGGCGCGACGCCACGGCGGGGCGATCGTTGTAGCTGGTGGACAGCGCGCCCATCGCGTCGAACATCACGCTCATGGTCCAGTGCAGTTCCTCGCCGCCGCCGGCAAAGACGATGTCCTGCGCGCCGTGGCGGATAAGGTCGGCACCGGCGCCGATGCAGTGCGCCGAAGTGGCGCAGGCCGCGGAGATCGAATAGCTCAGGCCGCGAATCTTGTAGGCAGTGGCGAGCGAGGCGGACACCGCCGAACACATCGTGCGCGGCACCATGTACGGACCAACCTTGCGCACGCCGCGCTGGCGCAGCAGGTCGGCGGTTTCCACCTGCCATTGGCTGGAACCGCCACCGGAACCGACGATCAGGCCGGTGCGCAGATCGCTGACCTGCGCTTGGTCCAGGCCGGCGTCGGCGATGGCATCGCGCATCGCCAGGTAGGCATAGGCCGAGGCATCGCCCATGAAGCGCTTGAGCTTGCGGTCGATCAGCGCATCCAGATCCAGCTCGACCGCGCCCCCGACCTGGCTGCGCAGACCGGCCTCGGCATGGTCAGGCAGAAAGCGCAGGCCGGAGCGGCCTTCGCGCAGCGCGCTGGATACCGTGTCCAGGTCGTTGCCCAGGCAACTGGTGATGCCCATCCCGGTAATGACGACGCGACGCATGCTCAAAAGCCCTCGGTGGAAGTGAACAGACCCACGCGCAGGTCCTTGGCGGTATAGATCTCGCGGCCATCGACCAGCATGCGCGCATCGCTCTGCGCCATCACCAGCTTGCGGTTGATCACCCGCGCGATGTCGATTTCGTAGCGCACCAGCCTGGCCTCGGGCAGCACCTGCCCGGTGAACTTCACTTCACCCACGCCCAGTGCGCGACCGCGGCCGGGCGCACCCAGCCAGGTCAGGAAGAAGCCGGTGAGCTGCCACATGGCATCCAGCCCCAGGCAGCCCGGCATCACCGGGTCGCCGATGAAATGACAGCCGAAAAACCACAGGTCCGGGCGGATATCCAGTTCCGCCACCACCTGGCCCTTGCCGTGGGCGCCGCCGGCATCGGCGATGTGGACGATGCGGTCGAACATCAGCATCGGGTCGTTGGGCAGGCGGCCGGCGTTGGCGCCAAACAGTTCGCCACGCGCGCTGGCCAGCAACTGGTCGCGCGTATAGGCAGATTCGCGGGTCATGCAGGGTCTCGAAGAATGCGCGCAAACAGCGCGAAAGTCCGCCAGCCTGCATGAGCGCGGCGCAGCAAATCAAACCCAATTTTCCGTACGCAAGCGTAGTGTTTCCGCTGACTTGCGGCCAAAGCATTGCCGCGCCTGGCATGCGACCAATCGCCACGTACCGTGTGGATTATGATGACGGGGCAACGTTCGCTGCCGTAGGGTTCCCTGGATGCGCAAGATCATTCACGTCGACATGGATGCGTTCTACGCGTCCGTGGAGCAGCGTGACGATCCTTCACTGCGCGGCCGCCCGGTGGTGGTTGCGTGGAAGGGCGCGCGTTCTGTGGTCTGCGCCGCTTCCTACGAAGCGCGCAAGTTCGGCGTGCGTTCGGCGATGCCGGCGCTGCGCGCCGAGCGTCTGTGCCCGGAGGCGATCTTCGTGCCGCCGGATTTCACCCGCTACAAGGCGGTATCGCGGCAGGTGCGAGAAATCTTCCAGCGCCAGACCGACCTGGTCGAGCCGTTGTCGCTGGACGAAGCCTACCTCGACGTGACCGAGTCCAGGACCGGCATGGCGACGGCCACCGAGATCGCGCGCGCGGTACGCGAGCAGATTCGCGAAGAGACCCAGCTCACCGCCTCGGCGGGCATCGCGCCGAACAAGTTCCTGGCCAAGATCGCGTCGGACTGGCGCAAGCCCGATGGGCAATTCGTGGTGCCGCCCTCGCGGGTGGAAGCCTTTCTGACGCCGCTGCCGGTCAACCGCATTCCCGGCGTGGGCAAGGTGATGGAGGCCAAGCTCGCGGCGCTGGGTATCGTGACTGTCGGTGAGTTGCGGCTGCGTCCGCTGCCCGAGCTGCAGGCGCACTTCGGCAGCTTCGGACAGGGGCTGTACAACCGCGCGCGCGGCATCGACGAGCGCCCGGTCGAGCCGCACCAGGAAGTGCAGCAGGTGTCGTCCGAAGACACCTTCGCCGAAGATCTGCCGCTGGATGCGCTCGGCCCGGAAATCGCGCGCCTGGCCGAGCGTACCTGGGCGGCCACACAGCGCACCGGGCGCCTCGGCCGCACTGTGGTCCTCAAGCTCAAGACATCGCAGTTCCGCATCCTGACCCGCAGCCTGACCCCGGAACGCGCGCCCGCTTCGGCACGCGAGCTGGTGGAGATTGCGCAGGCGCTGGTACAGCGCGTGCAGTTGCCGGCCGACACGCGCTACCGGCTGGTCGGCGTGGGCGTGTCCGGGTTTGCCGACAGCGATAACGAGCAGGCGGTGCAGGGCGAATTGTTCGCGACCGAGCCGCTGGCCGAGGAATAGCGAGGCGCGGGACGGCTACACTGGCCCGCCCGATGCAGTGGCACGCATGCGCTATCCCTTCCCGCTGGTGATCTTCGATCTCGACGGCACCCTCGTCGACAGCCTGTCCGACATCAGCGAGGCGCTGAACCTGACCCTGGCGGACCTGGCGCTGCCACAGTTCGACGAGGCCACCGTGCGCGGCTGGGTCGGCGAGGGCGTGCGCTCGCTGGTCGCCAGCGCGTTGCAGGCCAGCCGGAGCTCTCTGGCGTTGGACGAGGTGATGCCAGGCTTCATGCGCCACTACGGCGAATGCCTGCTGCATCATCCGCGGCTCTATCCCGGCGTGGCCGAGGCGCTGGATGGCTTGCAGGCGCGGGCGGTCACGCTGGCCGTGTGCACCAACAAGCCGGCGCGTTTCGTGCAGCCCTTGCTCGCGCACCTGGGCATTGCCGGGCATTTCAGCGCGGTGCTGGGCGGCGACTCGCTGCCGCAGCGCAAGCCCGATCCGACGCCGTTGCTGCATCTGTGCGCGCAGTTTGGCCAATCGGCGCAGCAGTGCCTGATGGTGGGCGACTCGGCGGTGGACGCTGCGGCTGCAAACGCCGCCCACGTGCCGCTGGCGCTGGTGCGCTATGGCTATCTGCGCGGGCTGGATCCGCGCCATTCCGGCGCGCGGTGGGTGATGGACGACATGCGCGAGCTGCTCGCAATCGACACGGCGGGCTGACGCCGGTCAGTCTTCGTCGGTGTCGGCTGCGTGATCGTCGCGCGGGTCGGCATCATCATCCGATGGCGTGACCCGGTCATCGTCATAGCGCGTTGTAGACACCGGTCCGCCCACAGGCGTGCCGCGCTGCGCTGGCAGGCGCGCACTGGCCTGTTCGAGCTGTTCCAGCAGTTGCCGGCGCCGGGCTTCGGGAATCTCCTGCCAATGGCTGCCGACCAGCGCGCCCTCCAGCGAATAGAGCAGGTTGAGGCTGGGCTTGAAGCCGGCACGGCGTACCTTGAGGAAGGCGTCCACCGCACCGACGGCCTGCAGGTCCTCGGCGCTGCGCAAGCCGACCTGGCGCAGCCATGCCGCGCTCTTGGGGCCGATGTTGCGCAGCTGCGTGGTGCTCACGCCAGGCTGTCCACGAAGACCTTGGCGACGGCCTCCAGGCCGGCCTGGTCCTGGGCGTCGAAGCGCGCCAGCTCCGGGCTGTCGAGGTCGAGCACGCCGATCAGTTCGTCGCCGCGCACCAGCGGCACGACCAGTTCCGAGCGCGAGGCCGAATCGCAGGCGATATGCCCGGGGAAGGCGTCCACGTCTTCGATGCGCTGGGTCTGGCGGGTGCGCGCGGCGGCGCCGCAGACGCCCTTGTCCAGCGGGATGCGTACGCAGGCAGGCAGGCCCTGGAACGGGCCGACCACCAGCTCGCGGCCGTCGAAGAAGTAGAAGCCGGCCCAGTTGAGCGAGGGCAGGGCATTGAAGATCAGCGCGGCCAGGTTGGCGGCATTGGCGATGCGGTCACGCTCGCCATGCACCAGGGCCTGCGCCTGGGCCTGCAGCTGGGCGTACTGTTCCGGCTTGCTGCCGGTGAGCAGGGAGGTACTGAACATGGCGGCAGTCTAGCAGCGCCGGCCGGCGGCACTGACGCCATGGCCGGGACGCCTTATCCTGCCGGCCCTTTACTGGAGGCCGCCATGTTTCCCTTCCCCGCCTTCTACGTGACCGGCACCGATACCGGCATCGGCAAGACCGTCGCCAGCAGCACGCTGCTGCATGCGTTACGCGGCCGAGGCCTGCGCGCGGTCGGCATGAAACCGCTGGCCAGTGGCTGCGAAGCGACTACCGAAGGCTGGCGCAACGAGGACGCGCTGGCGCTGCAGGCCGCCAGCCAGCCGCGCCCCGATTACGCGCTGGTCAACCCGTACGCGCTGCCGGAGCCGCTGGCCCCGGAAATCGCCGCGGCCGAGGCCGGCGTGACCATCGAACTGGCGCCGCTGCGCAACGCCTTCGGGCAACTGCGGGCGATGGCCGACGCTGTGGTGGTGGAGGGTGTAGGCGGCTGGGCCGCGCCACTCAGTGCAACGCTGGACCAGGCCGACCTGGCACGCGCGCTGGAGCTGCCGGTGGTGCTGGTGGTTGGCCTGCGCCTGGGCTGCCTCAACCATGCTCGCCTGAGCGCGGCGGCCATTGCTGCCGACGGGCTGCGCTGCGTGGGTTGGATCGCCAACGAAGTGGACCCGCAGATGGCGCGCCGTGACGAGAACTTCGCCCTGCTCGGCCAGCGCCTGCCGATGCCGTGCTGGGGGCGCATCCCGTATCAACCGGACGCCGACCCGGCCAGCCTTGCGCGGTACCTGCGCCTGCCCGATTGACTGCGGGGGCCGTGAAAAGAAAAAGGCCCGACAGAGGGAGGGATCTGTCGGGCCTGTTTGCATGGGGGGAGGGACCCACGCAAATACCGGAAACCTTTACTTGCGACGTGACCCGCGTGCGCCCGGCGCCGTTGCGCCCTGGAACTGCCCGCTGACCGTCTCGAACTGGCTGCGCGCCAACTCACCCAGCGCCTCGGAAGTCTTCAGGCTCAGCCCGACCGCTTCCTGGTTGGCCGAAGCCAGCCGTTCCAGGTTGTCCCGCGCAATCTGCAAACCCTTGGGCCACAAGGACTGCGCGCTACCCAGGTCGCTGATGCCGGCGAACTGGCCGAAGAAGTCAGCCGTGGCGTTGGCGTTCTTCTCCAGCGTCTTCAACTGCAGGCCGAACACGCTCTCGGCGTTCTCAAGCGCCAACCGGTTGGCGCGCGAAGCCGCGGCGGCGAACTGGTGGGTGTACTGGCTGAAGTTGTCGAACTGGGCGGACATGGCGGGTTCCAGAGGAGCTGCGTGACCGTGTTGCGTTGCAGCATAGCGGGTTTTTGGTGCAATGCAACAAGTTTTTTTAGGTAGCGCCGAAGAAGCCGCCTCCTGCAGGAGCGGCTTCAGCCGCGACCGCGATCTGACAGATTCCGATTCCTGCTGTCGGGGCTGAAGCCCCTCCTACCGGCGCCCAGCCCATACACCACCCGTACACGTAGCCGTCCCACCCCCGGAACATTCGCCTGTCTAGCGTGCAGAAGACCGCCACGACCGGACACCCGCCCATGCTCGCCACGACCTATCGCCGCCCCTACCGTGTCCGCGCCCAGCAAGTCCCCGACCCCGTCATCGAACATCCCGGCGACGCCATCGTCCGCGTGACCCGCAGCTGCATCTGCGGCTCTGACCTGCACCTCTACCACGGCCTCGTCCCCGATACCCGCGTCGGCTCCATCTTCGGCCACGAGTTCACTGGCGTCGTCGTTGAAGTCGGCAGCGAAGTGCAACACCTCAAGGTCGGCGACCACGTCATGGTCCCCTTCAACATCTTCTGCGGCAGTTGCTACTTCTGCCAGCGCGAGCTCTATGGCAATTGCCACAACGTCAACCCGGAGGCCACCGCCCTGGGCGGCATCTACGGCTATTCGCACACCGCCGGCGGCTATGACGGCGGCCAGGCCGAGTACGTCCGCGTCCCCTTTGCCGATGTGGGCCCGACCAGGATTCCGGAGGGCATGCACATCGAAGATGCCGTCCTGCTGACCGATGTCGTGCCCACTGGCTACCAGGCCGCGGAGATGGGCGACATCAAGGAAGGCGACACCGTCGTCATCTTCGGCGCCGGCCCGATCGGCATCATGGCCGCGCGCTGCTCCTGGCTCATGGGCGCCGGGCGGGTGATCGTGGTCGACCACGTCGATTACCGCCTCGACTTCGTCGCCCGCTATGGCCCGGCCGAGACCGTGGATTTCCGCACGGTCGACGACATGGCCATCCACATCAAGAAGATGACCGACTGGCTCGGCGCGGATGTGTGCATCGACGCGGTGGGCTGCGAGGCCGACGGCAACTTCACCCAGACCCTCACCGGCGTGCGCATGAAGATGCAGGGCGGCGCCGCCACCGCGCTGCACTGGGCGATCAACTCCGTGCGCAAGGGCGGCAACATCTCGGTGGTAGGCGTGTACGGGCCGACCTTCAACGCCATTCCGGTCGGCAGCGCGGTCAACAAGGGCCTGACCCTGCGTATGAACCAGGCCAGCGTGAAGCGCCACCTGCCGCGCCTGATCGAACACGTGCAAGCCGGCCGCATCAAGCCGCGCGAACTCATTACCCATCGCGTGCCGCTCGAAGCGGTGGATGACGCCTACCACCTGTTCTCGGCCAAGCAGGACCAATGCATCAAGGCACTGCTGATCCCGCCCAACGCCGGCGTGCCCGAAGCGCCCGTCGCCACTCTCCCGCACTGAGGACACGCCATGACCATTTCAATCGACCGCTCGACCATCCTCGGCTGGGGCGCCGACCTGGACCGCTCGTGCCGGCCTGCCGTGCCCATGGAGCGCATGCCGCCGCGGCTGGACCACCTGCCGGTGGGCCCGATCACGCAACAGCTGCAGCAGGTCGAAGTGCTGCATTCCAACGAACGCCCGGGGATCACCCCGGTGTTCGGCTCGACGCTGCCGCCGCGTGGCCTGAGCGGATGGATGCGCCGCCGTGCCTTTCGCCGCAGCGAGAACGACGTGCGCCACTGGATGATGTTGCTGGCCGCCGACCGGGTGAACGTGATCGAGGGCCTGTTCCAGGACGTGCGCAAGTCGCGGGCGACGCATGCGATCGCGGTTGTTGGCGTCGTCGGCCTGGCCTTGGTCTGGATGTCGCGCAGGCGCTAGGCGCAGCGCACGCGCGCATTGGTCCTCAATCGCCCAGCGCCGCAACGGGCAAGGTGGCGGCGTAGCGACCGGCACGGCTGATGATCGCGTACTCCAGCACTTCTCCTCGGTCGTTGCGGACGGGCTTGCCCTGGTTGTCCTGGGCCCACTCGAAGCGGACGTCGCGCACGTCGAACGCCAGTACGCCGCCTTGCTCGATCACGGTGGCCCGGTCATAAGCAATGAAGTCGTGGAAGGCCCGCGGCGGTACCCGGATGCGCAGGTCGGCGGTGTGCCTGCCGGTCAGGCTGTACCGCGCCATGTCCAGTTCGTGGTGCGGAACGCGACCATAGCGCTGCACATAGACTGCATCACCTGCGCAGATCAGATTTTCCGTGCTGATGCGCAGCTGTGGAGCGGGCAGGGGCGAGGACAGGAACGTCACGTAATAGTGGGCGACGCCAGGCCGCGACTCCACCGAGAGCAGGCCCTCGCAGCGTGGATCGCGGTCGCCACCCCACCAGCCCAGGTAGCGCGGATCAGTGCGATCCACGCGCAGCGGCGGTGTCAGCGATTGCGTCTGCAGTTCACGGGTATCCAGGGTGAATACCGGGGCCGCGCCGGCGCGCGGAACCCGGATCGCCGAGCGCAGGAATCGTGCAAACAGGTCATCACCCAGTTCGGGGCGGGGCATGACCACGGCGACGAGCGGGTTTTCCTCCAGCAGGTAATGCATCCAGGCACCGAGCAGCAGATGGCTGGGACGATCCGTGATCGGCAAGCTGGCGTCCCAGGTGGCGGTGGTCGTCCCATCCTCGGTCACCTCGGCACGGATCCTGGTCCGTGCGCCTTGGCCGACCTGGGTCACGCGCACGACCAGACGCTGATCTTCCGCCGTGGCGACGGGCTGCAGACCTATCCGCTCCAGCGCCGTGGCGGGCAATTCCGTGGCAGGATCGCGTTCGGGCTTGAGGGGCGCGGTAGTGAAGCAGTGGGAGTCGCCGCAGCCCGGCGTGATCGCATCGTACAAGGTGGTGTCGTAAGTGATGGCCGTGTCCGGCAGCAGCGCTACCGGTTCGCGCAGTCGTGCGCTGACCACACGGTCGATCTGGGAGCGCTGGTATACATCCGCATTGCCGGAGACCTCGGCGCGGTGCCGCAGGTAGAGCCCGGCACCGGTCATCAGGATCAAGGCGCCCAGCATGGCGCCGTAGTACGCCGCGCGGCGTCCGCTCAGGCTGGCCAAGGCACCGGCCCCGGCCATCACCATGAGCAGGAAGGTGGTGGGCAGGAAAGCGTAAGAGAACAGCCCCACGACGATGACATCGAGGGTCGCCAGCATCAATGCCACTGCGCCCAGCGTCACGATCAACGCGGTCCCTGCGTATCGCATCATCCTGATGTCCTGTACCAAATTGGGTATCGCGGCCGACAGGTGCCATGGCCGCCGTGGGCGGTGGACTGTAGCACTTGCGCCGCTGCGCGCCTCTGCAGCCGCGCCGGTCCCTGGTGGATCAGGGCGCCACATCCCCCGCCTGTTCCGCGATCGGCCGCACCTGCTGCACCAGCGTAAGCAACGTCTTGCCCGGCTCCTCGTTCATGACCTCATGCGCGGACTGCTCGAACCACACCAGCTGCTTGCGCGGCGCGTTGACGGTCTTGAACCACTCGGCGGCGACCTCGGACGACACGTTGTGGTCGTGGCGGCCGAGAAACAGGAACACCGGGGTCTTCAGCTCGCGCACGCTCGTCATGTCCTGGGCAAGCACGTCGACCAGCAAGTGTTCCATCGAGAAGTCATTGCCCTTCCACACATTGGCGATGTCGGCGTCGGTGTACTCCGGCGACAGATTGATCGCCGCGGCCTCCGCATCGCCGCCCTTGCGGTTGTGAACCATGCCGCCGTAGTAGTTCAGCCACTTGCGCTGCTTGAGCAGGTCCGGCAGCGGCAGCGGCGCGTTGCCCTGGGCATACGGCGCGATCGATTGCAGATCGGCCACGGCCGACGCATTGTGGTCGCGCTGCGCCTGCTGCAACGTCCATGCCCAGCCGCGGCGCTCGCTCTCCGGCGCATTGGAAATCTGCCCGACCCCGATATAGGCATGCAGCCATTGCGGCCGTTGCCGCGCGACTTCCAGGCCCAGGTAGCTGCCCCACGAATGGCCGAGCACGAAGATCCGCTCCTTGCCGAATTCCTGGCGCAACCAGGCCACCATCTCCAGCGCGTCGGCGACCATGCGCTCGCGGGTCATCGTGGGCGCCACCTGCGCTGGGTCATTGGCCGCGTAGGTCTTGCCCGCGCCGCGCTGGTCCCACTGCACGACGGTGAAATATTCCTCCCAGCCGCGCTGGAAATACCAGCTGGTCGGCATCGCCACCCAGCCCGGACCGCCGTGCAGCATCAGCAGCACCGGGTTGCGGCGGTCGCTGCCACGGATCGACACCCACTGGTCAATGCCGCCGATGCGCACCTTCTCCAGGCGCTCGACGCCATTGTCCGCGACCACGCGGCGCATGTTGGCGACGATCGCGGTGGCCTCGGCGCGGCTGCGTGGGGGAGGTGCGTCGGCGGCGCTGGCGACTACGGAAAGGCAGGGGATTGCCAGGGAAATCACGGCGCGCAGCAGCAGCTTCATCGGCTTCCGGCTCAATGCAGCAGTAGGGCCGGCGATTGTGTCACGTGGCCAAACGAGGTCGCCAGCTGACGGGCCCGGCTAGAACAACGCCGCTTGCGCCGGCGGATAGATCAGGTTCTCGCCCTGCGCCACCGCATCGGGATTGCCCGGGTGCGGCTGGGCCGGCTTCTCGTCCTGGATGTGCAACACCTCATGGCCGCGATGCTGCAGCAGGTCGGAGATCAAGCGGCGATGGCAGCGCCACCACAGCAACTCGGCGCACATCAGCGCGGTGCGATGCGTGCCGGCAAGATCCAGCGCCAGCTCCAGGCCTTCGCCGAATTCGACGCTGGTCATGTGGTCGGCGTAGCCCTGGAAGGCGGCATTGCGCCATGCGCCATTGGGCGAGCCGGGCTGTGCCTTGCGCCGGCCGCCGAGCTGCGGCAACCAGCGATAGGCGACGCCGGCCTCCGGCAGATGCTGGGCCATTGCCTCACTGGCAAACCATGGATAGCGGCGCGAGCCGGGGAAGCGGCGCACGTCGGCAATGGCCTGGATATCGTGGGCGGCCAGTACCGCCAGGAATTCTTCCCAGGTCCGGGTCGAGTGGCCGAGGGTCCAGACCGTGGGCGGCGGCGCGGGCAATGGCTTGCGCGAAGGCATGCCGCATTACAACGTTGCCCGCGTGCAGGCGGTGTCAGCCGCTCACTTGCCCGGCTCGCCGCCGCCGCTGGCGATCCAGTCATCCACGGCCGCTTCCAGTACCGCCAGCGGCATGGCGCCGTTGCCCAGCACCAGGTCGTGGAAGGCGCGGATGTCGAAGCGATCGCCCAGCTGCTGGCGCGCACGCTCGCGCAGCTCCACCATCTTCAGGTGGCCGACCTTGTACGAGCAGGCCTGTCCCGGCTGCACGAGGTAGCGGTAGACCTCGGTGCGGACTTCGGCCACGGACATGCCGGTCTGCGCGTGCATGTAGTCGATCGCCTGTTCCGGAGTCCAGCGCTTGCGATGCAGGCCGGTGTCCACCACCAGGCGCACCGAGCGGAACAGTTCGGCGCGCAGGCGGCCGATGTCGCCCCACGGGTCGTCCTGGTACAGGCCCATCTCCGCGACCAGCTGTTCGGCGTACAAGGCCCAGCCCTCGGTGAAGGCGCTGGGGTTGAGGCTGCGCCGCAGCAGGGGCAGGTCCTTGAGCGTCTGCCCGATGGAAATCTGGAAGTGATGGCCGGGCGAACCTTCGTGGTAGGTCAGCGTCGGCAGGCTCCAGCGCGTGTTTGCTTCCAGGTTGCCGAGGTTGATGAAGTACAGGCCGCCGCGCGAGCCGTCCATCGCCGGGGGCAGGTAATAGGCGCCCGGCGCGGTGGCCTGCGATTCCAGCGGCACGGTGCGCACTTCCAGCGGTTGGGGCGGCACATGGCCGAAGTAGCGGGGCACCTGCGGCTGGAGCTTGTGCAGGGCGTGCTGGATATCGGCGAGCACCTGCGCGCGCCCGGCATCCGAATCGGCGTACTGGAAGCGCGGGTCCTTGGTCAGCGCGGCCATGCGTTCGCCGACCGTGCCCTGGCTCATTCCCTGCGCGCGCAGCTTGCCGTCCATCTCGCGCTGGATGCGCGCCACTTCCGACAGACCGAGCTGGTGAATCTGTTCGGCGTCCAGGTTGGTGCTGGTGTTCCAGCGCAGCGCTGCGTCGTAGTAGGCATCGCCACCGGGAAGCGCCCACATGCCGTGATTGCCGGGTCGGGTTGCGATGGCCTGATCCAGGCGCGCGAGCAGGCGCGCATAGCCCGGATCGGTATCGGCCTGCACCGCGGCGGCTGCTTGCGCAAGCAGCTCATCGCGGCGCGCCTGCGGCAGCTTGAGCTTGTCCAGCTTGCTGCGCAGGGCGACGACGAAACGGCTGTCCGCTGGCGCCGGGGCCAGCAGGCTGCGGATCTGCGAGGCGGCGCCTTCCAGCGCGACCTGCGGCGGCAGTACGCCCTTGTCGGCCTGCATGTCGAAGTTGGCGCGCACCTGGTCGAGCTTGCCGCCGATGGCATGCAGGCGCGAGATATAGGCCAGCGCGTCGGCCTCGTTGCGCACGTTGTGCTGGTTTTCCATGAACTGCGGCAGCGTCACCGGGATGGCGAACAGCTGGTCCACCGCGTAGGTGGTCGCGCCAGCGGGCAGCCAGGCCGGGGCCCAGTCCGGCGCCATCATGTCCATCTGGGTCTGGTAGAACCAGCGCGCCAGGCCCAGGCTCCAGCGATCCTGACCGGTGACCGGTGCCTGCGCGGCGCGCTGCTGCAGCTCGGCCAGGTTGTCTTGCAGCATCTTCCGCAATACCTCGCGGCGCGCCAGCGACACATCGGTGAGCTGGCCCGTCAGGTCGATGCCATCGCCGGAAATGCCCAGCACCGTGCGCAGTTCCGGATCGCGCACCACCACGCGCTGCGTCTGCGCATCCAGCAGCGCACCCAGCGAAGCGGGGGCCGGCACGGTCGCCGCGGGCGCGGCGGCAGCCGGAAGCGCGATGCCGGCCGCGGACAGGCAGGCGAGGAACAGCAGCGAACGAGGATGCATCGGGACTCCGTGTCTTGAACGTAGGCAGGCGGATGCCGCACGCGGCGGATTCCGCCGCGCTTGCGGGAGGATGGATGGCGTTACGGCCCGCGGTAGCGGCAGCCGGAAGTGCAGGTCTCGTGGATGACGACCTCGCTCAGCGCCGGCAGACTGGGTTTGAGCTGTTCCCATATCCACATCGCCAGGCGCTCGCTGGTCGGGTTTTCCAACCCTTCGATGTCGTTGAGGTAGTGGTGGTCGAGGCGGTCGTAGATGGGCTGGAAGGCAGCCTTGACGTCACCGAAGTCCATGATCCATCCGCTATGCGCGCCGGGCTCGCCGCTCACATGCAGTTCGATGCGGAAGGAATGGCCGTGCAGGCGCGCGCACTTGTGCCCGGCGGGCACGTTGGGCAGGCGATGCGCCGCCTCCACCATGAAGACTTTGAAGATTTCCATGCGCGCATTGTGGACGTGCCGCGCGATGGCGTCACGGGCCGTCGCCGGTTTGCGCCAGACAGATGACAATCATTCTCATTCATGTACACTGCGCGGGTCAGCCAGCGGGAAGCGCATCCAGCCAGCGATTCACTCCCACTGGGGATCGCACCCGTGAAACGCATGCTGCTTGCCGTCGCTCTGACGGTCCTGGCGTCGCCCGTCGTGGCGCATACGCCCTATCTCGCTCCCGCCAGTTTCCAGCCACGGGCCGGTGGCGTGGTCAGCCTCGATGCTTCCTTTGCCGAAGTCTTCTTCGTGCCGGAAGCGGTCTTTGACGAAAGCCGGTTCACCGTCACCGGGCCGGATGGCCGCAGCGTCGCGCCGGAGCGCGTGGTGCCCTTGCGCAACCGCGTGGTGGTCGAGCACGCGCTGCCCAAGGATGCGAAGGGCACTTATCGCTTCAGTACCGGTGAACGCCTCGGTGCGGTGTTTCGCACCTGGGAAATCGAGGGCCGCAAGGTGAGCTCGCGCGACGCCGCCGAGCCACTGCCCGCCGGCGCCAAACTGCTGTCGCACTTTCAGTCGCGCATCCGCGCCGACACCTACCTGACCGTGGGTGCGCCCGATCGCGGTGCGCTGCAGCCATACGGCCATGGGTTGGAGATGGTGCCGATAACCCATCCCGATGATCTGTATGCCGGCGAAGCCTTCGAGCTGGAGCTGCGCTTCGATGGCAAGCCCTTGCCCGACACCACGGTGCAGATCAGCGAGGCGGTGTGGACTTCGGACCGCAAGCCGCAGGAAGTCTCCTTGCGCAGCGATGCCCAGGGCCGCGTGCGCTGGACCCAGCCCGTCGCCGGCACCTGGCTGGCATTGGCGCGACATCGCAGTGCGGCCCCCCCCGGCGCCGCCGCGCCTGAGTACAGCAACAGCTACAGCCTCGTCTTCCACGTGCTTACACCCTGATCGCCTCTACCGGAGCAAGACCATGAACACCCCACGCTTCATCGCCGCCAGCTGCCTGCTGCTGATGCCCTTGGCCGCGCTGGCCGCCAGCGACGAGCTGTCCCGCAAGGTGCAGGAAAAAGTCGGCGGGCACGGCGAAGACCCGCACGCCTTTGTTGCCGAGCATGATCTGGACGGCAACGGCCAGGTCAGCGCCGCCGAGTTCGAGCGCTTCCGCCGCGCCCGCTTCGCCGAGACCGATACCAATGGTGACGGCACGCTCAGCCGCGACGAATACGTCGGCGAATTCGCGCGCCGCCTGCAGCACGCCGAGGGCGGCACCAACGCGCGGCAGATGAAGCAGGCTGATGTGCGCTTCAACGTGCTCGACCAGGACAAGGATGGCCGCATGACCTGGGACGAGTACGCCGCCTCGGGCGAGCGCCTGTTCAAACGCGCCGACCGCAGTGGCGACGGCCAGGTGGACGCGCGCGATGAAGCCGCGCCGGACCCGCAGGCCAAGAGCGAAGCCGGCACCCGTTAACTCCCTCGCGGGCGCGGGGAGCGCGCCTGGCCAGGTCATGCCGCCCGAGTGCGGCCAGGCCGGCGTCCGCGCCGGCAGCACATTTCCATCAAGCAACGCGTCCTCCGGGACTCCGCAGCCACTGACGTCGCGCCGCGCGCGACCCCGTTTCTCATCCACTGCGGAGTTGAGTCATGTCCCATGTTCCCTGCCAGCTTGCGCTGGCCATCACCCTGTGTCTGCCGGCCGGCGCGCTGCTGGCGGCCGAGACCGCCGCCACGGCGGTGCCCCATGCCACCCTGGACCCGATAGAGGTGCGCGAGACGCGCCCCAGGTCCGACAACCAGAACGTCACCACTTTGTCGGCGCGCGAGCTGCAACAACAGGGCGCGCAGCACATGGAAGACATCATCCGCTATGTGCCTGGCGTGGAAATGGTCGACCTGGGCCGCGCCGGCTTCAACGGCTTCAACATCCGTGGCCTGGAGGCGGATCGGGTGGCGATGACCCTGGACGGGCTGAGCTTCCCGCAGAGCATGGACCCGGGCTCGTACCAGCCCTATGAGTTTTTCCGCTCCGGCCGCGGCAGCATCGAGCTCGAATCGGTCAAGCGCGTGGAGATCGTCAAGGGCGCCGACGCGGTCACCGCCGGCAGCGGCGCGCTCAGCGGCGCGGTGATGTTCACCACCAAGGACCCGGGTGATTACCTGCAGGCCAGCGGCAACGACAGCTTCGCCTCGGTGAAGTACGGCTACACCGGCTCCAACGACGAGAACATGGGCACGCTCACCTTCGCCAACCGCACCGGCAGGGTGGAATCGCTGCTGGTGTACACCCGGCGCGAGGGCCACGAGACCGAATCCTGGTACGACACCACGCTTGCGCAACTGGGGCCGGACCGGCGCACGCCCGACCCGATCGATCGCCGCAGCGATGCGCTGCTGGCCAAGTTCGATTTCCTGCTCACCGGCAGCCAGACCCTGGGCCTGGTCTACGAGCGCGCGCGTGCCACCAACGATGTCGACAACTGGACCCGCAGCGACGGCGTTGGCGCCTACTACCGCCGCACCGCGGAAGACCGCAATGACCGCGATCGCTACGGGCTCAAGTACACCTGGCAGGCCGGCACCACCCTGTTTGACAGCCTGCAGGCCACAGCCGACCGGCAGAAGTACTACATCCAGGGCCAGACCAACATAGACGTGGCCAGTGGTGTGACTGGCGGCACGCGTTGCTCGGTGGCGGCGTTGTGCGCGCGCCAGGAGAACCGCTGGGACACCCAGCAGCAGAACCGCATTGCCATCGACCTGGACAAGGCCGTGGACAGCGGCGGCGTGCGCCATGCCCTGCTCTATGGGGCGGCCTGGCAGCAGGGCAAGACGCACTGGAACTCGGTGGACTCGCGTTGGGACAGCAGCGGCGCCCTGGTCAGCCGCGACACCGATCCCTCGCTGTGGCCGGACACCCGGCAGACCGCGTGGAATGTCTACCTGCGCGACAAGCTGCGCCTGCTCGATGACCGCCTTGCCCTGACCGCGGGCGTGCGCTACGACAGCTACCGCTATGTGCCGCAGACGCGCGCTGGCGGCGACGGCACCTCGGGCTACGCAGGCGGCGCCGGCAGCGTGGGCACATCGACGTTTTCGGCGCCGAGCTGGAACCTGGGCAGCGAGTTCGCGCTGACCGATACGCAGTCGCTATGGGCGCAGGCCGGCCGCGGCTTCCGCGCGCCAGGTGTCAATGATCTGTACGGCAGCTCATCGACCACCCAGGTGACCCGCGTCGCCGACGGTGCCACCGTCACCGTGCCCGATGGCCGCAGCAACCCGGACCTGGAGGCCGAGCGCAGCCTCAACCTGGAGCTGGGCTGGCGCTATCACAGCGAACGCCTGCGCCTGGGCATCTCCGTGTTCCGCGACAGGTACAGCAACTTCATCGATACCGCGCAGTTCCTGGCCGACCCGGACGTGCAGTACCGCACCACCGTGCGCGGCGTGCCCACGGTGAGCAACGGCTACATCTACACGATGCCGGTCAATCGCGGGCAGGTCACGGTGAAGGGCGTGGAAGCCGAAGGGCTGTGGCTGCTGGCCGACGACTGGATGGGGCGCATGGCCTATTCGTACAACAAAGGCGAGGACAACAAGGGCAAGCCGCTGGGCAGCATCAGCCCGGCCAGGGCGGTTGCCGGGCTCACCTACAACGCGCCCTCGCGGCGCTGGAGCCTGACCGCCAACCTCACCCATCAGGCAGGCAAGGACGCGGACGATTACGGCACCAGCATCACCAATGCCAGCTACGGTTTCGAGGTGGTGCCGGTGTTTGCGTACAAGGCCAGGGCCTACACCCTGCTGGACGTGTTTGGCAGCTACGCCATCACCCCGCGCCTGCAGCTCACCGCCGGCGTCTACAACGTGTTCGACAAGGAGTACTACCTGTGGAACCGCGTGCGCACCGCGGGCGCGGGCAATGCCGTGTTCCAGGGCAACACCAGCGAGGCCGGCATCGGCCGCTGGTCGCAGCCGGGCCGCAACGTGCGTTTCACCCTGACCTACGCGTTCCTGTGACGCGCCCCGCGAGGCAAGCCTGAAAAGAAAACGGCGCGCGGGTTGCCCCGCGCGCCGTCGTTCCTGCATCGATCAGGCCGCGATCAGCGCGCGCCACCCGCCGGGCCGCGGCTGCCACCACCACCACCACCACCGCCACGGCGGCGACGCTGGCCCTGCGGCTTGGCGTTGGACGGCTGCTTGGCACCGGCGTGGGCGTGGGCCTGGCGCGGACCATCGGCGTGCGGACGGCGCGCCTGGTGCTTGCGCGGCGGACGCTGGCCGCTGGGCTGGTCGGCCTTGCCCGGCGCGCTGTTGCCCCAGCGGATCGGCACCTGCGGTTCGAAGCCCGCCACGTCGCGGATATCCATGTCGCGGTTCAACAGGCGCACGATCTGCCGCAGGTACTTGGCATCTTCCTGCGCCACCAGCGAGATCGCCTCGCCGCTGGAACCGTTGCGGCCAGTGCGGCCGATGCGGTGCACGTAGTCCTCGGCCACCATCGGCAGGTCGAAGTTGATCACCCGCGGCAGCTGGTCGATGTCGATGCCGCGCGCGGCGATGTCGGTGGCCACCAGCACGGTGACGCGGCCGCCCTTGAAGTCGCTCAGCGCGCGCTGGCGCTGGCCCTGGCTCTTGTTGCCGTGGATCGCCGCGGTCTTGATGCCGGACTTCTCCAGGAACGTGGCCAGCTTGTCGCTGCCGTGCTTGGTCTTGGCGAAGACCAGCGTCTGCACGCGCGAATCCTGCGCCAGCAGGTGCAGCAGCAGCTCACGCTTGCGTGCGGTATCGACCGGGTGCACGCGGTGGGCGATGGTCTCGGCCACGGTGTTCTGCGGCGTCACCATGACTTCGCGCGGCTGGCGCATGAACTCCATCGCCAGGGCCTTGATCGGCTCGGCAAAGGTGGCCGAGAACAGCAGCGTCTGCCGGTTCTGGCGCGGCAGCTTGGCCAGGATGCGCTTGATCGAGGGCAGGAAGCCCATGTCGAGCATGCGGTCGGCCTCGTCGAGCACCAGCACCTCAATGCCGGACAGGTCGACGCTGCGGCGTTCCAGGTGATCGATCAGGCGGCCCGGGCAGGCGACCAGCAGGTCGACGCCGCGGCGCAATGCATCGAGCTGATTGCCCATGCCCACGCCGCCGTAGATCACGCTGCTGGGGATGCGCTGGTACTTGCCGTAGCCGCGCAGGCTGTCATGCACCTGGGTGGCGAGCTCGCGGGTGGGGGTGAGGATCAGCGCGCGCGGCTTGCGCGGGCCGTTGACCGCCTGCGGCGAGGTCGCCAAGTACTGCAGCACCGGCAGGCCGAAGGCGGCCGTCTTGCCGGTGCCGGTCTGCGCGCCGGCCAGCAGGTCGTGGCCTTCCAGCACCAGCGGGATGGCCTGGCTCTGGATCGCGGTGGGGGTTTCATAGCCTTGCTCGGCGAGCGCGCGCAGCAGGAAGGGCGCAAGGCCCAGGGTTTCAAACGACATGGGTTTTCTCCGGAAATACTCGCCGACGCGACCACGTATGGCCGGATGGGCTGAGGGGCGACTCGGAGCGTTCCCGTACTACCGCGCTGCGAGAAGAGAGGGCAGCCAAACGCGGTTGCGCGTGACCGGTATGCAAGGCGAACGGCGTCGGATGGGGCGGGCGACCCGGGGTTTCCCGGAGGCGCCGGCGATCCCTGAGGGAAACGGACGGCCGCTGGCAGACCCTGTTCATGGTACGCGAAAGGCCGCGGTCGCGCACCCTGGCGCCAGCTGCCCTGTTCAGAATGGGCGCGAAGGCGGCTGTTGCAGCTGTAACCAATGCCGCGCCGGCCTACAATCGCCGTCCCAGCAAGCGAGCGAAGCACCCATGAAGCTAGGTTCCCTGAAGGAAGGCGGCCGCGACGGCACCCTGATCGTGGTCTCGCGCGACCTGCGCCGCGGCGTGCGCGCCACTGGCATCGCCCCGACCCTGCAGCGCGCGCTGGAGGACTGGAGCCACGTCGCACCGCGCCTGAACGCGCTGTCCGAGTCGCTCAATGACGGCAGCGCCGACGGCCAGTTCGACCTGGACATGGCCGCCCTGGCCGCGCCGCTGCCGCGCGCCTACGAGTTCGTCGACGGCAGCGCCTACCTGCCGCACGTGGAGCGCGTGCGCCGCGCCCGCAATGCCGAAGTGCCGGAGAGCTTCTACACCGACCCGCTGATGTACCAGGCCACCAGCGCCGGCTTCTACGGTCCGCGCGATGCGGTGAAGGTGGTCAGCGAGGACCATGGCATCGACCTGGAGGCCGAATTGGTGGTGGTGACCGACGACGTGCCGATGGCCGCCGATCCCGCCCGCGCCGCCGACCACATCCAGCTGATCGGCCTGGTCAACGATGTCTCGCTGCGCAACCTGATCCCGGCCGAGCTCGCCAAGGGCTTCGGCTTCCTGCAGTCCAAGCCGCGCTCGGCGCTGTCGCCGGTATTCGTTACCCCCGACGAGCTGGGCGATGCCTGGCGCGACAACAAGGTCCACCTGCCGCTGGTGACGCATATCAATGGCCAGTGGTTCGGCGCCCCGGAAGCGGGCGAGGACATGCAGTTCGATTTCGCGCAGCTGGTCGCGCACGCCGCACGCACCCGGCCGCTGGGTGCCGGCACCATCGTCGGCTCGGGCACCATTGCCAACCAGGATACCTCGCGCGGCGCTTCGTGCTTTGCCGAGCAGCGCGTGGTCGAGACCCTGCGCGACGGCCAGCCGAGCACGCCCTTCATGAGCTTCGGTGACGTGGTGCGGATCGAGATGTTCGACCGCGACGGCGCCAGCATCTTCGGGGCCATCGAACAACGCATCGAGGCGCTGCGCGCGCCGTGATCGGCGCGTTTCGCCCCAGGCACTGACCGCCATGACCGCAAGCCTCGAGCTGTTCACCTATTGGCGCTCCAGCGCGGCCTATCGCGTGCGCATCGCGCTCAACCTCAAGGGCCTGGCGCACACCCTGACCCCGGTGCATCTGGTCCGCGACGGCGGCCAGCAGCACGGGCCCGATTACGTCGCGCTCAATCCCCAGCACCTGGTGCCCACGCTGCGGCACGGTGAAACCGTGCTGACCCAGTCGATGGCCATCATCGAGTACCTGGACGAGGCCTTCCCGCAGGGCGCGCCGCTGCTGCCCGCCGAGCCCGGCGCACGCGCACGCGCACGGGCGCGCGCGCTGGCGCAGGTGATCGGCTGCGACATGCATCCGCTCAACAACCTGCGGGTGATGCAGTACCTGGAGCGCCAGTGGCAGATTCCCGCGCCGCAGCGCGACGGATGGATGCGGCACTGGATGGCGGAGGGATTCGCGGCGCTGGAAAC